>DHXR01000026.1 GCA_002413785.1 Mucilaginibacter sp. UBA5151
GGTGCGCCAGTCCTCGACCCTACGTGTGAGAGGCTTGGGGTGAAACTCCCCTTGCCTGCTCGACGATGACAGGCGTTGTTTGTTATAGTCAAATCAATGTCAATATCCTCTCTCAAAATAAACAAGCCACTTGTTTGTCGTATATTTAGGTAAATGATTTTTCAAAAGTCTCCCTACAGGGGGAGATTATTCACATTCGTTATTTGTTTTTTTAAAGGCGTTCATGAAGGCTACGCCGTTTAGAGGGGGCTGATATGCAATACAACACACTAACACCCGATGAAGAAAGGGTTATACTATACAAAGGCACTGAAAGGCCGTTCACAGGTTCGTTATTAAGCAATAAAGCGGTGGGTTTGTACGTATGTAAAAGATGCCATGCGCCTTTATATACTTCCGGATCGAAATTTGAATCGCATTGCGGCTGGCCAAGTTTTGACGATGAGATTGTGGGGGCAGTAAAACGGGTGCCGGATGCCGACGGACATCGTGTTGAAATTGTATGCGCAAACTGCGGCGCGCATTTAGGGCACGTTTTTGAGGGCGAGTATTTAACACCGAAGAATATCCGTCATTGCGTAAATTCGGTTTCTATGAAATTTGTTCCGGCTGATAGTTAATTGCGCAGTAAAAGTGTATGCTGTGTCATTTTTTTTAATCCGGCAATTCGGGACGTTGTTGCCTAATTAACTCTGCCTTAACCTGTACGATACGATTTGTTTATAACTTATAGGCGATGTTAAAAAATTAAACTAACATCCTGAAAGAGCATCACCTATCTTTGAATATAAGTTCTTTCAAAGCTATTGAATGTTGCCGGTACCCTTACCGGTAAATAATAATAAGCCAGGTAATTTGATTGGCTGGCATACAAAGATAAATTAGTTAAGCAGCGATAAGTGAAGGGGTATTTAAGTAGTTAGGGGTGATAAAAACAGTTATCGCCAATTTATAAAACTAACGCTATGGTATAGTTATCTGCTAACATCAGGTTATAAAAAAACTTATCCGGGGCTTATAAGAACGATTATTAAATAAAAGCAGTACATGAAACAGGAGACCGAATTATTACTAAGAGAGAACAAAGAGCGCTTTGTATTGCTTCCTATTAAGTATCCCGCAATTTGGGAAATGTATAAAAAGTGCGAAGCAAGTTTCTGGACTGCGGAAGAAATTGACCTTAGTGATGATTTGAAGCATTGGGAAAATATGAATTCGGGCGAAAAACACTTCGTGTCGCATGTGCTGGCTTTTTTTGCTGCAAGCGACGGGATTGTTAACGAAAACCTTGCTGTAAATTTCATGAAGGAAGTTCAGCTTCCTGAGGCGCGTTGTTTTTACGGGTTTCAGATTATGATGGAGAATATCCACTCTGAAACTTATGCGCTGTTGATAGATACCTATATAAAAGACCCGGCTGAAAAGGATCGTCTTTTCCATGCAATAGATACGGTGCCCTGCGTAGGTAAAAAAGCACAATGGGCATTACGCTGGATAAATAACGGAACTTTTGCCGAGCGTCTGGTGGCCTTCGCAGCTGTTGAAGGGATATTTTTCTCGGGCAGCTTTTGCTCTATCTTCTGGCTTAAAAAACGCGGCCTGATGCCGGGATTGACCTTCAGTAATGAACTGATCTCCCGTGACGAAGGTATGCATTGCGAGTTTGCCTGCCTGCTGTATAGTATGCTGGAAAATAAACTTTCGAAAGAAGCGGTAACCGCCATTATTACCGATGCGGTTGAAATAGAAAAGGAATTTATTTTGGATGCCCTGCCGGTTAAACTGATTGGGATGAACGCCAAATTAATGAGCCAGTATATTGAGTTTGTGGCCGACAGGTGGCTGGGCGAACTGGGTTATGATAAAGTATATGGCGCCTCAAATCCATTTGATTTTATGGAGATGATAAGCCTGCAGGGTAAAACAAATTTCTTTGAAAAAAGGGTAGGGGATTACCAAAAAAGTGGCGTGCTGAACAGCCAGGAAAGTAAATCGTTTTCGTTGGACGAGGACTTTTAGGCCTCACCCAACCCTCTCCAAATGCCTCACCCAACCCTCTCCAAAGGAGAGGGCTTTAAGAAGAGCGAAGTTGAAGTCCTCTCCTTTGGAGAGGATTTAGGTGAGGCGAAGAAGAGCAGGGCTAAAGAAAGAGCGGAGTTGAAGTCCTCTCCTTTGGAGAGGATTATTTATTCGATAATTCGTTTTTAAAGGCATAAATGAGGGCTCTGCCGTTTAGGTGAGGCGAAGGAGAACAGGGCCTGAAATAAAGGTGAAAGGTTTTGCAAATCAAATCAAGGCAATCCTTTAATCCTCAGAATCAAGGTTCAGACAATAAAATAAATAATAGTAAAACAGGGGGCAAAATGTTCGTAATAAAGAGAGACGGGAAAAAAGAAACCGTAAAATTTGACAAAATTACAGCACGTATAGAGAAATTGTGCTATGGTTTAAACCCTGCTTTGGTTGACCCTATAGACGTCGCCAAAAAGGTAATTGAAGGATTATTTGACGGGGTAACTACCTCCGAACTGGATAACCTCGCTGCTGAAACTGCGGCATCGCTGACAACAAAACATCCTGATTATGCTTTGCTTGCCTCGCGCATAGCGGTATCAAACCTCCATAAAAATACCATCAAGTCGTTTTCTGAAACGATGCGCAAGCTGCATGAATATATAGATCCAAAAAACGGAAAGAACGCATCCCTGTTGGCCGATGACGTTTGGGATATTATCGAAGCAAACGCCGAACTGTTGGACAGCACCATTATATACGACCGTGATTTTGGTTTTGATTACTTCGGTTTTAAAACCCTCGAAAAATCATACCTGCTGAAATTGGACGGCAAGATAGCCGAACGCCCGCAACACCTGTTTATGCGCGTATCCATCGGCATACATAAAGAAGATGTGGAAAGCGCCATTAAAACCTATAATTTGATGAGCGAGCGTTGGTTTACCCATGCTACACCGACACTGTTTAATGCCGGTACGCCGAAACCTCAAATGTCTTCCTGCTTTTTACTGACCATGAAGGATGACAGTATTGAAGGTATTTACGATACACTGAAACAAACTGCCAAAATATCTCAAAGCGCAGGCGGCATTGGTTTAAGCATCCACAATGTGAGGGCCACAGGCTCGTACATCAGCGGCACCAATGGTACCAGCAACGGTATTATCCCGATGCTAAGGGTGTTTAATGATACCGCGCGTTATGTTGACCAGGGCGGCGGCAAGCGTAAAGGTGCATTTGCTATATACCTTGAGCCGTGGCATGCGGATGTGTTTGAGTTTTTAGACCTGCGCAAGAACCACGGTAAGGAAGAAATGCGTGCCCGCGACCTTTTCTACGCCCTTTGGGTGTCGGATTTGTTTATGCAGCGCGTGGAAGCAAATGGAGACTGGAGCTTATTCTGTCCGCATGAAGCGCCCGGACTGGCCGATTGCTGGGGAAAAGAATTTGAAGCCCTTTATGCTAAATATGAAGCTGAAGGTCGTGCCCGCAAAGTGGTAAAGGCACAGGAACTTTGGTTTGCCATACTCGATGCCCAGGTAGAAACCGGAACACCTTATTTGTTATACAAGGATGCGGCCAACGGTAAATCGAACCAGCAAAATTTAGGTACCATAAAAAGCTCGAACCTTTGTACCGAAATTATTGAATATACTTCGGCAGACGAGGTTGCGGTTTGTAACCTTGCTTCGCTTGCGTTGCCGCGTTATATAAGGGAAGGTGTTTTTGATCATGATAAATTGTACGAGGTAACTTACCAGGCTACCCTTAACCTCAACAAGATTATTGATAATAATTACTACCCGATAATAGAGGCCGAATACTCCAATTTAAGGCACCGCCCTATTGGTTTGGGTGTGCAGGGATTAGCAGATGCATTTATCCAGCTACGCCTGCCGTTTGAAAGCGATGAAGCAAAAAAATTAAACAAAGAGATCTTTGAAACCATCTACTTTGCAGCAATGACCGCCTCGAAAGACCTGGCTATTAAAGAAGGCCCTTATGAAACATTTAAAGGGTCGCCATTATCGCAGGGCAAGTTCCAGTTTGACCTTTGGGATGTAAAACCTGACAGCGGCCGCTGGGATTGGGAAAATCTGAGATTGGATGTAATGAACCATGGCGTGCGTAACTCTTTACTGGTTGCGCCAATGCCAACGGCTTCCACTTCGCAAATATTGGGCAATAACGAGTGTTTTGAGCCTTATACCTCAAATATATACACCCGCAGGGTATTAAGCGGTGAGTTTATCATTGTAAACAAATACCTGCTGCGCGATTTGGTTAACCGCGGGCTTTGGGATACCAGCATGAAAGATAAGATCATCACCGCGAACGGTTCCATTCAGGAGATTGCCGGGATACCGCAGGAGATCAAAGACCTGTACAAAACTGTTTGGGAGATAAAGATGCGTAACATCATTGATATGGCCGCCGACAGGGGCGCATATATCTGCCAGTCGCAATCGTTGAACCTGTTTATTAACTCGCCGAATGCTTCCAAGCTTACTTCAATGCACTTTTACGCATGGAAGAAAGGCCTTAAAACAGGTATGTACTACCTGCGCACACAGGCAGCCTCACAGGCAGTTAAATTCACCGTTGAAAACCAAGGGGGCAAAAACATGGACCCTGTAATCCCTGAATTGGTTGACCAGATAGCTGATGAAATACCGGCTGGTCCAACCTGCTCAATGGAAGAGGGTTGCGTGACATGCTCGGCATAGATTTTTAGTCCATGGTTGATGGACGATAGACCATAGTTAAATTCGCGGAGCTATCCTGAAATTGACTATGGCCTTTTTAATTTATATCGACCGGAATAACCTGAATTTGAACGTATCCAAACTATCGGACATAGTCCATGGACTATGGACTTCAATATGACCAAACACGAGATTATCCAATGCGAACGTTGCGGCAAAAATATTGAGTGTAAGGCAAACGCCTTCACCAAGTGCCAGTGTAGCAAAGTAGCTTTGAATTTGAACGAGATGCAGTATATCAGCGAAAATTATGAGGGTTGTATGTGCGCGGGGTGTTTGGAGGAGTTGAAGGAGGAGTATAGGGTAATGTTGTCCGAATCTGTTCAATAAGTGTCGTATAAAAAACGGACGGACACCGAGGTTTGTTGACCATGTCTTTTAATCAAGATTTGAAAAATGCTGGGAATGCCATCGTTAATACTTTAAATAAAACAATAAATACCAAAATGAAAAGTATGAGTTGCCCGGTACGTCTTGTCTTTAATTGAAATGCCGTAAAGAAAGATAAAACTGTCCACAATATAGTTGTCGTAACAGTGCCTCTAATGAAATAATATAATTTATCAGATGTTTCAGTAAATGAAATGATAAATTGAAAAACCACTTCGTTTATAAAACATATTGCGGCTCCAAGTAAAGTTAAATTAACAACGTTAAGTGTTGTGTTTTTCGTTAAAAACTCTTTTTGAGCAAGAATTAATATCGTTAATGTAAAACCGAAAAAAAGCAGTCCATAAACTTTGATTGGAGTGTGCGGAATGAATTCGGGAATATTAAGCGGTGAAAAAAATGTGCCCCACCATAAAATAAGCACCCATAACAGCAATATTCCGCTGTACTTGACGATTGTAATTGAGAAAGGTTTCATCGTCAACTAAATTACGGAATTTTTTTGCCTTTGTTGGTGAAAATACCACAAGGGCGGAAAGTAACTATGAATAAAAATCTTCCGGCTTTTCCATCTTTCGGACTTTCCGGTTAAATCCTTATCTTCGCAACCCGGAATCACATTATAGAAAATGAAGTTATTAGAAGGAAAAACCGCGCTGATCACCGGCGCATCGAAAGGCATAGGTCGCAAGATCGCCGAAAAATTTGCAGAGCATGGCGCTAATGTGGCTTTTACCTATTTATCGTCGGTTGAAAAGGGCCTGACCCTGGAGCAGGAACTGCAAAAGTTTGGAACAAAAGTAAAAGGATACCGTTCCGACGCCTCGAAATTTGATGAAGCCGAAAAGCTGATCAGCGATATAATCGCCGATTTTGGCACCCTGCAAATTGTGGTTAACAATGCCGGTATCACCAAAGACGGTCTGCTGCTGCGCATGACCGAAGAAAACTGGGACCAGGTTTTGGATGTGAACCTGAAATCTGTATTCAATGTAACCAAAGCCGCCTCAAAAATAATGATGAAGAACCGTAACGGTGTTTTCATTAACATAAGTTCGGTGGTTGGGGTGCAGGGCAATGCCGGGCAAGCCAATTATGCGGCTTCAAAGGCGGGCATTATAGGTTTTTCAAAATCAATAGCAAAAGAATTAGGCTCGCGTAATATTCGTACCAACGTGGTAGCGCCTGGCTTTATAAAAACCGAAATGACCGAAGTACTCGATCCCAAAGTGGTTGAAGGCTGGTCACAGGCCATCCCGCTTAAACGCGGCGGCTCAACCGAAGACGTGGCCAATGCATGTGTTTTCCTGGCATCGGATATGGCATCGTATATCACCGGGCAGGTTATTCCCGTGGATGGTGGAATGCTGTAGAAGATTTCGGATTTCGGAGTTTCGATTTCTGAATTTACTATCATATAGTAAGCAATAAAACTTTTACCAATCATATCACAATATTTTCGCATTTTGCAAGTCATCAAATGCGGTGAGCGTTGGCGCGAAAATTTATGCAGCTATTATTTTCAATTACCTGGGGAACGGTTTCGGGATGGTGGGCGCCTGCCTGCCTGGCATTGGGTTTATTGTATGCCTGGCTGTTATACCATCAGCCGGTAAACCTGGGCAAACAATTTCGTTACTGGCTTTTTGCCTTGAGGGCCTTGGTGGTAACCCTAATCGCATTAATTTTACTTTCGCCATTGTTTAAATCTGTGAGTTATAATCCGCAAAAACCGCTGGTTTTGGTTTTGCAGGATAATTCCCAATCAATTGGGATGTTCACAGCCCCACCCAAACCCTCCCCGCCAGTTGGCGGGAAGGATTTAGAAAGTAAAAAAGTCTCTCCGCCAGCTGGCGGAGGAGATTTAGAGGGGGCTGGGGCTAAACCCGCTGCTTTTGTTGATGACCTGTCAGCGCTGAAAAACGAATTAGGTCCTGATTATGATGTACGGGAGTTTCATTTTAACCGCGATGTGGCCGATGGCCTGACCAAAGACCTTAACGGTAAACAAACCGATATATCAAAAGCCCTGCACCAGCTGAATGACCGCTTTGTAAACCAGAACATCGGCGCAATGGTACTGGCTACCGATGGACTGTACAACCAGGGCAGCGACCCGCAGTATGAGGCAAAAAACTTTAAAACAACCATTTACACCATCGCTTTAGGGGATACTGTTGCCAAACGTGATTTGCTGATCGGCAATATAAACTATAACAAAACTGCTTTTTTAGGAAATGATTTTGAGATAGAAATTTTAACTGAGGCTTACCAAAGCAAGGGCGAGAATATGCATTTGACCGTTACCGAAGATGGGAGGGAGGTTGCTATGCAAAATATCCCGGTAAGTTCAGACGATTTCCATAAAGTGGTAACCCTAAAGCTGAACGCCAATAAAAAAGGAACGCGCAGGTTTAACATCAGCATTGCGCCGGTTAAAAACGAAATAACCACCCAAAACAATAACGAAACCATTTATGTGGATGTGCTGGATGTCAAAGAAAAGGTTTTGCTTTTGTACAACGGCCCGCATCCCGATATCAGCGTGATCCGTCAGTCTATTGAAAACAACAGGAATTACGAAGTTAAGGAAAGCCTGCTTTCTGATCTTGCTTCGGTAAAGCCCGGCGATTATAGCCTGGTTATCTTTTACCAGGTATCGGGGAATGGCAATAATAGCATTCAAAACCTGTTAAAAAGCAAAGTGCCGGTATGGTACATCGTTGGCGCACAAACAGACTTACAGGCATTTGATGAGGGCCAGAAATTTATGCGGATCAGCTCCGGCAGGCAGGAAATGCAGGAGGTGTTTGCCCGGCCCACCGTTGATTTTACCGCCTTTACCTTGTCGGACTCCTCCAGGAAAAAGATAGCTGCCTTTCCGCCATTACTGGCGCCTTATGGCAGCTATAGTTCAACACCGCCGAACAATACATTGCTAAAACAGCGCATTGGCAGTGTGGAGACTACTTACCCGCTGTTGGCTTTCGGTGATGAGGGTGGTCAGCGGATTGCTGTGTTTAGCGGCGAGGGCTTATGGCGCTGGCAGCTGGCGGAGTTTCAGGCTTACGGCAACCACCATGCGCTCGAAGAATTATTCGGGCAGGGCGTACAGTATTTAACCGCCAATGCCAACCGGCAGCGTTTTATAGTTTACCCAGCTAAGCGCGTTTTTGATGAAGGCGAAAATGTGATCCTTAATGCCGAATTGTATAATGATGCTTTAGAGCTGATCAATACACCTGATATAAAAATAGACCTCAAAAGCGAAGCCGGGAAAAGCTACAGCTTCCTGTTTACCCGTAACGGGCAAAGCTACCAGCTGGATGCAGGTACATTGCCTGTTGGTGAATACAGCTACGGGGCATCCACCAAAAACGGGATCAAACAATTTAAAGCAAGCGGCCAGTTAACCGTAAAACCACTAAACCTTGAAGCCCGGCAGAGCGCGGCTAATCATCAGTTATTGCATACTATTGCCAAACAAAGCGGCGGTGAAATGTTGTACCCCAATCAAATTAACCGCCTCGCCAATCTTATCCGCAAAAATGAAAATATCAAAACTGTAGTCTATGAAGACAAGCACTACAGCGATATTATTGATGTGAAATGGGTATTTGTGATGATATTAGGTTTGTTAAGTTTGGAATGGTTTTTAAGAAAACGGGAAGGAGAGATATAATCCTTCAAAAAAATCTGCAAATTTGCGCACTGTTGTGGTAATGTTGTAGCATTCTTTTGGGGGATTATCAGACTAAAAATAAAATTGTTGCGAAACACGTTGAAATTTACTTTACACCAAAATAATAAATGCCCCAACAACTATCGGTTGTCAATGACATTGGCGATAAACACAAACTGCACGGATTAGACCATTTAAGGGCATTGGCCATCACCTATGTTTTATGTTTCCATTACCAGTTTTTCGGGCACCCCGCATGGGAGGCAGGGCGCGTAAGTAATTTTGGCTGGACGGGTGTGGACCTGTTTTTTGTGCTGAGCGGGTTTTTAATTGCCGGGCAGCTTTTTGATACGGTATCAAAAGGCAAAAACATTTCGGCAAAGGAGTTTTTTATCAAGCGGTTTTTCAGGATTATCCCGCCGTATTTGTTGGTGATGAT
The DNA here is from genome assembly GCA_002413785.1 of Mucilaginibacter sp. UBA5151. Classification (GTDB taxonomy): domain Bacteria; phylum Bacteroidota; class Bacteroidia; order Sphingobacteriales; family Sphingobacteriaceae; genus Mucilaginibacter. The sequence continues at coordinate 9,293 of DHXR01000026.1, forward strand.
CATCTATATTGCTTTCCCGTTGGCGCATGAATGGGGGCACCTCTCGCCCTTATGGCAATACTTCACCTTTACCTTAAACTTTGGCCTCAACGTTGAAAAATACGGAACATTCAGCCATGCCTGGTCGTTATGCGTGGAGGAGCAGTTTTATTTGCTTTTGCCGTTAATTTTCCTGCTGTTCAATTATTTTAAGGCAGGTAAAAGAGCGGTTTACCTGGTTGTGGCCCTATTTATTGCTGGTTATATCGTAAGATTTTTAAACTGGCATTATTTGGTTGCCCCTTATTTAAATACCAATGAATTTGGCGCCCGCTTTAACGAATATGTTTATTATCCCACCTATAACCGCCTTGATGGTTTACTGGTTGGGGTAAGCATCGCCGGGCTTTTTACTTTTTATCCCGGTTTTAAAGAGTGGGTAAACAAAAGGAGCTACCTGTTTTTAGGCACCGGTTTGCTGATCGTATTTGCCGCCTGGCTGCTTTGCCCACAGCAATCAACCTATAATACGGTAATTTTAGGCTTCCCGCTGGTTTCGCTGGGGTATGGGCTGATACTGGCAGCATTTGTAAGTCCTGACAATATATTTTACCGGCTAAAATCAAAAGGTACTTCGCTGATCGCCACTTTATCCTATTCGGTTTACCTTTCGCATAAAATCATCATCCATTTGGTTCAAAACCTGCTTGAAAAGGCCGGGATGGATAAAAATAGTAATATCACGATGCTGATCTGTATTATCTGTGTTATTGTTGGAGCCTTAATGATGCGGTATGTTATTGAAAAACCGGCTTTGAGGATAAGGAACAGTATCCTGGCAAGGTGCATGTAGTTTAAAGCCGATGACAGGATCGGGATGGTTTTGCTGATGGAAATGTACAACGGAAGAAAATGCTTTTAAATAAAAGCAGAATATCAAATTTCAACAAAAATACAATTCAGGGAATATTTTATACCTGGGGAGATTACAATAGACCAGCTTTAACACTAATCTCCAATCACTAACCTACTCCTCCTTCTTCGGCTGCACTATCACAAAAACATCCTCGTTATCCTTTTTCATCAGGTACTTTTCGCGGGCGAATTTTTCGAGTTTCTGGGGGTTTGAGGTGAGTTCATCAAGGTCTTTGGTTACCTTGGCGGTTTCTTTCTGGTAAAAATCGCGTTCCTGTTTTAATTTGTTTACCTGCTGGCGATATTGATATTGCGAGAACAGGTCGTTCTTATCGAAAAATATCATCCATACCACAAATGCCAGTGAAACCAAAAAAAACTTGTTCCTGAAAAGGTTAAATAAGCGTAACATGGCGGTAAAATTAAAATATTAATACACAATCTAAAACTTATGTCATTGCGAGCGATAGCGTGGCAATCGCGAATTGTACATTAACGCCATGTACTGCGACTCTGTAAAGTTCGCGATTGCTTCGTGCCTCGCAATGACAAAGAGGGTCAATTTTTTATTTGATGTTAAAATTATTCAAAAAACGTAGCCAATACAAATTTGGTTATAAACCTTTCAACATGTTGGTTGATTAGGTTAGTAAAGCAAAACCAATCAACCTATTCCAACTCAATCAACTTATTCCAACCACTCACCAACTCACTCAGTCCCTTCTCGCGCCACGGCTGCTGCTCCTGCCGCTCATGCCACTGCTGCCGCCACGGCTCCTGTTGGGATTGCCAAATCCACGGCCACGCTGGTTTGATGAACCACCGCGCTGCGCCGGGCCTTTTTTCTTGCCTTCTTCATGTTTCGCAACAATACTTTGGGGACTCATAGGGTAGGGGTGGCCTTCCTCAACCGGGATCTGCTTGGAGATCAGTTTATGAATATCTTTTAAAAACTCAATTTCTTCCTCATCACAAAAAGAAAGCGCTATGCCGTTTAAGCCGGCACGACCGGTACGGCCAATGCGGTGTACATAGGTTTCGGGGATGTTGGGCAGCTCGTAGTTAATTACGTGCGTTAACTCATCGATATCAATACCGCGGGCGGCAATATCGGTAGCTATCAATACCCGCGTAGTGCGGTTTTTAAAATTGCTCAAGGCACGCTGACGGGCATTTTGCGATTTATTACCATGTATAGCTTCGGCAGTGATGCCTACTTTAACCAGATCCTTTACCACTTTATCGGCGCCGTGTTTGGTGCGGGTAAATACCAGGGCCGTTTTTATGGCTTTGTCTTTTAATAAATGGATCAGCAATGCCCTTTTATCATTTTTCTCAACATAAAACAACGATTGCTGTATAGTATCCGCAGTTGACGAAACCGGCGTAACTTCCACCTTTTCGGGCTTGGTTAATATAGTGTTGGCCAATTGCTGAATTTCATTTGGCATAGTAGCCGAGAAAAACAAGGTTTGTCTTTTTACCGGAACTTTGGCAATGATCTTTTTAACATCATGCACAAAACCCATATCAAGCATACGGTCGGCTTCATCCAATACAAGCATACGGATGTGGTCCAGGTGAACATGACGCTGGTTCATCAGGTCGAGCAAACGACCTGGGGTGGCTACCAAAATATCAACTCCTCTTCTTAACGCATCAACCTGCGGGTTTTGCGATACCCCGCCAAATATAACGAGGTGTTTTAAGCCGGTATGCCTGCCGTAAGCGGCAAAGCTTTCATCAATTTGTATGGCCAGCTCGCGGGTTGGCGTCAAAATTAAGGCCTTTATAGTTTTTTGCTCTTTGTGCTGAAGCCTGTCCTGGTATAAAAGCTGCAGGATAGGGATGGCAAAGGCCGCGGTTTTACCGGTACCGGTTTGGGCGCAGCCAAGCAGATCTTTATTTTGTAATATAATGGGGATAGCTTGTTCCTGTATAGGAGTGGGTGTGGTATAACCCTCGGTTTTTAAAGCCCGTAAAATAGGCTCAATTAAATTTAAATTTTCGAATGACATGTATTGTTTGTAATATGTGTGCTAACGCGAAGCATAAGCGGGGATCTGAAGTATTTATCGGTGATCAACCTTAAGCGAAACGGGTATTTTTTTACAAAGATACGTTTTTTTATTGGGATTTGTTTATTAACGCCCAAGCGCACTTTTTATGACTTTCAGGAGGTTATCTTTTGAAACGCTGCTCTCTTCTGACTTATCATAAATTGTAACAAGATAAACAGTGCTCTCTTTTTTAAATTCTACAACGTAATAAGTTATTATTTGGAAACCACCGCTTTTGCCTCCTCGTTTGCTTTCGCTTGCCAGGCGGATTTTGTATAAACCACCACCTAAGCTTGCACCCTGTGCCGGATCAATTTGTAAACTTTGGGCAAGTTCCGCTAATTCTGTTGGTAAAGTTTTGAATTTTTTGGCAAGCCTTTTAAAACGATGATCAAAATACGGCAGGGATAAAACAGTACTCATGCCCTAATTCTTTCAATAATTCACTTACCGGGCGTGCCTTTATCTTTCCGTCGAGTACCAATTTTAGTTCTTTAAGCCTTTCAATCAGGTTTGGCAAACACACTTGCACGTACTCATCGTTATCTTTATTGATTAGCTCAATCAACTCATTTCTTACCTTTTTTGGTAATACTTTGTATTGTTCATAAATTATTTGGGCTGTACTCATTTTATGATAGTTTTGAAAGCCCGGTAAGGGCGAAACATTCTACTAACAAAAATAGCTTTTTATCGCAGAAATAGCAAAGAGTAATTATTGGCAAACCAACGCTTTTTTATTGGGATTAGGTTTTTAGAGCTGAAACTCCAAATTAGAGAGCCAATGCCTATCTTATCAAATTAAAACATTCCATGAAAAACAGACGAGTAACTGGCCTTTTTATCAGTTGTATGCTGCTGGCGGCATCGTGCCATATGGATATGCCACATAATGACTGCATTATCTTTAATTATACTAAAGATTCGTTATATTACGACATTGAAGGGTATGGTTTGGTAAAAGACAGTATACCAAACATGGCTTATGAACGGGTGACGGACTTAACAACAAATAAGACCATCGATACTATACCCGGCTATACATTAAACCCTGGTGTTAGCTCGCGACCTACTATCATGAATAAAACATGGAAGAAATTTGCCGCCGAGAAAGGTGGTTTAACAATTCTTTTTTACAAAAGGAATATTGAGCGACTGCCACCGAAATCGCCGCTAACCGCTAAAAATATATTTAGAAGGATTGATCTTACAACTAAGCAATTGGATAGCTTAAAGTATGTAATCGTGTTACAGAGATAAATAGAATTGGGAAGTTATCAAACCTAACTTTCCTGCGACAAATCGCTCACTTCTGTGCCATTTTTCCTCGTCAAATAAGCCTGTACCAGCATAATACATACCCCGGTGCTGATAGAAAGATCGGCCACATTAAATATGCCGGTTTGAAAAACAACAAAGTTGATGTGCATAAAGTCGGTCACGGAACCATGCATAATCCTGTCGTACAAATTACCGATGCCGCCGCCGATGACCAGGATAAGGCCGAATGAGATCACCCTGTCGAGATTGTGTTTTGTTAAAATAAATACAAGTCCGATTACCACAACCAATAAAGGCAGCAGGTTCAAAAGGACGATCTTCACCGGGTGGGGGAGCGTATCGCCCATGCTTAAAAACGCCCCTGTGTTTTCAACTTTGCTGAGCGTGACATGGTTTCCAAGATAGCCCAGATAAGTAAAATAAGTCATTTTTTGCCTGACAATAGATTTTGAAACCTGGTCGCAGCCAATGTTTAAGGCAAGGATGAGTAGTATAAGGACAGTTCTTAAAAACTTGTTTGATTTCATAATGCAAAAATAACACGATTTATCGATTTAAAGGATTTGCAGGATTCTTTTACGCTGATATCAACTAACTTAATCAGTGAAATCAATACAATCAACTTTAATCTGTGATAAAAAAAGGCCGGCTGATGAGCCGGCCTAAATAAATTTGCTAATATTCGTGTAATTCGAACTAATTCGTGAAAATTCGTGTAATTCGAATAAATTAGTGTTTCTTAAAATACTTAAAGTCCTTACCGATGAACCTTGCGCTATCGCCAAGTTCTTCTTCAATACGTAATAACTGGTTGTATTTAGCGATCCTGTCAGACCGGGATAAAGAGCCGGTTTTTATCTGACCGCAATTTAAAGCAACCGCTAAATCGGCAATGGTTGAATCTTCAGTCTCGCCCGAACGGTGGCTCATTACCGAAGTATAGCCATTGGTTTGTGCCAGTGTTACTGCGTTAATAGTTTCGGTTAAGGTACCTATCTGGTTCACTTTTACAAGGATAGAGTTTGCAATATCCTCATCAATGCCTCTTTGCAAACGCTTTACATTGGTAACAAACAAATCATCGCCAACCAGCTGAATTTTTCCGCCTATCTTGTCGGTCAATAATTTCCAGCCTTCCCAGTCATCCTCAGCCATGCCATCTTCGATAGAAACAACCGGGTATTTTTCGGCTAATTGAGCCAGATAATCAGCTTGCTCAGCGCTGGTGCGGATTGCGCCTTTTTCGCCCTCAAACTTGGTATAATCGTATTTTCCGTTTACGTAAAATTCAGACGCAGCACAATCAAATGCCAGGCATATATCAACACCCGGTTTGTAACCTGCTTTTTCAATAGCTTTAAGTATGGTTTCAACGCCATCTTCAGTACCTTCAAAAGTCGGTGCAAAACCGCCTTCATCACCAACTGTGGTTGTAAGGCCCCTGTCGTGCAATATCTTTTTCAAATTATGGAATACTTCAGTTCCCCAACGCAGCGCTTCCGAAAAAGAAGGCGCACCAACCGGCATGATCATAAATTCCTGGAACGCGATAGGTGCGTCGGAATGTGAACCGCCGTTAACGATATTCATCATCGGGATAGGTAAAGTATTTGCATTAACACCACCAATATAACGGTATAAAGGCTGGCGGCTTTCCTGGGCAGCAGCTTTGGCAACCGCCAAAGAAACACCCAAAATTGCATTAGCGCCTAAATGGCCTTTGTTTTCGGTGCCGTCAAGGTCAATCATCAGTTTATCGATGGCGTTTTGTTCAAAAACATCAATGCCCTGTAATTCTTTGGCAATTATATCATTTACGTTAGCAACGGCTTTTAGCACGCCTTTGCCCATGTATTTGGATTTGTCATTATCGCGAAGCTCAACGGCCTCGTGAACACCGGTTGAAGCACCGGATGGAACAACCGCACGGCCAAGGGCCCCATTTTCGGTTAAAACATCTACTTCAATAGTAGGGTTGCCGCGCGAATCAAGTATCTGGCGGGCATGGATGTCAATAATTAAACTCATTGGAATTGGGATTTTTCAATTAAAATATACTTAGTGTAAATAGTACACTCTATAATATAGTTTTCAAATATACAATTTCCAATAAATTATGTAAGAATTTACTTGAAGATTAACGTAAAATTAATGTTGGGAGGGTTATTTTGCTGAATATGGGAGTGATTTTACCGATTATTTTTCTGAACTAAGATTAGCAGGATTTTATGATTATAGGATATTTTTATGATGTTTTGATTATTTTATCTGCGATAGATAAACATTTTTCAAGTGTTCCATCCATTCCCATTCTTTCAGTTTCAAACTTAAATAGACATTCAGCAATTTCTTGTTTTGCTGCACCTGACTTTTTTAGTTTGAAAATTTTGGGAACATAGCTTTGATACTCGTCTCTTGGTGCATAGTTATTTACACCAATAGGATCCCAGTCAAACCAAAGTATGTCATCGATCTTTTTATAAATCAGAAAATCCTTTGCTGCAACTAAATTATCTTTGAATTTCTTATTGTTATAAAACAACAACAACGCTGATTTTACTTCTTCCTCAATGCGATCATCGGCAAAGAATCGAGCCGTTTCTAAAGCCAAACTTGCAATATACCATCCGCTATCCTTGTCAAAAGGTCCTGGTTATTCAGCGGAATTGTAGATAACTTTTGCGACATTTTCAGATAGAAGCAAATAGGATTCAGGGCGATAATTTTGATTCTTTAAATGAAACCTTCTAATCTTGGTGAATTGCTCATGCGCGTTTTTCCAATTCTCGCGATTGTCAATAATGTCGTAAATTTCTATTATTTCGTTCGGAATATCTTTTATGTGGTGGTCGAATCGTGATAAAACTATCCCAGCCCAAACCGGTATTATTTCATTTGGGATATTTTCAAAGATTTGTTTTCCAAATTCTATGTTTGTCCTTAGATCATAAATTTTCATAATTCTGGTATAACATTTAAATCTCGAATAATAAAAATCTCAATCTACTCCCACTTAAACGTCTTCACCGCCACGGCATAAACAATAATAAACCAGATGCCTAAAACCACCAGATCCTTCGTTACGTCGCCTAAGCCGGCGCCTTCAAAGGCTACGTCGCGCATGGCTTTGTTAAGATAGGTTAACGGCAGTATATTACTTAGCCCCTGCAGCCAGGTGGGGAACGCCGTTGTTGCAAAAAAGGTGCCCGACAATAAAAATTGAGGCATAGTTATGATATTGGAAAGTGGCGGTACGCTGCTATCATTTTTGGCAATGCCGGATATAATAAACCCGAAGCCCATAAAAACGATCAATCCCAGGGCTGAAAGTATCAGCATATTTGCCACAGTGGTGATGCCATGGATGAGGGTAAAGCCAAAAAAGTAATGCCCAACCAGTATAATAAACAGGGCGCCTATCCACGAGAATACCAGTCGTGCCAATGCTTCACCCAAAACAATGCTGTATTTTTTTACCGGGGTAGCGAAAAAACGTTTGATCACCAGCGTTAAACGCAGGCTAAGAAAAACAAATGCAGTACCAAAAACACCGCTGCTCAATAAGGAGAACCCCAGCATACCGGGCAATAAAAAGTCGATGTATTTATATTCGCGGCCCTTGATAGTTGTTGCCTTTATTTCGGCAACCGGCTGCGGATTGGGGTTACCCATGCTATTGATCTGGTAAAAAATGCTGTTCAGCAGCGATTTAAGTATCGAGCCTTTTTGTTCAGATGCATTGGTATATTGTACATGAAGTGTATAAGGGGTACGACCTTCATTTTTTTGTATATTGATAATAGCATCCATACCCCGGCCCTTTGAAAGGTTCGAAGCCATGTCTGCTGTAGATTGATCTTTTATTAAATGAACAACTCCGGTCTTTTTTAATACCTGGTAAACAGGGTTAATGGTATCGCAGGTTTTTGCAACGCCTACTTCTACGGAAACGGCGCTGCCGCCTATATTGGCAAAAACAACTATAAATATTAATGGGAACGCCAAACTGAATACCACCGCCGAAGGGCTGCGGATAATTGATCGGAAACTGGCTACCGCTATGGCCATAGTTGCGCGGGTATTGTTGTATTTTTTCATAATCTAAAAAGTCATTGGTCACTGTGTCATTAGGTCATTGGTGTCGTTTCGCCTCACCCTGCCCTCTCCAAAGGAGAGGGTTCTAAAATCGCGTTCAAAGCCCTCTCCCCTGCCTGCCGGCAGGCAGGTTTGGAGAGGGTTGGGTGAGGCTTTATCCCTCCCGCCATTCCTTGCCTGTCAGGTTAATAAAAACATCTTCGAGGTTAGCCATTTTTACCTGTTTTTTTCGTTCAAATCCCGATTCAACCAGTTGGTCGATGAAATGGTTGGGAGTATCAATGCCAACAATACGGCCGCCGTCAACAAAGGCAACGCGGTCGCATAGTTCTTCGGCTTCGTCCATATAATGGGTGGTGATTACAACGGTGGTGCCATTGTCACGTATCTCGCGGATCAGGTCCCATAAATTGCGGCGGGCCTGCGGGTCGAGTCCGGTAGTCGGTTCATCCAGGAAAATTATCTTCGGATTGTTGATCAGTGTAGTCGCTATGGAAAACCTTTGCTTTTGTCCGCCCGAAAGCTCTTTGTATTTTGATTTGGCTTTATCGGTAAGGGCCACTTTTTCCAGCATTTCGGTTGGGGTTTTATCAATCCCGTACAAACCGCAAAACAGGGTAATAAGTTCCGACAGGTTTAAGTTAGGATAATACCCGGCCGATTGTAATTGCACCCCGATGCGCTGCTTTATCTTGTTCGCATCATTGTCAATAGAAAGGCCGTCAACCGTTACTTCGCCTGATGTTTTATCGCGAAGGGTTTCAATAATTTCGAGGGTAGTGGTTTTACCGGCGCCGTTGGGGCCAAGCAGGCCGAAGATCTCGCCATCATATACATCAAAGCTAATCCCCTTTACGGCGGCAAAATCGCCGTAGTTTTTTACCAGGTTTTTTACTGTTATAATAGGTTGTTTTGCCATGCCGCAAAAATCGTTTACAAAATTGATATTTCCACTATTTTTTGTGCGAATGGCAGAAATATGATGATGAATGGTTACGTAGCGCCGTTTCGCCTCACCCTGCCCTCTCCAAAGGAGAGGGTTCTTTTATCCTCGTAAAGCCCGCCTCCTTTTTTCAAAGCCCTCTCCTTTGGAGAGGGTTGGGTGAGGCCTATTTCACCAAATGCCCCAGCGAATGTATGATTGCCTGTGCCTGTACAGCAAGATGCATGGCATAATGAATAAATTGTATAATGAGTAAAGTTTTCATGATAACGATTGATTTATACACCAAAAGTGCTGACAGTGCCCGTTATTGTGTAATGCTTTTAGGCGAAGGATGCCAAATTTTCGGTAAATGGCGGAAATTTGGCGATGAATGGAAAAGACCGGATAAATATTACGTTTAGTTTAACGGCATGTTTAATTTTATCCCATGAAAACATTTAAACTGGATCTGTCACCGGCAGAAAAAGAACAACTGAAGAAAAACCGCCTTAAAATAAGCAGACTTAACGAATTTTCGGCAGATGAAATAATGGTTTTATTGTAAACTGACGAACAACGGGCCAATGAAATTTTTGCTTTGATAGCTTTCCAGTCCATCCCCTCAATCGGACCGAAATTTGCCCGTGACCTGATCTCGCTGGGCATCTATACCATAAACGACTTGCTGGATAAAGACGGGCCTGGGCTTTTTAATGAACTGGAACGTAAACAGGGTTTTTGGACCGATCCCTGTGTAGAAGACCAGTTTCGGCTGGCGGTACATTATGCCAATCATCCCGGCAGCAAAAAAAACTGGTGGGATTTTACTGCTGCCAGAAAAGCTTACAGAGCGCAGCACGGTTATCCGGCTGAACGGCCAACAAGGGCATGGCATGAGGGTAGTCCGGCGTTGGCAGAAAAGGCTGAATAATAAAATGAGTTAATACATAACAATTTAGTAATATAAACTGTTTATCTTCAACCAAACAGATATTATATGAAATTCAGCACCGAGCTTGGCGCTAAAATAAGAGGTTTCTGGCGTGTACTCGGGCCCGGCCTGGTAACAGGAGCCGCAGATGACGATCCATCAGGCATAGCCACCTATTCCCAAACCGGCGCACAGTTCGGCTACGGGCAATTGTGGACTGCCCTCTGGATGCTGCCTTTAATGACCGCCGTTCAGGAAGCCTGCGCAAGGATAGGCCTTGTAACCGGAAAAGGCATCACCACCATCGTAAAAGAACATTACAGCCGCACAGTGTTGTTTGGCGCAGTCGGGCTGGTTGTTGTTGCCAATACGATTAACATAGGGGCCGACCTGGGCGCGATGGCCGCCGCAGCTCAGCTACTTGTTCCTGTATCGTTTATTTTATTAACATTAATATCCGCAACCATCATTTTGTTGCTTGAAGTTTTCACCAGCTACAAGGTTTATTCAAAAATTTTGAAATGGCTGGCTGTAACGCTGATGGCCTACCCAATAACGCTGTTTATTGTAAAACAACCCTGGGGCACGGTTTTGAAGGCTACCGTTGTGCCCCATTTTGAATTATCATTTGCTTTCTTTTTTATTATAACAGGCGTTTTGGGCACCACCATTTCGCCCTATATGTTTTTTTGGGAATCATCGCAGGAGGTGGAGGAAGACCAGGAAAAAAACCTGTTGACAAAGGGTAAGCCGTTGATAAGCTGGATGAGTGTACACAGGATGCGTAAAGATAATACATTTGGCATGATCTTCTCTGAGTTTGCCACCTGGAGTATTATTGTTGTTGCCGCCACCGTTTTACATAATAGCGGGGTAACCAATATCAATACCGCGGCGGACGCAGCACGGGCGCTGGAGCCATTGGTGCATAGTTTTCCTCATGCAGGGTTCCTTGCAAAGCTTATATTTTCTTTTGGCATTATTAGCCTTGGGCTATTGGCGATCCCGGTACTCTCGGGTTCGGCGGCTTACTCAGTAGCCGAAGCTTTTAACTGGAAAGCGAGTTTAAATTTAAAGTTTAACAAAGCGCGCGGTTTTTATGTCATTATTATTGCCGCAACGGTTATAGGCCTGCTCCTCAATTTTATTGGTGTTGATCCTGTAAAGGCATTGGTTTACGCAGCTGTGTTAAATGGCGTAGCAGCTGTCCCCTTGATTTTTTTGATCATTAAAATTTCCTCTAATGAAAAAATAATGGGTGAATTTAAAAGCAAGTGGCTATCCAAAACCATACTCTGGATAACTTTTATAGCCATGGGCGCCGCCGCTGTGGGGATGTTTTATACGGTTTTAAGGTGATGGGGTGAGTGGTCAATGGGGAGTACATTATTATCCAAACTTTGGGGTTCTGTTTAAAAAAATCTTTCGTTTTACCCAATATGCAGGCTTTATTGCGTTTTAACCTATGTTTGTAATGTATAAATAATTACCAATCGTTAATCTATCCTAAAACACCATCCTATGTCTGCAACCGATAACGGAAACGTTAGCCTAACCATCAGCCAAAGCGGTATCGCCACTGTCAGCTTTTCTCATCCTGCCCAAAATTCTTTGCCTGCCGCCTTGCTGAATGAATTAACGGATAAAATAACGCAGGCCGGCAATGATGCCCAAACCAGGGTAATTGTGCTAAAAAGCGGGGGTGACCGTACCTTTTGCGCAGGGGCAAGTTTTGATGAATTGTTACAAATAAAAGATAAACAGACAGGCGCTGTATTTTTCTCGGGTTTTGCAAGGGTGATCAATGCCTGCCGTAAATCGCCGAAAATTGTTATTGCCCGTGTACAGGGAAAGGCAGTTGGCGGCGGTGTTGGCCTGGCTGCCGCCGCCGATTATTGCCTGGCAACTGAAGCAGCATCAGTAAAACTTAGCGAACTGGCCATAGGGATAGGCCCGTTTGTTATATCGCCGGCGGTGATCCGGAAAGTGGGGTTGCCTGCCTTTTCCCAGCTTACTATCAGGGCGGTTGATTTTCAAACAGCGCAATGGGCTAAAGAGAAGGGTTTGTACAACGAAGTTTATACAGATACAGCCGCATTGGATACTGCATTAGATGCGCTTGCCGAAAAACTGGCGTCCTACCATCCCGAAGCGCTTACCGGCCTGAAACAAATTTTATGGGAAGGCACTGAAGACTGGGACGAATTGCTAAACCACCGTGCCGCCCTTAGCGGCGAACTGGTACTTTCGGAATTTACACAGCAGGCCCTCAGGGGATTTTTTGGAGCAAAAAGTTAGTTTAGAGCTATTTATAATAAATATTTCCGATGTATTTTAAACGTTTTTTTGTTATAGCTTTATCATGGAGGATTGCTCACACAGCAATCGTTAAATCGTCCTTTCAATAAAAATACAATATAAACCGGCATTGTATGTATAGCCTTCAAAAAAATAAAACAATTACCATAATTGGCCTGCTCGGTATTGTTACAGGCATAGTGGTAATCATTGGCTGGCTGTTCAACTTACCGGGGTTTGAAACCATCTACCCGCATTATGTTTCCATGAGGTTTAACACCGCCCTGTGTTTTATTTTGCTGGGAGCCACCTTAATTATAACGCAGGTTGAAAGTAATAAATACAATAAATTAATTTTTCTTGTTTTATCAATAACCCTAAGCATTTTTGGCGCGTTGTCCTTATCGCAGGATATTTTCCATTTTAATTCGGGGATCGACCAATTGTTTGTTACCGACAGGTTAGCAATCGTTGAAAAATATCCCTTCCCCGGGCGCATGGCAACCAATGTGTCATTTTGTTTTGCACTTTGTGGTTTGGCCCTTCTCGGCTTTAGTATTAAAAGCCGCTTAGTCAACATTTTATCCCAATATTTTCTGCACCTCGTAACTGCAATTTCTTCAGTCGCAATAATTGGTTACTTATACGGGCTATCTTTATTTTATAAACTTACCTTCGAAAGCTCAATGGCTGTTCATACAGCCGTCCTGTTTTTTTTCATGTCAATCATAGCAACGCTGCTACATCCCTCGCTTGGCATTACTAATTTATTTACCGGTCAGCTTGTGGGCAATAAAATGGCAAGACGACTTTTTGTGCTGATAGTTTTAATGGTTCTGATTTTCGGGACTTTAGAGGTGCAATCCGAACGACACAAAATACTTTCAACAGAGACAGGTGTTTCGCTCCTTGCCGTTTGTTTCTTATTTGTGAGTTTATTGCTTATATGGTACACAGCCAACTATCTGAACAGGATAGACCTAAAACGATACGAAGCTGAAGAAGAAATAAAGGTAATGAATGAGGAGCTTGAAGAAAGAGTGGAAGAACGATCATCGGAATTACTTAATTTATTGGATAAATACCGGGAAAGCGAATCGACCTTAAGGGCGGCATTTGAATTTTCAGCAATAGGCATGGCTTTAGTTTCATTGGAGGGTAAATGGCTGAAAGTAAATAAACGTTTGTGTGAGATGCTCGGGTATTCGGAACAGGAGCTTCTTTCTATGTCTTTTATGGACATCACCTATCCCGATGATCTGGAAAATAGCATTAAAGCAAAAGAAGAATCCATAGCAAGTGAAAGAGAATCAGCACGTGTAGAAAAACGATACTTATGTAAAAACGGTAAAATTGTTTGGGCAAGCGTCAATATGGCAACTGTAAAAGATAATAACGGCAGGCCGCAATACTTAGTAAACCAGGTTGAAGATATTACAGAACGCAAAAAAATTAATGCAAGGTTCAGGGCAATTGTTGAAAGCGATTTTGTCGCCATAAAATTAAATGACATTGACGGCAATATTATTTACCGCAGCCCTTCAATGCAGGCTATAAATGGCTGGACCGATGAAGAAATGAACCGGAACTATTTTGAACTGACCCATCCGGAAGATTTAGAAAGGTTGAAAAAAGTACATGAGGTAGTTTTATTGAACCCGGGCAAGTCAATAAACATTACTTACAGGATACTTCATAAAAACGGAAATTATATCTGGATCGAGTCCATGCTCTGCAATAAGCTATCTGACCCGGACCTTGGGGCAATCATTACAGTTACCCGTGATGTTACCGAAAGACTTAAGGCGGAAAAATCACTGCAAAAATCAGAAGCCAATCTGAAAACCATTATGGATACAACCGATACCGCTTATGCCCTGCTTGACAAAAAGCTAAGGGTATTTGCCTATAATCCAATGGCTGCAAAATTTATAAAAAGTCAATATAATCACATCCTTAGTAAGGGGGACCAACTCATTGAATACTTTCCAAAGGAGCGGCTCCCCCAATTTATTAAAAGTGCTGACGAGGTGTTAAAAGGAAGTAATGTCAGTTATGAAATTAACTACCCACAACCTGATGGTACCGAATTTTGGTTTTATACAAAGCTGTTCCCAATAACAAACGAGAAACAAGAAATATTTGGTTTAATGATGTCCCTTTCGGATATCACTGAAAGAAAAAAAGCGGAAGAGAGTTTAAAAGCTGCTTATGATTTAATCCAGGACCATATTGGAAGCATAAAGGATATGGCCTGGAAACAGTCGCACCTTATTCGTAGTCCCGTCGCAAATTTGAAGGCCCTGGCCGCCCTGTTAAATGAAGACCCTGCAGACAGTAAGATCCTGCAATTTATCAACCTTGAACTGGGCCGGTTAGATTCCGTGATCATTGACATGGCTGAAGACGCGTCAAATCATGACCTTTAAAAAAAATGGGATTATCCAATGCCGGGTGAAGAAACATTCAGATAAAATAATCTCCATTAAAGAATATTTTGCAGGCGGCATTCCCTTAACTGTATATGTAAGTGATTGTTGGGCTGCCCAGTTAAAAGTGGCAGCTTTAGCGCATCAATTATGCATAGCGCACTTGTTACGTGAATTACGCAACTTTGAAGATGCATTGGCTTGCCAGTGGAGTTCAGCGATGAAACAATTACTGCAGGATGCCATTGTACTAAAAAAACAAATGCAGCCCCGGGATTATCCCGCGCCGGCAGACGCAGTAATCAAAATAGAACAAAGACTATCCGAACTGCTACAAACGGATCAGCGGACCTCCCATAAAAAAGTACAGGCTTTCGTCAAACGGCTGAAAAAAAACAGGGACAGCGTATTCACTTTCCTGCACCATCCTAAGGTGCCCCCGGATAACAATGGGTCAGAAAGGGCCGTCAGAAACGTGAAAGTTAAAACAAAAATATCCGGTTTGTTTAGAACAATAGAGGAAGCAACTCGCTTCGCTATTATCAGGTCAGTGATCGATACCACAATCAAAAACACTAATAACGTTTTTGAAGCGCTTACTCTTTTGAATAATTCCCTGCCTGAGCTGTAACATATTGCTTAACATATAATATTTTTCGGCACAGGCGTACGGGTGTAATATTCTCCACTATGGGAGTAAAATTCACATTTTGAGGTGATAAATCCACGCATTATTAGTTAAAAATATTGTTTGTGCCAACATTTGATTAGAAAATTATTTATTTTATATATAAAAATAAATATTGTGACATGACACTATTACTCTTGGAATATTTATTGAACTCTATAGCCTCGCGAATAACATAAAACTGACAATTAATCACCTCAAAACTTAAAACACATGAAAAATTACAAATGGCTGTTATCAGCTACATTAACAGCCGTACTTTTTACGGTTGTATTTTTAGGTTGTAAAAAAACAGCAAGCCTTCCTCCTGTCGTTAACGGCGGAGCAGCAGGCATTAACGTTTTTGGCGCAAAGGCACTCGATAATATTAACCAACCCCAACTCCCTGCTCCTGTTGTTACTACAGTTGTCACTGGTTCTTCAGTTACCGTGTCCTGGGTGGCTGTACCTAATGCTGTTGGATACCATGTAGTAGTTGAAGGTGGCGGTGGCAGTATTGCAGATACGACTGCGACGTCTGTCACATTTGCTAATTTATCAAGTGGGGCTTATTCTGTGAAGGTTCTCGCTCGGGCTACGACTGGCAAGAACAGCCAAAATAATAACAGTGATTTTAGTACTAAAGTTCCATTCACTATTGTATCAACCGTAGTGAAAACAAAGTTGGCTGCACCGGTAGTGCACGCAGCTATTATTTCCTATAATTCAGGAAAAGGTAATGCGACTGTAACATGGGATAACGTAGCAAATGCCACTGGATATACGATGACATTGAACGGCAATCCAGTAACGCCGGCAACGTCTCCTATGTCATTAACTAGTCTTGCTCCAGGTAATTATACCGTTGCCGTAACAGCGGTAGCAGGTATTACTACTAATTATCTCAATAGCGATGCTGGTACGGCTGTCTTTACTGTAAATGTAACAAAACCAATTGCTACACCTGCGATTAGTGGAACTGTAAGTTACAGTGCTCCGTCTGCTGGTTCTGTATCTGTGTCACCTTTATTTATATGGCCACCTAATAATAAATTAACAACAGTCACATTCGTTGGATCTGGTATAATATCATCAGGAACAGGAACTATCAATGCAACATATACAACTGTTAACAATGCTACAAGTTATGTAATGACACCGTCGGTGCTATCTAATCTCGCCCCCGGTGCATACACCGTTTCTGTAACAGCGATAGCCGGTGGTACCTATACCGATGATAATTGGGTAGATAGTTTGCCTGGGACTATGACATTTAATGTTTTACCCGGATCATTATCTTTTAACTTGGTAGATGAGTATGGAGTATATACGCATAGTTATACTTTAAGTTCCAATTTTACGCTCTCATTGCAGCTTATGGCCTCAAGATTGGGAACTGACATGGATGGTAGGGATTATACTTTTACAGTTACAGCAACCAATGGGGGCAACCAAAGTGTTAGTACCTCAACTGTGTCAAACGTCCCTCACGATCAACGTTAATAGGGATTTAGGGTAAAAGGCTGTACTATATATATGGCCGTTGCACAACATCAGTTAAATGGCTGAATAATTTAATTTGCAAAGCAAATGGTTATTCAGCCATTTGCTTTTATCACTTATTTTGAAACAGCTCATTACGGTCTCTATCATTATGATACCCTCCAATAAGCTATTTTTAAATCCGTTACAACCTGTAATAGTGGGTTTTCTTAGTCTTTTTTTTATTTCTATGGATGCTGCTCCTTTAATCAGTTTTTTCAGATTATAAGCCACTGCTGCCATTATCATACATTTGCCAGCCAGGTTGATTCCTTTGGTTTTGACCTGGCTCATTGCCGTAAAGTTAGCTGTCTGTGGGGACACAGACTGCGGGGTTGGAAGTTTTCAAAACTTCGGAAGTTTGATCAGGTATGTACCCTGTTCCTTAGCCGCCTCATTTCTTCCTGCATTTGTTCAACACGCTCCAATAAATGGGTAATAGCCTCAATGCCTGCAATATTTATTTCCAAGTCATTATGTAAACGGATCATTCTTTCCAGCTTTTGCAGTTCGCTTTCGGGTATATAAGTGGTATGGTTAACCACCTTTAACTCCACCAGCCCGGCTTCGTTCAGCGAGCTTATAAAGGTGTATTCTACCTCGTGGTAGGTACATATATCTGATGTTGATACTAAATTTTCCATCGTTTTGGGTTCATTGGTCGTTAGTCATTAGTCAATGGCAGCTTTTCTTCCTTTCGCCTTTTACCTTTCGCCTTTAACCTCCGCTGCGAGTTCTTCAAATAATTTTTTCTGTTTTTCAGTCAGGTTTACCGGGATCTGTATATCATAAGTGATATAAAAGTCGCCAAACTCGCCTTCTTTTTTGTAAACAGGCATGCCCTTGCCTTTCAGTTTAACTTTGGTCCCGTTTTGGGTTTCGGGTTTTACTTTTATTTTCACCTTGCCGTTCAGCGTATCAACGGTTACCTCGCCCCCGAGTATCGCGGTATAAAGATCAAGTTTTACCGTGCCGAACAGGTCCTTGCCATCCCTTTTAAAACGGGGATCATCGGCCACAGAAAAGGCGATAAACAGATCGCCTGCCGGCCCGCCGTTTACTCCCTGACCACCATGACCGGCAATTTTTATAGTCTGGCCGTTTTCAACCCCTGCAGGAATAGTCAACCTGATGTTTTTGCCGTTTACCGTAAGCGTTTGTTTATGGGTTTCGGCAACATCCTTCAGGTTAAGGTGCAATTCAGCGTTATAATCCTGCCCCCGGTATTTTGGCTGCCCGCCGCGTGCTGATCCACCAGCCCCGCCCCTTTGTCCGAACATAGATTGAAAGAAATCGGAGAAATCCTCGCCGCCAAAGCCCTCAAAGCTCGAAGTATGCCCACCGGTAAATGGTTCGTGCTGCCTGTGCTGTTGCTGCTGCCTTGAATACTTTTCATATTCTTCCCCGTGCTGCCAGTTTTCACCGTACTGATCGTATTTCTTCCGTTTTTCGGGATCGCTGAGCACTTCGTTAGCTTCATTCAACTGCTGGAATTTTTTATTGGCTTCTGCGTCATTTGGGTTCAGGTCCGGATGATATTTCCGGGCAAGTTTGCGGTAAGCATTTTTAATATCCTTTTCCGGTGCGTTTTTTGGAACGCCTAATATTTGGTAATAGTCAATAAATGCCATAGTCTGATGGTTAGGAAACAGGTATTTACGTTAAAATTAAACAAACAAATTGGGTTTAAAATGATAACAATCATAGTTTTTTCCAATCATGTAAAATATTTATATTCACCAATATAATTAAAAAATTATCAGCAAATGGAGACTTGGATATTTCAACACTTCAGCGACATAGAAAGCAAAGAAATTGCGCCCGGCTTTTTCTCAAAATTAATTCGTACCGATAACAAATGTAAAATGACTTAAATCAATGCTTCACCACATCCTTTTACCAAAACAGCCCTGCTAAATGTAGCAAGGCTGTTTGTTTTTCTAATGTTGATCGGATACATGCTGATCAGACATCTGACGGTGATGCCTGTGATGGCGATAATGACGATGTTGAGTGGATTGGTGACCACTTTGTCTTTGTGAATCCTGGGCGATAGCACTACCGAATGTGAATACGGTTAGCATCACAATTAAAAACGCTTTTAAATACTTCATAATTTTTGTTTTATAATGATTTTGATTTTCGAAAATGAAAATCGTCTTTATTACTAAACTTTGAATTTATAAAATTGTTTGTATAGTTAAAAAGCATTGCGCTGAGTTTTAAAAAAAGTTTAGGTTTGTGTTTTACTGAAAACTATTTATGCTGATTACAAAAGCCAGCCAAACAGACGTTCCCGAACTTAATATTTTAGTAAACAGCGCTTACCGTGGTGAAACTTCCAAAAAAGGATGGACCACTGAAGCTAACCTGCTGGATGGGATAAGAATTGATGAAGAAACGCTGGCAAGCTATTTTACTGATTCAAACATTATCATCCTTAAAAATACCGACGAAACAGGGCAAATAACCGGCTGCGTTTACCTTGAGGTACGTAAGCCTAAATTATATGTGGGCATGTTCAGCGTCTCTCCATTGTTGCAGGGCAAAGGGCTGGGCCGGGATTTATTGCTTGAAGCCGAAATTTATGCAAAACAATTAAACTGCAGCACGCTAACCATGACGGTGATCAGCACCCGACAGGAGCTGATCAGCTGGTACGAACGGCGCGGCTTCAATGCTACCGGCGAAATTCAACCTTTTCACGACGGCAAAAAGTTTGGTATTCCCAAACAGCACATCGAACTGATTGTGATGGAAAAGAGGGTTTGAAATTTATAAATTTTCTTTCAAAATCACAGATCAGTCACCCTGGTATGTACCCGTTTCACGTAATTCCGTATATCAAGCACAATGCCTGCGAAAATGTAAAATATGAGCGGAAAGCCTACCGCCAGGAAGGAGGAGTATATAAAAAACAACCTGATTTTGGCTATCGAAATATTAAATTTTTCGCCCAGGTAGGTACATACCCCAAATGAGTATCTTTCAAAAAAAGTAATTATCCTTTGCAACATATCACGCCAATTTTAATATCTTATTACCAACGCCGCAATGCAGGCATTTCTTATAATTACAATAACAATTTTTCAACTCCAGCAAAGCCTGAGATTCAAAAGCCGTTTTTATTTTCACCCCTAAGTTAGCAAAATCTTCAACAATTTTATTGTTTTCGCCGGGTAAATATTCCAACAACTGCAAACTCCTGTTAATATAATGCTGCTGCTGGTTATGCTTACCATAACTGAATAAAAACAATGCCAAAGTATTCAGCAACAATACGTCAATGGAGGCTGCCCCCAGGTTTTTTGATGACGGCGCAGATACAGCATCAAAACGATAGTGGTTTTCCCAGTAATGATTAACCTTTATGTCTGTAAACAGGTCCCTTAATCCTTTTACGTCCCTTATTTCTAACAATTTTGAAAACAAATGGTTTGAATTTACTACAAGCGCCGCAAATTGCGCCAGCCTGATGGTTGGAAAATTTTGAGGCCGCAAACGCATAAACTTCCACAAATGATTCTCAATTGGTGTCAGCTGATATTTTTTTTGCAGGAATTCGTATTCCTTTTTCAGCTTCCGCGGATATTCATCAACCACATCATCTTTCAAAAATCCGGCCTGTCCAAAAATCAGGGCTTCAATTTGCATGGAATTATTTTTGTGTTTCGCCAGGATGGCCTGCGGTAAGGATTTTGCCAGCAGTTCAAACGGTAGCGCATTGGTCTTAAAGCCAAAATTTGCAGCTAAAAACTGGTAAAAGGTTTCCTCCCAATCGCCGCGATTTTTGTTTAGAGCTGATATTACGGCAGCCGTGCGTTTCTCCAACCGCTCAACCAACACCCTTGTCAGCCAGTTATGCAGGGTAAGGCTATCAACTGAGCCAATACTTGCCTCGCAGGGAATAATGGTTTGGTTGCCGAAAATAAGGTTATGGTAACGGTTATATAAGTCGTCGGGGATGCGGTTTTGGAGTTCAAGTGTTGGTACATGCCTGCCGTTTGATAATATTAAAGGTTCATCATCCCGGTAAACCACATGTAATATCACATTGTTGTATGCATTATCGGTAGTATGTCCATGTTTCAGCCAATCCGACGAGGACAGATGCACTTCAACATTACCAGCCCAAACGGTATCACCTATCCTGATCCTTGCGTTACTAAAATCCGGCCCTGAGTCTGAATTGTGTTGCCCGGCCGATAAAATCTCCAGTTCTTCAGCATCTTTGGTTTGCAGGTCAGCACGGTCAAACAGCCGGAACTTCCAGACATAATGTAAAAAATCTTCGGGGAAAAGCATGTTCAGGTGGTTAGAGGTTAGTTAATTAGAGATCAGTTAAAAATAATGCATTGCGATCAAAGATTAGAAATTAGTTTTAAATGACAAAGTTAACTAATCTCCAGTCTCTAAACTCTAATCACTTACCCAATCTTCTCCCATTTCCCGGAATCTAAACTCTTATAAATGGCATCTACCACTTTCATGTCCTTTAAGCCCTCTTCGCCGGGTACGCGGGTGGGTTTGTTTTGGGTTATGCAGTTCGCAAAGTCATCCATTTGTGCGGCTTGTTGCACAATTTGCGGATAGGGCATCTGTTTGCCATTAACGCTGCCATCAATTCCGCCATAGCCATAAGCTGGGCCGAGTTCAAATTTGCCGTGCTCCTCCTCCACTTTCAGGTAACTCCAGTCGTGGTTATAACTCGACTTGCCGGTTGTTTTAAATCCCCCGGGGAATTCAAGTTCCCAAAAAATGGTTTCATCTACTTCCTTAAAAAACTCGGGACGGGTTTTTTCCTGAGTGGCTTTAACGGCAATAGGTTCCTGGCCTAAAGTATAGCGGGTTCCCTGTATGCTGTAAATACCCATATCCATTAAACCGCCGCCGCCGGCCAGCGCCTTTTTTAAGCGCCATGCATTAGGGTCGCCGCGATAGGTAAAGCCATTGCCTGTATCAATATTGGTAACTTTTCCAAAAATATGCTGTTGACCCAGGCGCATCACCTCCATGTTATGCGGCTCAAAATGGAGTCGGTAACCAATGGAGAGCATGCGGCCGGCCTTTTTACAGGCGGCTATCATTTCTTTGCATTCACCGGCATTTAAGGCCATTGGCTTTTCACAAATCACATGTTTGCCCGCTTTGGCCGCCCTGATGGTAAACTCTTTGTGCATAAACACGGGCAAAACCACGTAAACAATATCAATATCGGGGTTAGCGGCTATCTCATCAAAATTTTGATAATTGTAAATGTTTTTTTGCGGGATGTTGTATCGTTTCGCCCAATCAACTGCTTTTGATGGCGTACCGGTTACTATCCCGGCAAGGTAACAATTACCGGTATGCAGCAAAGCCGGGCCCAATTGCCCGAAACTGTAATAGCCCAAACCAACCAATGCCACACCCAATTTCTTACCCGGCCCTGATGATGCCATGGCCAGCGCTGATAAAGCGGGCCCCAGGGTCAGTGCCCCGACAGCCACCGAGCCTGTTTTGATAAAACGACGACGGGAAAATTTACTTATTGCCATAACCTGTAAAATTGATCACCTAAAATTAGTGAATTTTAACCTGCAAATGAAATTTCAATAAAATTGTGACTTGAGATTTAATGATTTGTCAACTTTTTAAAAGTTGACAAATCTGCGCGTCATAAAAACTATAACAATTCCACCAAAGCATTAAAATTGCTTATGGTGGCTACCTGCCCCTCTTCAACCACACCAAAACCATAATCGGCAAAAATAAATGGAACAACTGCTTTTGTGGCGGCATCATAATCGCCGAAGGTATCGCCAACATAAACCGGGGCTTTTAGCCGGTGATCGTTTACAATATCTTTTATGTTTTCGGCCTTTGGGTTGCCTTTGGTGCCAAAGCATTGGTGGCCCATAAAATAATGCCCCATCTGGCTTATTTTTAAAAATACTTCGATATAGCCGTTCTGGCAATTGCTTACTATAAACAGTTTATATTTGCCGGCCAGGTAGGCCAGTGTTTCATCAAGGGCCGGGTAAAGTTCGCCTCCTTTGGTATATAATATTTCGAGTTCGCTTTTAGCGCAAATCTCCATTAACGCAGCACGTTTTTCGGTATCAATATAGGGAAACAATTTATCAAATATCGCAGTGTAGGTCATCCCGGTAATGGAACGCACTTTTTCCTGCGTCATCACTTCATCTACGTAATCCACCTGGTCAATAGCATCCTGCCAGGCAAGGGCAACGTTTCCGGTACTATCCCATAGCGTACCGTCGAGGTCAAAAATTATACTGTCGAATTTGTTTTTTAGAGAGGCGCTCATCATTTTTTGCTAAGCGGCAAAAATAGAGGATTTTTTTATGCCAAGCCCGGAGATACGCCTTTATTTATTTTTATAATATCCAATTCACCCGTTTTGATGCGATGGTCAAAAATTACCGGCAGGCGCCAGCTTTCATATTTACTTTATTAACAAAACACAAACATCAGAGGTGTCTTTTTTTATATCGGTTATTAGACGTATATAAAATTCAGCTGTTACAAAAAGATACATTTAATGGCAAACCGGGCTTTATTATATTGTCATTATTCCCTCACAAAGTTATAGGGGCTCTTCATCAGGCTACAAATTTCTTAATTTTACCTAAATTTATTTGAAAAGGATATCTATTGCAAACCCGCCCGCCAAAAAATACACGCCCCGCACCTTTAACATTAAAAGAACGACTGGCTGCATTACGCAACTTGCCCGCCTTTTTTAAACTGGTATGGGAAACCAGCCCATGGCTAACCATCGCAAACTCTATGCTGCGTATTGCCCGGTCAGCAATGCCTGTCGCTTTGTTGTATGTGGGTAAACTGATCATCGATCAGGTGATCAAACTCAGCCATCAGCATGTTGCAGACACCCATCATTTATGGGAACTGGTAGGTTTTGAATTTGCTTTGGCTATATTAACCGATGCATTGAACCGTGCTATAACTTTGATGGATGCCCTGTTAGGCGATCTTTTCAGCAACCATACTTCGGTAAAGATAATGGCCCATGCGGCAACACTTGATCTCGACCAGTTTGAGGATTCTGTTTTTTACGATAAACTGGAAAGGGCGCGCCAGCAAACCCTCGGGCGTACGCTATTGCTTTCGCAGGTTATGAGCCAGGTGCAGGATTTGATCACGATGGGATTTTTGGCTGCCGGATTGATGGCCTTTAACCCCTGGCTTATTATTTTGCTCTTTATTGCTATAATACCAGCATTTTTGGGCGAATCGTATTTTAATGATCAAAGCTATGCCCTCACCCGCGGCCAAACCCCCGAACGCAGGGAACTTGACTATATACGCTACCTTGGCGCCAGCGATGAAACCGCCAAAGAGGTGAAAATATTCGATCTGTCGGGTTTTATCATAGGGCGTTTCCGGCAACTGTCGACCAGGTTTTACCTTGATAACAAAAGACTTTCGGTAAAAAGGTCATTATGGGGTACTTTTTTCGCCATGCTGGGCAGTATTGGCTATTACGCAGCTTATGTTGTGATTATTATGAGGGCAGTTGACGGCAGCGTTACCATTGGCATGCTTACTTTTCTGGCTGGTTCATTCAAACAATTGCGCACTTTGCTCGAAGGTATCCTGATCCGTTTCACCTCTGTATCGCAGGGGGCCATCTACCTGCGCGACTTTTTTGAGTTTTTCGATATCAAACCTAAAATAAAACCGGCTGCCCATCCGCTGCCATTTCCTGAAAAAATACAACAGGGCTTTACTTTTGAAGATGTTGGTTTCCGTTATGCCAACTCCGACCGCTGGGCAAACCGTCATTTGAGTTTTACTTTACATCCCGGTGAAAAGTTAGCGCTTGTTGGCGAAAACGGTGCAGGTAAAACTACCCTTGTAAAATTGCTGGCCCGCCTCTATGATCCAACCGAAGGCCGTATTTTATTAGATGGTATTGACCTTCGCGAATATGACATTGCTGATCTGCGCTGTAATATCGGGATCATTTTCCAGGATTATTTGCGTTACCAGATGACCTTTGCTCAAAACATCGCGGTGGGGAATATCAGCCAGCAACATAACCGCCCTTTGATAGAATCATCGGCAAAACAAAGCCTGGCAGATGCATTGGCAGACAAACTTCCGGGCGCTTATGACCAGCAATTGGGCAAGCGCTTTTCACAGGGCGTTGAATTATCGGGCGGCGAATGGCAAAAAGTGGCCCTTGCTCGTGCTTACATGCGCGATGCGCAGTTGCTTATACTTGATGAACCAACTTCGGCGCTTGATGCGAGGGCCGAATACACCGTATTTGAACGCTTTGCCGAACTAACCAAAGGAAAATCGGCGGTTCTTATCTCTCACCGTTTCAGCACGGTACGGATGGCCGACAGGATATTGGTACTTGAAAAAGGTGAACTTATTGAAATTGGCAGCCACCAGGAGCTCATCCAAAAAGGCGGCCGTTATGCCGAATTGTTTAACCTGCAGGCTTTGGGATACAGGTAAAAAAATAAAAACATTTCAAATCTTTGTATGTTATTGCTAAACGAGTTTAAACTCCTAACGTTTAATTAAGCCTAAAAAAATAAAATACAATCGATGGAAAATTATTTACCAGTAAGAAAAAATACGTAAAACTACGTATATGAATCGCGTATAAATACCGGTAACTTTGGGATATGTACCGGTATCTTTGAACTAATTGATTTATTAAACTTTTTTTGTTGAACAATACTAACCTGTGTTCTCATGAAACAATTATTACTTAAATCTCTGTTTATTGCAGGATCAGCTTTTATATACATACAAGGTGCTAAACTACTAACAATCAACAATAAAATTTTTGATCAACAGTCATCCGGCCCTGTAAGTCCTAATCATACCATAAAAAAACAACATAAAACAATCGGGTCGGTGATCAATACTGCTTTGTTGGAAGCCGATTTCAAAGATAAAGCATTAGTGCTTTTTTTTAACAAATCACCCGTGCTCCATAATATGACGGGCAATGCCTATAACGAAACGCCGGTTTATAATCCCTACATCAATTTTACCTATTACGATCTGATCGTTAAAAACCCGGACCTGTTGCAAAGAAATAAATGAGAAAAATTTTGCAAATTTCTGTTATTTTACCAGGTGTGCTCCGGTCATAAAAACAATCATTACCGGGATTGCAAGTACAATAAATACCCTTGCCATTTGAAGGCTGCTTGCATCGCCTTTAACAAATACATTGTACATGTCTGATTTAATGGTGTTTAATTTGTGTTCCATGGTTTTGTTTTTTTAATCTATCAAATAATTTATCAGTAATATAATTTATCAAATTATGTCATGTTATACGGGCAAGAAATTCCCCAGGTTACATGTATTTGATAAAAAAAATTAAAAAAGGCATAAACATGGGTTTGGAAATTTACGAAGCGCAAAACATCTGCTCAAAGGCTATACTTCTGCACGCTGTTAAACATTCTTTACGGATAAATTCAGGAAGATCATCCGCATTTTTGAATTTAAAAACGGCTATCCCTCCCTCAAAATGATATTGAATATAGTGTTGGAGTTTATCGCAGGTTGATTTTTTATTGCTGCCATTGCTGAACCAACCAGCGTTATTTTTTTCAATTTCGAGCAGGCGGCAATTAAATTTTTCGATGATTTGCCTGCAATCCCTGGCCTCATCGCCAATATAAAGAATATTGTTAAAAGACATCCAACTGATAAGTGACACCTGTTTCATCCTCAAATAGTTTATGGCAACAAGTTATATATTGAAGATGAAATTATAATGAAAACAGCATATTTTCATTTTGGCGGGTCCATTTATAAACCAGTAATTAAAATAAAGATTAAGGCCGATATAATAAGGTCAGTTTCTTTTTGCCCTGTATTTTCAGCGGGCGTTACCTATTGCGGAAAACGCTTTTCTAAAAAATAACAACCCCAAAAAAACACCATCAGTGTGCCTATAAAAGGCAGGTGCATTTACGCTTTACCAGTATCATGATCAACGCAATAAAAAAAACACCCACCTGGGTAGTTGACCCTTCAATTCCCCCGTTTAAAAACCAGCCCGGAATAAACATAATTATGCCCAGGGCAATATAACCAAGGGCCAGGTTTTCATTATAGCCTTTAAACCGGCTTTTATAAAACACAAAAACAGATATTCCCCCGATAAATACTTCTACCAGAATTAAGCCTATTGGAAAACCTATCAGTAGATTTTCAACAAGGCCCGGCAGCATACTAAAGCCAACTGTTAAACAAACGGCGTTTAATAGCCTATTCTCTAACGTTAACCCGGCATTATCAAATCCAGCAAAATTCTTTAATCTTTTCCACAATATCAGATCAGGATGTTTATCAAATTCACAAATTTAATTGGAAATACACTTATAGTCAGATTAAAAAAAATAATTAATTCAGTCTGTAGAAAAACTTTGGCTAACAAGCCATTAAATGGGTCAGACTATAGTCAATTGATGAAGAAGTTATTGTATTATGACGATTCCAGTCTTCTATATCGATCAGGCCCGGCATCGTTTGGTAATGCCGGTCGTCTTTTGAGCATTTAACAATATAGCCTATATCGTCCACCCTGGCAATTACAGGGCGGGAGCCGCACTCTTTGCATAGTTTACAGTAAATAGACCTTGGTATATTAACATAGCCCTTCATATTAGCTTAATACGATCAACGCCTCAAAAAGTTACCTGAAAATAATTTTACCAGAAAATATTAAACTTTTTACTGTTTCAATTGTTATAATAAATACATCTGTCTTAAAAAAAACATTATGAAAAAGTACATTTTCAGGATAATAGCTTTGCTGATATTTGCATCAGCTATTTCAAGTTGCTCGTTAGAATACCGCAATGCACACAGGCACCCCCAGGAAGGTAATCGCGGTCGTGATCGCGACCGTGGTGACCATCATTAATAAAAATGGCTTCTTTGAATAAAAAAGGTCCAGCGATAACCGAGGCCTTTTTTATTTAATTGTGTTAAATTTTATTTGGAGCTTTTGGTTACCAAAACCCAATCTACCAGCACTTTTGCTTCGCCCGCCTTTATTTTATTAACCGTAGCATCGGATATGCCATTGTAAGGCGCTTTTATATTATTCACTCCTGCCGGATAACCGCCGCCAATGGCAAAGTTGAGGATGATAAACTTCGCGTTATCAAATGCCCAGCGGCCGTAATGCTCAACCATGGCACGGGTTACCGTATAGGTTACCTTCCCGTCTAACTTAAAAACAATGCTGTCTGCTGTCCAGTCAACCGAATAAACATGCCATTGCGTAACATCAGTTCCTTTCGGAAAAAAGGCGCGGTAGGCCAAAGGGGTATTTCCAAAATATTTAGGGCCATGAAGAGCGTTGCTTATCCAACTCGAATCGCCAACGGTTTCCATCATATCTATTTCGCCGCAGTCGGGCCAATTACCATTCCCCAGCGCCCAAAACGCCGGCCATAACCCCGCCCCTGAAGACATTTTCATCCGGGCGGAAGCAGTGCCGTATGTAAATTCCATTTTATCGCGGGTATTTATCCTGCCCGAAATAAAATCGTACTTCTTATGCTCTTTACTGGTAAAGCCCGGCTGATAGCGTGCCTTTATAAGCAAAGCGCCATTAGTTGCCCCTTCCGCAGCGGTGCCGTTAACCAGATAAAGCGTAGCTGCTGAATCAACGTAAGCCTGCTGTTCATCATTAACCGTATTGCCTGTGACTTCAATATTCCATTTTGTGCGGTCGAGGGTTTTTCCGTTAAAATCTTCAAAGAAAACGGTGTCTGTTTTCGGCAGGCTCAACTGTGCTTTGGCAGATGTTATCATTAAAGACGCGGCGATTGTTGTAAGCAATGGAAATTTCATTTTTGTTTATTATTGGTGTGGTAAAAGTAGGGTTTATAAACACAAAAAAAAAGACCCTGGGTGTAAAACAAACAGCTGCTTATTACAACTTAACCTTCACGTACTTTTCAATGATCGTCCTGTTAATATTTTCCTTTTCAACTTTCTCAAGGCCGGTTTGGGTGAGGGTATCATTTTTTAAGCTAACAGTAAAATCGAATGTCTTGCCTTCCCAGTTTTTATCGATTTCACGTAGAGCAATTCGGACGCAAAATACGCGGGTCCTAATAATTTTGCCTGTTAGGATTTTGTCTGTTGTCAATAAAAGCAATTAATACGATAGTTTGACTTTTAGGTTTGACATGATAAACCAGGGAAACCTGCTTAATAACTACACCTATGTGAGTATGCTTTAACCTCACAGATTTACGAAACATCAAAGGCTGTTTTTGCAATGAATTTAGATAATCATTAACACGAGCCGTAAAATTAAATATTTCTTTTTCTGTCCAGTGTTCTTCTAAATAAGCTATCCTTTTGCCAAAGGTTTTAACAGCCTTTTTGTCCATATTATTTCAACCCCCATTTTCCGAATAATTTTACTACTTCAGAATGGGGTACTGTTTCTCCGCGATCAGCTTCAGCTAAACCCTCCAAAACATCCTTTTGTTGCTCATTGCCTAATTCATCAAACCAATCTAATTTTCTGCCAGATAAAAATGCCTTTACATCCATAATAAAACCTTCATCATTGGTGTTCATGATGGTTTGTAAAATGTTCGACTTTTCTGCCTTTAAATCCATAATTTTGAATTTTATGCTAAAATAACTAATTGTTTATTAAAAGTCATTATTAACCTGTAAACTGCAGGGCAGACGCATTAAAATA
>DHXR01000021.1 GCA_002413785.1 Mucilaginibacter sp. UBA5151
ACCCTACCTGTGAGAGGCTTGGGCTGAAATGCCCTTGCCTGCTCGATGATGACAGGGAATTAAAAAAGACCCGGCTCTCCTCAAACCGGGTCTTCTCATTAATTCCTAAATCCGAAATCAAAGGCACCTTTCACCTTACTTCCCGTTCCACACGTTGTTTTTCCTGTCGATATCAGGCAACTGGTGGTCTGGGTCGAGTTCCAAAGCAGTAATCTCGGAGGTGGATGGATAAATAAATGTCCATGTACCGCCGCGCTGCCAGATGTTTACCGGCAGGTTGATGGTTTCTGTTTTGCCATTGGCCTGGGTTACTTTGAGTGTAACAGGCATAGCCAGTTTTTCTTTATTTACCAGGGTGATCAATGCCCCATTGGCAGCGTTGTCTTTCACATATTTTACCCCTTGTATGGCCTGGTCGAGTTTCCAGGTGGTAAAAAACCATGGCTGGAAAAACCAGTTCAAATCCTCGCCCGATGCATCGTTCATCGCCCTGAAAAAGTCATAAGGCAGCGGGTGTTTAAAGGCCCAGTGCTTAACATATTCATGAAATGCGTAATCAAAACGATCCGGGCCGAGCACTACGTTACGCAGTATATCAAGTCCGCAGGATGTTTTCACATAATACTGGCCATACTCATTCTGTGCTTCGGGAGCAACCATCAGCGGGTCTTTTTCTCTTTTCATCATGGCTGCAATTTGGTTTGCCGGCCTGTTTTTTGCGTTAAAATATTCGCCGTTATTAAATTTTTCGGTGGAGTATTCGTTGATAAAAGTGTTAAAACCTTCGTCCATCCACATGTATTTGCGCTCGTTTGAGCCAACGATCATCGGAAACCAGTTATGACCGATTTCGTGGGTGATATCGTTCCAAAGCTGACCATTTTTTAAATTGCTCAGGCAGAAGATAATGCCCGGATATTCCATGCCTAATGCAACGCCTGATACGCTTGTTGCTGAGTTCCATGGATACTCAAAATATTTACCCGAGTAAATTTCGATGCTGTATTTCAAATATTCGGTTGAGCGGCCCCATGAATCATTGCCTGAACTTTCAATAGGGTAGGTGCTCATGGCAATACATTTGCGGCCCGAAGGAAGGTTAACCCTTGCAGCATCCCAGATAAATGCAGTTGAAGCGGCCCATGATACGTCGCGGGTGTTTTGCATTTTAAAATGCCAGGTTAATGTGCCTTTAAAAGGATGGGTTGCATCCTGACCCACCTCGTCAGGGTTAATAATCATTACTGTTTTATCGCTTTCGCGGGCTGCGGCAAGCCTGCTTTGCTGTGTAGCGGTAAGCACCTGCGAACCATTTTGCAGGTCGCCAGATCCGGCCACAGTCATATTAGCTGGGGCAGTGATATAATAGTCATAATCGCCGTAATCGCAATAAAATTCGCCTAAGCCCATATACGGCAGCGTGTTCCAGCCTTCCACATCGTCATAAACGCACATGCGTGGGTACCATTGCGCCAATTCATATACATAGCCTTGTTTAAACTTCTTGCGGCCCATACGGTCGGCGCCGTAAAAAGGTATCGAAAAGCTGTAATTTACCTTTACCTGTATTTTTTCACCTTTAGCGCCCATCGGGGTGTTTAAGCGTACCTGCATACGGGCATCGGTGATCACCGGGTCAACATTATAGGTTTGGCCCTTGTAAGTTACCGATACCGAAGCGATATGGTAACCGCCGCGGTTAAAACCTTTTACGTCGAAACGGTCGCCGCCGATTGGGGTGGTAGCTGCTCCGCGCGAATCGGGTTTAAACAGGTTTTGATCCAGCTGCAGCCATAAATAATCCAGGTTATCCGGACTATTATTAGTGTAGTTGATGACCACTTCGCCGGTAATGGTTGTATCCTGGTCTGTTTCGTTAAGACTGGCCTTGATTAGGTAGTCGGCCCGGTTTTGCCAGTAATGCTGACCGGGTTGCCCGCTGGCTGAGCGTGTATCGCCTGTTGTAGTTGGCCAAACAATGGGTCCAAATACTTCGTTATGGTCGTATTTTATAGTATCCGTTGTTGTTTGTGCCGATGCTGTTACAATAGTGATCAGGAACAAACCCAATGCATACAACAGGGAATTGATTTTTAATAGTCGATTTTTTAACATAATTATTATTCGCTTTTAATCAGGTCAGTGATTTTGATAATTTAAGCGGCAAATTAACCAAATAAATTACGAAATTGATAATTTGTAAGACGGATGATACAATTGGGGTGGATTGGTTGATTAAGAATTTTGTATATTTGTTTATTGTACCCTTAAGTTATAAAAGACAAGATATGCAGACAATAGACATAAATAAAAGATTGGTTGATAGTTATCTTGACCTTTTAGAAAATTTAAGCCCCAACAGCAAATTGGATTTGATTTCAAGACTTTCTGACTCGTTAAAATCTGGCAAGAAAAATAAAGTTAGCTCGCTAAAGTCACTATCGGGAGATTTTATTGAAGAAAAAAGTGCCGAAGAGATTATAGATGATTTAAAAAAAGCCAGAAATTTTACACGTAAGACAGAATCATTTTGAAACAGTATCTCCTCGACACTAATATTTATATTTATCTTTTTAAAGGATTATTTGATCTGACTGAAAAAATTGAAACCATTGGTACTGATAATTTTTTCATTTCGGAGATAACTATTGCTGAACTAAAGTTCGGCGCTGAAAACAGTGATTTTCCTGAAAAGAATGCCAAAAAAATAATTCAGATCCAACAACAGTTTACAATAATTCCTATTTTTAATTCGTTGGATGTTTATGCTAAGGAGAAGGCCCGGTTGAAAAAAGCAGGTAGAATATTAGATGATTTTGACCTGTTAATAGGTGCTACCGCTATCTCTAATAATTTAACATTAGTTACCAGAAATGTTTCTGATTTTGACAGATTAAATGGAATCGAAATTGAAAATTGGGCAAAATAATAGTATGATAAAAGAAAAGTTAGGCGAAGATCAAATTAAACCTCAAACTAATGTTTTACCACCTCATGTTTTAAACAGCATTGAGACAAGCCTTAAACAATATGAAAATGGCCAAACAATTTCTTTTGAGGAATTTAAGGAAAGGCATTTTTCTAAGAAATGAAATATAAAGAATAAACACCCCCTCGCGGAAGAAAAAACAAAACCAGAATTACCTTCTCCATAAGAATTTTTCTATGCTATATAAAGTGGACAATGATGTTATTTTGATAAATTGTTTTTGGGATAACAGGCAGGACCCTTTCATTATTTTTTGAATCCTTTTCAGAGCCTGATAAATTATTGCTTTGGTTTTTGGGTCCAAATAGTTCTGAAATTCCGAAAAATTACTTTCCTGAAACTTTTTTCACCCCAATCAATTTAATTTATCGGCTTAAATATTCCCATTTTTGCCAATCAATAAAAACAAATGAACCACCTCGCTAATTCCACCTCTCCATACCTGCTGCAACATGCCAATAACCCGGTTAACTGGTATCCCTGGGGGCCCGAAGCATTGCAAAGGGCAAAGGACGAAAACAAACTGATCCTCGTGAGCATTGGCTATTCGGCCTGCCACTGGTGTCATGTGATGGAGCATGAAAGCTTTGAGGATGAAAAAGTGGCGGCGGTAATGAATGAATACTTTGTCTGCATAAAAGTGGACAGGGAAGAACGCCCGGATGTTGACCAGATCTACATGAGCGCCGTTCAGTTAATGAGCGGCAGGGGAGGATGGCCGCTGAATTGTATTTGCCTGCCCGATCAGCGGCCTATTTACGGCGGTACCTATTTCCGCAAAAACGACTGGACCAGCCTGTTGTTTAACCTCGCCGATTTTTACAAAAATAAGCCTGATGAAGCGGAAGAATATGCTGCAAAGCTCACAGAAGGCATCATTCAATATGAATCTATCGCTTTTGTTAAGGAGCAACCCGACAATACCCTGGATGATCTGGAACAAACAGTAAATAACTGGAAAAAGTATTTCGACAAAAAAGAAGGCGGTCTCGGTGCCGCCCCAAAATTCCCGATGCCAAATAACTGGCTGTCGCTGATGCGGTATGCACATTTGGCGAAGGACGAAAATGTTGCAGGTGCGGTAAAACTAACGCTGCATAAAATGGCTTTCGGCGGTATTTACGACCATATCGGCGGCGGCTTTGCCCGTTATGCTGTGGACGGCGTTTGGCATGTGCCGCATTTTGAAAAAATGCTGTATGATAATGCCCAACTGCTCGGCCTTTATGCCGAGGCTTTTACCTGGAACCCCGACCCGCTTTATAAAAAAGTGGCTGAAGGCATCATCGGTTTTACCATGCGCGAATTATGCTCACCCGAATACGGCTTTTATTCGGCGCTTGACGCGGACAGTGAGGGTAAGGAAGGTAAGTTCTACATTTTCACCAAAACGGAAATTGAACATATATTAGGTGCAGATACAGATTTGTTCTGCATCTATTACCATATTACTGATGATGGCAACTGGGAAGAGGAGGCATCCAATGTATTGTTCCGTCGGGAAAATGATGAAGAACTGGCTGATAAGTTAGGCCTGCAGGTTGACGTACTTCTTGAAAA
Source organism: Mucilaginibacter sp. UBA5151 (assembly GCA_002413785.1). Taxonomy (GTDB): domain Bacteria; phylum Bacteroidota; class Bacteroidia; order Sphingobacteriales; family Sphingobacteriaceae; genus Mucilaginibacter. Next base: position 4,550 of record DHXR01000021.1, read on the forward strand.
AATTGAAGCATCCCGTCAAAAAGTATTTGAAGCCCGTAGCCTGCGGGTGCGCCCCGGTCTTGATAATAAAATACTGGCCTCGTGGAACGGACTTATGCTAAAAGGCCTATGCGACGCTTACCGCGCCTTTAATAAACCGGAGTACCTGGATATGGCTATAAAAAATGCAGGGTTTATATTGGGGGGCCTGTTAAATAAAGATGGAAGATTAAGCCGGATTTATGTCTCACCTAAATCCTCTCCAAAGGAAGCCTCACCTAAATCCTCTCCAAAGGAGAGGACTTCAAAAGAAAAAGAAACTGCTTCTATCTCCCTCTCCTTTGGAGAGGGTCGGGGTGAGGCGAACGACTACCGGGGTGAGGCAAATGTTGCATTTTTAGACGACTATGCCAATATCATCAATGCCTTTATCGCTTTATACGAGGTTACTTTTGATGAACAATGGCTTATCCATGCAAAAAAATTAGCGGACCAGGCTATCGGCCATTATTATGATGAAGCCAGCGGTATCTTCTTTTATACAGCTGATGACGATGAACAACTGATCGCCCGTAAATCCGAAATTATGGATGGGGTAACGCCGGCGTCAAACTCTGTGATGGCCCGCAACCTTCATCAGTTGGGCCTGTTATTTGATGATGGGCAATACCTTGATATTTCTGCCCAATTGTTAAGAAATATTTTTCCGCATCTTTCCAAATACCCTTCTGCATACTCAAACTGGATATTACTGTTGCAGGAACAGGTTTTCGGGACATACGAGATAGCTGTCACAGGCAATGAGGCAGAGGCTATCCGGCAGGAAATGGAAAAAAATTACATCCCCAACAAAATTATCTTGGGAGGTAAAAAAGGAAGTTTACCTTTGCTGCAGGATAAGTTTGGTGCTGCTACACAAATATTTATTTGTAAAGATAAAACCTGCGGCTTACCTGCAAAAAATATAGCTGAAGCTATAAAACAAATAAGGAACGTCTGAATCAGAATTTACAGAATTTTTGAATTAACAGAATATAGTGCGTTTGCATTTTGCTAATTCTTGAATTCTGTAAATTCTGATTCAGACAAATTAAAAACAAAAAATAATTGATAATGAAGATTAACCCCCAACACGTTGTGTCATTAACTTACGATCTGTATGTTGACCAGGAAGACGGCTCTGAAGCTTTACAGGAAAGCGCAACCGAAGAACAGCCGCTTACTTTTTTATACGGCGCCGGACAAATGCTCCCTAAATTTGAGGAAAACCTGAGCGCCCTTTCTACAGGCGATACTTATGATTTCCGTTTAGCGGCAGAAGATGCTTATGGCGATTATGACGAGGAAGCTGTAGCAAACCTCCCATTGGATATGTTTAAAGGAACAGATATGCCCGAAATTGGAAGCGTATTGCCTTTACAGGATAATAATGGCCACCATTTCCAGGGCCAGGTAGTATCAGTTGCTGAAGATTCGGTAATTGTTGACCTTAACCACCCTATGGCCGGGCTTGAATTGCATTTTAAAGGAAATATTTTAAATGTGCGCCCTGCTACCCCTGAAGAATTATCCCATGGCCACGCGCATGGCGCTGATGGTCATCACGGGCATTAATTTTTACTTTATGCCTGATAGTTCATCGCAAAATAATCACAGGCAATAGATTTTATACTTCGTTACCCACTTTACCGTGTACGGTAAAGTGGGTGATCAAGCGAAGAGATGACCGGTACATAAGACTCCTTCAGAGGTAAGTAAACCCGCCATGCGCAGGCTTGCTATCCCCGACCCTTATCATTATTAAAGAAATTTTTACCAAAATCGTGTGCTGACAAACTTCAGTTAAAATCAAGTCCCCCTTCAGAGGTTACAAAGCATTTTATAATGATCCTCGACAACACCGGGGTTCCATTTAAAGCGGCAGGTTTAAATGTACGGTCAGCCTCGTCAAACAGGTTAATATCAAGTTTAAAGGTATGGTCATAATCGTAAAAGCCGGATTGGATATGTACTGTATAATCGGCCAGCCTGCCCATCGGGCTTATTAATAATTCAATGCTTGCTTCGAAAGCGTCTGTTTGAATATCCCAGGTTTCAAAAGGTAATCGGAACAGGCTCACATAAGGGATGAAACCATAATAACTGCCGCCAATTTTTAAAGGTATTGCAACTCTGTCCCCGTTTTTTAAGGTATCATCAAAAAGAAAGCGGAGGTCATCGTTTTCATTTAACGGCGCCAGAAAGGTGAAAATATTTTTGTCGTAATTGTATTTTTGAATTAATGTGCCATTAGTGTTGAAGAATTGCCAGACACCTGTTTTTAAATTTTTATGGTAATTCCCCCTTGCCAGCAATGTTTTGCGCCTGAATAAGGCTGTGTAAGGGCCTTCTTTTGTTTCAGGATCAGCCTTCAGAACGTAGTACCGTTCAATTACATGATTTGAAAGCTTGTTTTTTCTTTCAGCAGTGTCCTGTGCAAAACAATCAGTTATGCATAAGGGGATAAAAAGTAAAAGAAAAATGTTTTTCACAGGTTAATGCTTTCAGCTAATATAAAGTTTGTATGGCTAATATTCAAATAATTTAGTTTGACCCGGAATCCGGGAAAATGCGGAAGAAAAAAAAAGAAAATTAAGCAAAAAAAGCATACGCCGGGGCCTTTATAAACAGTATTACCGTTTTTTTACTAAAAAATTATTCTTCCTGTCGGGCTTGCTGACTTTCGCGGCTTTCAGACTATAAAATGTAACCACTTATACCCTGCTTATCGTATTTATGCTAATGAGGTATCTCATAATAATTTCGCTCATTTCAGACCAGTATTTCCCTCAAAATAAATTAATTTATAAATTATATAAGTCTATATCAGCGGTTTAAAACATAATCGTCATTTTATTGTCATAAACGGGCAATTTAGCATACCTTTAAGGCGATATAAACATACGCAACACAAACAAAGGCTTATTCCCCCCTAATTAATGTCGTTTATTAAAAATGTGCTCGAACCACCTTCTTATGGGTGGAAAGACGAGTTTGGTCAACTTACAAAACCACAGACCGGTCAAATTTCAAAGGAATTTTTCTCAAGGTTAAATGTATTCAAAAATAAAAAAAACTGGCTTTCATTTACAAGCTGGTCTTTGGTAATGATCCTCGCGGTCTTCTTGTTTTTATTTATATTTAAGTACTTCAGTATACCAGGGCTTATATGTGCCTTTGTCTATAGTATGATAGTTATGGGAAGTCATGGCACCATCTGGCACCACAGGTACTGTACCCACAGGGCCTATAAATTCAAAAATAATTTTTGGAGGTTTTTTACCCAAAACCTTACCCTTAAAATAATTCCTGAAGAGATCTATGCCATATCGCACCACGTACACCATGCATTGTCTGATCAGCCCGGCGACCCTTATAATGCCCAGGGCGGGTTTTTATATTGTTTCTTAGCTGATGTAAACCACCAGCCGATAGCGCGCAATATGAGCGAAAAGGATTATAACCATTGTGTTAAATTAATGGACCATGTAGGGATTCACGCCAATACCTATACCCAATATAAAAAATGGGGCACTATTGCCAACCCTGCCCGTACAATTTTGGGCATTATCCTCAACTGGGGGTTTTGGTTTGCTGTGTTTTACCTGATTGGCGGGCCAGCGCTTGTTTGCGCCCTTTTTGGAGCAGCAGGCTTTTGGGCGGTTGGTGTACGCACATTTAATTACGAAGGACATGGCAAAGGTAAAGATAAACGCCGTGAGGGTGTTGATTATAACCGTGACGATATGTCAATTAACCAGATCTGGCCGGGTTACGTAGCCGGGGAGTGGCATAATAACCACCATTTGTTCCCTAAGAGCGCGCGTTCGGGTTTTAAACCCTATCAGGTGGATACCGCGTGGTACTATATAAAATTCATGAGCATGGTGGGTGCGGTAAGTTCGTATAATGACTCAAAAAAGCAATTTTACCTGGAGTATGTTAAAGAGCCGGCAATAATTGAAAAAGAAATAGCCTTTAAGTTAGATCAACCGGTAATGGAATAGATTTCAATAGCGATACCAATCCCGTTGGCGTTTAGCCTGGCCGGGGTATCGAAGAGTTTTAAATAAAAAGCCTGGCCGGTAAGCGCCGGGCTTTTTATTTAACAGGTGTTCCTTTTGTTTGAACCATGATTAAAGGATTAGAGGATTTTCATGATTTTTTGAAGTGCATCATGGTAATCTTTAAATCCTAAAAATCAAGGTTCAGACAAAAATATGCCGCAAACTGGAACAGAACCAGCCCTGCTAAGGTGCAGCTTAGCCGAAATGCCGAAATGCTTGATAGTAGTATAAAGCCCGATTGAGCGCCGGGCTTTGTTGTTCTCCTGTTCTCTTTTTTATTCCCCGTTAACGGATTAAAAACTACACCATATTGTTACAAATACACTATTCCGTTTTCAAATGTAATTTTTACCTTAGCGAACCAATTACAATTCTTAAAAAAAACAAATCTAAATGAGCAAAAAGGTATTTCTCCTGTTTTTTTTTGTGTGCGCTGCAATTATGTTTTATCAAAAGGCATCAGCGCAGGATAGCTCCACAGGCATATTCGACGGTCAAAACGATATAGGCAAAGTTAAGCATGCCGGTAATGATACTTACGACAGCAAAACACAGGCTTACCAAATATCGGGTTCGGGTACAAATGTTTGGGCCATGCATGATGAATTTCATTTTGTGTGGAAAAAAATGACCGGCGATTTTATATTGCGTACCAATGCCGCCTTTATTGGTAAAGGTGTTGAGGAGCACCGCAAAGTTGGCTGGATGGTGCGATCATCCCTTGATACCGGTTCAAAACATATCAGTGCCGTAATGCATGGCTCGGGGCTAACTTCCCTGCAGTTTCGCAGAACTACCGGCGGGGTTACAGAAGAGAAGAAATTTGACCTTACAGCAACTGACGAAGTTATCCAGCTGGAAAGAAAAGGTAATATCTATACCATGTCGGTGGCCCGCAAGGGAGATTTGCTGCTAAGCCAGGAGATCAGCGATTTGGATTTGGGCGATGACGTTTATGTGGGCCTGGTTATTTGCGCGCATAATCCTGATGTTGTAGAAAAGGCGGTATTTAATAATGTACGGATTGTTGTTCCGGCGCCTGTCAGCATGGTGCCTTACAAACAATATTTGGGAAGCGCAATTGAAATACTCGACCTTGAAACCCTGAACAGCAGAATCATTTACCAGTCGCCAAAATCAATACAGGCGCCAAACTGGATGAAGGATGGGAAACATCTGCTTTATAACAGCGAGGGCCTGCTTTATACTTTCGACCTTAAAACAAATACGCCAACCGTTCTGAACACCGGATCGGCCACCCATAATAATAACGACCATGTAATATCGTTCGATGGCAAATGGCTGGCCATCAGCAGCGCCGACAAAACAGGTGACTCTATGGGCTGGGCTTTACCCATTACCGGCGGCGAGCCACGCAGGCTTACGCCGGTTGGGCCATCGTACATGCATGGTTGGTCGCCTGATGGTAAATACATTGTTTTTTGCGGCGCCCGCAATAATGAGTATGACGTTTACCGGATACCTTCTGCAGGCGGTCCCGAAGAAAGGCTGACCACCGCACCCGGCCTGGATGACGGCCCCGAATACTCGCCCGACGGGCAATATATTTATTTTAATTCGGTACGCAGCGGCTTAATGCAGGTTTGGCGCATGAAAGCCGATGGCAGCGAACAAACGCAGATCACCAATGATGACTATAACAACTGGTTCCCGCATGTATCCCCCGATGGCAAATGGATCGAATATATCAGCTTCCTGAAAAATGAAGTTGCTCCCGGCGACCATCCTTTTTATAAACACGTTTATCTGAGGGTGATGCCGGTTGAGGGCGGCCCCTCAAAAGTTATTGCCTGCCTGTATGGCGGCCAGGGCACTATTAACACCCCTTCGTGGTCGCCGGACAGCAAACATATTGCCTTTGTTAGTAATTCATCTTTATTTTTTCCTATATTTCCAATCAATAAATAATTTAAAAAACTATGGACAGATCACGCCGTAAATTCATTCAAACAAGCGCATTGGCCGTTGCCGGTGCTGCCTTATTGCCGGATATGTTATTCGCCAAACCAAAAAAAATAGAAAGGGTGGGGCTACAGCTTTATTCGGTACGCGACGCCATGCAGAAAGATCCTGCAGGTTCCCTTAAAAAGCTGGCCAATATGGGTTACATCCACGTGGAGCATGCCAATTATGTAAACAGGAAGTTTTACGGTTACAGCGCCAAAGAGTTTAAAAAGCTATTGGCTGATACCGGCTTACAAATGCCAAGCGGGCATACCGTAATGGTAGCCGAAGATTGGGACAATACCAAAAATGATTTTACGGATAAATGGAAATATACCATTGAGGATGCCGCCGAGGTTGGCCAGCGCTATGTAATAAGTCCATGGCTTGATGAAAAGCTGCGTACCGATATGGACGCCCTCAAACGCTTTATGACCCAGTTTAACAAATGCGGCGAATTGTGTAAAGCTAACGGATTAACTTTCGGTTATCATAACCATAACTTTGAGTTTAAGACGAAAATAGGCGATGTTGATCTGTACGATTATATCCTCGCCAATACCGATGCGACTTTGGTGGCGCAGCAAATAGATATCGGCAATATGCTGGGTGCAGGTGGGGTTGCTTCAGACCTGCTGAAAAAATATCCCGGCCGTTTTGAGCTGATGCATGTGAAAGATGAAATAAAAAGTGCTACAGGGCAGGGCATGGACGGATATGACAGCACCATCCTCGCGCAGGGAGTAATGCCGGTGAAGGAGATAGTTAAAGAAGCAAGAAAAATAGGCGGTACTTCGCAGTTTATCATTGAGCAGGAATCATACCAGGGCAAAGATCCCTTTGATTGTGTAAAAATTGACTTACAAATCATGAAAAAGTGGGGATTTTGATGATTTTATTTTAACTTAACACGCTCAAATTAACCATAAGTTTAAAAAGAAATCCTTGTTTTAGGTTTTGAAATGATAATAGACAATTAATAAATAAATTTAAAATGTCTTCAACTTATTTCAACCCGGTTCAATTTTGGCTAACAATTGTTAATTATATTTAATCTTATTAAAACAAAATAATTCTTAAATGAACAGGCGTACAGTAATAAAAAATCTGGCTTTGGTTTTGAGCGGCGCGGTGTTGTTGCCTTCATGCCTGCATTCTGATGGTGCAACTTTCATTCAGCTCAAACACATCCAGCTGAATGCCGGCCAGGAAAAATTAATCGGGGATATATGTGAAACCATCATCCCAAAAACAGCCACCCCGGGAGCAAAGGACCTGAAACTGCCTGCTTTTGTTTTAAAAATGCTGGATGACTGTTACAATAAGAAAGACCAGGAGGCATTTTTGGCAGGTTTGGTTAAGTTTACAGATATGGTGAAAGCCAAATATAACAGTTCATTCAGTGATCTCAGCGTTAAGGACCGGGAAGCAGTATTAGCAGGCATTGAGAATAGTGCAAAGCCGGATAATGGTGCGAAGGCGCCTGCGCGCAGGCGCCGCCCTCAAAAGCACCTGCAGGATGACCCGCTGATGGCATTTTATTGGGACATTAAACAGCAAACTATTTTTGCCTATACCACTTCACAATATTTCATGACCAAACTTGTTTTTTATGATATGGTACCCGGCCGGTACATTGTACATTATCCGGTTAGTAAATTAAAGCTCGCTTAAAATATGGCAAACTTAAATATCGACAGCGTTAAAGCACGCACATTTGATACTATTGTAATAGGATCGGGGATAAGCGGCGGCTGGGCGGCTAAGGAACTTACCGGGCATGGTTTAAAAACGCTCGTACTTGAGCGTGGCCGCGATGTAAAACATATCAAAGATTATCCTACAACAAATAAGTTCCCCTGGGAATTTGAGCATCACGGGCAATTACCCGCAGTCGTTACAGAGGCAAACCCGATAGCAAGCCGGTGTTATGCCTTTGGTGAGGATTCGGCTCACTTTTTTGTGAAAGATAATGAGCACCCCTATGTTCAGGAAAAACCGTTCGACTGGATCCGCGGTTACCAGGTGGGCGGTAAATCATTGCTTTGGGCCCGGCAAACCCAACGCTGGAGCGATTTTGATTTTGAGGGCCCTGCAAGGGACGGCTTCGCAGTCGACTGGCCTATCAGGTATAAGGATATTGCGCCCTGGTATAGTTATGTTGAGAAATTTGCAGGTATAGCGGGCAATAAAGACGGTATCCCCGAATTGCCCGATGGCGAGTTTTTGCCGGGCTACCCTTTAAACGATGTGGAAGAATATTTTGCTGCTCATTTAAAAACGAATTATAAAAACAGGCATGTCATCAGCGCGCGCTGTGCCCACTTGTCAAAACCAAATCAGATTCATCTGGACCAGGGGCGCGGGCAGTGCCAAAACCGTGATTTGTGCCAGCGGGGATGCCCTTTCGGCGGTTATTTCAGCAGCAATGCCTCCACTATTCCATGGGCCGAACGCTCGGGGAATATGACTTTACGGCCATTTTCGGTGGTTGAATCAATTATTTACGATGAAAAACTGAACAAAGCAACCGGGGTGCGGATTGTTGACACCAATACAAAAGAAACTATTGAATATTTTGCCCGCATCATCTTTGTTAATGCGGCGGCCATAAATACCAACCTGGTATTATTAAATTCCAAATCAAACCGTTTCCCCAATGGTTTAGGTAATGATAGCGGGGTTTTAGGTAAATACATTGCCTTCCATAATTATTCGGCGCATATAGGGGCCGAATACGACGGACTGAAAGAATGGACCGTTGACGGTCGTTCACCAACAGGCGGTTATATACCGCGGTTCAGGAATGTTTATAAACAGGAAACAGATTTTCTGCGTGGCTATGCCTGCGGCTTCAGCGCCTATCGCTTCCAGCAGCATAAATACGAAGGTGTTGGCAGCAGTTTAAAAGAAGGCCTGGTTAAAGGAGATCTTAGTCCATGGTATGTTGGCTCACACATGATGGGCGAAACTATCCCTAAAGAAAGCAACCACGTAAGCCTTGACCCCAAACTTAAAGACAACTGGGGCGTGCCATTATTGAAAATTTCTGTTGATTATGATGATAACGATGAAAAGATGAAGAAGGATTATATAGAACAACTTACCGAAATGTTTACTTCGGCAGGCTTTAAAAATATCCAGCCTTCAACCAATCACCAGGCGCCGGGTTTGGATATTCACGAAATGGGTGGTGCGCGGATGGGTAACGATCCGAAAACGTCTATCCTCAATAAGTGGAACCAGGTACATGCCTGCAAAAATGTTTTTGTAACCGATGGTGCCTGCATGACTTCAACATCATGTCAAAACCCGTCGCTTACCTATATGGCTATAACCGCAAGAGCTGCTGATTATGCGGTTAGTGAAATGAAGAAGGGGAATTTGGGTTAGTGATTAGAGGTTAGAGACTGGAGATTAGTTGTAAGACACATAATGGCAACTAATCTCTATCCACAAATCTGTAACCACCAAACATCAATTTGTTAAAAAAACACAATGAAATGTTTGTTCAGTAATAATTTGTTTATACATTAGTCGGAGTAACCAATTTTTATAAATTAATTTAACCATTTAAAATTATAGTATGTCTGCAAACACGTATGACGCGATCGTCATTGGTTCGGGGATTTCGGGCGGATGGGCCGCTAAAGAATTGACTGAAAAGGGTTTAAAAACCATAATGCTGGAGCGGGGCCGTAACATCGAACACGTTAAAGATTATGTAAACGCTACCAAGGATCCCTGGCAATTTGAGCATAGAGGCGGACGTACGCAGGAAATGATCAAAGATTATCCGGTGCTGAAACGCGATTACCCCCTAAACGAAACAAACCTTGATTATTGGGCAAGTGATAAAGATAGCCCCTATGTAGAAGTGAAACGTTTTGATTGGTTTAGAGGATACCATGTCGGCGGCCGTTCTTTAACGTGGGGCAGGCAATCATACCGTTGGGCCGATTTTAATTTTGAAGAAAACGCCAAAGATGGCATAGCCGTTGATTGGCCTATACGTTATAAAGACCTGGATCCATGGTATGGCTATGTTGAAAAATTTGCCGGTATTTCAGGTAATAAAGACGGGCTGCCGGTTCTTCCGGATGGTGATTTTATGCCGCCGATGGAAATGAACTGCGTGGAAAAAGATGTAGCCGGGAGGTTTAAAGATTATTATAAACAAGCAAGGTCACTTATTATCGGTCGGACAGCCAATATCACGGTACCGCATTATGCCCGCACCAATTGCCAGTACCGTAATAAATGCTGGTTAGGTTGCCCATTTGGCGCCTACTTCAGCACGCAATCATCTACCTTGCCGGCGGCCGTGGCTACCGGAAATTTAACAGTTCGCCCATGGTCTATTGTTACAAAAATTCTTTATGATAAAGATACCAAAAAGGCAAAAGGTGTTGAAGTGCTTGATGCGGAGACAAACCAAACCTATGAATATTTTGCAAAGATCGTTTTCGTTAACGCCTCGGCATTTAACAGCACCTGGATCTTAATGAATTCGGCAACCGATATCTGGCCTGATGGACTTGGCAGCAGCGGCGGGGAACTGGGCCATAATGTGATGGACCATCACCTGGGTGTAGGCGCTTCGGGTACTGTTGAAGGATTTGAAGACAGGTATTATTTTGGCCGCAGGGCCAATGGGATCTATATTCCGCGGTACAGGAACCTCGGCGGGGATAAACGCGAATATTTACGCGGTTTTGGTTACCAGGGGAGTGGTAGTCGAGAAGGTTGGAGCAGCGGCATTGCCGAATTAGGTGTAGGCGGCGCATTTAAAGACGCCATTACCGAGCCGGGTAAATGGACCATGGGCATCGGCGGTTTTGGTGAAACATTGCCCTATCATGAAAACAAAATAACCCTTGATAAAACTGTTAAAGATAAATGGGGATTACCGGTGCTTTCATTTGACGCCGAAATTAAGGACAACGAAAAGAAGATGCGCCTTGACATGGAAAATGATGCAAAAGAAATGCTGGAAGCCGCAGGGGTGAAAAATGTGAAAACCCACAGCAGCAATCCTTTCCTTGGCAGAGGTATCCACGAAATGGGTACCGCGCGTATGGGCAGGGATCCGAAAACATCGGTATTGAATGGATGGAACCAGGTTTGGGATGCGCAAAACGTATTTGTAACCGATGGTGCCTGCATGACTTCTGCCGCTTGTCAAAATCCTTCATTAACCTACATGGCATTAACTGCAAGAGCAGCTGATCATGCCGTTAGTGAATTGAAAAAGGGGAACATTTAGTTTGCAGGGGGGGCCGGTTTGCTTTAAGAAAGATGTAGTTTATAAAAACAACTGCCAACTACAAAGCGCCAAATCCAGCTGCAAACTGCCAACTGATTTTATAAATCTATTATTAAAATATATGTCTGCAAACAATTATGACGCGATTGTCATTGGTTCAGGGATTTCGGGCGGGTGGGCTGCGAAGGAACTTACGCAAAAGGGGCTGAAAACTATCATGCTGGAGCGGGGCCGAAACATTGAACACATTAAGGATTACGTGAATGCTACTAAAAATCCCTGGGAATTTCCCCACAGGGGCGGGCGCACACAGCAAATGATCAAGGACTATCCCGTATTAAAGCGCGATTATCCGCTTAATGAAACTAATCTTGATTATTGGGCAAGCGATAAGGATAGCCCTTACACCGAGGTCAAACGATTCGACTGGTTCAGGGGATACCATGTTGGAGGCCGCTCGTTGATGTGGAGCAGGCAATCATACCGTTGGGCAGATTTCAATTTTGAAGAAAATGCTAAGGACGGTATTGGTGTTGATTGGCCAATCCGATATAAAGACCTTGAACCGTGGTATGGTTATGTAGAAAAATTTGCAGGAATATCAGGCAATAAGGACGGACTATCTGTACTTCCCGATGGTGAGTTTATGCCGCCAATGGAAATGAATTGTGTGGAAAAAGATGTTGCCGCCCGTTTTAACGAGCATTATAAAGAAGCACGGTCTTTTATTATTGGCCGTACTGCCAATATCACAGTGCCGCATTATGCCCGCACCAATTGCCAGTACCGTGATAAATGCTGGTTGGGTTGTCCGTTTGGCGCGTATTTCAGTACACAATCTTCTACTTTGCCGGCGGCGGTAGCTACAGGTAATTTAACGCTCCGCCCCTGGTCAATAGTAACCAAAATATTGTATGATAAGGATACTAAAAAGGCAAAAGGGGTGGAGGTGCTGGATGCTGAAACAAACCAGACCTATGAGTATTTTGCAAAAATAGTTTTCGTTAATGCATCAACATTCAACAGCGCCTGGATATTAATGAATTCGGCGACTGATATCTGGCCTGATGGCCTGGGCAGCAGTAGCGGCGAATTAGGCCATAATGTAATGGACCACCATTTAGGTGTGGGTGCCAGCGGGACTGTGGAAGGTTTTCAAGACAAATATTACTTTGGCCGCAGGGCAAATGGTATTTACGTTCCGAGATACCGGAATCTGAATGGTGAAAAACGTGATTATATACGCGGTTTTGGTTACCAGGGCGGTGGGGGACGTGAAGGCTGGAGCAGGGACATTGGAGAAATGAATATTGGCGGCGGCTTTAAAGATGCTTTGACAGAGCCAGGAAAATGGTCAATGGGTATTGGCGGTTTTGGAGAAACATTGCCTTATCATGAAAACAAAATAACGCTTGATAAAACTAAGAAAGATAAATGGGGATTGCCTGTTTTAGCGTTTGACGCTGAAATTAAAGACAACGAAAAGAAAATGCGGATAGATATGGAGAATGACGCCAGGGAAATGCTGGAAGCTGCAGGTGTAAAAAATGTGCAAACTTACAGCGGGGATCCATTCCTTGGAAGAGGTATACACGAAATGGGTACAGCACGTATGGGCCGCGATCCCAAAACATCAGTTTTAAACGGATGGAACCAGGTTTGGGACGCCAAAAACGTATTTGTAACCGATGGGGCCTGCATGACATCAACAGCCTGTCAGAATCCATCACTAACTTATATGGCGATGACTGCACGTGCTGCAAACCATGCGGTTGAGGAGCTGAAGAAAGGGAATATATAGTTGGCCTCACCCAACCCTCTCCAAAGGAGAGGACTTTAACATCGCGCTTTTTTTAAGCCCTCTCCTTTGGAGAGGATTTAGGTGAGGCTAATGAAGAATTAAAAAAGTATAATACCTAAATGTTTTGAAAGTATAAACCATGACTGAAAAAAACGAAACTGAAAAAAAATCAACCCCCTCCAGAAGGGAGTTTTTAAAAACAAGTACAATTGCTGCGGCCGGCTTCATGATCGTTCCCCGATTTGTACTGGGCGGTAAAGGTTACATTGCACCAAGCGACCGTTTGCTTATTGCGAGTGTAGGCGCTGGTGGAAAAGGCCAGAGTGATATCGCCAATTTTTACAAAAGCGGCAAAGCCGAGATTGCTTATTTGTGTGATGTTGATGACCGCCAGGCGGCTACTTCAGTAAAAAACTTCCCTAAGGCAAAATACTATAAAGACTGGCGGGAAATGTTTGATAAAGAATCGAAACATTTCGATGCCGTTTCAGTTTCAACGCCTGATCATACGCATGCGATAGTTGCGTATCATGCAATGCAATTGGGAAAGCATGTTTATGTGCAGAAACCATTAACACATGATATTGCAGAAGCCCGGCTTTTAACGGCAGCTGCCAAACAATATAAAGTTGTAACCCAAATGGGTAATCAGGGCGCCTCTAACGATGGTACCCGGCAACTTGCCGAATGGTATAACGCAGGTGAAATTGGCGATGTACATACCGTTTATTGCTGGACAGACCGGCCTGTTTGGCCCCAGGGTGTCCCATGGCCAAAAACCAAATCAGATGTTCCTAAAGAATTGGATTGGGACCTTTGGCTGGGTACAGCGCCCTATAAGGATTACGTAGATAATTTAGTGCCGTTTAACTGGCGCGGTTGGTGGGACTATGGAACCGGCGCACTTGGCGATATGGGCTGCCATTTGGTTGAAGCGCCATTCAGGGTGCTTGGTTTGCAATATGCCAAAGATGTGCAGGCAAGTATAGGAACAGTTTATGTAGGCGAGTTTAAAAAAGGGAATTTTCCTGATAGCTGCCCGCCTTCGAGCCATATTACACTTACTTTCCCAAAAACACATAAAACAAAAAACGATATTACATTGCATTGGATGGATGGTGGTATTCAGCCCGAAAGGCCTGAAGAGTTAGGCCCTGATGAAGTTTTTGGCGATGATGGGAATGGAACTTTGTTTATTGGTACCAAGGGTAAAATGATGGCCGGTACTTATTCTTCCAACCCACAGTTATTGCCAACTTCCCGTACATCTGTAGTTAAGGTTAAACAAACTATAGCCCGCGTGCCAGGACAATCCGATGGTCATTACGGTCAGTGGGTCGAAGGCTGTTTAGCCGGTTATGGAAATACAGAACTGAGCTCATCATTTGATGTTGCGGGACCGTTAACCGAGGCTTTGTTAATGGCAAACCTTGCCGTAAGGGGGCATGATCTTAAAGGTGGCCATATTAAAATGCTTTGGGATAATGATAATATGAAGATCACCAACTTTGATGCGGTTAACCAATACGTTAAACGTACATACAGAAAAGGCTGGAGCATATAAGTACGAATTATTGAATTAGTGATTTAGTGAATAGGTACGAATTATTGAATTTTAATCCGATATTCATTTTTTTTAAATCTTCACTAATTCAATAAATCACTAATTCACTAATTCAATAACTTACTAAATCACTAACTAAAATGAACAGAAGAGACGCCATAAGCAGGGTTGCCCTGATAATGGGAGGCGCGGTAATAGGCGCCGAATTTTTCATCTCGGGATGTAAATCAACTTCAAATCAGGTCTCTGACCTGTTTGATGCGGATCATGTCGCTTTCCTGAATGAAGTTGCCGATACTATACTCCCCGACACAAGTTCGCCGGGAGCAAAAGCCGCAAATGTGGGCGCCTTTATGGCGGTAATGGTAAGGGATTGTTATACCCCCGCCGACCAGAAGACATTTGTGGATGGTATAAAAAAGCTGGACGAGGCAAGTCGTAAAAAATTCAGCAATAAGTTTTCGGATTTAACCGCCCCGCAGCGTACCGATCTGTTGGTTGACCTTGACAAGGAGCAGAAAGAGTTCACAACCAAGCGCGGTAAGGACCTGGAAGCCGATGCTGCAAAACATAAAGGTGATTTGTTATACAAAGCGCCTGAACTGCCAAACCATTATTTCAGGCAGATGAAACAGCTAACCCTGCTCGGTTATTTCACTTCCGAAATTGGCGCCACCAAAGCACTGCGCTACATTGCAGTACCGGGCCATTACGATGGCAATGTACCCTACAAAAAAGGTGATAAAGCATGGGCAACCTAAATAAATTATTGAATTATTGATTGGCTGAATTATTGATTTTTTTGTGTGATATTCAATAAATAACGCGGCATCAAATCAGTAATTCAATAATTCAATAATTCAAAACTCAAAAATTATGAATAGAAGAGATGCAATCGGCAGGGTAGCCCTGCTCATGGGAGGAGCGGTGATCGGCGCCGAATTTTTCTTGTCGGGATGCAGGCCCAATGGAGCCTCAAATGTCGAAGACCTGTTCAAACAGGCTAATGTCGATTTTTTAAATGAAGTTGCCGAAACCATATTGCCGGCAACGAGTTCCCCGGGTGGAAAAGCTGCCGGGGTTGGGCAATTTATGGCAGTGATGGTGCGCGATTGTTATACACCGATGGATCAAAAGTCATTTATTGAAGGAATATCCAAACTTAATTACGCAAGCCAAAAGAAATACAATGCAAAGTTTATGGATATTACACCTGCGCAACGTACAGAACTGCTGATAGCAGCTGACAAAGAGCAAAAGGATTATTATAAACAGCTCTATAAAAAAATAGAGGCCGACATGGCAAAACATAAAGGCGATATCAAATATACAGAGCCCGATCAGCCCAATCATTATTTTAAAATGATGAAAGAAATGACCCTTCTTGGGTTTTTCACTTCGGAGGTTGGAGCCACAAAAGCATTGCGGTATATCGAAACACCCGGCCATTATGATGGCTGCATGCCGTATAAAAAAGGCGACAAAGCTTGGGCGGATGCGTAATTAATGGTTGATGAATTTTTGATTTATTGTATTCAAAAGTATTCAATAATTTAGGCAATCATTATTAACAAAATGGTTAAGCAAATTGCTACAACAATCTACAATTCAACTTTTCAAAACTAAAACAACTCACTAATTCAACAATTAATATGTCTCATAGAAAACTCCGTATGGGGATGATAGGCGGGGGAAAAGATGCTTTTATAGGTGCAATTCACCGCATTGCCGCAAATATGGATGGCCAGATAGAACTGGTTTGCGGGGCGCTGAGTATAAACAAGGACATCGCCATTGAAAGCGGTAAAATTCTTTTTTTGCCCGAAAACAGGACCTATACCAATTTTGAGGAAATGATTCTGGCAGAAAGTAAGTTGCCGGAAGATAAACGCATGGATTTTGTAACCATTGTTACACCAAACTTTGCCCATTTTGCCCCGGCAATGCTGGCTATGGATCATGGTTTTCATGTCGTGATCGAAAAACCAATCGCCTTTAGCCTTGATGAAGCAAAACAACTGAAAAAGAAACAGGAAGAAACAGGCCTGATGCTGTTGCTCACCCATACCTATTCGGGATACCCGATGGTTAAAGAGGCAAAACAACTGGTTAAAAATGGCGCAATAGGTAAAGTCAGGAAAATATATGTTGAATATTTACAGGGCTGGCTGAGCAAGCTATCCGAAAGGGAAGGCAACGCACAGGCCGCCTGGCGTACTGATCCTACAAAATCAGGCAAAAGCGGATGTATGGGTGATATCGGTACCCATGCCGCCCACCTGGCCGAATATATTTCGGGATTGAAAATAACACAATTGAATGCCTCGCTGAATATAGTGGTTGATGGCCGGATGCTGGATGATGACGGCGCCATATTATTGCGTTTTGAAGATAATGCAACAGGTGTACTTACCGCATCGCAGATAGCGGCCGGTGAAGAAAATGCGCTGAAGATCCGTGTTTACGGTGAAAAAGGTAGTTTGGAATGGGCCCAGCAGGAACCGAATACGCTTACCCTGAAATGGCTGGATAAGCCGGCGCAAACGCTGAGAGCCGGTGGTAATTATGGTGACCGTGAATCACTATATGCTGTTCACAATACCCGTACCCCGGGCGGTCACCCTGAAGGATATTTGGAAGCATTCGGCAACCTGTACCGGAACTTCGCATTATCATTAAGCGCAAAACTAAATAATGAAGAAGCAAAACCGGAATGGCTTGATTTTCCTGGTGTTGAAGACGGCATAAGAG
Source organism: Mucilaginibacter sp. UBA5151 (assembly GCA_002413785.1). Classification (GTDB taxonomy): domain Bacteria; phylum Bacteroidota; class Bacteroidia; order Sphingobacteriales; family Sphingobacteriaceae; genus Mucilaginibacter. The sequence continues at coordinate 21,982 of DHXR01000021.1, forward strand.
GCATGGCATTTATTGAAAATGTCGTAAATTCAAACCACAGCAATGAAAAATGGACGGATTATGTGATTTAGCGGATGTGCAGATGTGCGGATGTGAAGATGTGAAGATGTGCAAATGAAGAGTTGTCTGAATCAGAATTTCCAGAATTATTGAATTTTCAGAATTCTGTTAATTCTTAAATTCTGAAAATTCTGATTCAGACAAAATAAAATGACCAATTACTAATAACCAATGACTACAATAAAAGGGCCGGCAATATTTATAGCACAATTTATAGGCGATGAGGCACCATTCAACAGCCTTAAATCCATTTGCACCTGGGCCAAAAACCTGGGTTATAAAGGAGTACAATTACCTACGCTTGATAATCGCTTTATTGATCTTAAAAAAGCAGCGGAAAGCAAAACCTACGCCGAAGAGCTCAAAGGTGAAATCAACTCGTATGGTTTAGAAATTACAGAACTTTCCACGCATTTGCAAGGCCAGCTTGTGGCTGTAAACCCGGTTTACGACCAGCTTTTTGATGGCTTTGCACCGGAGCAATACCGAAATAATCCCAAAGCCAGGCAGGAGTGGGCGGTGCAGCAATTAAAATACGCTGCAAAAGCATCCGAAAATTTAGGATTAAACGCCTCTGTTACTTTTAGCGGCGCCTTGCTTTGGCCGATGGTTTACCCCTGGCCGCAAAGGCCGGCTGGTATTGTTGAAACTGCTTTTGGCGAATTGGCCAAACGTTGGAAACCTATTCTGGATGTTTATGAAGATTGCGGCATCGACCTTTGCTACGAGATCCACCCCGGCGAAGATTTACACGACGGCATTACTTACGAAATGTTCCTTGATAAGGTAAATCATCATAAACGTGCCTGTTTGTTGTACGACCCCTCACATTTTGTGCTACAGTGCCTCAACTATCTGGAATATATTGACCTCTACCACGAACGTATAAAAATGTTCCATGTAAAGGATGCTGAATTTAACCCTACCGGAAAACAGGGCGTTTACGGCGGTTACCAGAACTGGATTGACCGTGCGGGCCGTTTCCGCTCATTAGGCGACGGGCAGGTTGATTTTAAGGGTATTTTCAGTAAACTTACACAATATAATTACACAGGCTGGGCAGTGTTGGAATGGGAATGCGCCCTTAAACACCCGGAAGACGGCGCAAGAGAAGGCGCTGAATTTATTAAGGATCATATTATAAGGGTAACAGAAAAAGCCTTTGATGATTTTGCAGCATCCGGATCGGATGATGCTTTTAACAGGAAAACATTGGGTATTGATTGAAATACCCGGCTGACGAAGAACCAATAATTAAACTATTATAACCTATTTTATTAAACAATGCAAATTAACCGTACAGCGTTATTCAGGGCAAGTTGTCTTTCCCTGTTGGTAACATCACTATCTTTTGGTATCCGCGCGGGTATCATGGGCGATCTTCAATCAAATTTTCACCTGAATGCTACCCAATTAGGGACTATTACCGCTACTGCTTTTTGGGGGTTCCCACTGGCTGTAGTTATTGGCGGAATGATTGTGGATATCATAGGTATGAAGCGCTTATTGGTAATGGCGTTTATATTTCACCTCCTCGGAATATTGCTGACAATTTTTGCCAGTGGGTTCTGGACGCTGTTTATTTCTACATTAACTATAGGTATTGCTAATGGTACCGTTGAGGCTGCATGTAATCCATTGGTAACCACTTTATTCCCTGAAAGTAAAACAACAAAATTGAATCATTTCCATTTATGGTTTCCAGGCGGAATATTTATCGGAACGCTTATTGTATTATTATTTACCAAATTAGGACTAAGCTGGCAAATACAGGTTGGAACAATGCTGATCCCAACACTAATTTATGGTTATCTCTTCTCAAAGTTGGACTTCCCTGTTACCGAACGTGTTTCTTCGGGTGTGTCTATGGCGGGAATGTATAAAGCGCTTGCATCACCTTTATTTATCGTTATGTTTATTTGTATGTGCGGTACTGCTATCACAGAATTATACACCGAGCAGTGGGTTCCGGTTTTGTTGAAAAGCATAGGTAACCCCATTCTTATTGTTACCGCGACATCCGGCGTAATGGTACTTGGACGTGGTTTGGCAAAGCCTGTATTAAAACGTTTTGCTCCACAGGGTGTTTTGCTTATGTCTGCCACGATAGCGGCGATCGGCCTTTACTTATTATACACATCCACAGGCAATGTTTTTGTTGATGCGATAGTATTCGGGATAGGCGTATGTTATTTCTGGCCAACTATGTTAGGGTTCGTTAATGAAAACCTTCCTAAAACAGGCGCATTGGGTTTAAACCTGATGGGGGGCGCAGGGATGTTGTCTGTATCTTTTTATACCATATACATGGGGCATTATATAGATCGTGTTGTTGCAGGCAAATTACCCGCCGGCAACAGTTTGCAGGATGCTGTTAAAGCGGCTCCTGGCAGCAGTTTAGAGACTTTGTATAACGATGCAAAAAATGTAACAGGGATTGATGTTTTGCATATTACCAGTTTCATACCAATAGGGCTTATAGTAGCTTTTACCGGCCTTGTTATTTATATGCGTTCTAAAAATAAAACAACGTTAACAAAAACTGCCGCAGTATAAGAACAATAAAACATTAAAATCGTAATTTTAAAAAATCTTAATATCAAACAACAAAATAACAAACCAAAAAACATCAAAATGAAAAAAGTATTTGCAGTTTTATTTGTAGCAGTAGTTTTTAGCGCTTGCGGCGGCGGTTCAAAATCAGGAAGTGCTGACAGTGCAGCCACAACAACAGCCCCTGCGGATTCAAGCGCAGCAACTACAGCACGGTCAATTGATACCACAAAAGTTGGTGGTAAATTAATTGCAAAAAATGATTGTTTAGCCTGCCATAAGATCGATACCAAAATTATCGGACCCAAATATGCAGATGTAGCAGCAAAATACCCCGCCACCGATGCCAATATTGATACTTTGGCCAATAAGGTATTAAAGGGTGGTAAAGGCCAGTGGGGCGACATAGCTATGGCTCCCCACCCGGCATTATCATTAAGTGATGCAAAGGAAATGGTGAAATACATCCTGTCCTTTAAAAAGTAATTTTAATACTAACATTTAACCCAATACTAAAAGTACAAACCATGACGCCGACAATCCGTGCCAAACTATCTTTGATGATGTTCCTGGAATTTTTTATCTGGGGGGCATGGTTTGTTACCATGGGGACGTACCTCGCAAAAAACTTAAATGCAACCGGAACTCAGAACGCAACAGCCTATGCCACACAGGCGCTGGGAGCTATTGTCGCCCCGTTCATTATCGGGTTGATTGCCGACAAATATTTTTCAGCGCAAAGAATTTTGGGGGTATTGCACATAGTAGGTGCTGCCTTGCTTTATTATGAAACTACGGTACCTACGTTCAGTAATTTTTATCCCGGTATTTTGGCATATATGATCATTTATATGCCAACGCTTGCCCTGGTCAATTCCATCTCGTTTAAGCAGATGGTAAACCCGAGCAAAGAGTTCCCGTGGATTAGGGTATTTGGAACCGCCGGCTGGATTATCGCCGGTGTCACCATAGGTGTGTTGGGCTGGGAACAAAGTGGAACACTCGTTTTAACCTTCAAAATGGCAGCTGTTGCTTCAGCGATCCTCGGGATTTTAAGTTTTACATTACCCGATACGCCTCCGGCAAAAAAAGGTCAAAAAACCTCATTAAGAGATATTATTGGGTTAGATTCGATAGGGTTGTTAAAGAACAGATCATACCTGGTGTTTTTCCTGGCATCAGTCGCCATTTGTATCCCGCTTGCATTCTATTATAATTTCGCTAATCCATTTTTGAATGAAGTAGGGATGAATCGTGCGGCAGGGGTACAATCGTTTGGACAGGTTTCGGAATTCGTATTTATGGTAGCAATGCCATTCTTTTTTGTGAGGCTTGGTGTGAAAAAAATGCTTGCATTGGGAATGCTTGCCTGGGCTTTAAGGTATGTATTTTTTGCATACGGAGATTCGGGGACCGGCTATTGGATGTTGCTCGCCGGTATTATTATACATGGCGTATGTTACGACTTTTTCTTTGTTGCCGGGCAGATCTATACAGATAATCTGGCCGGCGACAAATTCAAAAGCGCAGCCCAGGGATTCATTATGCTGGCAACTTATGGGATAGGTATGTTGATCGGCTTCACTATTTCAGGCCCTATAGTTGATCATTGGCAAACTTCACCAGGTGTCCACAACTGGCAAAATATTTGGCTAATACCTGGAGGGATCGCTGCGCTGGTTTTGGTATTGTTTTTAATATTCTTCCGAGATACAAACCGAATGGAATTGAAACCGGGATTAGATATTGAAGAGCCCTCTGCACAAGTGGAAATATAAAAAAAGTATTTATGGCAAATAAACAAAACCGCAGGTCGGCAATCAGGAATATCGTAGCCGGAACGGCTGCAATATCTGTAACCGGCATGTTATCATCATTTAAAAAAGAAGAAAGCAAAGAAATGCTTACCGATAAACTTAAAGGCAATATTAACCATTCGGTTTCTCCCTGGTGTTACAGCCAGTATACGCTTGATAAGCTTTGCGAACTCTCCAAAGAAATAGGTATTACAGGTGTTGACCTTTGTGGGCCCAAAGACTGGCCCACGCTGCAAAAACATGGCATGTACTCATCTATGTGCAACGGTGCCGAAATTAACCTTACTGATGGGTTTGGAGATACACAGTTCCATGCTACGCTCCAGAAAAATTATAGCGAAATGATACCGCTGGTTGAAAAAAATGGCTATAAAAACCTGATCTGTTTTAGCGGCAGCCGCAGGGGGAAAGACAATGAAACCGGCTGGAACAATTGCGTAGAGGGTCTTAAACCCCTCGTAGCCTTAGCCGAAAAACATAATGTGGTACTTTGCATGGAGCTGCTGAACAGCAAGATAGATCATAAGGATTACCAGTGCAATAATGTGGAATGGGGCGTTGAACTGGCAAAAAGATTAAATTCCGAAAACTTTAAGCTGCTTTTTGATATTTACCACATGCAGATCATGGAAGGCGATATCATCAGGAATATAACCGATTATCACCAGTATATCGCGCATTATCACACCGGCGGTATCCCCGGCAGGCACGAAATTGATGATACCCAGGAGCTTTATTACCCTGCCGTAATGAGGGCAATTGTAGCAATCGGCTATAAAGGCTATGTAGGGCAGGAATTTGTACCCAAACAGCAAGATAAGATCGGCTCACTCAGAAAAGCAATACATATTTGCGATGTGTAGTTAGGTCATTGAGTCATTAGTCATTAAGTCATTGGATTATTTGTTGAACTGTATCCTAATGGCCAAATGACTAATGACCAATGAGCACAATGACCAAATGCAACTGCTATGAACTATGAACCATTAACCAATAAACAAACCAATGACAAACAGAAGAGAATTTTTAACACAAGCCGGATTAATTTCCGCAGGGATGATGATAGCGCCCAATTTGCTTTCAGCAAAATCAAATAAAAAAGTTGTTGGCTTACAATTATATAGTCTGCGCGATCAGTTGCCGGCTGATATAAAAGGGGGCATAGCCAAGGTTGCAGCCGCCGGGTATAAAGAGGTTGAGCCGTTTGGTTATTCAAAAAAAGACGGTTTTTGGGGCCTTGACGCAAAAGCTTTCGGTGAGCTGTTAAAAGCAAATGGCCTGAAAGCGCCAAGCGCGCATTTCGACATGGATGAGTATTTTGTAGAGGGTAAAACAGAGGCCCTTAAAAGTTATATTGAAGCGGCTAATATTACAGGGATGTCGTATGTAATAGTTCCTTCGGTTAACGGCGAAGTTTTAAAAAGTGCCAACGAGTTTAAACAAGTTGCCGAAAAAATGAACAAAGCTGCCGAACTGTGCAAAAAGTCCGGTTTAAAATTAGGCTATCATAATCACAACTTTGAATGGAAACCGGTTGACGGGACAACATTTTATGATGTGCTTTTAAAAGAAACCGATCCCGAACTGGTGCACATGGAAATGGATATTTTCTGGGTGGTACGTTCAGGTCAGGACCCTATAAAATTATTTAAACAGCATCCGGGCAGGTTCGCATTTTGCCACATCAAAGACAGGGATAAAACCAATACCGATATCAACACAGAAATTGGAAAAGGGAGTATAGATTTTAAAACAATTTTGAGCCACGCAAAACTTGCAGGATTAAAACATTTTATTGTTGAACAGGAAAATTACATAAACATTGACCCTTTTGTCAGCATAAAGGAAAGCTGTGATTACTGTAAAAATGTATTGAAAGTTTAGTTAATTGGTTGATTGGGTTGGATTAAGTTGATTGAGTTTAATTTCTTAATCAATGGATTTCACTCAAACAACTACTCACTAAATCAACTTAATAAACCTAATAAACTAATGTATGAAATATTCAATTTTATTCACCGCAATATTGTCAGGGAGCTTTTTAATGGCAAATGCGCAACAGGCAAAACCGGAAGATACTGAAATTTGGGATCCCATTCCAAAAGTAGTAACTCCGGGCGCTAAATTAGGCGATGCACCTTCGGATGCGATCGTTTTATTTGATGGTACCAATCTTGACCAATGGGTTCAAAACAGCGATGGTTCGCCAGCCAAATGGGATGTTAAGGATGGGATATTAACTGTCAATAAAAATTACGGCAATATTGACACAAAGAAATTATTTACCAATTATCAGTTACATATTGAATGGCGCGAACCTGAAGGACTCGAAGGATCAGGGCAGGGCAGGGGTAACAGCGGTGTGTTTTTAGCATCAATAGGCAAAGGTGATGCCGGGTATGAATTACAGGTTTTGGATTCATACAACAATAAAACTTATGTTAACGGCATGGCCGGGAGTATCTACAAACAAGCGATCCCCTTGGCTAACCCCGGACGAAAAAATGGAGAATGGCAAAGCTATGATGTGATCTGGACGGCCCCTACTTTTAATGCCGATGGTTTATTAAAATCCCCTGCAAGGGTAACCATATTTTTTAACGGCGTTTTGGTAGAAAATAATTTTGAGTTGTTGGGTCCAACTTTATACATTGGCAAACCGGCATACAAAGCACATGGTCCTTCGCCAATCAAATTACAGGCACATGGCGATAAAAGCAAACCTTTGAGCTTCCGTAATATTTGGGTGAGGGAGTTGTAAGGGCGGAAAGTCCATCGACCATCGACCATAGTCTATAGTCGATGGTTTTATATTTGGGATAGCGTTATCGCCATTCTTTTACCATGGACTATCGACTATGGACCATGGACTAAAAAAAACATCTATGAGAAAAGTCACTCTTTGGGCAATAGTATTATTTTTTACAACTAATCTGGTTAACGCCCAGGCCAAAAAGGCCCCGGCTTATCCGCTGATTAATCACAATACTTATTTCAGTATCTGGTCGTTTTCCGATACTTTAAATGCCTCGCCTACCAAACACTGGACGGGCAAGGACCAATCGCTGTTGGGGCTTATAAAAGTTGACGGAACCACATACAGGTTCATGGGTAAGGAAACGCCTGTTTATAAAACTATTTTACCTGCCTCGGATGAACGGGCGTATCAATGCAAATACACCCAAACAGAGCCTGCCGGAAGCTGGGAAAGCATAAAATACGACGACAGCAACTGGAATACCGGCGCTGCCCCGTTCACTGATGACAAGGAGCATGCAAAAACCTTATGGGTCAGTAAAAATATATGGCTGAGGCGCAGTTTTACCCTAAATGACCTGAATATTGATAAGCTGGTATTAAAGCTGTACCATGATGATAATATAGAGGTTTACCTGAACGGGGAAAAGGTATATAGCTTTATTGGATGGACAAGCGATTTTAAGCTGATCCCGCTGAAAGATAAGATTAAAGATAAGTTAAAAGCAGGCGACAATGTTTTGGCCATCCACTGCGCCAATACATCAGGCGGTTCCTGGCTTGATGGGGGGCTGCTTAACGAAGTTAAAGAACCGTCGAACAACGTATTGCTGGCCAAACAAAAAAGCGTTGAAATAAACGCAACGCAAACTATTTATAATTTTGAATGTGTAGGCGTTAACCTTGAGGTAAGCTTTACTTCGCCCTTACTGATGAATGACCTTGCTGTTTTTTCGAGGCCGGTATCATATATTAGTTATAGGGTAATATCAAACGATGGTAAAAATCATAATGTAAAAGTTTTATTCGGCGCTTCAACGGCAATAGCGGTTAACAGCCCCTCGCAGGAAGTAGGAACTAAAAAATACGATGCACAGGCATTGTCAGTTTTAAAGGCCGGTACCATTGCACAGCCGGTATTGAAAAAAAAGGGGGATGACCTGCGTATTGACTGGGGATATATGTATGTTGCCGTACCAAAATCGGTAAACGAATTACAATATGTAACCGGGCAGGACAGTTCGGTGAGTTCATTTGTTAGCGGGAAAATTAAATCAACCAATAAACCCGGAAAACAAAGGGTTTTAAATACCGTACTGAATTTCGGGAGCGTGGGCGCCGCAGCCAAAGAAAAATTTGTTGAACTGGGTTATGATGATTTGTTTTCGGTGCAATATTTCGGGCAAAATTTAAAACCCTGGTGGAAGTTAACAGGTGCCACTATTGAAAAGGAATTAAATACGGCTTCAGCACAATACGCAGCTGTAATGCGAAAATGCGATAGCTTTAATAAAAGTATGTACGCGGCAGCGCTAAAGGCGGGCGGTAAAAACTATGCCGATCTGTGTGTATTGGCTTACCGTCAGAGTATTTCGGCGCACCAGTTATTACAAAGCCCGCAGGGAGATATATTATTCTTATCGAAAGAAAACTTTAGCAATGGCTCTATAAACACAGTTGATGTAACCTATCCTTCAGCCCCTTTATACTTGTTGTATAACCCCAAATTGCTGGAAGGCATGCTGAACGGCATATTTTATTACTGCGAAAGTAAAAAGTGGGCACATAATTTTGCCGCGCATGATTTGGGAACCTATCCCCTGGCAAACGGGCAAACTTATGACGAGAATATGCCGGTGGAAGAATCGGGCAATATGATTATCCTAACAGCTGCCATTGTAAAAGCCGAAGGAAATGCCGGTTACGCCAAAAAACACTGGGAAACATTAACCAAATGGGCTGCTTACTTAAGCGTCAATGGTGTCGACCCGGGTAACCAGTTGTGTACCGATGATTTTGCCGGTCACCTGGCACGCAATGCAAACTTATCTGTAAAAGCAATTGTTGCATTAGGAGCATACGCGGATATGGCCGATAAGCTGGGCAAAAAAAATATTGCAAATAACTACCGGAGCTTCGCAATAAGCAGTGCTGCCAAATGGCAAAACCTTGCAGATGCGGGCGATCATTATTCTCTTGTTTTTGGTAATAAAGACAGCTGGAGCCAGAAATACAACCTGATTTGGGATAAGGTTTTGGGCCTTCATCTATTTCCGCCTGCTGTTTATAAAAAGGAAATCAATTACTATATCACCAAACAAAACGCTTTCGGCTTACCTCTTGATAGCCGTAAAACCTACACCAAATCAGACTGGATTTTATGGACCGCTGCACTGGCAGATAATCCGAAGGATTTTAAAGCCCTTATCGACCCGGTATATAAATTTGCAACAGAAACACCCTCACGCGTTCCATTAAGCGACTGGCACGAGACGACCAATGGAAAACTGGTTGGTTTCCAGGCACGCAGCGTAGTTGGGGGATATTTCATGAAACTTTTGGAAACCGGCTGGATAAAATAAAGTAGAACCGGATTTAATCCAAAAAACACCGTGCTTTATTTTAGACTAATCTCAAATTAACTAATCTCTAAAAAATTATTACCTTTGCCTAAATCCACCCATACGATGCAAAACCCAATACTGCTCGACGGTCAAAAGTTTCAAATTACATTACAGCGTTTATGCCGGCAGTTGATCGAAAATCATAACGATTTTTCTGAATCCGTGCTTATTGGCATACAGCCGCGCGGTATTTACCTGGCCCAACGCATAGCCGAAGAACTACGAAAAATATTACCCGGTAAAAATATTCTGCAGGGCGACCTGGACATTACCTTTTACAGGGATGATTTCCGCCGCCGCGAATCGCAGCTGATGCCCAATCAAACAAAAATTGATTTTATTATAGAAGGCAAAAAAGTAATCATGATGGATGATGTGCTTTGGACAGGCCGCACCATCCGCGCCGCAATGGATGCCCTGCAGGCATTCGGCAGGCCCGAAAAAATTGAACTGCTTACGTTGGTAGATCGCCGCTATTCAAGGCATATCCCCGTGGCGGCAGACTATGTAGGAATTGAGGTTGATTCCATAGCCTCCCAAAAGGTAGTGGTGAGCTGGCGGGAAACTGACGGTGTGGATCAGATAACTTTGTTATCTGATGCGAAATAGCCGACATTGTCATTGCGAGGCACGAAGCAATCGCGAACTATGTCAAACGGTTATGCATTGGCGAAAATTCAAAGTTCGCGATTGCCGCGCTTCGCTCGCAATGACATACAGTAGAAATAGAAAAATAATATAAATCCAAAACGGCGAAAGCCCTTTTGAGCACAGCTGAAAAAACAACAAAAGCGAAAAATAAAACGTCTGAATTCCGAATTAATAAATCCGAAATTGAACATTCGAAAACTGAAATACACAACACATGGCAGGACTTAGCACACGACATCTTTTAGGAATCAAAGATTTAAACCTAAACGATATTCAATTGATATTTGAAACTGCGGATAACTTTAAAACCGTTTTAAACCGGCCGATCAAAAAAGTGCCATCGCTGCGCGATGTTACCATTGCCAATATATTTTTCGAGAATTCAACGCGTACCCGTCTGTCATTTGAGCTGGCTGAAAGACGCTTATCGGCTGATACTATAAATTTCGCGGCATCGTCGTCCTCTGTTACCAAGGGCGAGACGCTGATCGATACTGTAAACAATATCCTTGCCATGAAAGTGGATATGGTTGTGATGCGCCATCCTTATGCCGGCGCAGGTATTTTCCTGTCGAAACATGTTAAAGCACAGATAGTAAATGCGGGGGATGGTGCGCACGAGCACCCTACCCAGGCCCTGCTTGATGCTTTTTCTATCCGCGAAAAGCTGGGGGATGTGGCAGGTAAAAAGATTGCCATTGTAGGCGACATTTTGCACTCGCGTGTGGCGCTGTCCAATATACTATGTCTTAAACAGCTTGGCGCCGAAGTGATGGTTTGCGGCCCTACCACGCTGATCCCGAAATATATAGGCTCATTGGGCGTAAAGGTTGAACATAACCTGATAAAAGCCCTTAACTGGTGCGATGTAGCCAATATGCTGCGCATACAACTGGAACGCCAGGATATAAAATATTTTCCTTCCCTGCGCGAATACAGTATGCTGTATGGCTTAAACAAACAGATACTTGATTCTTTAGACAAAGAGATCATTGTGATGCACCCCGGCCCCATAAACCGCGGCGTGGAGATCACCAGCGATGTTGCCGACAGCAAACAATCCATCATACTGGATCAGGTGGAAAATGGTGTGGCTATACGTATGGCTGTGCTGTTTTTGCTGGCAGGGCAAACGCCGTAACCGGCTTTCGGCAATTGGCATTTGCTTTAATTATTTTGTTATCAACTTTGTTAATTCTGCATCAATATTTTAGATAAAAAATTCTTAATATTGATGGATGATCAGCAAAGTCCTAAATCTAATCAAAACAAATCTGCTTGGTGTGGCAGTGGCTTTTGGGATTTGTTCCTTTCTATATGAGGGCTTGATTAAATATAATTCAGGCTTTGTTCTAACAAAATATGCAGCCGTTTTGATTGTATTTGTTGCTATTTACAACAGGTACAATGATAAAATGATGGATGAAAAGCCATTACCTAAAAGTAAGTATGATTTAAACTGGACGGTTTTAGCGCGTTATCTTAGAAAATGGTTGAGTGACGCGCCCGTGCAGGTGCTTATCTTTTCAGTGCTTTACTTCCTGGTTAACGATAAAACTTACGCCCATGTATATGCCGGTTTATGGACGTGGGGATTTGTAGAAGGCTTTTTTAGATATGCGCAAAGGCAAAACTACCTTTCGGGCCTTGCAGATAAAGGCTTAACCGAAAAGGAAGTCAATAGATTTGAGTTTTTAAAAAAATGGAAGGAAAACAAAGAAAGAGGTTTAATAAAATATTGTTTGATTGATGGAGGTATTATAGCTGGTGCAATATTGTCTATCGGGGTGGGCATTGTTGGGATATTTATTTTAGGCAAAACGAATGCACATATATTTTCAGGCCCCGGTGAAATATTTCAGTTTATAGGAATTACTTACCTTATCGGGGCTATCATTGGGATTATTTCCTATAGAATTACCTGGTATATCAACCAAAACAAATTTGCACGCTTAACTGATCCTTTACATTAATTCACCATTCCAAACGTTATACAAGGGTAATTTTAACGATGAAATCAACATTCAGTATCCTTTTACTCTTCATCATTGCAACTTCCGCATCCGCCCAAAGCAGGCAGCAGCAAAAAGTTGATTCTGTGTTTACAATAGTTAAAAAGTATTTCAACCTTAAAAACGCCGATGCTATTTATAACCTGGCCGGTGAGGATTTTCAAAAGGAATTAAGCATTGATGCCTTTAACGATGTTGCCGGCAAACAACTATTTCCTTTGGGCGAAATAAAAGAATCGTCGCTCATCAGCTTTGTGAATAACAATGTGGCAACCTACAAGCTGAAGTTCAGTTCGTTGACGCTGCAACTGCTCATGAGCCTTGATAAGCGCGATAAACTTGAACTGTTCCTGTTTCAGGAATATATAGAACCTTTGGGTGATAAAACGGCCCTGGAAATAACATCCAACCGTTTGATATCAGTTATGGACAAAAAAATAGATACGGTTGCCCGTACGTATATTCAAAAATCCACAACTGTCGGCGTGATTATTGGCATCATACAAAACGGCCAGGTGAGCACCTACAGCTACGGTGAAACCATAAAAAGGAACGGCAAATTGCCCAATGCCGATAACTTTTTCGAACTCGGCTCAATTACCAAAACTTTTACAGCAACCTTGCTGGGTTATTATGTAAACGAAGGAAAAATTAAGCTCAACGACCCGATCACCAAATTCCTGCCTGATTCTGTGGCAGAAAACCCTGAACTTAAAGGAATTACCCTGCTGAATTTATGTAACCACACCTCGGGTTTGGCCCGCATTCCGGATAACCTTTTTAGCCACGCAACCGACGCGCTGAACCCTTATAAAGATTATACAAAAGAGTTGTTATACGCCTATCTTAAAACCTGCAAACTAAACAGCAAACCGGGCGAAAAATACGCTTATTCAAATCTGGCTGTTGGTCTGCTGGGCAATATTTTAGAAAACGTCAGCGGGGAGGTTTATTCACAAATGGTGAGGGAGATCATTAGCAAACCACTGGGGATGTTCAGCACCGACCAGAACATAAACCCTTTACTTGCGCCACGTTTTGTGCAGGTATATAATAAGGACGGGCGGCCAACGGAAGCCTGGGATTTTGACGTATTAGCGCCCTGTGGTGCATTACGCTCAACCCTTAATGATATGCTGCTGTACGCTACGGCAAATCTGCATCCCGGTAACGATGAACTGTCAAAGGCTATTGTATTAACCCATAAAGTAACCTTTACCAAGGATGTGAAGATCGGCCTGGCCTGGCACATCATCACCGTAAACGGGGTCGACTATTATTTCCATAATGGCGGCACCAACGGCAGCAGCAGCTTTTTAGCCTTTAATTCTGATAAAAACATTGCCGTGGTAGTATTGTCAAATGCCGCTGAAAGCACTGATGAACTTGGCACGGGAATTTTGAAGAAATTGCAGTAAAGTGAGTTGAGCATTTATAATTGTCATCCTGAGCGTAGCGAAGGATCTTCTACGCCTTGCAATTTCCACCATGCATAGTCCGCTAAGTCTATCGTAGAAGATCCTTCACTGCGTTCAGGATGACAAAAGAATAATGGATGATTGGGTGAGTAGTTTATTAGGTTGACAGGCAGACTTACGAAGTTTAAAAAACTTCGTAAGTCTCTCTACTCACCAATATGCTTCAACGCATAAGCAATAAAATTGCTGGTCAGTCCGTAGTCTTCCGTCCCCTTGCGGCGGATAAAAAAGAAATCGCGGGTAATTTTCAGCCCTTCTATGGGTACTTCAACCAGATCGCCTTCTGCTAATTGGCGGATGATGGACGGGCGCGGCATAAAGCCGAGGCATTGATCGGCCAATAGAAAGTTTTTAAGCGCTTCGGTACCGCCCAGCCTTATTTTTACCGACAGTTCTGCCGGTTTAATGTGCAGTGCTGATAATGATTTCAACAAAGCGTTTAAAGTCCCCGAGCCTCTTTCGCGCAAAGCAAGCGGCGTTTTTACAAATTGTTTCAGCGTTAATGATTTCCCTGCCAGCGGACTTTTCGCAGAGCAAACCGGGATCACCTCATCGCTCATAAAAGGTTTGTACGATACGGTGGTCAGTTTATTGTCCACCTCTATAATGCCAATATCCACCTCGTGGTTTAGCAGGGCATTTAAAATATATTCGGAATTGCGGTTAACCAGCTGAACATCCACATTGGTATACTCACGCTGAAAACCTGATAATATCGACGGCAAAATATAAAGGGCGATTGTGGTGCTGGCCCCCAGGCGCAAGTGCCCTGCCGCGTGCGAAAGGCTGCTTAAAACCGACAGGTCGTATTCGGCCTTGCGTTCAATTTCCGTAGCCTGCAGCAGGTACTCGTTTAACTTTTTACCCGCTTCGGTAAGCAATATGCTGTTCCCTTTCCGTTCAAAAAGAGGCACTTTGTACTGGTCTTCCAGCGCTTTAATATGTTTGCTGATGGCAGGCTGCGTAACAAAAAGTATCTGTGCCGCCTTACTGAAACTAAGGTTGGCGGCAACTTCCATAAAAACACGGTGAGAGAACGAGATCATAGATTATAATGTTTTCAAAGATAGTAAAACAGTATAATTAAAAGTTATAATGGAGATTTAATAGTAACCTTAATGTGGAACCGCCGTATGCCGAACGTCACGTACGGTGGCATGAGAGGACAGCAAGGGAAATAATTCCTTGCTTCCTACTCGATTTTTAGTACCTGCCGGAGTTTAACCGGCATGTTCCTGAACCATTAGCAATAAAAACCTTATATCTTTAAAGCTGAAAAACACACCTCACTACAGTGAAAAACAAATTAAGCGACTTGCCGGCCCAATTCCTTTAGCCTGGTAATATGTGACGTCAGTGCATTTAAAAAGGAAGGCTTCAGGTTATAAAATAATCCGTATTCATTGGCCGTCTTTTCAACTATAGGTGCAATATTGTGGTAGTGCACATGGCAGATATTAGGAAACAGGTGGTGTTCGATCTGGAAATTAAGTCCGCCGGCATACCAGTTCAGCAACCAGTTATTCCTTGCAAAATCCGAAGTGGTCAGCACTTCGTTTACCGCCCACTCTGTATGGATAATACCTTCATTATCGGGTTGAAATTGTTTTGCTCCTTCCACTACATGTGCCATCTGAAATATTGTACTCATAATAAACCCGGCGGTCCAGTGCATGATAAAAAAGCCCAAAAGCACCTGCCACCAGGTAAAGCCGGTGATGAGCAGCGGAAGGCCAATAAACACAAACAGGTATAAAATTTTCACTACAACCATTTTGGCATATTCCATCACAGGATTAACGTTAAACTTCCTTGTGATCCCCGTTTTGTTGTACCGGGCCAATTGGAAAAAATCATTGGTCAGCTTGGAAATTGTCAACAAACCATAAAAGAAAAAAGCGTGAATGTACTGATAACGGTAAAACTTTTTAGCAGGGGCGAATTGAGATAAACGTATAAAGGTGCTCACCGCAATGTCTTCATCATACCCCTGGATATTGGTATAGGCATGGTGCATCACATTATGCTGAATTTTCCAGTTAAAAACATTACTGCCGAGTAAATACATGGTGCCGCCCATTATTTTATTTAACCATTCCTTGCCGGAATAGGAGCCATGAACAGCGTCATGCATCACACACATGCCGACGCCTGCCATTCCTATTCCCATAATAACTACCAGCGGTAAACCCAGCCAGGCACTCATAGGCATAGTCAGCAAAATTACCAGTGGGACAATATAAAATGCAAGCATTGCCACCGTTTGGGTAAACAGGACAAAATTCCCTTTAATAGAAATTCCCTTATCCTTAAAATATTTATTTACGTTTTGTCTGACTGCAGCTGCAAATTGTTTTTGCCAGGCTTCGTCACTTGAGAATTTGATCGTTTGCATAACGTTTTATACTAAAATGAAAATATAAACATCAGCGTAAATGGAATTTACGTTCTCCTATACAAAATTGCTTACAATTTTTTTTTTTACAGATGATTTAAATCACTTCCAGAGATGATATAGGTCAATAAAGGGAATATGACTAATGGTGACCGGCAAAGATCCCTGTCCGGATATCCTGTTATCAAAAAGGGACTGATGGGAAATATTAACGATGGATAGATGCCTCTTTTTGCACGATTTTTTCAAATCACCGGATTCCGGTGGGGTGCCCGCTAATTATAAAACAGGTTTTGGTGTTTTTGGGTTCAAAATATGATATGCTATCATCCCAAAAAACCTGACGATTTTCCCTGAATTTTAATCGCTCCGGGGTTCCAACTCCTCCACCTCACCCATATCCTTCAGATAACTGAACACCTTCATGGCCTCTTCTTCATCAATTTTGCTTATGGCTACGCCTACATGCACCAGTACATAATCACCTACCTGTGCTTCGGGTACCATGCACAGGTTTATTTCTTTCCTGATACCGCCGAAGGATACTTTGGCCGTCCTGTACAGATCATCCAACTGGGTGCTGATCTCTATAATTTTACCGGGAATTGCAAGGCACATATTGTTTGTTTATTAAAAACGGTATTTTAATTTGTCGCATCACCCCAAACCGCTCTCCAAAGGGGGGAAGCGAAGAAAATATTAATCTGTGTATTCAAAATCCGCCTTTTTTTTAAGTCCTCTCCTTTGGAGAGGATTTAGGTGAGGCTTCACAATTTATTAAACCGTCTCCGGCTGTAATACCTTTGATTTTAGCCAGTTGTACCACAAAGGCAATCCTTCGCCCGAGATACAGCTTACTTCAATGATCTCCAAATGATGATTTACCTTTTTTGCGTTTGACTTTACTTTTTCCATATCGAAAGGTACGTATGGGAGCAGATCAATTTTATTGATGATACAAAGCGTCGATGAATGGAACATATCAGGGTATTTCAGCGGTTTATCATCCCCTTCGGTAACACTGATGATCACAATTCTTTCTTTTTCACCCAGGTCAAACATAGCGGGGCAAACTAAATTGCCAACGTTCTCAATAAATAGTACGGAATTTTCTTTTGGCTTCATCCCCTGAAGGGCATGCAATATCATGTGGGCATCTAAATGGCAGCCTTTGCCGGTATTAATTTGGGTGACTTTTGTACCTGTTGCCTGTATGCGGTCGGCATCATTGGTGGTTTGCTGGTCGCCCTCTATCACGGCAAATTCCAGTTCGCTTTTCAAGTCGTTCAGGGTTCTTTCCAACAGGGAGGTTTTCCCCGATCCCGGTGAGCTGACCAGGTTTAACGCCAAAATATTTCTACCTTCAAAATACCCGCGGTTTCTTTGCGCCAATAAATTATTCTGCGACAGTACATCCTGCTCCACATCAATTATTGTTTTTTGAGCTGGGTGTGAATAATCCTGATCATGCGCATGATCCTGTGTATGCGGATGTACATGCGTATGCGGATGATCGTGATCATCCTTATCAAGAAGCTTGTAAGTGGTTTTGCTGCCCGAGTCGCAGCCACATGTTGCACACATAATTTTGTCGTTTATATTTTTATTAAAATATTTAATTAACTAACAGTCAGTGACTTTACCCTGAGTTCTGTGCCCTGCAAAATATCCAGCAAATGCTCCCCGCAAGCCGGGCATGCATCATAATACTTTTCAATGGCAAATTCTGCGCCACAATCAAGACACTTTGCTTTGGCCTTGATGCGGTTTACCTTTCTCACCGAATTTTGCAGCATGGTTTGTTTAACAGCCTGTTCCCAGGCAAAATCCATACTGTCCATGTCAATTCCGCTCATCGTACCAATATCAAGCTCAATTTCATCGACTACAGAGGCATTGGCTGCTTTTGCCTGCTGCTCTGCAATTTGAATGATATTCATGACAATAGAAAGTTCATGCATGGGTGCGCCGGGTTTACTTAAAATGCATTTGTAAATATATTTTTTTTCTGACGATTATTTTAAAACCAAATCTATCCGTTTTGGCAGCCTGAGTATATGACAACTGTCACTGTTGAAAAATGATATTCCTTATAAAACTAAATTATTATATGAATACATTTGAGAACATGATTAATATGCCATAGCTTGAAAACGTATCATATACATATCAACGGAATTGTGCAGGGGGTTGGTTTCAGGCCGATGGTTTACCATTTGGCAAAGGAACTGAACCTGAAAGGCTATGTAAAAAACGACAGCAATGGTATAAATATTTTCTTTAATGCCCCGGAATGGGAAGCAAGCTCATTTTTTGGGAAAATAAAACTTGCCGCCCCCCAAAGGTCAGCAGTCATTTCGGCCGGGCTTTTTAAAATAGCCGACCAAACGTTTGCTGATTTTTCAATTATTGTGGAAGACGATGATACCTGCCAAAAGCAGGTTTTGTTGTCGCCGGATATGGCCGTTTGCCCTGATTGCCTTGCCGGATTACGCGATGTAAATAACCGCAGGTACAGGTATCCCTTTATCACCTGTACGCAATGTGGTCCCCGCTATTCTATTATTGACAACGTGCCATACGAAAGACATACTACAACCATGCAGGGCTTTACAATGTGTAAAACCTGTAAGGGGGAATACACAGATGTTGAAGACCGGAGATTTTTTTCACAAACCAACTCATGTACTGATTGCGGCATCAGGCTTAGTTTGTACCGGGACGCATCAGCAATGCCGGCAAATAATACGGAAGCTGTTTTATCCGCCATCAAAAACTTGTTGATTCAGGGTGAAATACTGGCAGTAAAGGGCATTGGTGGCTATATCCTGGTATGCGATGCAAATAATTTACAGGCAATCCGGTTATTAAGGAGCCGCAAACACCGGCCAACCAAACCCTTTGCAGTTTTATATCCTGACATCGAAAGCGTTGAAAATAGTTTTGTGTTAAATGAGCAGGAAAAAACATTACTGGAAAGTACAGCGGCGCCCATAGTATTACTATACCCAAAACAGGTTGCCTTTAATGATCTTGTAGTTTCAGCGATAGCACCTGGCTTAAAAAGGATAGGGGTGATGATCCCATATAATCCCCTTTTTGATTTAATTGTCAGGGACTTTGGGAAACCATTGATCGCGACAAGCGCCAATATTTCAGGCTCGCCGATTATTTATAAAGATGAAGATGCCCTGGACTATTTATTTGATATAGCTGATTACGTAGTCACCCATGATCGTGAGATCATTATCCCCCAGGATGACAGCGTAGTGCAGGTTTCAAAATACAGTAAGAAAATAATTGTTTTACGGCGGTCAAGGGGTTACGCGCCATCTTTCATCGGTTATAAACCCAAAACCAATCAGTGCATCCTGTCAACAGGGGCATTTTTAAAAAGCAGTTTTACCCTCGCAGTAAACGGGAATATTTTTGTGAGCCAGTTTTTGGGCAGCAGCGAAAGCTTTGAATCGCAGTTGATGTACAAGCATACTATGGAACATTGGCTGAATATGTATGCTGTAAAGCTTGACGTTATTATTGCCGATAAGCATCCCGGTTATTTCTCACAGCAATATGCCCGCCAGCTGGCCGAAAAATTTGAGGTTGATTTAAAACTTGTTCAGCACCACGAGGCCCATTTTGCTGCCGTGCTTGCCGAAAATAATTTATTGCACAAGAATGAACCCATTTTAGGTGTGATTTGGGATGGCACAGGCTTAGGTAACGACGGCAATATATGGGGCGGCGAGTTTTTTCAATATGAAAATAACAAAATACAACGCATTAACCATTTTGATTATTTCCCGACCATTGCCGGCGATAAGATTGCTTTAGAACCGCGTATTGCAGCGTTATGCGCTACCTATGAAATCCGGGAACAATCAGCCCTTCTTAAAGAAAAATTCACCTCCGCCGAATGGAATAATTACCGCTCACTGATTAAAACGGCAAATCGTTTTACCTCATCCGTCGGAAGGATATTTGACGCGGTTGCGTCGATGCTGGGTATATGCGACAAACAAACTTACGAAGGCGAAGCCGCCATGTATTTGCAAACACTGGCAGAGGATTATGTTGCTGATAATGGTTTAATAATGGATGGATCCTATTTTACAGAGGGCGTACAGTTAAACCGGGTACCTACAGGCACATTAATGCGGGGAATAATGCTGGATATTGAAAATGGCAAAGCAAGAAACTATATTGCTGCCAAATTTCACTATTCATTGGTCTGTTTGATTGGCAGTATTGCTATGGGCATGGATGTTAATTACATTTGTTTTAGCGGCGGTGTTTTTCAAAATGCCCTGCTGGTCGATTGGACCAAAAACAAATATGCCGGCAAATATCATTTGTATTTTCACCGGGAATTATCGCCAAACGACGAGAATATCTCGTTCGGGCAAATGGTTTATTATGAAAATAAGATAACAACTGTTCCCGTTGTGGGTCAGGTCAAAGGAAATAACCCTGAAGCGGATTCAGATAATGATCCGAAAAATATTGAAAAAATATACGATTCAGCAATATGAAATATGTATCGGAATTTCGTTCACCGGAAGTAGTGGACGCCCTTTTAAAGGAGATCAGGGAAACCGTAAAAGGGAACTGGAACATTATGGAAGTGTGCGGCGGACAAACACATTCACTGGTTAAAAACGGTATCCTTAATATGCTGCCGTCAAATGTGCAAATGGTACATGGGCCCGGCTGCCCGGTTTGCGTTACTCCGGTTAATCTGATTGACAAAGCAGTCCACCTGGCAATGGATCATAACGTGATCCTTTGTTCGTATGGTGATATGATCCGCGTGCCCGGAAGCGGTATGAGCCTGCTCGAAGCAAAATCAAAAGGCGCGGATGTCCGCATTTTATATTCACCGCTGGAAGCTGTAAAAATCGCCAAAGAAAACCCTGACAGGGAAGTTGTTTTCTTTGCCGTAGGGTTCGAAACCACCGCACCGGCCAACGCGCTTTCGGTGATCCATGCTTTTAAGGAAGGCGTAAAAAATTATTCCATCCTTACTTCGCATGTTTTGGTTCCACCAGCCATGGAAGCCATAATGAGCGATGCAGCATGTAAGGTAGATGCCTTTTTAGGCGCAGGGCATGTTTGCGCGATTATGGGTATAGGAGAGTATTACCCCATAGTTGAAAAATATAAAATACCGATTGTTGTTACCGGTTTTGAGCCGGTGGATCTGCTCGAAGGTATTTTAATGACGGTTAAGCAATTGGAAAAAGGTGAATATAAACTGGAAAACCAATACACCCGCGTAGTTGAAACCGGGGGTAATAAAAACGCCGTAAAAACCATCGACGAAATTTTTGAGGTGACCGACAGGGAGTGGCGCGGCATTGGCGAAATACCCCGGAGCGGTTATGGGGTAAAAGAGCAATACAGCGCATACGACGCCGTCAGGAAATTTAAAATTGATATTGCCGAATCGCATGAGGATTTAACTTGTTTATCGGGCGATGTAATGAAAGGAAAGATAAAGCCGGATCAATGCCCCAACTTTGGTACAAAATGTACCCCGGTTCAGCCATTGGGCGCGCCAATGGTAAGCAGTGAAGGGGCATGTGCCGCCTACTATAATTTTCACATGGCAACTGTTTTGGAAGGCATTGGTCATTAGTCATTAGTCATTGGTCATTGGGTCATTAAATCATTGGATAATTATTAAATTAAAAAAGTCATTCACCACTCACCACTCACCACTCACCAATATGAATCTTTTCTGTCCTATACCCAAACTCGATTTTGATACCATTAATTTGGGACATGGCAGCGGCGGTACGCTTACCAGCCAGTTACTTGAAGCGGGTGTATTTCAATTACTTGAAAACGAACTGCTGAATAAAAAACACGATGGCGCCATCTTTAACCTTGATGGAAAAGTAGCCATGAGTACCGATACCTACGTAGTGTCCCCCATATTTTTTGAAGGTGGAAACATCGGTGACCTCGCTATCAACGGAACGGTGAACGACCTGGCGATGTGCGGCGCGTCTGCAAAATACCTTAGCCTTGGGTTTGTGCTGGAGGAAGGTTTGAAAATGACCGAATTTTGGGACATACTGGTCAGCATAAAAACAGCCTGCGAAGCTGCAGGGGTGCAAATAGTTACAGGCGATACCAAAGTGGTTGAAAGGGGCAAAGGCGACAAGATATTTGTAAATACTACGGGGATTGGCACAGTTCATCCAAAAGCTGATATTGACGCGGCAAACATAAAGGCAGGCGATAAAATTATCCTGAGCGGCCCGCTGGCAAGGCATGGTATTACCATTGTAAGCCATCGGCAGGGATTACAGTTTGAAACAACCGTCAGCAGCGATACACGGCCGCTGAACAAAATAGTTTTAGAGTTATTGGATGAGTTTGGCGAACACATCCACTTTTTACGCGACCCGACAAGGGGAGGGCTGGCAACCGTATTAAACGAAATTGCCGCAGAAGCAAAGCTGGGTGTCGACATCTCACAAAAAGATATTCCCGTGGAGGATGAAGTTTACGGCGCCTGTGAAATGCTCGGCTTCGACCCTTTGTATGTAGCTAACGAAGGTTTATTTGTTGCCATAGTTGACGCCGCGGTTGCCGGTGCTTTTTTAAAGAAGCTGCAGCAATGGGAGCATGGTTCAATGGCAAGCATTGTGGGAGAGGTGACTAAGGATCATCCCCGCCAGGTAATAATGAAAAGCAACATCGGTGGTCGAAGGGTAGTAAATATGCTGCCGGGCGAACAATTGCCCAGGATATGTTAAAAAAACATCAAACAAATAAATTAACGATACACAGAAAATAATTTTTACAATATTTAACCAAAACAGGTATGTTCACCTTTCCACTTCTGCTGACAATTTACGCCGGGTTTACCCATGCTTTTGAAGCCGATCATTTGCTGGCGGTAAGCAACATCGTTTCCCGGCGCGACCATATCTGGTCGTCGGTTAAAGATGGTATTTTCTGGGGGCTTGGCCATTCCTCAACCATCGTCTTTATCGGTGTGTTGATGATCCTGTTTAAAGTAGGGATTTCCGAACATAGTTTCCATTATTTTGAGGCAACCGTTGGTTTAATGCTGATAGCCCTGGCCGTTTACCGTTTGCTGAAGTTTTTTCGCGGCAAAAAACTTATCATACATAAACACGGACATATTCATACCCAGGGCGAACATAAACACCTGCACGTCCATTTTGAACCCAAACAAACCTTCAGCCACACCCAATTCCATACCCATACGCACGATCATTCGCATAAACTGGCTTATGGCGTAGGTTTGGTGCATGGCCTTGCGGGTAGCGGGGCATTGGTTATTATAGCCATGTCGCAAATTAAAAGCCCTGCCCAGGGTATTGTATATCTTGTCATATTCAGTGCCGGCTGTATCGGCGGTATGCTGGTTGCCGCCGGCTTGTTCAGTGTGCCATTTTCAAAAAAATTAATACAGGCGCCTGTTCTTCAAAGTATGCTGATAATAGCTACATCGGTGCTGTGTTTACTATATGGGGGCAAAGTAATTTATGATAACTTTATGTTGTTTTGATAGTTTGTTATTGTTGTTTGATTATCAATTATTTAAATGACCAATATCATTCTTTATACAATAGTTGAACCTGAACTTTACATCAATTAATTTCATCCGTCTATTTAAAATGATCTGTTATGAAAACCATCGTAGTGCCAACGGATTTTTCACCCGCAGCAGAGAATGCTGCCCGCTATGCTTTGCACCTTGCAAAAGGTATGCAGGCAGGAATAAAATTATGTAATGCATTTTTGGTCCCGTTAGAAACACCAATGGCCTCGCAAGTGGTATGGCCGCTGGAAGATTATACTTCTATTAAATATGAAACAACGGAAGAATTGAAGATTTTTGCCGAAAAATTGTTAGAAGAGGAGAAGGTTTTTAATGATAACGGACCTTATCATCCCGTTGTTGAATATATCAGTGAAGTTGGTTCGGTTGCGGATGTAGTAGCTGACCTTGCTGAGGCAGAAAAATCGCCGGTGGTGGTGATGGGCATGTCGGGCGCCGGGATGGTGAGCAGGTTTATTTTGGGAAGCAGCAGTCGTAAGATGATTGAAAAAGCCAGATTTCCCGTTTTATTAGTGCCGGCTAAATTTATATTTAACGGTGTTAAAAAAATAGCGTTTGCAACTGATTTAAGTAGTGGGGATATCGACGTGATAAATTCTATAACAGGTTTAGCCCAGCCTTTTAATGCCGAAATACTTATTGCACATGTTACCGGCGAAACGTATGATAAGCAGGAATACCAGCATAAAGTGGATGCTTTTTTAAATGACATTACCGGCAAAATTAATTATCCTAAAATTTATTACCGGCATATTAAAAGCATGGATGTTGACCACGGGCTGGATTGGCTTACGGCACATGGGCAAATTGATATACTTGCTATGGTACACCGGCAGCATAGTATAATTGACCGGGTTTTTGAGGGCAGTCATACACAAAAACTTGCGCGCCATATTAAGCTGCCATTACTGGCATTCCCAATTGGTCATCAGCAAATAATATAAAATATTATTCTTCATTTTTATGGTTTGTAAAGTTATATGATGAAAAATATACTTGTACTTAGTGATTTTTCAGAGGTTGCGGGGAATGCAGCGGACTATGCGGTAAAACTGGCGGCGGCTTTAAGAGCTAACCTGATTTTATTTCATGCAGTAAAAGTTCCGGATGTGTCACCTGTACCTCCCGTAAGTGATGGTGGCAGGGACAAGGATGATCCGGTTAATGAAGCAGTGGCAAAGCTTGAAATCGCTGAAAAAAAACTTCAAATCGTTTTAGAAGGTGAGCCGGATTTTCACCCCAAAATAAGTTTTTTTACACAAACCGGGAATATTAATAGTTGCATTCAAAAATTTGTCGCCGACCATCATATTGATCTGATTATTATGGGGGCCTGTCAATCAAATGATTTTCCGGGCTTTTTATTCGGGAATAATATACGGGGTGTTGTCGATGCTGCACCCTGTCCCATTTTGCTGATCCATCATCAGGTGTCATTCCGCCCTGTAAAACATATTTTCTATGTTACCGACGTCAGGTATTGTGACTTAAAAATATTAGTGCTTTTAACAAAATTTGCAACGCCTTTAAAGTCAGATGTTTCCCTGCTGCACGTTGGCGCCGACGGTTTGCCGGCACTTTTAAATGAGGAAGCCGCAGCTATATTCAGGGATACGATAGTTTCAAACGTTAACTACGGCCAACTCAACTTTTATGATAAACGCGAGATGGATGCACAATCTGCTATCGGCAATATAATTGAAAAAAACGGTATGGATATACTGGCGACAGCTTATAAAAAGTATCATTTTTTTAACCATTTGTTCAGAGAAAACATGGAGAGGGACACGGCTATTTTTACGCAAATGCCGATACTAATTATACCGGGTAATTAAAGAGCCGGATTAATTGCTATATTGGTTTCACAATTAATCCAGCTATGAACCAATCCGAAATTGTATTTCTTGCCGGCCCGCAATCAAGATGGAAAGATTTTAAGTTCACTGTTCAAACCCTGTTTGAACTCATCCGGGGTTTTCGGGCGCTCCATTTTATTGGCCCCTGTATCACCATTTTTGGCTCCGCCCGTTTTAAAGAGGACCATCCCTATTATGATTTAACCCGTAAAGCTTCAGCTGCTTTCGCAAAATTGGGTTTCACCATCCTTACCGGCGGCGGCCCGGGTTTAATGGAGGCGGCCAACCGCGGCGCCAGGGATGTGAAAGGCAGGTCGGTAGGCTGCAATATTGTGCTCCCTGTAGAACAGAAACCAAATCAATACCTCGATAAGTGGATCTACATAAAACACTTTTTCATCCGCAAAATTTTGCTGGTCAAATATTCATTTGCTTTTGTAGTAATGCCCGGCGGGTATGGCACTTTGGATGAATATTTTGAAGCGCTTACGTTAATTCAAACCCATAAGATCAGTAATTTTCCGATCATTATTTTTGGAAAGGAATACCATAAGGCCCTGGTCGGACATATTGAAGAAATGAAAAAAAACGGGACCATCGCCCCCAATGACGCCCACCTGTTTTTGGTAACAGATAGTATTGATGAAGCTGTTGACCTCATAATTAATAAAAGCGTCAAACAATTTAACCTTAAGCCGGAAAATAGAATCAGGCCATTCCGGTGGCTATTGGAAGAGGTATGGGAAAAATAACGCTTACAACAAGCTACGCTGCTTCAAATAAATAAGCTTACACAAGTGGTTGGTTCCGGATGATTTTGTAAAGAAGGGCGGCATCTTCCCTTGTGCACAATTCAGTGCCGGGCTTCATTGTAGCTGCTGTGCCGCATGCAACACCATACTGAACTGCTTCGGTTAAATTTTTATTTTCTGCCAAACTCATAACAATGCCCGCAACCATACTATCGCCTGCGCCCACCGTGGTTTCTATCTCTACATGGGGCGGGACTATCTGTTGAACCAGGTCCCGGGTTACCAGCATAGCGCCGTTTGGTCCCATCGAAACCACTATAGCCTCAACTTTTCCCATGTTAATTATTTCGCGGGCTACATTTGCCACGGCTTCGATACCCAGTTCGTCTTTCCCGGTAAGTGCAGCTAACTCCTTCAAATTTGGCTTTATTAAATAAACACCGGCCTGTACAGCCTGTTTCAATGCTTCGCCTGTTGTATCAACTATCAGTTTTGCATTTTTCTTTCGCGCTATCATTGCAATCCTGGCAAAAATATCTGAAGGGACCCCCTTTGGCAAACTTCCGCTGGCGACAATGAATTTTACCCCCGGTAAATGTTCAATAGTATCCAGGCATTGCTGCCATTCCTGCATATTTATTTCGGGCCCCGGCATATCAAAAAGGTATTGTTTGCTATTGGCTATATCCGCCACGATAAGGTTTTCCCTGGTACTTTCCGTTGTCTCTATTACTATAGATTCAATCTGGTCATTTTTTAGCAAACGGGTGATTTTTCTTCCGGTATCACCGCCTGCCAGGTAAATTGCAACAGCATCGTACCCAAGTTTTTTAATGGCCCTGGCAACATTAACACCGCCGCCGCCGGGTTCATATACCGGTTGCATGCATTTTAATTTTTTATCAGGGATCAGTTCCGCTATTGATATGCTTTTATCAATAGCAGGGTTAAAGGTTACGGTTATAATTTCAGGCATTGTTTTTTTTATTAATTGCTGCCGGTTTCAATTGCGAATAAGAACTCTTTCCGGTCCTGTTTAAGTATGCTTGCTTTAATGTGTAACTCATCATTTATTTTTACCCTTAAAGCTTCCTGTGCCGATGGCTCACCATGCACAAGGTATATATGTGAAGGACCATCTGTGAACTCCTTCAGCCAGGTGATCAGTTCAGCCTGGTCGGCATGCGCGGATAGCCCGCCAATCTCCTTTACCTGCGCTTTTGCAGGGTAATATTGTCCGTGAATTTTTATTTCATGGGCATTGTTCAGTAATGCCCTTCCCCTTGTACCCGCTGCCTGATAGCCGATGATCAGTATCGTATTCCGCGAATCGGTGATGTAGTGTTTAAGGTATTCCAAAACCCGGCCGCCTGTAAGCATACCGCTGGCGGCCAGGATAATTTTACCGCCTTTTTGCCTGATAATTTGCGCTGTACCCTGGTAATCCTGGTTTATGGTTACGCCGCTGAACATTTGTGCAACTTCCTTTTCACTGATCTTTATCCAATCAGGATATTTGATCAACACCTTGTCGGCCGAGGCTGCCATCGGGCTGTCGAGGAAAACCGGTACCGATGAAGGAATACTTTTTGAGGCTTTAAGTTTATACAGCAGGTGCATCACTTCCTGCGCCCTTCCAACGGCAAAACAGGGGATTAAAATATTCCCGCCATGTGCGAGAGTTTCGTTCACAATAAAAGCCAGGTGCTGTTCAATATTATAAGTTTCGTGAAGCCGGTCGCCATAAGTTGATTCCATTACTACAAAATCAGCATTGGCAGGATGTGTTGGCGGGGGAAGAAGTTCGGAATTATAGCGGCCGATATCCCCCGAAAAAATTATTGTTTTCCCATAGCAGCTAACCGCCACAGAACAAGCGCCGGGAATGTGGCCGGCCGGATAAAACTGAAACCGGATGTTATCATTTAACCGGTGCATTTCCCCGGTATTTACAGTTACAAAATAAGGTAAAGCTGCTTCTACATCGGTAGTGTCATACAATGGCATAGCCGGTGTATGTTTTGTGTAGCCGTACTTATTGGCTTTTTGGGCGTCTTCTTCCTGTAACTTCGCGCTATCCCTCAAAATCAACTCCGTTAAATCGCGGGTAGGCCTGCTCATATATATTTTTCCGCGATAACCGTTTTTAATGAGCAAAGGGATATACCCGCAATGGTCGAGATGCGCATGGGTGAGTATCATGGCGCCGATAGACGATGGCTTGACAGGCGGCAGTTCCCAGTTTTTTTCGCGCAGGGATTTAATACCCTGAAATAACCCGCAATCAATCAAAACATGCAAATCAGGGGTGATCAATAAATGTTTTGAACCCGTTACTGTTTCAGCCGCGCCCAAAGACTGAATGTAAACAGCATTGTTAACTTTTTCGGGAGATTCGGAAGTTGAACTATCCATACCGTAATCAATTTTAGTGACTTATAAACAGGTTTTTATACTAAAGTAAAGATAAGATCCGGCACCGGGTATTTGTTTTGATATGTATCACTATTTCAGATGACTAAGGTCATAGTAAAGGCAGGTAGTTGTAAAGAGATTTGAGAGTGAATTTTTTAAAATTTAATTCCTATGTCAACATTAGTAAAAACAAACGGTTTTCCAGCATTCAGGACAATGATGGAGGATTTCTGGAACACAGACAGGTTTTTTGAAAAACCAATCTTCACAGGTGACGTATTGCCTGCGGTAAACATCCGCGAAACAAAAAGCAATTATGAACTGGAAGTAGCCGTTCCCGGCTTTAAAAAAGAGGATTTTAAAATCACAACAGAAAATGGCTTGCTTACTATCAGTGCTGAAACAAAAAGTGAGCTTAACGAAGAAAAGGAAAATTATACCCGCAGGGAATTTTCATGTTCTTCGTTCACACGTACTTTTAGCTTGCCCGATAACGCCATAGAAGACAAAATCGACGCGAGCTACAAAGATGGCGTGCTTAAGATTGATCTCAAAAAAACAGAAAAGAGTTTACCTGCGAAAAAAGAGGTAAAAGTAAATTAAGGGGTCAACCCGGTTCATCCTGCCGCTGCAATTATGCTGCAGGATGATTTTAAAATTTTGTTGAAGCCCTTCCTAATCAAAAATAAAATGGAAAAGTTCATAAAAAAATTCAGCGAAACAGGAATGAAAGATGTTGCTGAAGTAGGCGGAAAAAATGCGTCACTTGGCGAAATGTTTACCCATTTAACCTCTAAAGGGATAATGGTACCTGATGGTTTTTCTATTACCACCACCGCATACCGTTATTTTATGAGTTTTAACAAACTTGAAACGGAGCTCCGCCAATTAATGAGCGATTTGAACAGGGAGGATTTTTCGAACCTTGGAGAAACCGGCGCCAAAGCAAGAAAACTGGTTATGAACGGGGCAATACCGGATGATTTGATGGAAGCCATTGTTGATGCTTATTATTTTCTTTGCGAAGATGATGAAAAACCGGTGGCCGTTCGCAGCAGCGCCACTGCCGAAGATTTGCCGAATGCCAGTTTCGCAGGACAGCACGAATCGTTCCTGAATATTAAAGGCCATTATGCGCTGCTTTATGCGGTTAAACAATGTTTTGCATCGCTTTATACCGACAGGGCCATAAAATACCGGGAGGACATGGGATTTGACCATAACAAAGTATTTCTGTCTGTTGGGGTTCAGTTGATGGTCCGTTCAGACCTGGGCTGTTCCGGCGTCGGGTTTACGCTTGAACCCGAGTCAGGTTTCAGGGATGTGGTACATATTGCAGGTGTATGGGGGCTTGGTGAAAACATCGTTCAGGGTACCGCTACACCCGATGAATTCCTGGTATTTAAACCATCCTTAAAAAAGAAATTGAAGGCTGTAATTCAAAAAAATATTGGCAGTAAAAGTAAACGGATGGTTTATGCTGATGATAGTAATAATGACGAATTCAATACCAGCGCAACCATTAACGAGGATACTCCATGGGAACTCCGCGAAAAGTTTATTCTGAAAGATAAAGAAATTGAAAAATTAGCGGAATGGGCAATGGTGATCGAAGACCACTATAAACACCCTATGGATTTTGAATGGGCCAAAGACGGGATCAACCATCAGCTCTACATTATACAGGCCAGGCCCGAAACCATTCATAACAAAAAAAAGGTGCCGCTTGTTAAATCATTCAAAATAGGGGAGAAGGGAGAAGAAATAACAACAGGAGAGGCCATTGGCAATATGATTACCAGCGGTTATGCCAGGATACTCGCTTCACCAAACGAATCGTACAAACTGCATGAAGGCGATATTCTGGTAACGGAAGCTACCAGCCCCGATTGGGACCCTATTTTAAAAAAGGTAGCCGGCATTGTAACCAACAAAGGCGGACGGACCAGTCATGCTGCTATTATAGCCCGTGAACTGGGCGCCGTTGCCATTGTAGGTACCGAAAACGGCACTAATACCATAAAAGATGGCGAACAAATTACGCTTTGCTGCTCCGAGGGTAAAACCGGGGTGGTATATCGCGGAAAGTTAAACTGGAAGGAAACTGTAACCGATACCAGTAAAATAAAACTGCCCGATGCACATAAAGTTAGTGCGGAATTGATCATCGGGGAGCCCGACAAGGCTTTTGAATTGTCTTTTTACCCGAACCATGGTGTGGGGTTAATGCGGCTTGAGTTTATTATCAGTAATTATGTACAGGTGCATCCCATGGCCCTGGTAAAATACAATCAGGTAAAAGACAATGTTGAACGCCTGAAAATTGAAAACCTTACCAGGCAATATGCAAACAAGAAGGCTTACTTTGTAGATAAATTATCGCAGGGTGTTGCTACCATAGCGGCCGCGTTTTACCCCAAAGAGGTTATTGTAAGGATGAGTGACTTTAAGTCGAACGAATACGCGGGTTTGATTGGCGGCAAGTATTTTGAACCCGATGAAGAAAACCCGATGATCGGGTTCAGGGGGGCATCCAGGTATTACCATGAAGGCTATAAGGAAGGCTTCAGGATGGAGTGCGATGCAATGAAAGTCGTCCGGGACGAAATGGGCTTAACCAATGTTAAACTGATGATCCCGTTTTGCCGTACTGTCGAAGAAGGAAAGAAAGTGGTGGACCTGATGGCCACCTACGGATTAAAACGCGGCGTGAATGGCCTTGAGATTTTCGTAATGGCCGAAATACCAAGTAATGTGTTGCTCGCCGAACAATTTGCCGAAGTTTTTGACGGCTTTTCCATTGGCTCCAACGACCTCACTCAATTAACACTCGGCATAGACAGGGATTCGGCATTGATTGCCGATTTGTTTGATGAACAAAATGATGCAAGCAAGCAATTGATCACCATGATGATCAGCAAGGCAAACAAACTTCACAAAAAAGTGGGGCTATGCGGCCAGGCGCCGAGCGATTCGAAAGAATTTACCCAATTGCTGGTAGAAAGCGGCATCAACAGCATTTCATTCAATCCCGACGCCCTGATACGCGGAATTGAAAATATTAATGAAGCTATTTCAAAAAACGAAAAGGCAAATCAGCTAAAGCTATAGCTGAAGTTTTTTAATATAAACATAGCACTAATGGAAACTATATCTTTTAAAGCGGTTCACAATATTGTTGATCACTGGTGGTTGATTTTGCTTTCAGGGGTTCTGCTGATTGGTATGGGCGTTTGGGTAATCCTTTTACCTGTTTCGTCCTGCATCGCATTAACCTTCACTTTTTCATTCATCGTATTGGCCGCAGGGTTATTCGAAATTGTATTTTCGCTGATCAATTACAAGGTATTAAATAGTTGGGGATGGACATTGACAGGCGGGATAATTGATTTGATAATTGGACTGTTCCTGCTTTTAAATCCCGGGGTAACCATGGCTGTTTTATCCCTTATTTTTGGTTTCTGGCTGCTTTTCAGAGGTGTTATTGCCGTCGGGAATGCAATCAATATGCGCCGTTATGGCTTTTCCGACTGGGGCTGGCTTTTAATTACAGGGCTCATTATTATTATTTTAGCATCACTGATATTTGTCGATCCCGGTTTTGGTGCAGCAACTATGGTTGTCCTGATCGAGATAGCCTTTATTTTTGCCGGAATTTTCCGTATCGTTTTTTCGTTAATGCTCCGGAAATTTAATGATGAGTTTAAGAGCTGATTGAATTCAGGTGTGCCGATGTGACGATCAGGATAATTTACATCCTCACATGCATATTTATGACTTCTATCACAACAGTGAATGAGGAGTATCACTCATAACCGCCTTTTTGTGCCTTATATTTATATTAAATCAGCAATTGTTTGTTTTAATAATTATATATTTAATTAAATATGGCATTAACAGGGAAGGCAGGCGAATTTTTTGATGAAACCGGCAGGATCGCAAGGTTTGCAGGTCGGTTTTTTACCATGGGCTTAAAGCCCAGGTACGAAATCAGGGAACTGCTGACCCAATGTTTTATTATCGGGTATAAATCCCTGCCGCTTATCGGTTTAACCGGGTTCATTATGGGCCTGGTATTAACCATCCAGTTGCGGCCCTCACTAACCGCATACGGCGTTGAATCGGAACTGCCGGTTATGGTGGGTATAGCCATTGTGAGAGAAATTGGCCCGGTGATTACCGCTTTGATATTTGCAGGTAAAATTGGCAGCAGTATCGGCGCCGAATTGGGGTCAATGAAAGTAACGGAACAAATAGACGCCATGGAAGTTAGCGGTACAAACCCTTTTAAATATCTGGTGGCGACAAGGATTGCGGCGTCAACATTAATGCTGCCGGTTTTAACTATATTAGGCGATGCTATTTCTATGTACGGCGCCTACATCGGTGTAAATATCCGTTCTGTAACCAGTTTTCATTTGTTTTTCTCACAGATATTTAATTCGCTCAGTTTTGGCGATTTGGCGCCGGCGGTTATTAAAACATTTTTCTTTGGTTTTGCCGTTGGCCTTATTGGTTGTTTTAAGGGTTATAATTCCAGCAAGGGGACCCGGGGAGTTGGTAGTTCGGCAAATTCTGCCGTCGTACTTTCCTCTGTTCTGATTTTTATAATAGATTTCCTGGCTGTGCAGCTAACCGATATACTCGGGTTAAATTATTAGTGATGTTATCGAAAAAGGAGACACCGGCTATAACCGATACCAGTAAAAACAGTGGGGAAGATGTTATCGTTGTTGAACATATATATAAAAGGTTTGGTACAAACATAGTTCTGGAAGATTTTAACCTTGTGGTAAAAAGGGAAGAAAATGTGGTGGTTTTGGGCAAATCAGGGGCTGGCAAATCGGTTTTAATCAAGTGTATAATTAGCCTGCTAAAGCCCGATAAAGGCCGCATCCTGGTATTCGGGGAAAATGTGCCCGAATTAAACCATGATGAACTGGACCGGATACGCGCCAAAATCGGTTTTCTTTTCCAGGGAAATGCCCTTTACGATTCTATGACTGTTCGCGAAAACCTCGAATTTCCGCTGCGCAGGCACTGGATAGATTTTTCGCAGAAGGATGTGGACGCCCTGGTAATGGACGCCCTGGAAAATGTAGGTTTAACCCATACCGTGGATATGATGCCCGAGGAGTTGTCAGGAGGGATGCTCAAACGGGTTGCATTGGCAAGAACGATGATATTGAAGCCCGATGTTATTTTGTATGATGAACCGACAACCGGCCTCGACCCGGTTACGGCAAGAGAGATTGATAATCTGATCATTAAATTGCAAAAGAAATATCAAACCTCATCGATCATTATTTCGCACGATATGAATTGTGTGAAAAATACTGCTGACAGGGTAGTATTGCTGTTGGATGGGAAATGTTATATTGAAGGGGCTTATGAGGAACTTGAACGTTCAAATGATGAAAAAATAAAGCAGTTTTTTGAATAATTAATCATGGCAAACCAGGAAGGGAACAATATTAAACTCGGCGTATTTGTACTGGCAGGATTGTTCGTATTGATATTCGCTTTTTATATGATCGGCAAAAATCAAAATATGTTCGGATCAAATTTTGAGTTGAAAACGCGCTTTTACAACCTTAACGGCTTAGCTGAAGGCAACAACGTATTGTTTTCTGGGATACAGGCCGGTACTGTAAAAAATATAAAACTTATTAATGATACCACCATTGAAGCTACAATGCTTATTGACGATAAGATAAGAAAATATATCCATAAAAATGCAGTGGTAGCCATTGGCACCGAAGGGCTGATGGGGAATAAAATTGTTAATATTTCACCGGGGAAAGGTGCAAGCCCCCTGGTTGCGGAAGGCGACTTGCTGGCTGCCCAAAAAAACATCAGTACCGACGAAATGCTGCAAACCTTGTCAAAAACAAGTAACAATGTGGCTATAATATCCGAAGCCCTGAAAGGTACTGTTTTACGCGTTAACGGCAGCGCCCTTTTGGATTTGTTTAATGATAAGAGTATTGGGGTAAGCTTAAAATCCTCATTGAAAAATATCAGCAAAGCAACTGCCAATGCAAGTGAAATAACGCAAAGTTTGAATAAAATAGTAGCGCAAATAAAAAATGGGAAAGGCGGGGCCGGTGTTTTACTGTCAGACACAGCCTTTGCAGGCAACTTAAAAGAAGCTATGGTCAGAATAAAGTCGGCAAGCGATAATGCCAATCAAATGACCATCCAGCTGAATAATATGGTAAAAGAAATTCAACAGGAACTGGGCAATGGAAAGGGTCCGCTTAATACTTTGTTAAAAGATTCGGTGATGACCAAAAACCTGAGCAGGAGTATGGATAATATTCAGAAAGGCACAGATAATTTTAACCAGGATATGGAAGCCCTGAAGCATAATTTTTTGCTTCGCAGTTACTTTAAAAAACTGGAAAAAGAGAAGCAAAATAAATAGGGAAAAAATAGGGAGGTAATTAACATTACATGCAGCAACTGCGGTAATATTTTTCTGCTTTAAATAAACCAAAAAAATGCGGGGGCAAACTCAATGATAGGCTCATGGGCTTTGCATCATTTAATTCTATGACCGCCGTCATTCTTTTGCTAAATATCATTTAGAAACTTTACATATAATCGGATTTGTGTTGTGAAAATTCCGGGTAAATTTCAATTAAAACCATCACTATGAAAAAGTTTACCTATTATCTGTTATCAGGCAGCCTCTTGTTTTTTTGTTTTACGGTTACAGCTATTGGTTTGGTAAGTAATTGAGCAGGAAAACTATCTGTTTATTAACATTTTATATTTAAAACTATGAAAACTGACATCTTAATTCAAAATGATGTAATGGATGAACTCCAATGGGAACCCTTCCTGAATTCATCCGAGATTGGTGTAGCCGTTAAACATGGCGTGGTAACACTATCGGGGATTGTTGATACCTACTCAAAAAAATTAGCTGCTGAAAAGGCCGCCAAAAGGGTGGCCGGTGTAAAAGCTGTTGCAGAAGATATACAAGTAGGGATATCTCCGGACGACCATAAAACAGACGCCGAAATAGCCGAAGCTGTGGTTAATACTTTAAAATGGCACACCACTATCCCCGACGGAAAAATCACCATAAAAGTAGAAGACGGAGTTGTAAAACTTGAAGGGGAGGTTGAATGGGAATATGAACGCCAAAATGCAAAAAAAGCTATACAGGATTTGACAGGTGTGCGTTCTGTATTTAATTTAATTACGGTTAAACCGAAGATCACTCCGGCCGATATCAAACAAAAGATAAATGCTGCCTTTCACAGGAATGCAAGCGTTGATGCGGAAAAAATTACTGCCGATATAATAGGACATGTGGTGATACTAAGTGGAAAAGTACATTCATTCAGCGAAAAGGAAAGTGCCGAAAGCGCCGCCTGGGCTGCCCCCGGTGTATCGCGTGTTGAAAATAAACTGGAAATAGAAGAACATGAATTTGCTTTTTAGCGCGGGTATTTGAATTTGCCGGGTGCCCGGTGATAAAGTATGAAAAACAATAAAGCCAAACCACCCCCCTCACAAGAAGATCGTCCTGTAAAACGATTTAACCTGGTATGGCTATACCTGCCCATCATAGTATTATTTTTATTTTACCCCTGGTCGGGTTCTTCAATCAAAGAAATTACCTGGCAGCAATTTGAAAAAGACATACTTAGCCGCAAAGCTGCGGAAAAACTGGTGGTAGTAAATAATGAAAAAGTAGAGGTATATATAAAAAAAAGTCTGGCTAATGATAAAGCATTTAAGGATGTTTTTAAACCTGGTTTCGGCAGTGAAATAAACGCCGGGCCGCACTATTTTTTCAGTATAGGGTCAGTTGAAACATTCGACCGGGAATTGGATGATGCTGAGAAGGGTTTTTCTGTTAATGACAAAATACCCGTCACCTACACTAAAGAGACCAACTGGTTTTTGAATAGCATCGGCTGGTTGTTGCCCATTGTGTTGATTTTTGCATTTTGGTATTACACGCTCCGGGGTTCGGCAGGTATGGCCGGGGCAGGCGGCGGCGGTTCTATTTTTAATTTTGGCAAAACAACGGCTACCCTGATAGGCAAAGAAAACAGCAATATTACTTTTAATGATGTGGCCGGGCTTGAGGAGGCACAAATGGAAGTGCGCGAAATTGTTGATTTTTTAAAAAGCCCGGATACCTATACCAAATTGGGCGCTAAAATTCCAAAGGGGGTGATTTTGGTTGGTCCGCCGGGAACAGGTAAGACACTTTTGGCAAAGGCCGTGGCAGGAGAGGCCCGGGTGCCGTTCTTTTCCATTTCAGGATCCGAATTTGTGGAAATGTTTGTTGGCGTGGGCGCCTCAAGGGTACGCGACCTGTTTAAACGGGCCAAGGAAAAAGCGCCATGCATAATTTTTATTGATGAGATCGACGCCATCGGGCGGTCGAGGGGTAAAGGCGCATTCCTTACCGGCGCAAATGATGAAAGGGAAAGCACCCTTAACCAGCTTTTAACAGAAATGGACGGCTTTGGTACTAATAACGGCGTAATTGTACTGGCTGCATCCAACCGGGCCGATATGCTTGATCCGGCCTTGCTGCGCCCCGGAAGATTTGACAGGCATATCTACCTGGAGCTTCCAAACACGACCGAAAGAGAAGCAATTTTTAAAGTACACCTGCGGCCCCTGGTAATGGATGAGACTGTTGATGTACATTTTCTGGCATCGCAGACCCCCGGTTTCTCAGGCGCCGACATTGCAAATATTTGCAATGAATCTGCCTTGATTGCTGCAAGAAAGAAAGAAGATAAAATTGGTAAACAGGATTTTACGGATGCCATTGACCGGGTTGTTGCGGGCTCGGAAAAGAAAAGCAAGATTATTTTACCGGAAGAAAAGAAAATTATAGCTTACCATGAAGCCGGTCATGCCGTAGTGAGCTGGCTGCTGAAAAATGTTGATCCTATTATAAAAGTTTCCATCATTCCGCGCGGTAAATCATTAGGGGCCGCCTGGTACCTGCCCGAAGAAAAACAATTGATGCGTAAACAGGCGTTTACTGAAAATTTATCCGCCGCTTTAGGCGGCAGGGCAGCCGAAGAAATTATGTTCGGGGAAGTGTCCACAGGCGCTTTGGATGACCTTGAAAAAGTAACCAAAGAAGCCTATACCATGGTGGCCTATTATGGATTTAATGAAAAGATTGGGAACACCAGTTATTACGATTCAACCGGCGAGCATGATATGAGTATTCAAAAACCTTTCAGCGAAGAAACAGGTAAAATGATTGATGAAGAAGTGCGCAAACTGGTGAGCGATGTTTATTTCAATACCAAAGAACTGCTCGAACAAAATAAAGGATACTTACAAAAAGTAGCCGAATTACTGTTAAAGAAAGAGGTGGTATATAAGGAAGACCTGGAAGCCATTTTAGGCAAGCGCCCGACTGGCGAAAAATCTGTTAAAGCCTAAAGTAATTTGGCAGCCAATTCTTCGGAACAAATAATCAGGCCGCCAACCGCCTTGTCTTTTTTTACACGGGAACTTAATTTCCAGCGTACCGGTTTTGAAGAACCGGGTTCTATTTCCAAATGAGTTTTAATATTTTTTGCAGTCCCGGTTACCAGTATCCGTCTAAAGTGTTTAAAGCCATAAGCTTATATGAGTTTAATCATTTTTTAAATAAGCCATTATGTTCAATTTTAGCAATTGATTAAAAGTGGGCAAGGAAGTAGAATTTTTTTAGTAATGGGACATCAAAATACCGCATATAATAACAATGAAAATACATAAAAAACTGCCTGCACTGCTTTATGCAGGCTGCGGGTTTTCACTTTTTTTGGTTATGTTGGTTGGGGCTACTTCATTGTTTTTTTCTGAGCGTCAAAAACAAAAGGAAAAGAGGATAGCGCATACTTACCGCGTTTTGGAAAATGTACACTCCGTTTATCATCATTTATATGAAATGGGTATGGATAAACAAAGGTACAGGAGCACCGGGGTAACTATGTTTTTTCAATCATATCATAGCCATAGCGATAGTTTACTTGATGATTTGAGCGCCCTGAATATGCTGGTAGCTGATAATCCCGCACAGGCGGCAAAGATAAGACAGCTCAGGCTACAGATCAATGACCTTTTAAATTTCTGGCAGCAGGAAGATATTAATCTTAAGAACTCTGATGCCGGATCGCTGCTTAAAGTTACCTGGTCCGAAAAGGAAAAAGTAGATAACATCAGGCTTGAAATTACAGCGATCAGCGATATTGAACGCGAAGGTTTAAAGCAAAGTGAAGATGGAAATGTATTGCTAAGGCAAAGAACGGAGTTTGCCATTGTGGCCGGTACATTACTGATACTGGTACTGGTATGTTTTTTAATCTATTTTATTTTACAGGAATTGAGAAACAGGATAGACGCTTACCAGCATGAAAAGGAGATCAGCCAGTTAAAAAGCAATTTTGTTTCCCTTGCTTCGCACGAGTTCCGTACGCCGTTAGGGTCAATACTGTTATCGGTTTCGCTTATTGAAAAATATATAAAATTGCACGATACTGATAATGCCTTTAAACACAGCCAAAAAATAAAAACGGGGGTAAATAACCTTAAATGTATTCTTGAGGATTTCCTGTCGCTTGAGAAATTGGATGCCGGCAGAATGAAAGCCGTGATCCACCCCTTTGACCTTGTTGAACTTTGTGAAGATATTATTGATGAAATGCAGCATACTGCCGGACCCGGCCAAACGCTGCGTTTCAGGCATACCGGGGCGATCCGGATAGTTAACCTCGACAGGAACCTAATGCGGAACGCAATCATTAACCTGATTAACAATTCAATAAAATATGCCGGGGATATTGCAATTATTGTGCTCGAAACGAATATTAAGGACAACCATGTGGTTATTTCAATAAAAGATAACGGCGCCGGCATTGCCGAACATGAGCAAAA
The DNA here is from genome assembly GCA_002413785.1 of Mucilaginibacter sp. UBA5151. Lineage (GTDB taxonomy): Bacteria > Bacteroidota > Bacteroidia > Sphingobacteriales > Sphingobacteriaceae > Mucilaginibacter. The sequence continues at coordinate 61,872 of DHXR01000021.1, forward strand.
GGAATTGTTTACGCCATTTTTCAGGGTAAACAATACCGGCAATATACCCGGCACCGGACTGGGTTTAAGTATAGTTTCGAGGTACGTAAAATTAATGCATGGGGCCATCTCATTTTCGAGTGTGCCTTATAAAGAAACCTGCTTTAAAATGTCGTTTCTAAATGCATTGTAAGGTATTGGTGGAATTAAGTGTTTAAACTTTATATTTACTTTTAAATGCCTGCAGAGATCGATAAACACCTTTTTGAACTGGGCTTTGAGGTAACAGAGCACACTGTTGCTATGCTGGCCTATTGGGACAAAAATTTGATTTGCAGGTTTGCCAATAATGCCTATTTTGAATGGTTTGGGGTTCATCCGGGGGATATGATCAATAAGATGCATATCCGTGCTATTTTAGGGTCCTTTTACGAAAAAAATTTAGTCCAAATTGATGAGGCGTTAAACGGTAAAGTGCAGGTTTTTGAACGGCCTATATCTACCCCTTCCGGAAAAACTAAAATTGCCAGGGCAACCTATATCCCTGATTTTAAAAATGGCGAGGTGAAGGGGTTTTATGTTCAGGTTGTTGATGTTACCCCATTATCGCCTGATGAGGTGCCGTATGCGGTTGGACACAAACATTTTTTTTCAAACGAACGCTTGCCCGGGGATGTAGTGCAGACCCTGAGATCCTGTATTCTTACCGGGTTCCCGGGCATAGCTAATCTCTCAAAAAAACATTTTATTTCGGAGTCGAAACTTAAAAGGGATTTTAAAGAAAAATACCATACCACCATTTTTTCTTTTTATCGTAACCTGCAAATGGAACTGGCCGATAAATATATCAGGGAGAAGCGCTGCAATAAAAACCAGATGGCGGTTATGCTCAACTTTTCAAACCCCTCAAATTTTTCGGTTTGTTACCGGAATTATTTAAAAGAAAAAGCTACCAAAACGTTGATTTCCGAAATTAAAAAGGAAAGTGATGAAAGATATAAAACCTTTATTGAGCAGGCCCCGGTGGCCATCGCCATGTTGGATAATGACATGTTTTTTATGGCGGTTTCGGAAAGGTATATAGCGTATTTTAAGCTTGAAAATAAAGAATTAATTGGGAAAAGCATATATGAGGTATTTCACGGTGTGGATTTAAAATATAAAGACGTGTTTCAGGATTGTTTGAAAGGAAACATTAATCAATGCGATGAAGCGTTTGTATCATTGCCGGATGGTTTAGCTACCTGGCTGCGCTGGGAAATACGGCCATGGTATAAAAGCGATAAGGCAATTGGCGGGTTATTAATTTATTCAGAAGATATAACCGCGTTAAAACTTAAAAACGAAGAGAATAAACTATTATCAGGAATCCTGAATACGACACATGAAATTGCCCGGATAGGGGTGTGGAGCAGGGATTTAAAAAACAATACAGTTTTCTGGAGCAAAATTCTAAAAGAGATGCTGGAGGTTCCTGAAGATTTTAGTCCTGACCTTGCTACAGCTTTTAAATTTTACAAGGAAGGCGTAAGCCGCAATTTAGCGCAAAAGGGTTTCGCAGATGCACTGGAAAACGGTAAACAATTTGATGTTGAATTGGAAATGATCACCGCAAATGGCAATTTAATAAGGGTCAGGCATGTTGGTTATCCTGAATTCCGCAACGGGCAATACGAAAAAATATCCGGCATATTTCTGGATATTACACATCAAAATCCACCATTCCAAAAGGGTTAAGCTGCACTCAAATAACTGGTTCATCCTAAACCGGAACCAATATTTTCAAACATTTTACAGGCCTGAAAATGACCAATGGTTTTTCTTCATCCCGGCAATTTAACGATTAATACTTAGGGTGTTTTGAACGATTTTAAGCGGGTTGTAATGTCATGTATGTCAGTAATTTGATATAAATCACAGGTTTATTTAATAATTGTTTTATTAATATCTTATACAGGTATAAATTGACCTTTAACAGGTTGGTTTAAGCTTTTAACAACTGTAAATTTATATTGTATTAATTTCATTTTTGACAATATCGCCATGAGAGAAAATATATTGCTAATTGAAGAAAATGCTGAAATGCGCAAAAATATTGGTGCATTCTTAAGACACGAAGGTTATGATGTTGCTGAGACCGATGATGGCGCCAAAGCTATTGAAATGATACTCCATAAATTACCATCTCTTATTATTTGTGAAAAAGCGATGCATTGTATGGATGGTTATGATGTTTTTTTCGCTTTATTTAAGACCATATTTTACCATAAAATTCCTTTCATTTATTTTTTAGGTGACGCCAAATTAAAAACCGCCAGAGTTTTGAGCATTGAAAACTGTCAGGGAGAACGTGTTCTGGATGGCGATCTGGTGCAATGTGTTAAAAAGTGCATGGCGGTTGAATTGCCCTTAATGGATTCAGCTACAGTTACAGCAATGCCTTCAGTTGGTGCACAATGGCCGTAAGCAGAAGGACATGCTTTTTTAAAAAAGATAATTTTATCCATCAATCAGCCCTATATCTATTCTATGAAAAACATTCTTGTTATCAACGACAATTCAGCGGCAGCTACCAATGCTGCTGAATTTGCCTTGTCCCTGGCACAAAAGATGCCGGTAAATATTTTACTTGCCACTATGTCAGGGATAAGTAACAAGGTGGGTGAAAAAGTAGAGGTTGACGCATTTGCGGAAGATATTTTGACTGGCCCGGCAAAATCTGGTACGTACATGCATTTACAGGCGCTGAAAAACCCCGATAATGAATTTGTGCCTGTAATTACAGAATTCGATAGTTCGGCTATGGACGAACACAAAATAGCTGAACTGATCAACAAAAATCAAATATGGATGATGGTAAAAGGTGTACCCGGTACATTGCCGTCAATCAGCCTGAAAAAGAATTTGAACGTGCATGCGGTGCTGAATAATGTGCTCTGCCCTTTATTGCTTTTGCCTGAAAACTGGACGTTAAAGCCGCTGGAACGCATGGTATATATTGCCGATTTACGCTATTGCCGCATACAAATAGTACGGTTCCTGGCCGAATTGGCCAGGCCATGGCGGGCGCTATTGTCTATTGCGCACCTTACAGCCAAAGGCCTGCCGGATATGCATGATAAATACGCGCTGAGCATTTTTAAAGATGGAGTTTGCCCCAATGTTAACTATGACCGGCTCGTTTTTAATAATGTAAAGGAAAAAAACCTTAGTACTGCAGTTGATGTAATGATTAACGGCATGCATAACGATTTGCTGGTTTTGGTTAATCATCATTTTCATATTGAAGAAATATTAGGCCGGTATATTACTGATATACTGCCTGAATCCGTTACAATTCCTTTGCTTATTTTTCCATATTAAAAACTATTAATTAAACTATTATTAAATACTATTACAATGTCTGTACGTATTATCTCCAAAAAAACAGAGAAGGGTGACTATGAGAACCCTTATGTTGCCATTGACTACCTGGAGTGGGTCAATGAAAGCATTCACGTGAACGGCGTAACCGACCGTGCTGAAATATACGACTGGATAAAAGAAGCAAAAGGTAAAGCTTACATTATTGATGTTGACGGTAATAAAAACTACCTGATACCGGCAATAAGCAAGCGTGGTAATAAATATGTTAAAACAGTGGGTGATGAAACAATGCCTGATTGCCTGTTATCATTACCTGAATATGCCTGAAAATAAAATGCTTAATTGCGGTTTTTTTGGGAATCGCGCTTGTTAAACCTGTGAAAAAAAATATACAATGATTTTAATTATTGAGGATAACGAAGACATCAGGGAGGACCTCGCTGAACTTTTAATACTTGACGGTTTTGATGTTATAGCAACAGATTGTGGCGCCGAAGCCCAGAAACTGGCGGAAGAACATGCCCCTGACCTTGTAATATGTGATATTATGATGCCTTTGATGGATGGCTACGAGGTACTTGACGCTTTCAGGCTAAGTAAAAAAACCTTCGCTATCCCTTTTATTTTTTCAAGTTCAAAATCCGAAAAAAAGGATGCAAAAAAAGCAAAAGCGCTTGGCGTAGCCAATTATTTGGTTAAACCATTTGATGAGGCCGAAATTTTGCGGTGCATTAAAAGTTGTTTGCTGGAGCAATCGGATGTTGGCCCGGAAAAATAAACAAAACAAAATCGCCTTTTACAAGTTTTTTCATCATAGTTATTTATGATAAAATGATGATATTAATTATTGAGGACAACGAAGACATCAGAGAGAACCTGGAAGAACTGTTGACGCTTGATGGTTTTATTGTTACTACCGCAGATTGCGGAATTCAAGCGCTTGCGCAGACAAAAAAGCAAATCCCCGACCTGGTGATTTGCGATGCTTTGATGGCGGGGATGGATGGATACGAAGTGTTTTCCGCTTTCAGGCGAAATGAAAAAACCTGTACTATTCCATTTATTTTTTCGAGTTCAATATCCGGCAAGGCAGAGGAACAAAAGGCAAAAGCGCTCGGCATCGCCCATTATCTTGTAAAACCATTTGATGAAGCTGAAATAGTGTGGTGCATTAATGATTGTTTGCAGGCATCGCCAATTGCTTCACCTGCTGATATTAAGTAATTCTTTTAACATTAATTGGAATTAATAAATGAAGCCATGTGATCTACCTATGACATATTTTAAAATTAGCGGCGGGTGCCTCACCATGACACCCCTTTTTTGTTATTCATCAAATTGGTAATCAATAACTTATAAATACGTCATTATAAGCGTGGGCTGTCATGGTGGGGCCACCCCACGTGGTTCGAGTGCCTTAGATTTGACAACTTTTCAAAAGTTGTCAAATCTTTGAATTGTATAAATTGTGATTTCGAATTGAGGGAACTGACCCAAAGAATGTCCAATTCTACGGGGTTCAGACGGAATCAAAATCAAGAATAACACCAAATCCGAAATCGAACATCCGAAATCCGAAATAAAACTCAATCCGCCTCCGCTTCCTGCAAATACATCTCATCAATTGGCCTGGCATATTTCTTTTCAATTACCTTTCGCTTGGCTTTCATGGTAGGGGTGATCTCCCCGTCATCAATGCTGAAGGGATTACGTTTTACCTTGAAGTTTTTTATCCGTTCAAACTTGGCCAGCTCATTCGACAGCCTTTTTATGTCCTGCCCAATCCAATCCACAATTTCTTTGTCCTGAATAAATTGTTCGGGCTTGTTAAAAAATTCATCACTTAAACTGAATGTTTCCTGTAAAGTTTCCCTGGAAGGTACCACAATTGCTGTAATGTATTCGCGCTTATCGCCCACTAAAAATACCTGTTCAATTTTTGGGCTTTTCAAATAAGTGTTTTCTACCGGGGTAGGGTAAATGTTTTTGCCGTAGGCGTTCACCAGCATATTTTTTAAGCGGTCGGTAATTTGCAGGTTGCCCCTGTAATAACGGCCGATATCGCCCGTATGGAACCAGCCGTCAGCGTCAATAACCGAGGCGGTTTCTTCGGGCTTGTTCCAGTAGCCTTTCATTACACAATGCCCGCGCACAATGATCTCGCCTTCTTCCGATTCAAAATCCTCTTTAAAAGTTTCATGCGTTTGTATGGTGAAAATTTCTTTGGTATCGATGTTTTGTATGGCTACTTCAATGCCTGGTATAATACGGCCTACAGTGCCATAAATGATGCGGTCGGTTTCGGTAACCGCCATTACCGGCGAAGTTTCGGTGAGACCAAAGCCTTCTAATATTTTTATACCCAGGTCGCCAAAAAACTCACCGATGTTTTTTGGTAATGCCCCGCCTCCGGAAAGCATGATCTTTAAGCGGCCCCCGGTTTTTTCCTTTATTTTGCTGAATACCAGTTTTTCGGCAAGCTTATGCTGCTGGCTCAGTATTAGCCCCGGTTTTTTGCCGGCCTCCTTTACCTCCCGGTATTGGCGGCCAATTTTCAATGACCAAAGGAATATTTTTGCTTTAACACCGCCAGCCGCAGTACCGTTTTTCATAGCCTTATCGTGTATGCGTTCCAGAAGGCGGGGCACGCAGTTCATTATTGTCGGCCTCACCTCGGCCATGTTTTTAGCCAGCAGGTCCAGGCTTTGTGCAAAGGCCATTTTGGCGCCTGTAAAGAGGCAAATATGGTAGGTTGCTGTCCGCTCAAATACATGCGAAAGCGGCAAAAACGATAAAAAAGTATCTGTGCTAACGATGATCGGAATCTGGATCAGGCTAACCCTGACATTTTCGGTAAGGTTATAATGGGTAAGCATTACACCCTTGGGCGTGCCGGTAGTGCCCGAAGTGTAGATAAGGCATGACAGATCAGAAGGCAGAATCGACTCCCTTGCAATATTTATCGCCGTGCGGAATTTATCAACGATGGCATTGCCTTCGTTAATCACTTCCCCTAAGCTGATCACACCCGCGTTAAGATTCAGCTTACCAGTGAACTTTTCAAAATCATCAAACGCAGGAATTATGCGTATTAAAGACGGGCAGTTGTTCGCAATTTTAAGCACTTTCCGTAGCAGGAAAGGACTGCCGACCAATATAGCCCTCGCACTGGAGTCATTTAAAATATACTCAATTTCAACATCGGAGAGGGTAGGGTAGATGGAGGTGTTGATACCGCCTATTTGTTGCAATGCCTGGTCGTAATAAACATAGTCAGGACAGTTTTCAATGATCAGGGCGAGACGGTCGCCTTTTTGGATACCCATATCCAGTAGCCATGCCGAAATAGCGTCAATCTTATCAAGCGCCTGCCTGTAGCTTATTTCTTCCCAAACATCATTTACCTTATGGGTCATAAATGTATGGGTATCCGGATGAATATTCTTTACAATATTACGGATAAGACCCGGAACGGTTGATCTCTCAGTCGTAGTGTTCATTAAGTTTAATTAGTATCAATAGGATAACAAAGCTAATTTATTTTTATTAAAAGATTACACCGATTATAAAGTGATTTCACCGGTGAATTATGATTTCACCGATTTCCCCACCCGTTGTCTGTGTCCCCACAGACAACCGCATGTTAGCGGGGACTAAAACTGTTCACTTTGCTCCATACATAAAGTTGTCTGTGGGGACACAGACAACCGGGGGCGAGGTGGCGGTAAAAAAAAAACCGATCCTGCTTCGCAAAATCGGTGTAATCAAAATTTTACCATCGGTGAAATCCCAAATACAATCGGTGTAATCCTAAAAGTTATACCGAAAAACTCTCCCCGCAACCGCAGGTGCGGCTTGCATTAGGGTTATGAAAGTTAAAACCTTTACCATTCAGGCCGTCCGAAAAATCAAGCTCGGTGCCGGCCAGGTACAGGAATGATTTCATATCAAGGGCAAACCGGACTCCCTTATCTTCAAAAAACTGGTCGCCCTTTTTTATTTCGTTATCAAAATCCAAATTATATGATAAGCCCGAACAACCGCCCCCCTGCACCGAAACCCGGAGGAAATATGATCCGTCGAGAGCCGAATCCTGCATTAAGTGTTCTATTTTGCTTTTCGCTTTATCCGTTACTGTTACCATGTTATTAGAGTCAAGAATCAAGAGTCAAGAATCAAGACAGGGGCAAAAAAATCCTGGTTCTTGATTCTTGACTCTTGATTCTTTTTTAGTGATGTACTTTTTCGCTTGCAATAGCCTCAAGGCCATTTTTTATGCGGTAATCATTAATAGCTGCTTTTATTGCATCCTCGGCCAATACCGAGCAATGTATTTTTACCGGCGGAAGGGCCAGTTCTTCAACAATATCCATGTTGTCAATCTTCATGGCATCGTCAATGCTTTTGCCTTTTAGCCACTCTGTAGCCAATGATGATGATGCAATTGCCGATCCGCAGCCAAAAGTTTTAAATTTAGCGTCGGTGATCATATTGTTATCATCAACCTGTATTTGCAGGCGCATAACGTCGCCGCACTCAGGTGCACCCACCAAACCGGTACCTACTTTGTGGCTGCTTTTATCTAAAGTGCCCACATTGCGTGGATTTGTGTAGTGATCGATTACTTTTTCTGAATATGCCATATCTTTTTAATTTTGAATTATTGAATTAGTGATTTAGTGAATTAAACTCGGAAAACAAACATCTGCACATTTGCACATCCGCGCATTTGCACATCAATTAATGTTCCGCCCACTCAATTTTGCTCAGGTCAACGCCTTCTTTAAACATTTCCCAAAGTGGTGAAAGGTCCCGAAGGTGTAAAACCGATTTTTTAGTGACCTCAATAGCATAATCCACTTCCTCTTCGGTAGTAAACCTGCCCAAGCCAAAGCGGATGGATGAATGCGCCAGGTCATCGGATAAGCCTAAGCTTTTTAATACATAAGAAGGTTCAAGCGAAGCCGAAGTACAGGCCGAGCCTGAAGATACAGCGAGGTCTTTCATCGCCATCATTAAACCCTCGCCTTCCACATATTTAAACGAAATATTGGCTACATGCGGTAAGCGGTGTGTTGTGTTTCCGTTAACATAGCTTTCTTCCAGTTCCAGCAATGAATTTTGCAGTTTATCGCGTAAAGCTGATAAACGTTTGGCTTCACTTTCCATTTCCTGCATGCACAATTCACAAGCTTTACCCAAACCCACAATTCCCGGTACGTTTAAGGTACCCGAACGCATACCACGCTCATGGCCACCGCCGTCCATTTGGGCGGTAACTTTAACCCTTGGTCCCTTGCGGCGAACGTATAATGCGCCAACACCTTTAGGGCCGTATATTTTATGGGCCGATAATGCCAGTAAGTCAATTCCGTCTGCAATAACATCAACAGGAATCTTTCCGACAGCCTGCACCGCATCTGTCATAAATAATGCGCCGTGTTTATGTGTAATGGCTGCAATCTCTCTAATAGGCTGAATAACGCCGATCTCGTTATTGCCATACATAACCGATACCAAAATTGTATCGCTGCCCATACTCTGCTCAAGCAATTCAAGGTCAACCAGGCCATCTTCCTTTACCGGCAGATAAGTTACCCTTCCGCCCATTTTTTCAACATGCTTGCAGGCATCCAAAACTGCTTTATGCTCGGTAACGGTGGTTATAATATGATTGCCTTTTTCCTTGTACATTTCAAATACCCCTTTTATAGCCAGGTTATCTGATTCGGTAGCGCCCGAAGTAAAGATGATCTCTTTTTCGGTGGCGCCAATCAATTTGGCCACTTGTTCGCGGGCATAATCCACAGCTTCTTCGGCTACCCAGCCAAAGGGATGGTTACGACTGGCCGCATTACCAAATTTTGAAGTAAAATAAGGCAGCATAGCTTCCAGCACACGCGGATCCATCGGGGTAGTAGCGTTATTATCTAAATATATCGGCAGGTTCATATTCTTTAAACGATTAATAAAACAAAGGTAAATAAAGTTTATTTAAAATCATTAAAAATAAGGAGGAAATGTTACAAAGCAGTATTAATTTACAATATTTGGACATGAACAGGATAGAGCACATTGGTATTGCCGTAAATGACCTTAAGATTGCGGGTAATACCTATCAAAAGCTATTAAATTCATTGATTTATAAAGTGGAGGAAGTGCCCTCCGAAGGTGTAATAACAGCCTTTTTACAAAGCGGCCCCAATAAAATCGAGTTACTGGAAGCCACTTCAGCCGATAGCCCCATCGCTAAATTTATAGCCAAAAAAGGAGAGGGCATCCATCATATTGCCTTTGAGGTGGATGATATTATAGCAGAAATGGAACGGCTGAAACGCGAAGGATTTGTGTTGTTGAACGATGCGCCTAAGCGCGGTGCCGATAATAAGCTCGTTTGCTTTGTGCACCCTAAGAGTGCGTGTGGGGTGTTGGTGGAGTTATGCCAGGAGGTTAAATAGGTGATGGTCCGTTGTTCATAGCCGGATGTGACGGTTTTACTTTAAATAGAAATTCACATGAGTTTAAATTGCTGATTATCAAAGCTGAAAATCCATGAACGATGAACCATGAATCATGAACAAAATTAAACTTGCAGAAATATAAAATAATTTCCTACATTTGCACCTCTTTTATAAGAAGCTTAATACAATGAAAAAAGATCTGCACCCTTCAAATTATAGATTAGTTGTTTTTAAAGATATGTCAAACGACTATGCTTTTATGACTAAATCATGCATCGATTCCCGCGAAACAGTAAAATGGGAAGACGGTAACGAATATCCGCTGATAAAACTGGAAATTTCACATACCTCGCACCCTTTTTATACCGGTAAAATGAAACTGGTTGATACCGCAGGCCGTATTGATAAGTTCCGTACCCGTTACAATAAAAAATAATAACATTGTTTTTATAAAATATTTATGGATCTCTCCGCCTGTTGGCGGAGGGATTTTTTTATTTTTGCACCATGGCAATTATTCTTTTTGACGATAACGCGCATCAAAGCCTCCGGCCTTTAACCTTTACACGTCCGGTTGCCAACCTGCGTATCGGCATACTTACCATTGCCGAAAAGTGGGGTAAATACCTGCAAAGCGATTTTTCTTTTCAAACGCAATCCTGGCTACAGGATAAATTTCCTTTGAAAATTGAAGCGGATAACCTGTTTATCAATGGTTCCGTTTGCCCTGATGAGTTATTGCTGAAAGCAATCGACCGGTTAAAAACAGGCGAAGCCTTAATATACAACGACTTGCTTGTTGCGGTAAAACTTGAGGAAAAAGATGCTGTTGGTTTCGATTATAATAAAGTATTTGATAAGATTACAGTGCTGGGGCACAGCCCGGTCATTATCCGTTATCCCGAGGAAATTTTCAGGAATAATGATACAGAACTACGTAAAGACTTTGCACTGCTTACCGGGGGAAGAAAAAGCGCTTCCATCAGTTCAACCAATACCATTATAGGCAATGATTTTTTTGCCGAAGAAGGCGCGGTTGCTGAGTGTTCAACCTTTAGTACTATCAACGGACCGATTTATCTGGCCAATAATACCGAAGTTTGGGAAGGTACCCATATCCGCGGCGCATTCGCTTTATGTGAGCATTCCCAGGTGAAAATGGGGGCTAAAATATACGGCGCTACTACGGTAGGCCCCTATTCGAGGGTTGGCGGCGAGCTGAATAACGCCGTGATCTGGGGATATTCGTCAAAAGGGCACGAGGGTTACCTGGGCAATGCCGTGATGGGGGAATGGTGTAATATAGGCGCCGATTCCAATAACTCGAACCTGAAAAATAACTACGAAGACATTAAGCTTTGGGACTATACCACGCAGCGTTTCCGTAAAACAGGCCTGCAATTTTGCGGGCTAATTATGGCCGATCATGCTAAATGCGCCATCAATACCATGTTCAATACCGGAACCGTAGTTGGCGTAAGCGCCAATGTTTTCGGGGCAGGTTTCCCGCGTAATTTTATTCCCGATTTTTCATGGGGCGGTCCGCAGGGCTTAGACGTTTATACACTTAAAAAAATGTTTGAAACTGCCGGAAAGGTTTTTGCCCGGAGAGAACATCGTACTTTTGATGAAAATGAACAAAATATATTAAAAAAGGTATTTGAATTAACAGAGGAGCACCGAAGGTTTAGTTAGAAAAAGTTGTAAGGGTTGTAAATGTTGAAAAAGTTAGAAATAACAACCCTTAAGCAACTACAACCCTTACAACCCTTACAATCCTTACAACCTTTACAACAACTACAACTTTTACAACCACTATAAAACTAATAAATCATGAGAAAAAAAATCGTTGCCGGAAACTGGAAAATGAACCTTGATTACAACGAAGGTTTAAGTTTGTTTTCCGAGGTGATCAATATGGTCAGGGATGAGGTAACCGGTAACCAGGAAGCCGTAGTGTGCTGCCCCTTTATTCATTTGCATAGCCTTGTGCAACTGGCAAAAGGCTACGATAAAGTAGCTGTAGGCGCCCAAAATGCACACCAGGCCGAATCAGGTGCTTATACGGGAGAAATAGCTGCAAAAATGATTAAATCTGTAGGTGCTGCGTATGTGATCCTTGGCCACTCGGAACGCCGCCAGTATTTTGCGGAAAGCAATGAATTGCTGGCTAAAAAAACAGATACAGCCTTGAAAAATGCTTTAAAACCTATTTTTTGCATTGGTGAAACCCTGCAGGAACGCGAAGCTAACCAGCATTTCGCCATTATAAAAAGTCAACTGACCGAAGGTGTTTTTCACCTTGAGGAAGCGCAATTTTCGCAATTGGTGTTAGCTTATGAACCTGTTTGGGCCATTGGCACAGGTGTAACCGCATCATCAGCCCAGGCGCAGGAGATCCATGCTTTTATCCGCAAGGAGATCGCTGCCAAATATGGTCAGCAGGTAGCTGATAACACAACCATATTATATGGTGGCAGCTGCAATCCAAAAAACGCAGCCGAACTGTTTGCACAGCCCGATATTGATGGTGGCCTGATTGGCGGCGCATCCTTAAAATCAAGGGATTTTGTAGATATTGTTAAAGTATTTAATTGATTAGGATTTAAGATGGGAGATGTAAGCGCAGAGAAACCGAGGCAAAGTTTTGGTAAAAGATCGGCAAAACTATTTTTACCGGTTTTGATCGGTCTGCATCTCCCATTTTTATATATTCAAACAGATTCGTTATTAAATCCGATTGAACTGGATAAGGCAGGGAAGGGCGCAATGGACGGTCTTTGGTTTTTTGACTATGTTTTTTTTCCGGGCTTGCTGGTTATTCTGCTGATACCCCAATGGTTGATTATAGTGCCCGTTTGGAATCGGATGTGTTTAAGGGCCAGGCGGGTGCTTTTGTCGTCATTGAGCATTGGAATATTACTTTCTATCCTGACCGGCGCTTTACTTGGCTATTTAGTTTGGATAAACAAGCTTGGTCCGAATAATAATCAACCCGGGTTAAATGAATTGATTAACCCGGTTTTATTGATGAGCGGTTTTGTTGTAGTTTATTGTATTTTAAATACCCTTACCCTATACTTTTTAGACAGATCTTTTATCAGGCATATAAAATCGCAAAAACTTGATGCAAATTGATATTGGAAATTTACTTGTCATGGATTTGGCTGTCAAAAAGCTTTTGCATTAATTAACCCGGAAATGAAAAAGCTGTTACAAGTACTGTTGCCTCCATTTGTTGGCTTCGCTGTTTATTTTCTGATGGTGCGGTACAGTTCGTTTTATTTTTCGCTGCGCATTGATGAGATGGGGCAGGGGAACCTGCTGGCATTTATGGCGTTTTACAGGTATTTACTGCCGCTTTTGTTTACCGTATCGGTATTAACACAGTTGCTGATTGTGATACCAGTATATAGAAAAGTAATGAAAAAAGGTGGGGCCGGTAAAAAATGGGCCGCCGTTTTCCTGGTTTTTGTTTGTTTGTTATTTGCAGCGGGTATCAGCTATGCCATCTGGGATAAAAATGATGGTATTCATCACCTGTTGAAATTATTTACCTTTATGACGGGTATCCAATTAGGTTATTGGGCCATTAATTTGTTTATTTTGCGTTTGCTTGGTTGGAAAAGTGTTGAGATAAAGAAAATTGAAGATCCGAAACAGCCGAATGCAACCAATCTTTAAATTGCACTAACCTCTAATCTCCAACCGCTAACCTCTGAATATGAATTACTACGAATTACTTTTCACCACCATACCTACTGGAGATTACCAGCAGGACTTGCTGATCAACGCATTGGGGGAGATCGGTTTTGATACTTTTGAAGAACTGGCTTTTGGGTTTAAGGCTTATATTCCTTCTGTTGATTTTGACCAGGAAAAACTGGATGAACAACTGGAAGTTTTCCGGGAAATGTTCACATTCAGTTATGAAATTACGCTGATTCCCCAAAAAAACTGGAATGAAGTATGGGAAAGTAATTTTGAACCGTTAAACATCGCCGATAAAATTTTTGTTCGCGCTACTTTCCATGAGCCAAGGCCCGAATTGCCTTTTGAAATAGTGATTGACCCTAAAATGGCTTTTGGCACAGGGCACCATCAAACCACATCAATGATGCTGGAGCTGACGCTTGAGAACGATTTTGCAGATAAAAAAGTGCTTGATATGGGCTGCGGCACTGGTATTTTAGCCATTATGGTATCGAAATTGGGCGCCAAATCAATAACTGCTATTGATTACGACCCTGTTTGTTATGAAAGCACTATTGAAAATGCCCGGTTAAACCACATTGATAATATCATAGCGCTTTGCGGCTCGAAAGAAGTAATTCCTGATGAGCAATTTGACGTTATTTTGGCCAATATAAACCGCAATATTTTGCTCAATCAGATGCAGCGGTACAGTTTGGCGCTGAAGCCCTGCGGTGAAATATATTTCAGCGGTTTTTATGAAAACCCGGACCTGGAGATCATTACCGGCGAAGCAAATAAATATGGCTTACGGTACATCAGCCACAAAAAAGATAAAGACTGGGTGGCGGCGAAGTTTCTGAAAAATGCCTGAAAGATCAGTCCTCAATTAACAAACTTACGAAGTAAAAACTTCGTAAGTTTTTCTCCAGGTTGTTTTTCGTGAGTTTTCGGATTGCTTAATACCCCAAAGTAAACCTTTTTTTGATGAACTGATTGTTTTCAATTTCGTCAACCATGGCAATAGCCATATCCTCAACAGATATTTCACATTTGCCATGCTCATCAAATACGGGCTGATCGGTACCCAGACGGAATTTTGCAGTACGCTCACCGGGGTGCAGGTTTATGGCAGGACTTAAAAATGTCCAGTCAAGGTCATTGTCCTTACGCAGGGTATTCAAATAGTCGCGCGCCGCGGTTGCGCCGATTTTCCATTCAGCGGGAAATTGAGGCGTGTCCACCAATTGTACACCTGGTGCAATTTCCAGGCTTCCTGCGCCGCCAACTACCAGTAAACGTTTTACCCCTGATTTTTTTACTGCCTGCTGAATTGATTCCGATCCTTTGATAAAATCATCGTATAGGTTTGGATTAGTCCAGCCAGCATTATAAGCGCTGATCACCGCATCATTACCGGCAATCAGTGACGAAAGGTGGTCTGTATCAAACACATCAGCAACCTTTACTGTTAAATTTTCATCTTGCCGGCTGATTTTTTCGGGGTTACGCGCAATGGCTGTTACTTTATGGCCACGATTTAATAATTCGTTTAAAACTACGGTACCGACAAAGCCGGACGCGCCTATTAATACTACTTCCATATTGATTTGTTTTAATTGTAATTAAATATGTTACAGTTATATTTAAATTTTTTCAATCAAATTTCGTGCTGAACTCAGCAAGGTTCAGTGCCCCTAATTTTGCTGAAAGAACGTCTTCCATTTCACCATATAAATGCTGAAGGTGTTTGTTTATTTGCTTACCTACCGGGCAATAGGGGTTAGGTACGTTTTTTGCCTGTCCTAATATTTGTTGCTGTTTTACAGCCTGATATATAGCTGACAGTTTAATTTCATGCGCCGGAATGCCTAAGGAATAACCGCCTGCTTTGCCTTCCTTGCTCTTTATCAGTCCTTTTTTGCGCAGATTGCTTATCTCTTTCCTTACCAAAGCCGGGTTGATGTTTATACTGCCGGCAATATATTCAGAGGATAACAGCTCATTGTTTGCTCTGCTTAATAAGGTGAGGATGTGTATTGCTATTTGAAATCTGCCGTTCATCTGTAATAAAAAAAATTACAGTACAAATATAGTAATGATTTCCCGGGAAACGATAGGTTTTTTATCAGAACCTGATAATTACATTGTGATGATACTAATTAAATGAGAAACCACTTCCGTTAAAAACCCGGGAATTTAGAACTTAACTTTACCTAAAATAAATTTTTTCAAAAAATGTTGATAATTAGACAGATATTAAATAATATTGTAATTATATTAACTTTGGAGAAACCCTGCACCTTTAAACTTGTAATATGAAAACACTTGGAAAAAAAATCAGATTATTACGTCATCAAAACGGATGGAGCCAGGAGGATGTTGCAAAAAAATTGGATATTTCAATACCAGCCTTTTCTAAAATAGAAACGGGCATTACTGATATTAATTTATCGAGGCTTGAACAAATTGCTAATTTGTTTGAAATGCCTGTTGTTCAACTGCTTAACTTTAGCGATGTTGAGCATGACCAACAAATAGTTCATGACCTGGAGGCTATTAACAAAAAACTGATGGACCGTGAAACGGAGGTCATCGACCTGCAAAAAAAGGTGATTGAATTGTTTGAAGAATTGCGGCACAGCAGAATTATTGCCTGAATTTGAACCCTGAGTCAAAATCGGGAAGCATGGTTTGGTCCGGTCTTTTAGAACGGTTGGGATCCGCTAAGTTAAATTTGAACGCGCCTTCTGTGTTTTTCTTAAAAGATATAGCGCATTGTTAAGTGCTTTTTCCCGAATACTACGCCCATAGCGGCATGCATCGCCAGCATTTTTTCATTAAAATCGCCTACCCACGATAGTTCAAGTTGTGTATATTGGTTTAGGGGTAAAACATATTCGCCAAGCGTAATAAATAAGCCCGACTCCAATCCGTGATTTTGAAATTTTTGTTTTGTTCCCATCACAATGGCCCTCATCCGCGAAACGCCGCGCCATTTTTTATACACAAATTTAAGTTTGCCTATTAAGTCGAGTTTACCCTTCAAAGGCTTTATCATCGGGTTAGCATCGGGTAAAACTACCAGGAAAGACGCGGGCTCGCCGTTAACATAAGCGAACCATATCAGGTTTTCGTCCATCAGCGGCTTCATTTTTTTGAAGCTTTCTGCAATGGTTGTGTGATTTATCGGGACAAAATTCTCAAAATCGTTCCACGCATCATTATAAATTTCCATAAAATCAGCGGCGAATTTTTCAATTTCTTTAGCCTTTAAATGTTTAAATTCATAACCCTGCTTTTGGGTAACCCATTTGGCAATTTTGTAAAACCTTTCGGGGAAAGGCCTGACGATATCCAGATGATTGGTGATCTGTGCATATAAAGTTTTAAAGCCGTAATGCTCAAAAAAAGCCAGGTAATAGGCATGGTTATAATTCATGCCATAAGACGGGGGGGTGAAACCCTCTACCAGCAGGCCCCAGAAATTATCATTTTCGCCAAAGTTTATGGGGCCGTCCATCGCCTGCATGCCGTTTTCGGTCAGCCACTTTTTTGCGGCGTCAAATAACAGGAAGGCTGCTTCTTCATTATTTATACACTCAAAAAAACCGATACCGCCTGTTGGCTGCTCGTAATTAAACGCCTTTTTATTATTGATAAATGCCGCGATCCGGCCGCATAGGTGCCCTTTTTCATCCCTGAGTATCCACCGTGTACATTTTCCGTTTTGGTGAAAATTATTTTTTGCCGGATCAAATATTGCTTCAATATCATTATCAAGCGGGCAAACCCAGATGTTATCATTTTTATAAATTACCCTGGCGGCATCTAAAAAAGCCTTTCTTGTGGCCTTACTGCTTACTTCGGTTATGGTCATGCGGATATTTTGGTGAAACAGCTTATATGAAAAAAGCATCCAGAGGCATAATCTGAATGCTTTAAATTAAAAATCTATAAATTAAAATTTAATAATCGTCGTCATCGTCATCGTAATCCTCAAAATTTTCGTACCCCAAATCGTCTAAAGGGCCGTCAAAATCATCATCATCGTCAACAATCTTCTTCTTCGACTTTTGATCAAGCATGCTGTCATCGTCATCTTCATCCTCGCCCGTGTTTTTAGAATCGACTTTCTTGTTTACAGGTTTTTTTGGGGTTCCCATTGCCATGAATTTTAATATTTTTTTTTCAATAATAAATAAATGCATTCAGAATGCCAACAGTAATTTTTTTTTGATCGGGTTAATTCTATTTCTTAGTAAAAATAATCAAAATCATTTTCAATAAAAATAAGATTTTTAAATTATTTATTTTTTGTTAAAAATTATTCGGCATGTTCGCCGATTGATGAAGTGTTGTCTGTAAACTCCTTTATTTGAGGCAATTCTTTTATGCTGTTTATGCCAAAATAATCCATAAAAATAGCGCTGGTGCCATATAAAATGGGTTTTCCGAGCGCTTCCGACTTGCCAATTATCGAAATCAGCTCTTTTTCGAGGAGCTTTTGGATCGAATAATCGCAGTTTACACCGCGGATCTGTTCGATTTCGGGCTTAGTCACTGGTTGTTTATAAGCAATGATTGCAAGGGTTTCCAGCGCAGCCTGGCTTAATTTCTTTTTCGCCCGTTGGGCCTGTAGCAGGCTTATTACCTGGTGATAATTTTTCTTTGTTAAAAACTGGTAGCCATTATTCAATTTAACCACTTCAATGGCAAATTGCTGATCCTGGTATTTTTGGGTGATATTTTGGATGTGTTTGTTAACCTTGTCCTCACTAAAATCATTATTAAATGCCGACTGTAAGCAATAAATAATTTCTTCGGTGCGGATACTTTGCTCCGAAACAAATATTAATGCCTCAATATATTGTTCTATTTCTTCCATATATATAATTGTCTGAACCGGAATTTGTAGAATTAATGAATTACCTGAATTTTTCCTATTAACCGCTTATTCAATAAGAATTCTGAAAATTCCAAAATTCTGTAAATTCTGATTCAGACAGAATAAGTCCGAAAGTAATAAAAGAATTAAACTTAACGTGAGTTCGAGATAAGAAATTAATATCATTGCAGTATGCCCCATCGGGGCTACCGCTTTGTAGAAACCAAATAACAAGGATAATTGCCACGTTGGTGGCTACCCTTCGCGAATTGGGTAGCCACTAACGCGGCAAAATAACGGTTGAATGACATGCTACAAAGCGGTAGCCCCGATGGGGCAAAGGTTTTTCTTACATCGAACTCACGTTAGATTTAGTAAATATTCAATAGAAACAGGTGCGCTTCTTCCGGTCTTTCGGACGCTCCAATTAATAACTAATCACCTGTTCCTCAATGGCTGCGGGTATTTCGCGCCACTCGTATTTTTGGGTGCGGAGCTGAGGCTCAAAACCGGCTTCTTTGATTGATTCCTGTATGCCCTTTGCGGTGAAGCGATGCGGCGCGCCGGCGGCGGATACTACATTTTCTTCAATCATAATAGAGCCGAAATCATTTGCCCCGGCATGCAGGCATATTTGCGCTACCTGTTTGCCAACCGTAAGCCATGAGGCCTGTATGTTTTTAATATTGGGCAGCATAATGCGGCTAAGCGCTATCATGCGGATATATTCATCGCCCGTTACATTGTTGGTAATGCCCCTTACTTTACGCAGCAATGTGCCGTCATCCTGGAAAGGCCAGGGTATAAAGGCAACAAACCCGTAAGCGCCCTCCGGTTTTTCGGCCTGTACTTCGCGGAGCCATACCAAATGTTCAAACCTTTCTTCGATGGTTTCAATATGGCCGAACATCATGGTTGCTGACGAAGGCAGGTTAAGTTTATGAGCGGCGCGCATCACATCCAGCCATTCCTGTCCGCCGCATTTTCCCTTGCTGATAAGGCGACGGACGCGGTCGTTCAGAATTTCGGCGCCTGCACCGGGTAAGGAATCAAGTCCGGCCGCTTTTAGTTCACGTAAAACATCAATATGGCTCATACCTTCCAGCTTGGCCACGTGCGCAATCTCCGGCGGACCGAGCGAATGCAGTTTGAGGGTAGGATAGAGCTCTTTTAAAGCCCTGAAAGTATCGGCATAGAATTTTAAACCCAATTCGGGATGATGGCCGCCCTGTAACAGCAACTGGTCGCCGCCAAAGCGGAAAGTTTCCTCTATTTTCTGTTTATAGGTTTCAATATCAGTAATATAGGCATCCTCGTGGCCTGGACGCCGAAAGAAATTGCAGAATTTGCAATTGGCTATACAAACATTGGTGGTGTTTACATTGCGGTCAATCTGCCAGGTAACTTTGCCATGCGGCACCTGGATTTTACGCAGTTCGTTGGCGGTGTACATTAAATCGGCCGTGGAGGCGTTTCTGTACAGGTAAACCCCTTCTTCCTGGCTTAAAAAATCAAACCGCAAAGCGCGTTGCAACAGATCGGCAGTGTTCATGCAAGCAAATATATTGAATAAGCACGAATTCTCACGAATTTATGCGAATGACACGAATGGAGTAAGCACGAATTTTCAGGGATTTGCTTTGTGAATTTTGAATAAATTGGTGAGAATTTGTGCTGATTTTACGCTGTCAGCAAACTTGGCTATGCAAAGAGGTTATCAATATATTTCTTGTAAAACTTGTCGTTTTTAATGATCCAGATAATAGTATATCCACCGGCTCCGTCACTGTTATCCATCTCAATATAAATGGTATTGGCCTTACCTAAATAAATATGTAACGTGCTGAAATTTGGTTCGTATAGATTAGTAAAGGCATTTTCGGGGATAATTATCGACTTGCCATTTTTTATTATTTTAACGGCAGATATTTCTTTTTTTGGCATTCCGCCGTCAGTTCCCCAAATGTGGAGGTCATCAATTTTTGTAAGTATATTGGAATCTGACCGATAATAGGTCAACTTATGTTTTTTAGGATTAAATAATTTTGATTTTATAGTCACTTTTAAACTGTCATTAATAGCAACGCAGCTATCTTTAAATGATTTTATATTTTTAAGGGATTTTAGATTTGAAAGAGGGAAAATCCTGCTTTTATGAATATATCCATCTATTGACTGCCCATTTTCGTTTTCTAAATGCTGGGCATAAATTTCAATCCAATCTGAGTTATCGTGAGGGTCATATCCAAATATATCGTCATTGTTTAATTTGCCGACAACAGGGGAATTAATATTTTTATCTTTTCTGACGTTAACAAAACCATCCTTGTCATTAATAATTGCAAAAGATTGGGCTTTAGCGAAAAAATAAACATTGAAGAAAAAAATAAATGCAATGATTGTTTTCATTTCTCTAAGATACTACAATTCCTTGATCCAATTTCAACACCTTCGTCACACTCTCGGGTATCTCATGCTGGTAATGCGTTACATAAATAAGGGTTACATTGCTTAAACTGCAAATAGTATCAACCAGTTTTTTAAAGTGATGCTGCTGGTGTTCGTCGAGGCCCTGGCAGGGTTCATCAAATATCAGCAGGTCGGGGTTTTTGATGAGGGCGCGGGCAAGCAGGCATAAACGCTACGCGCTGGCAGGGATGTTTTTCAGCAAAACACGGGCATATTTTTCAATCTCCAGGGCCTTCATCCAGCGCAATGCAGTTTCGGCTTTTGTTTTTTGGGATAGCCGGAACAGGCCCAGGGTATCATAATAACCCGACTCGATCACCTGTAAACAGCTGTTATCTGTCGGGAAATACTGGTGCAATTCGGGCGATACAAAGCCGATCTTGCTTTTTATATCCCAGATACTTTCGCCCGTGCCGCGCTTTTTATCAAACAAAACAATATCATTGGCATAAGCCTGCGGGTTATCGCCGTTTATTAAACTTAATAAAGTTGATTTCCCTGCGCCGTTCGGGCCAAGGAGCGCCCATCGTTCTCCCGGCAATATTTGCCAGTTTATTTTATCAAGAATTACCTTATCCCCATATTGTATATGTACCCCATTCATTTTTACAATGAAATGGTAAGCTGTTTTTCCGGTTTCCGGGTTTAATAATGCTTTTAGTTCCGTATTGTCTATTTCATTATCGCCGTCCTGCATAAATAATTCCGGCTTAAATTCTTTTCGTTCAATACGCTCACTGATCTTTCCCTCTTTTAAAACAGCCACATGGGTAATTGCCGCCGGGATTTCATAAGGGGAAGTCGCCATGATCACCGATATACCCGAGGCGATGATCTCATCCACGATTAAATTAAATTCCTTGCGTGTTTGTGCATCAAGGCCCGTCAGCGGACTATCAAGCAATAACAAAAGAGGATTTTTTAACAATGCGGCGGCGAGCATCAGCCGTTTTGTTTCGCCGTTTGAGAGTTTGATGATCTGTTTGTCGAGCAAGGCATTCAATTTTAACAGGCCGGTAACTTTTTCATAGCTCCAGTAAATGGTTTTATGGCTTTCAGCCTGTAAACTGTGCAGGTATTGTTCAACAGTTAAAGCATCTTCCGAGTCGGAGGAGTTATAACGCTGCTGGTAATAAAAATTAGCGGTGTTGGATAGGTTTTTAAAATGATGTTTTCCTTCAACCAGAGCAATCATTTTATGATGGGCGATGCCGCTCGCGATATTTTCAGCCTGTTTTAAAAAATCCTCAAAAAAATACCAGGTAATATCCCCGCCGGTAATATTAAACCTCCCGGCTATGGTTTGCAATAAAGCGCTTTTACCTGAACCGCTTTCACCGATGAGTGCCCAATGTTCGCCCTGGTTAACGGCAAAGTTTAACCCGGTAAACAGGGTGTTATTTAAAAATCTGACTGTTATGTGGTTAATGGAGAACAGGGGTGATGTCATAGCTGATCTTTGGGCGTAAAATTAATTAACTATTTGTATCAGCCTGAATTTTTTTATTAATGGTATTTGCTGAACGCGCTGCCGGGTTTTAGGTTCTTATATGTTTGCGTGGGCATTAGACGTTTGTGCCTGAATCTGTATTAAAAATTCTCTCTTAAAGAGCCATAGGCTTGATACATTGGTCGAGGCTACACCCAAGTCATTATTTAAGGGAAAATATCCTTTTACCCTCTTTACCACTCGTGGTAGAGAAGGTGGTCGAGCGAAGCTAAGACCGGGTGAGTAAATCGCCGCCATGCAATAGCAAAGGATTCCATTTAAGAAACCCCAAATAAAACAAAAACGCCCTGGTTGTTACCAAGGGCGTTTTTGTTTTGAATAAAAATGAAATTACATTTTTTTCATTTTACTAGTGTCTTTCATGGTCGAATCAACTTTAACGGTTGAGTCTTTTTTAACGGTCGAGTCAACTTTTACAGTCGAATCTGTTTTTACTGAAACTGAATCTGAACCAGCACCACCTTTACCTTTGCAAGCTGCGAAAGAAACAGCGATACCTAATGCTAAAACGCCTAATTTGAAAGAATTTTTCATGTTAATTTTTTTTAAGTGATTAAATAGTTTTGCTCTTAATACCTAAAATAACAAAAGGTAACCCATAATTTTTAAGAAAAAAATTAAAGGTTACCTGATGGTAGTAAAAAACTAAAAATTAACAGAAAAATAATTAAAAATTATTTTTTCTTAGTAGTGTCAGCTTTTACTTTAGTTGTATCAGCAACTTTAACGGTTGAGTCTTTTTTAACGGTCGTGTCAACTTTTACAGTTGTATCTTTAGCCGAGTCACCGCTTCCGGCAGCGCCTTTACCTTTACAAGCTGCGAAAGAAACTGCGATAATTAAGGCTAAAGCGCCAATTTTGAAAGAATTTTTCATTTTTTTTTAAATTTTTAATGTGAATGTTTGCAGGTTAATACCTCAATTTGAAAAAGGTAACCCATTTATTTTAAAAAAAATATAAAATCTATAGTATTTGGAGGTTTTTAGTTAAAATGGTTATAAATGTTTTAATAGTAGAAATAGTCTTTTTTTTCAATCAATGTATAGTAAATAAAGAACTTGCCTTATTTTACAACCCTTACAACCCCTACATATTAATCCTTTTTAACAACTGTTTTTTTAGTCTCGGTATGTTTTTTTATAGTTTTGCTTAACGTATCCGTTTTGGCTTTGGACGTGTCAGTAGCTTTAATTGTATCAACCTTTACGGACGTATCAGAGCTGCTTTTAAAAGACGATGAAGAATCAACTACCGAATCTGCCGGGTTACCAGATTTGTTGCCCTTGCATGCACCAATCGACATGGAAACTACAATCGCTAAAAGCGTGATTTTGAAATAATTTTTCATAGTATTAATTGTTTAAAATGTTGATAATAAACAATATTTATGACCAATTGTTTCGATGAGCCGGAAGATCAGTAAAGCAGCGAAAAAACAAATGGCAGGAAAATCCTTATTTGGAAATACCTGCCCATGGGCGCGTTAATCACATTTGTTCAACACAGGCAGGCTGTCTTTCCTTATTTTCCACTTTACTGACTTCGAGAAAAAACTAAAAATCAACAAAAAATAATTCAGGATTATTTTTTCTTAGTAGTGTCAGCTTTTGCCTTGGTGGTGTCTTTTTTACTTGCATCAGCTTTCGCAGTTTTTAATTTTAAATGTGAATGTTTTGGGGATTAATACTTTAATTTTAAAAAGGTCACCCAATCAGGTCCGGGTGTCCGGGAGCCGGGAATTCCGGGAAAAGAAGATTGTTTTTTCAAATAAAAAATGTGGTATAATTGCGGCATAATACTTCCGGTCTTTCGGACTTTCCCGGCTTTCCGGACTTCCGGACTTAAAATATATTTCCGTTTTTGTTTTTTTTTAGCGATAATGGGTTACATTTTCGCATTAATTGTATTAAGTAGTGAGTAAAGAGTCAAATAGTGGAATTCCAACTGATAGCGAGGTAATACTCGGTATCCTTAATAATTCGGAAAGTGTATTAAAACGCTTGTATGTTGCTTACTTTCCGATGGTGCTGCAGTTAGTTATTAATAATAACGGCGATGGGGATGATGCTAAAGATATTTACCAGGAAGCGATCATCATCCTTTATAACAAGGTAAAAACAGGTGATTTTGAGTTAAGCAGTAAGCTCAAAACTTATATTTATTCGGTTTGCCGGAGGCTATGGCTGAAACGGTTGAGCCAGATTCACAGGTACGGGGGAGATATAAAGGATTTTGAGGAGTATTTATCTGTTGATGATGAAACCGAAAAGAATAACGAAAGGGATATACAGTTTAATAAAATGGGCGATGCCCTTAAACTATTAGGCGAACCCTGTAAAACGATTATTGAGGATTTTTATATAAATAACAGGTCGATGCAGGAGATCTGCGAGAGTTTTGGCTATACCAATGCGGATAATGCAAAAACCCAAAAATATAAATGCCTGCAAAGGCTGAAGAAATTATTTTTTCAGCAAAAATAAGGAGAACGGAAAGATGAGTGATAATCAACTGTTAGAAATAATTGACAAATACCTTAATGGCGAAATGACCAAAGAGGAACGTGCCCGTTTCGAGATACTGCGGAATGAGAACGCAGAGATCAACAGCAAGGTAGCAGAGCACAAGCACTTTACCGGGCTGATAAAGCAGTACGGCGAACGTTTGGAGCTGGAAAAACGCTTAAACGCTATACATAGTGAAATTGATGTGCATGCTTTGGAAGAAGAACTGATGATCCATCCGTCATGGATAGTTCAATTATGGCGCAACCATCATTCAAAGATCTCTGTGGCAGCTTCCATCGCTATTTTCGCGGCTTTGTGTACTTTGTTTTTTACCGGGTATTTAAACAACAGGGAAACGAATTATGTAAAACTTTCCCGTGAAGTAGCCAATATTAAAAAAACGATAAATTCCCGGGGGCCTAATCTTAATCCGCATCCAAAGATCGATAACCCCGGTAATTTCAGGGGAACCGGTTTTGCGATTTCGTCAAACGGGTACATAATTACCGATAACCATGTAATTAAAGATGCTGACTCGGTGTATGTGCAGAGTATCGACGGAAAATCATACAAGGCTAAAGTTGTTTATTCAGAACCACAGACAGACATTGCTGTATTGCTCATAACCGACCCGTCTTTTAAAAGTTTGGGGGCAATACCCTATAGCTTTAAGAAAACTGAAAGCGATATGGGCGAAAATGTTTTTACCATTGGCTATCCAAGTGATAAAATGGTTTTAGGCCCTGGATTTTTAACTGCCAATGCCGGTTACCAGAATGATACAACCGCTTACCAGGTTTCAATTTTACTTAACCCGGGTAACAGCGGCGGGCCTTTGCTTGATAATAAGGGTGATTTAATAGGTGTTATAGATGCCAAACAAACCCGGATGGAGGGTGCCGGATTTGCGGTTAAATCAACCTGCCTGTTAAAGACAATACAGGATATCCCCGCTGATTCGTTAAAAAAGCCATTAACTATCAACTACAAAAACGCTTTGGCAAGTTTAAACCGTGTTCAGCAGATCAAGAAATTGCAGAACTACGTTTTTATGGTTAAGGTTTATAATCAATAAGGTTTCCCCAAAACACATATATATATCAGGCGCCCCGGTTATCCGGGGCGTTTTTTGTTCAGGACTTACCTGTCAACTTCCCCCAGCACAATATCAATCGACCCGATAATGGCTACCAGGTCGGCAATCATTACGCCTTTGGCAATTTCGGGCAATACCGATAAATTGCTAAAGCTTGGCGCACGGGCCTTTACCCGCGCAGGGATCTCTGATTTGCCGTCTGCCATAAAATAGAAGCCGAGT
Source organism: Mucilaginibacter sp. UBA5151 (assembly GCA_002413785.1). Taxonomy (GTDB): domain Bacteria; phylum Bacteroidota; class Bacteroidia; order Sphingobacteriales; family Sphingobacteriaceae; genus Mucilaginibacter. The sequence continues at coordinate 88,063 of DHXR01000021.1, forward strand.
TCGCCGCGGGCGCCTTCGCAGCGTACATAATAATCCTGTGCTTTGGGTATTGTTTTACGCGGCATTTTTGCACGGGGATCAAAATCAGGGCTGCGTTTTAACTCTTTTTGAAGGCGGTTAAGGCATTGTTCAATTATCCTGAGGGATTGTTCAATTTCATCCACCCGTACCTTGTAACGGTCCCAGCAATCGCCTATTGCGCCCATTTCGCCTTTGCCGACAGGTACGTCAAATTCCAGTTCGGGGTAGGCGGAGTAGTTATCAATCCGGCGAAGGTCCCATTTTAATCCTGATCCCCGGAGCATCGGCCCCGAGCAACCGTAATTTATGGCTACATCAAGCGGCAACACGCCTATATTGGCGGTGCGGTCTATAAATATTTTGTTATCGGTTAAAAGCTGGTTCAGCTCAACCATTTTTGGCTTAAAGTAATCAACAAATTCCCGGCAGCGTTCTTCAAACCCAACCGGTAAATCGTAAAACAAACCGCCAACCCAGATGTAATTATACAGCATCCTTGATCCCGAGGCCCACTCCAGCATTCCCATAATATGCTCCCTGTCGCGGAAGCACCATAAAAAAGGGGTGAAAGCGCCTATATCAATGCCATAAGTGCCGATGGCGATAAGGTGGGAGCCGATCCGGTTCAGTTCGCAAACCAGTACACGGATATATTCCACCCTTTTCGGGATATCTTTATCAATGCCCAGCATCCGCTCAACGCCCATTACAAAGGCATGGCTGTTATTCATCGAAGCCAGGTAATCCATCCTGTCGGTAAAGGGAATGGTTTGCTGGTAGGTTAATGATTCGGCATGTTTTTCAAAACAGCGGTGCAGGTAGCCTAAGTGCGGGATAACTTCTTTAACTATCTCGCCATCGGTGATCAGTTCGAGCCGCAAAACCCCGTGCGTTGAAGGATGCTGCGGCCCCATATTCAGCACCATATCTTCGGCAGCCGCGTCGGCTATCTTTTGGTTATAGTTATTTAAAGCGGTATCGTATTTCGGGTTTGAGCTGTTCAAAATGATTATGGATGTATTTATTTTTCAAATTTATTGAAATTAACAATCAATTTGGCAGGAATAGGCTATTTAATCACCATAATTTGTGAAATTATGATATAGTTATATTTAGCAAAAAGCCCGGTATCCGGTTTATAGTTCAGGCTAACATTGATCGGAAACTTAGTGTTTTCGCTGATGCCTAACTGCGTCAGCGTTGAATTTATATGATAAAATGGCGGCGGGTTTTTAGCGGTATCGTTTTTTATAGTTATCAAGAGGCCTCCGCAGGCAGGTGAAGGGCACATGCGTGCATCGTACCCTGTTATTACACCCGCACTTTGATAAGGACTTTGATTGCTCTTTTTGCAGCCTATAAAAATTAAGCTAAAACAAAAGAAAATAATTAATGCCTTCATCATAAGTTTATTGTATTTACGGAAAATACCTATTAAACGCTACAGCAGGGTAAAAATAATTCAAAAACCAGGTCTATCCAATGATCTGCATAGCCACACCCAAGGTGTCTTATTTAATCAATTTTTATTCCCTTATAAAACTCAGCGGTTTTATAATCTTTTCGTAATGGGAAACCTTCCCAGTCATCCGGCAGCAAGATACGGCGGAGATCCGGGTGGCCTTCAAAAAATATCCCGATGAGGTCATAAGCTTCACGTTCATGCCAGTCGGCGGTACGATAAACGGCGTTTATGCTGGGGAACGATGGCAAGTTATTGAGGTCGCGGTCATTTTCCGCACTCACTTTTAAAGTAAGCTGTGTTTTATAGGGGATGGATGCCAGGTGATATACCACCCCAAAGCGCATCGCTTCGGGGCCATAATCAACACCTGTGAGGCTGGAGAGGAAATCAAAATATGTTTTTGGATTATTGCGCAACTCCAGGCATACGCTGGCAATCTGGCCGGGTTCAATTAGCAGCGCCGGTTGTAAGCCGCCGGTTTCTTCGCCAACAATTACTCCCGGACCAAATTTTTCAGTAAGCAATAATTTAATATCCTCAAATATCATGGCGCTAAGCGTACTTTTTTCCAGCTTTTGTTATCGGTCTTTTTATAAAGAATACGGTCGTGCAAACGGCTGGTGCGGCCCTGCCAGAATTCGATCATCCTCGGTTTTAAGATATAACCTCCCCAATAAGACGGTTTCGGCACATCTTTGTCAGCATATTCAGCTTCCAGTTCAGTCAATTTGTTTTCCAGTACATTGCGGTCGGCAATTTCCTGGCTCTGCGGCGATGCCAATGCGCCGATCTGGCTGCTTTTTGGTCGCGAATGGAAATATTTTTCAGATTGCTCCTTACTTATTTTTTCAATAGTACCTTCAATACGCACCTGTCTTTCCAGCCCCGGCCAAAAAAAAGTTAAAGCGGCGTTGGGGTTTTTGGTCAGCTCTTTCCCTTTACGGCTTAAATAATTGGTGTAAAAAATAAAGCCTTCGCTATAAAACCCTTTCAATAACATGATCCTTGCCGACGGCCTGCCGTCGTGGGTTGCAGTTGAAAGGGTCATGGCGTTAGGTTCCGGCACCATTGCGTCCTGTGCTTCGTTAAACCATACCTCAAATTGTTTTATGGGGTCGGCCTTTGTATTGTTTTCTAAAAGTGAAGCTGCTGTGTAATCTTCCCGCAGGTTTTCTATTTTTTCGTGGCTCATTGCTGCAAATTTAATAATTAATCCTGGCTCCTGATTCTAATTAATATGCTTCAAATCCCGAAAAGGCAATGTATTTTTACAAAACTTGTTATATTCAACAAATTTTTACTCATATATGCTCAGTACTATCGATGCAGCCGCAGGGCGCTTACTCATATCGGAACCATTTATGCTGGACCCTAATTTTAAAAGGTCGGTTATTTTATTGACAGAATATTCGGAGGCCGGCGCAATGGGCTTTATTTTAAACCAGCCCGGCGAGTTTTTCCTGGGTGATATTTTGCCGGAAGTATCTTATTCGGAAATGCCTGTATTTATTGGGGGGCCTGTTGCTAACGATACACTTCATTTTATACATTGCTGTCCCGAAAAAATTGAGGGCGGCATTGAAATAGCCGAAGGGGTTTTTTGGAGCGGCGATTTTGAAACGGTTAAGAAACTGATTACCAGCTACCAGTTAAACAGTGATGAGATCAGGTTTTTTATGGGATATTCGGGCTGGACGGCCAAACAATTAGACGGCGAGATAAAAGAGGACAGCTGGATAGTGGCCGATAAATTAAACAAGGAAATAATTTTCACCAAAAACGAAGAAAACCTCTGGCGCGAAGTGGTGATAGGACTCGGCCAGCGCTATGCGCATATTGCTAATTTCCCCGAGAACCCGGAGTTGAACTGAGGGTAGTTCATTGTTCATGGTTAATAGTTCATGGAAGTTTGTGATTAACAAACTTACGAAGTTTCGAAAACTTCGTAAGTTTCAGCAGGTTTTAACCTTTCATTTCTGCTGCTGATTCTTCTACCTTTTTCTTCAGGTTTTCTTTAAAGGCGATTAAATTTTTAACAATCTGATCGTCAGCCGTTGATAAGATCTGTGCGGCCAGGATACCTGCGTTTTTGGCTGCATTTAATGCTACTGTAGCCACCGGGATGCCGTTTGGCATTTGTAAAATGGATAGGATAGAATCCCAGCCATCAATAGAGTTGCCTGATTTTACGGGAACGCCAATCACCGGCAAATGGGTTAATGAGGCTACCATGCCCGGCAAATGTGCTGCGCCGCCTGCGCCGGCTATGATAACTTTTAGTCCGCGTCCTGCCGCCTCGCGGGCGTAGCTGAACATACGGTCGGGGGTGCGGTGGGCGGATACTACCGTTATTTCGTAAGGGACGCCAAGCTCTTTTAAAACATCGGCTGCATCCTGCATTACGTTAAGGTCAGACTTGCTGCCCATGATGATACCTACTTTTGGCGTATTCATAGTTGATGGTTGATGGGTCATGGTTGGGCGCAATTTTGTGTAATGGTATAAAAGCCCAAAAGTGGCTAAAATTTTAATTAACTGCTAAATATTTATCAAGTTCCGCGCTTATTGCATCTTTTTCGCTGGGTGGAGGTGCTTCCGTGTCAATAATTTTTCCATGTTTATTCAGCAATAGTTCGTTAAAGTTTGA
>DHXR01000063.1:0-2201 GCA_002413785.1 Mucilaginibacter sp. UBA5151
CCGTCTTTATCAGTAACTATTTCCGGCTTCCAGTAAATGGTGGAACGGAGGTCCTTCCGGTTAATGTTATCATCAGGATGTTCATATTCTGGTGCATAAAATTCACGGGCTTTGTAAAAACCGTTTGCTGTAATGGGTAAAATGCCTGATGCAATTATATCGCTCACTTTTAATCCGCTTCGTTTCGTTGTAATAAGTATTACCCCTGATAATCCGCCATATATAGCTCCATTTGCACCTCTTAATACCTCAATGGTTTCGACACTACTCCCACTTATGTCATCCAAATTTCCTGATGCACCGTCAATAATAACCTTCATTATTCCAAAAGTAACATCCATTGGAATAAATCTACCCCCAGTTATAGGAACCCAGTTTACCATCTTTAATTTCCCCATTAACCTTGTTGAAAGTGGCCCACCAACTGCTATATCCTCAGAATGAATCACTTGATCGGCGTGACCAGGGCCTAACAAACTTGAGGAAGGGTAATCATCATCTCTTTTTTTTCCTTTTATCTTTACCTCCTTCAACATTCTTACTTTGCCAAATCCAAACTTATTCAATTCTATGAGTTGTTTTTCACTGTTTTCCAGGTAAGCCTGCATTGCTTTATTAGGATCAAGCTGTACAAGCTGTAAATTTTTATCAGAAGATAGCACATCGGGGTAATCCTTATTATAAGTAATTTGTGTAAGATTTTTCCCTTTGGCATTTGTGGCACTGAGAATAAAACGGGTAGTATCGAAGAATATCAGGTTACTAAAACGGAAATTTCCCTTATTGTCTGTTTGCTGGCTTAATACGGGACCGCCTGCCGGTGAAATCAATGTTACTGTTCCGTTTGCTATAGGTTTGCCACCCAAGGTTTTTGTTATACCAGCAATTTCAAGTCCGTTTTCCGGCTGAAAAACTATCGGAGAGTAATCATTGTTTAAAAGCTTCTTCCATTCAAACCTGCGGTAGCCATGGGTAAGCATCACCAGGTCTAGATTGGTCAGTGTGATGTCGGTTACATGGCCAAAATAGTAATTGGGCTGTTCAATATAACCTTTCAGGTCTGATGTTAAAAGCAGGCTGGTCAGGATAGTGTTCTCATTGTTCTCATCCACAGGTACCTTGCTTTCATCAATAACCGAAATAGAAAAATGACCCGGTGCTGCGGAGTCTCCCCTTGTTTTTGCATTCAGTTTAATCGTTACTTTTCCCCTTTTGGTATAAACAGGTTTATCACTGCTTACAGCCAGGTTAAGCTGGTTGTAGTTCTGTACAAAGATCAGCCGTTCACTCAGTGGTTTACCTAAGGGTGAAAACAGGGTGACTGTGGCAATACCAGTATGCAGACGTCTTTTTAATATATCCAGACTGATCGTCGGACTGTCAAGTTTAAAGGTGACAGTAGTGGCTATGCCACCGGAATAAATAAGCAGTACATATTCTTTACCCCGGTTCTCCCGGCAATAAGTAGCATTCGCTTTTATACATACCGTGGCTTTGGGTATCGAATCATTGTTAATGGATAATACGATCCCTGTTGATTTAACCATCGGGAGGTCATATATGGTTTGTGACCCATTTGGATAGCTTAGGCTTGCGGTATAGGTTTTGCCTGCTGTAGGAGAAAGGTAAAAATAACCCATGCCTAAATGGGAGGATACAAATGATGTGACTTCTTTGTTTTCATTATCTGTTACTACTCCTCTTACATCTATTCCTAAGCCATTTACACCGATTGCTTTAAAAGCCACTTTCGATAAAATCCCTGTGACCAGTTCACCACCTTCGGGGAAAAACTGCAGGTCGGTTTTGGCAATAATATTTGGAATATGCCGGGTTCCGCTTTCGAGTATTTTGCTGTTCATAGCTGAGCCTACCAGGATGGCCTGATCGAAATAGCTGCTGTCGCCTGAATTGCGCATCCACTGGGTATAAGCCCGCACGCGGTAATTGCCTTTTGGCAATGAATCGGGTAAAGTAAAGTCGCCCCAGGCAAGGCCGTTATCTAATTTTAGCTTTATGGATCGGTTGATCTTATTATTGGTGTTGATTAAATCAACATGTAACACTCCGCTAAGGTTCGACAGTTCATGCCGTTCGCCCATTGTGATGTAAGCTTTAAAGTAAATGGTGTCGCCCGCGGCATAATAAGGCTTATCGAAATGCAGGTAGGCTTTTTCAGTAATATGCCGGATCGAAAAATT
>DHXR01000063.1:2420-5392 GCA_002413785.1 Mucilaginibacter sp. UBA5151
CTATTAATTTATGTACATAAAATGTTTATGCTAATTGGATAAAATCATCCAATTACTATAAACGAAATAATTAAATTGATGTTTGATTTCTACTTCGACTTTTCTTTACTTATGTTAACAATAATTTTTCCTTGTTTATAACCGAGATGCCCATTCATATCCGTTCCTTCAACTATTATCGTATAGGTTGATGGTTTATCCGCCGTGTAAAACCATAATCTTGCTTCTCCGTTTGCGTCTGTGGTTATGTCAGGCTCCCAATCAATGGTTGAGCGCAAATCGGGCAAATGCTTAACAGTATCTTTTACGCCATATTTTGGTTTGTAAAATTGTTTAGGCCAGCTCAGTGGTAAAGGTTTATAAAGATACATGCCGGGTGTGTTAGTTATAATCGGGCCGTGGCCCGAGCGGGTAGTAATTTCAATGAAAGCATAGTCAGGATTCGATTTGGTCACTATCTCAATTCCCTTTATATCTTCCGCATTGTGCGATTGCAAATAAATTTTCAGTGAAATAAAATCAAGCGATGGATATATATCATTTAAAAATATTCCATCTATTATAAAAAACACCTTTTGAAAGCGGATATAATACCATCGGGGATAATGAGGTGGTAATTCCATTTCCCTGAAACCTTTAACATTTTCCTCCAGTAATTGCAAAAAGCTTTTTTTACCGATTTTTTCCAGGTCTTTTTCATCCAAAACTATGTCAGCAGGACCATAGAGATTTTGTGAACCCTTTATTATTTTCTTTGCTGTTATTTTTACTTCTTTTAATATATGGCCGCCGGATGGAAAAGCCTCCTGTTGTTTTATTAACGCATTGCTTTTGGTATAATTAAGCAATGTACTATCGCTGTTTACATACCAGGGTGTTATTGTTGGTGCAAATGGTTTTGTAAAGACAGGCGGTTGTATATCATCGGTTTTAATGCCCACATTAAAGCTTTTCCCATGTTTGTTTACAGCCTTGAGTACGAATATTGGCGTATCAACATGGGGGAAATGGTCAAAAACAAAATGGCCTGCATTATCTGTAACAGTGTCCATTAATATTGATGGCTTTTTTGAGAACAAAAGGACATCAGTGCCTTTAACGGGTTTGTTAAACACATTAAAAACGCTGCCCTTTACCATAAATTCCTTCTCTGGTTGGTAGGTAATAGCAGGCGGGTTAAATACCTGCTGCCAATCGTACCCTACCCAACCCTGGGTAAACAGCAGGTTATCAAGCGCCTGCCAGGCTTCGGTTGTTTTTGATGAGAGATAATAGCCCGGTTCTTCAACATATCCTTTTAAATCGGATGTGAGCAGCGTCCGGGTAATTATGTTTTCGCTGTTTAAGGAATCTGTTTTAACCTGTGTATCATCGGTAACCGCCATTGAGAAATTACTGGAAACGGGGTTGCCGTTATTATCCGTTACTTTTATTTTTAATGCTACGCTATCCCTTGAATGGTATTCCCGCGTGTTTGTAGTGAACTTTATATTCAGGTTGTCCTGGTGATCAATATAAACCAGCCGTTCATTTAATGGCTGGTTTTTGGTGGTCATAATTGTAAAATGGGTTATCCCGGTGGGAAACAAACTTTTTGCTACTTTCCTTTGTATCGTGTTACTCTTGCGAAAGTTGAAGACAGCGGCGTAACAAACAATCCCCCTTGCTTTTCCGATTAAAAAATAATTGTTACTTGATTGAACAATATCGTCAGTAGCCCTAACTGACACTTCCAGCGAGTCATTTTCAACCATGTTCTTTACTTGTAAAACAGTCCCGGAGCTTTTTATGGGAGGCAGAGGATATTCTTTTGTTGCCCCGTTAAGCAAAGTCACTTTTGCGGTGTAGCTTTCCCCCTCTTTTACATCCATGTCAAAGCTGCCCATGCCGTTATGCAGCGACTTGAATTCGGCCACCTGTTTTTGGCTATGATCGGTTATGATACCTGAAATTTGAACCCCCTTGCCATCTTCGCCGATGGCTTTAAAGCCGATATGCGCCGGCAAGCCAACAACCAAATTGCCGCCTTCGGGTAAAAATTGTATGTCTGTGCTTTCAGCACGGTTTAAAGCGATAGGGATAATGGCCTTTTTGTCCTTTTGCTCACTTTCAGCAACTATAACCAGGCCGGATGGTTTTTGCGGGATGTTAAAATTTATATTCAATATGCCATCGACGCCTGTCTGAAGTTTTTGTTTATATAAATGCCTGCTGCCGTTTATTACCTGTAAAGTCAGCGGTTTAACTATAAAAGGCATTTTGTTTATATCGCTGAACAGCACCTTTGCCGTTAGCACATTATTACCATTAAGCGTTGCTATACTGAACCGGGTATTTACCAATAAATTATTTTCGTTTGCGCTACTGATATAGATCGTTTTATAGAAAAAATAACCTTCCTCAAAATTGCGCATCCAGTTGGTGTAGGCGCGGATGGTATAAGTGCCGGCTGTAAACTCTTTTTCATCAAGGCTAATGTTGCCCCGGCTAAGGCCGTTTTGTACAGGCAGCCGGTATTGTTTTATAACTTTATTACTGTCGTTGGCTATGTCGATATTAATGATCCGGCTTTTATTCGAAGCGTTTAAAAAAGAATTTAAAAGGTATGCTTTAAACCAAATTGTATCGCCTAAAGCATAGTACGGCTTATCAAACTGAAGGTATGGTTTTTCAACATGCTTTTTTTTATTCAGGCTATCGGAAGCAACATTAATTTTAAGCAGATGATCTGCTAAAGACCCTGTTTGCCCAAAGACAATTGTATTACAGAATAAAAAAAAAATAGCTGTAATATAAAAGGCTTTGGTTTCCATTGACGCTATGCTTTTATTTTGTTTCATAATTTAATCAAATAATCACTGTACCTTATACCTATACACTTGCCTGCCTATATTGCCATCTTTATCAATTCCTTCTATCACTACTTTATAAGTGCCGGTATCATCGGCATTATAATATTCAAATGAAGCATT
>DHXR01000029.1 GCA_002413785.1 Mucilaginibacter sp. UBA5151
GATAATTGATATTCACCAAGCCCTAATTAGTTTCTACAAAGCGGTAGCCCCGATGGGGCAAATTGCAATGATATCCAATTCTTATATCGAACTCGCGTTAGTTTAAACAAAAAATACAAATCAATATTCACGCACTTACCCCCAGTCAAAATCAACTTCCCTGCCGTTCAATTTCCATTTGGCTGGCAAGGGGTTAGTTAACCAATCCAAAGGCTCGCCGATGGGCTGTACTTTTGCAGCTTTGGCAAAGCATTGTTTAATAAAGGCTTTCTGCTCGGCGCCTAATGCTTCGGGCTGAGCAGAAATGAAGAGCGGGGCGCTGCTTTCGGCAAGCAACTCCATCCATTGCTTATTTTTATCCCAGGACACCTCATTGGTTAAGCCGACACAGTCACCGTCAACAGCATAAAAAGTATTGTGCTGCGGCATCCGGAACCCGAGGGTATTTACCCCCATTTTACGGGTACGGGCCCATTCTTTGCCGCTGGTATCGTCGCCAATGCGGTTAAGCTCGAAAACACCGGCTGATAAATGGCTCATGGTATTACAACCGATGAGGTACATATCATCAGCTGCCTCCCTGATCGAACTGTACAGGTGGTTAATGATCTCGGCGGTTGTTTTGCCTTTATCATTAAAGCTCCAGCCCGGCGAAGTAATGGCATCGGTCATCTCAAGTCCCCACCTGCCTGTTATATCGTAGGTGCTGTAATCATGTTTTACCATTTCAAAGCCCCATTGCTTGTAAATGGCAATATTATTTTTTACCCTTTCAATATTTTCGGGTATGGTAGGATCAAGTACCGGGTTTTTGGGGTCATCCCTTCCGGGAATTTTAGGGGCCAGCAAATTAGGGCTGTCGTTATATTTTGCGCATAGGGCGCGGGTCCACAAACCGGGACGCATGCCCAGTTTTACAATATCTTCCGCCATCAGGTGCATGTCCCTGAATTTATCGTTGGGCTTCGAAAAATCATCGGCCCAGCCACCATCCCCCGGCAGATATGGCGAATATACCGCCCAGCCTGCGTCGATTACCGAGAAGGGGCGGTTATCAGTATCTGTTACCAGGTCGGCCATTAACGCAGTTAGTTCTTTGATTAGTTTGGCCGAATTATTCCCGTATGCGTAGTACCAGTCGTTTATGCCATAAACGGGTTGTTTTGGCAGACGTGGTTTTTCGCACATCAGTTTACAAAATCGCCTTGCCGTTAAAAAAGGGGTCTCATCAGCGGTGTTGCCGGTTGTAATGATGTCGGCTGCATGTAGTTTGCGTGCGCCCAATTGTACACCCGCGCCGCCGGAATGCGTATCACACGTTAATTCCAGGCTGTTTTGATTGACCGTCCACCAGCAAATAGCATTGCAGCCGGTTTTTACGCCAAAGCAGGCGGTTTGTACATCATCATGCATTAATACATACCAAGGGTTTTTCGCTTTGCTGTCCGGGTTTTTCCAGGCGACATCGCCGTAGGTGCGTTCCCAATGATCGCCTAAAACCTTCGCAGCCGGGTTAACCGGGTATTTCCATTTTAAACGCACGCCACTTAGAGCGGCGGATGGCGACTGCACATAAACGCCCAGGGCATTGCCATTGTTTTTAAGGCTTACTTCAATATCCTTAAAAGTAAACGACGAGCCGCCCAATGATTTTAGTTGAAACCAGCCGGCATCCGTTTGCGCCCATACCTCATCGGGCGTATTTATTAAAGGGCTATTGCCTGCGGCATAAGTAAGCCTGTTGAATAACAAAGCTGCCGTGGTGCCGGCAGAAAGTTTTACGAAATGCCGTCGGTGCATAATTTAAAATTAGTTTAAAATAAAAAAATAATGGGCGGTTTATTTGGGGTGCCGGTCATAAAAGTAGGGTTTTTATCCTGTCACAACAAATTAAAAAAACACAGGTTGCCCTTTTTATTGAAATAGTAAGCGTTTTTTTGCTTTGGATGATTGGTTTTTATTGTATCGTTAAAAGCAATACAATAATCAATTTATTATAGATAAAATCTATTACACATCAATTCTTTAGATAAAACAACTTCCTTTAAAAGGGTATATTTGCAATAAATAAATAAAAAAACATAATTAAGTATGCTAACTATAGGTCAAAAATTCCCTCAATTTTCTAAAACTGCGGTTGTTAGTATTGAGAAAGGTAAAGAGTTCGAAACGATCACTTCTGATTTCCTTGTAAATGATGAAAATGTTTGGACAGTAATTTTTTGGTGGCCAAAGGATTTCACTTTTGTATGCCCTACCGAAATTGCTGAATTCAACAAAAACTACGGCGAATTCCGCGACCGTGATACCCGCCTGATCGGAGCTTCAACCGATACTGAGTTTGTTCATGCTGCATGGAGAAGAAACCATGATGACCTGCGCGACCTGAAATTTCCGATGCTGGCCGATACTTCAAAATCATTGGCAGAAGAACTGGGCATTTTAGAGCCTAATGAAAAAATAGCTTACCGGGCTACTTTTATTATCGACCCAACCGGCATTATCCGCTGGGTGTGTGTAAACGACCTGAGCGTTGGCCGTAACGTAAAAGAAGTTTTGCGTGTGCTTGACGCCTTGCAAACTGACGAGCTTTGCCCTTGTAACTGGGTGAAAGGTGAAGATACTTTAACTGTTTAATGAATTAACACTGAAAGGCCCCGCATCTGAGTTGGTGCGGGGGTTTTTTATACCCATAGATCCTGAAAAAATGAACGAATCGACTGAACTGATTATAGAAATACTGCAAAGCCTGGGCATCGATACCGCTTATCGCACAGAGAGCCTTACACTGCTTGAAAACGGCGAATCACGCTACCTGCGCGACCTGAAGCTTAATCTTACCAGTACGCTTACGTCCGAACACCTGACCGCCAAAGAATGTGCCCTGCTTGGCCTTTCAATAGCTGTCAACAACAACAATACGGTTTTAACCAGGTTTTTTACCCGCTACGCCCATGAGCAGGGCGCTACGGCTGCCGAAACAGCAGAAGCTGCGGGTTGCGCATCATTACTGGCCTCAAACAATGTATTTTATCGCTTCCGTCATTTTACACAAAAAGAAAAATATACGCAATTACCGGCCCGTATCCGCATGCAACTGATGATGAAGCCTGTAACCGGGAAAGAATTCTTTGAGTTGCTTAGTCTGGCGGTTTCTGCTGTAAACGGTTGTGAAATGTGTGTGAACGCGCATGAAGACTCACTCATTAAGCTTGGCACTACAGAAGAACGCATTTTTGACGCCATTAGGATAGCCTCGCTGGTGACCGCCACAGGAAAAATAATATTTTAACCATGTTTTTCATTTCAAAAATGAGATGAATACTTGCTTGAAATTCAGGACTAAGGCCTATCGTTCATAAGAATATGGCGCCGGCTATTTTTAATGTTACACGTAAAGCTGTGCAGCTGTCGAAATAATATGTTTTGATAAAGCGTTATTTCAACATAACTAATTATACTCAACTTTCGTATGCAAACGTTCATTCGTAGCTGAGTTTACACGGAATGGTATTTTAAAAACGATGATGACTACTGGCATTGCCCGCGAAATAAATTCAACTGATATCTTCAACTTAGAGCTTTTTTTTGAATTATCACCTGATCTGTTATGTATAGCAGGGTTTGATGGCTATTTTAAAAAAATAAATCCAACAGTTTCAAAAACATTAGGTTACACAAATGAGGAATTGTTTGCAAAGCCAATAGATGAATTTGTTCATCCTGAAGACAGGGAACTTACCTCGAAAAAACGCCATAGTATTAAAAAAGATAACCCGCTGTTACATTTTGAAAACAGGTATATAACAAAAAGCGGTGAAATTGTATGGCTATCGTGGACCTCAATGCCCATAAAGAGTGAACAGGTTGTGTTCGCGATAGCTAAAAATATCACCCATAAAAAGAAGCTTGATGAGGATAGGAACCTATTGCTTAACAATTTAACAAAAATCAATAATGATCTGAAGCAACTAACTTATTCAACCTCACATGACCTGAGGTTGCCGGTCAGTAATTTGCTCTCTGTTTTTAATCTTTTGGATATATCTAAAATCCAGGATGACGAAACGCTTGAATTTATAGGGATGCTGAAGACTTCAACCGAAAGCTTAAGGGATACTTTAAATAATTACGTTGATCTTTTAAGTCAGAAAAACGTATTAAATGTTCAAACTGAAGATTTAGATTTAAATGATAGCCTTAATGTAGCTCTGCATTCGTTAAGTTCTTTGATACAACATTCAAAAGCTAAGATCGATGTGGATTTTTCTGAATTTTTAACAGTTAGATTTAACAAGGCCTATCTTGAAAGCATATTTCTTAACCTTATCACCAACTCAATTAAATACGCTAAGTCTGAATTTTTCCCGGTAATTTCAATTTACACCAAATATGAGAATGGTGTTAAACAGTTAATTTTTACTGATGAAGGCCAGGGATTTGATATGGATAATGTAAAAGATAAAATCTTTGGATTTAACCAGAAATTTCATAACCATGCCGATAGTAAAGGTATTGGTTTGTATTTAGTGTATAACCACATCGTTAGTTTAGGCGGCCGTGTAGCAATTGAAAGCAAGTTGAATGAAGGCGCCAGGTTTATAATTTCCTTTAAAGATTGATTTTGGAGATCAGGCTTAAGCCGGGTATTACCGAAGAACGCATTTTTGATGCTGTAAGGATTGCCGCGCTGGTGACTGCTTCCGGGAAAATAATATTTTGATTGGGTTTTGCCTTTAAAGATCAGCTATTAATTTAAGCGTGGATGTTTAAATTAATAGCATTCAAGTATGGACATTTGATTTCGGGCGGGGGAAACTTTAACAGCATTGTCAAAAGTATCTTTACTCCACTTTGTAATTATAAACTTGTCTTCCTAAACTGCCTTTATCATCAATGCCTTCTACGACTATGCGATAATTTCCCTTTGTGTCTGCATTAAAAAACTCAAATGAAGCACTGCCGTTTTTATCCGTAATAAGAATTGGGTTCCAATAAATAGTGGTACGCAGGTCAGGAAATGTGGTATTTATTTTCGGCAAATCATACCGTGGCGAATAAAAAATGCGCGCCTTGTAATATCCGACAGGCGAATAATAGGCAAATTTTGGCTTAAAATTGCTCCCGCCTGAACTATCATCGCCCCATCTTTTCGTTGTTATAAGTATTACACCACCACCACCCCGTACACCATATATTGCTGCCAGGCTTGCATCGGTTATAATTTCAACACTTGCTATATCGTTAACACTTAAGGTATTCACTATATCTGCCACCGATGGTTCAGGTGTTTGCTTAGGGTGTTGGTCGCTTGATACTGCATTAATTTGGATCCCATCAATCATAACTAATGTCTGCAAACGCTCATAATATGGCATGCCGTTAATAAATTGGATGCCATGCAGATGACCAGCCAAGCAATCTGTCAAGACAGGGCAACCCGGGGGTAACTGATCTGCGGTTATAACTTCGTTGGCCATGCCGGGCCCATTGAGATTATCGGAATGTTTCAGGTATTTTTTCTCAGCCTTTCCTTTTATCGCGACTTCCTTTAATAGTATAACCTGTTTACCTATGCCCTGTTTAAGTTGTTCCCGCTGAAAGTTACTGCTGAAATTAAGGTATGGTGTCAGGCTGTCGCTTTCTTTTATATTCCCATCCGGGGCATTCTTATTTCCGCTTAATTTTGGCGGCTTTACATCATTAATTTCAATTAAAGTATTTTTTCTTACCTGCTCATCTGTTGCCTGTATAATATAGCGCATGCTATCCCTAACAAGAAAATGCTGAAAAACAAATCGTCCTTCAGCATCAGCTATCGTATCCAAAGAGAAAAAAACATTAGACACTGAAAGCATAGATACTTTGCAATAGGGTATAGGTTTACCCCCGGTAGTTTTCACTATCCCTGATACAGTCGTTATTTTTTCCAGCTGAAAGACAGCGGGACCGAATTTATCACCCAGTATTTGTTTCCATTCAAATCTGTGATAGCCCTGGGTGAGCATCAGCACATCCAGGTCGGTATCTGTGTTGCCGTTTTTACTGTTGAAATAAAAGTTTGGCCTTTCAACGTATCCCTTAAGGTCCGAAGTTAGAAGCATATCAGATAAAATTGTACTTTCATTGTCTTCGTCGGTCGGAAGCTTTGACTCATCGGTAACCGCAACCGAAAAGTTACCCGCTGCGGGCTGGTAATCCTTATTTGTTGCTATAAGTTTTATTTTAACTTTCTGACGCGGGTGGTAAATTGGGCTTTCCGCTCCCATTTTTAAATTAAGCTGATCGGGATTCCTGATGAATATGAGCCTCTCATTCATCGGCTCTCCATTAGCAGAAAACAAAGTAAACTGTACGATGCCATCGGGAAACGTATTTTTCGGAATAAAAGTTGTGAAATTTTTATTCGCGAGCTTTACCGCCGTGCAGGAGTAGATAACCCCGTTTGATTGTGCAACAAGATTTATTTGTGCCTGGTGGTTTTGCTCACCTGCAATTATGTTTATTCTTATATTTTGCGGATCAGAATTATTGACATTTAAAACATAACCTGTATCAGTTGTTTCAGGTAAATCAAAAATGGCTTTTGTACTATCATTGCAGGTAATATTTGCCTGATATCTTTTCCCGGCCATGGGCTTTAAAGTGATTATGCCCATGCCAAGGTGTTGGCTGGCAAAGGTACCTGCCTGCTGACCCTGTTCATCTGTGATCGTTCCCTTTATAGCTGCCCCTAACCCATTGGGAGCTATTGTCTTAAATGCTATTTTAGACGTAACGCCATTTACCAGGTTCCCGCCTTCAGGAAAAAACTGGACGTCAATTTTATTCAAGGCTGGTTTTAATAGCGATAATTTAGCTGTTTGATTTTTATCACCGGCACTATGCGTAGTTTTACCTGGCTGAGATACAATAGCAGGCACATTAACTATGGATAAATATTGATCAAAAAAGTATTCTTCACCGGCATTGCGCATCGTATTAGTATATGCCCGTAACCGGTAATTACCTTTTCTTAACGTATCCGACAGGGCGAAGTCTCCTGCGGCCATGCCATCTATAAGCTTTAATTTAATAGCCCCGTAGATATCATTAGCGGGGCTTATCAGTTCGACACTTAATATACCGCTTAAAGTTGAAAGGTCATATAAGGGGTTCGTTACATAAGCTTTAAAATAGATAGTATCTCCTGCGGCATAGTATGGCTTGTCAAAATGAAGGTAGGCTTTTTCTATGTTGTGGCCTGCTATATAGGTTTTCAGGATACTGTCTATTTTTTTAAATAAAGTACTGTCAATTGGCGGCTCAGTTTGCCGGGGCTCATAGTTCAAGGGCAGAAGTTCGGCGATTCGTTTATTTGCCCATACACCAGAATAAGTTAAACTGCCGGGGTTGAGAATCGTTCCGTTATTATCAAATAGTGCAAAAGGCATATTGAAAAATACCAAAGTGCTGGCTGTATTATTCTGATCGGACAAATGACTTAAAGAGGCAGCGTTAAACTGATGAGTTTTATTATAAATAATATACAGTGCATCGCCGCCGCATTCAAAGGCATATACCCCGTGTTTATTCGTTTTTTTTATTACATCATCGTCGGTCAGGGAAGCGGGTATCTGTTTAGGCAATAATTTGGGCAATTTTAATTTCTTTATCCAAAAAGAAAGCGAATCACGGTATTGACTTCTATCTTTTACTACATTGAATAGTTTTATCTTTTCATTGATTAAGCTATCTGGCGGCCTTTCGGGGTTTATCAAAAAACGTAATACGCTAAAGCCTTCCTGAATTAGTTTTTTATCGATTGCTGCTCGTAAAAAATGTGCAATCGAATTGGCATAAATCTCCTCTCTTCTTTTTTTCCATTGCTCCTCCTGTAAAGGTGTGCCCTTCAATTCTTCAAATAAAACAGAGCCTTCATAAAAAAACTGCCTGGCATTCGGATCATAATTGTTTAACCTGAAATCTGATAAAAGATATTTAATACGATAACCTAATGCACGGTTTTCAATTATCAAAAAATCTACGGATTGAGCAGAGAGCGTTTTGGACTTTTCATCATAGCTAAAATCAAGTAGTTCGGGGTTTACGATCTTACATTCTTTAGCCAGGTCTGATGTACCTAAAAATTCATTTTTGAATAAGTCTAAATTTCTTTCCCTGTCAGGAGCTTCTTTAGATGTTATTGTTATTTCATTTAATGCCACAACTTTAGGGAAAAGGTATATATCTGGCAGCGGGACATCGGCGTTGTCAATTGTGACTGATTCGCCGATAGTAGAAAAGCCAACGATGGATATTATAAGATCATATTTCCCAGGTTTTACTTTAGGCAATTTAAAGGTCCCGTCATCAGCTGTTTTACCGCCAATGGTGGCGTTGCTTAAAAATACATTAACATTCGCAATCGGGCGCGAATCATCATGGTTTAATACCCTGCCCGAAATTGTAAACTGTGCAAAAACAGCGTAAGGGAGTACTAAAAAAAGAAAGGTTAATGTATTTTTCATGATCAATTAAACAATAGTTCGTTAAAGTTTGA
>DHXR01000015.1 GCA_002413785.1 Mucilaginibacter sp. UBA5151
CTCTCCGAATACGATTACGGCGCAAGGTTCTATGACCCGGTCGTTGCGAGGTGGACGAGTCCAGACTTATTAGCCGAAGTTGCACCAAGCTTAACGCCATATCGTTATTGCTATAACAATCCTATCAGTTTTACAGATCCTTATGGTTTATGGGAAACTGATGCGAATGGTAATCAAACAACAAATAAAAAAGAAGATATTGAACGTCTGATGTCCTATCTTGAAATTGAAAACAGCACCTTAAATACTACACCTGATATCTCTCAAATATCATCGTTTGTGAGTGACGAAAAAGCTGGAGGATTAGGAAAATTGACAAATGGAAACAAATTATTAAGTGCAGTCAACGTGTCCCATTTTGATAATGCTTTAACAGGAGTTGGTGGATGGAAGGTTGATCAAAAATCATTTAGTAATTTTTGGTATCAAGTGCAAGGCGACTTAACACCAAATGACCTTGATCCGAGAACATGGCATAATAATACTTTTTTGGGTATACATAACGGGCTCAGTTTTGCAGGGCCTGATAACCCTAAAACATACAGTGGTAAGGAGGACTATACTCATCTACCAGATCAAATTGAAGATATCCCAGGCTATGTGCATGATTTGGATTTTAACAAATTGGGTGATAAGGGGCCAAACGATGTATTTAATGATCCAAGAACTCAAACAGCAAATGCTAAATTGGTGAAAGCAGAGATTCGAATTTCTTTAATACCTGGTCTTTCTCCCGTATCGAAAGCGAGGGCAATTATCATAGCTGTTGGAATTGGTGCTGCAGATTCTTATAATATTATTAAGAATACACCGCCTGACTCGGGTGCTCCACCTCTTGATCCGTAATATAAAACTTATAATTCAAAGTAAACATATAGTAATCACAATCGGGCCCAACAATGTTCGCTCAAACAGGTGTGGATTCTACTTATATATAATACTATTATAGCTATATAACACTAAGTAATAAAACAGATCAGTTACTTTTTTTATTAAAAAATGATAAAACGCATCACATTTTTAATTTTAACGGCTATTTTTTTATATAGTTGTAACTTCACGGATGATGCTTTAGGCAGATGGCCAGAGCGGACTTTTCCGATTTCCAAAAAAAAACTTACTGTCGCTATCAGTCAGTTATACGACCAAAATGTTGAATATAAGGTGCCCAGTAAATGGATTGAGGAAGATAGTTCAGAAATAAAAAGTTATTTTTATTTGCCAAGTACAACTTTTTATTTTAAAGAAAATCCTGAGGAGATGTATTTTGTTACATTTATCGGAGACGATAAGATGTTAGTAGATAGTTCGAAAACTATAATCGCCATCAGAAGTGTTAATTATGGCGGTGGAAAATGGTTCCGTTATGATGATGAAAGCCCCGCTGAACAGGTAAGGATTGAAAAAAGGTTTGATAAGGAAATTATTTCAAAATTGGAATTATTTACAGGTACGGATGCGTTGAAAGCGCAACTGGGCCATTGAAATTACCAATCCGCTGTCCGTAGTTGTGCCGTGAATTACGAGCCTAAGTATAAAGGTAAGTAAATGTTGTACAAAAGATGGTAGTCGGCCTACCACAGTCGTTGTGCAAGCGCCCCGACAAATCGGGGTCGGTGCTGTTTGAGTAATTAAATGGTATTGAACGGAAAGAGGAAAAGGCTGTGAAAGAACGGTCAGGTAGGGATAAGAGAGATGAATGAAAATGAACCATCGAAGAAGTAATGAGATTTCGATACTCATTGTCAAAAGCTGATTTTTGCGAAGATTAGTGAAGATTATAGCGGGAACTTGCATACTGGCTATAAGGCAATCGTTATAGAGATGGCATGACTCTTATACAGGCTTTTGTACGGAACATGGGAAGTCCTTAACAGATGATAAGTGAAAGGCACAAGTGGAAAGTATCCACGAGGCTGAATGGCGAAGCTGTTAAGGATGTCGGATGATGTCATAGTAGTGAAGAAGTTTCTGTAATGGAAATGGAGCGAAGGACATCAGTCATACAGTTTTAAATGCTTTAACAACTTTCAAAAGGAGGATTAAAATGTTTGAAACAAAATCAACAACGGTACCAATAACTAAACAGATGGTAAGGGAAGCCTATCGGAAAGTAAAGGCGAACCATGGTAGTGCAGGAGTGGATAAGGAAAGCTTGGAAGAATTTGAAGCCGACCTACTCAATAACCTGTACAAGCTATGGAATCGGCTGAGTTCTGGTAGTTATTTTCCGAAGCCGGTCCGGGAGGTTATGATACCCAAAGCTAACGGGAGCAAACGTACTCTTGGTATTCCCACAGTAAATGACCACCCAATCTCGCGCGAGTGTGTAGCGTAGGGCTATAGCGATGGGGCACTCGTGTGCCGGAAGGAATATCTGCAAGAAACGTAATCAGACCAAGCTTGATCAATATAGATCAAACACAAGATAAAATGGGGAAATGCAACTTGCCTTAATAGTTTTAAAATGACAATAAACCCTTAATAATTTAAAATACCAATAGTAGTCTATAGCATTAAAAAGTAAATAACAACAAATCACATGAAAAAGCTCTTATTTCCCCTATTTATCATAACCGTAATTTTTACAGCATGTTCAAAGAAAAGTAATGTTGTTGCTCCAACTAATATGGTGTATATAAATGGTAATGATTACAGCACGGTTGTAATCGGCAATCAAACCTGGACCTCCGTAAATTATAATGGGGCTGGAGGGGTTAATTATAATAACCAAGCTACCAATAATCCTGCTGACGGCAAACTTTATACCCTCGCGGAAGTAAATGCCATTCCTTTAACCGGTAATTGGCGCCTGCCCACGGAAGATGATTATAACAATTTACTTTCCAGTATTGGAGTACCTGAACCAGCGAAGGGATCAAATTCAAGTACCGAAGCTTCAGGGGCTCCTGTTTACGCGTTGATGTCCAAAACAAGCTGGACAAAAGGAGGTGGTACGAATACATCGGGATTTAATGCAACAGGAGTTGGATATTATCATTCAGGGATATATGATTCCGCGGGCATAACTACCGTGTTTTTTACTTCTTCGAATTATAATGGAACACCCTTGAGCTTCGCTGTCCAACAAGCCAATACTGTATATAATGCTTATATATCCAATTTGGTAGTATCGTCAACAGACCGGGCATCCGTACGATTTGTAAAAGATAATTAATGACCAATTTATTGAAAAGAATTACTCATCTGAAACAGCGGCAAATACATTGCTATCAAAATGATTCCTACTATCACGCCTAAAAAGATAATGATTAAAGGTTCCATCATACTGCTTAGGGTGGAAGTTTTGTATTCCACTTCCTCGATATACTGCTCGGATATTTTTCCAAAAAAGTAATCCAGTTGGTTGGTTTCTTCGCCAACTTTTACCAACTGGATCATTTTGGAAGGATAAACCTTAAATTGCTGCAAACTTTCGTGCAGAGATTTCCCGTTCATAATGTCGTCCTCCACTTTTTGAAGGGATGATTCAATCGGATAATAGCGTATCATTTGCCTGATCAGTGCAATTGCACGTAACAAAGGCAGCTTTGCATT
>DHXR01000013.1 GCA_002413785.1 Mucilaginibacter sp. UBA5151
CTTAATATTTTACCTTTTTTAGGGAAAAAATTGCGTAGCACTATAGGGCTTAGCTTTACATAGCCTGTTCTTGGTACATAACCTACAGCTGCATTATTTAATTGTTCAGCGAAAGTTTTCCGGCTCACTTCACCTGTTTGTTTATTTTTAAGGATCAGCACTTTTCCGCCTGATGGAAGAATCGTACTCGAAGGTAACACCAAACCATCTGGATGCCGCTTGAATAACCTTAAATGTGATGCCTGTTAGCATTTTATTTGCTTTTTTATAATCCCTGAAGCTTTCAGCACTGATTTTATTTATAGAATCAATCTTTATCCCCTTTTCAGGATGCAATAAATCCATCTGCTTAATTAATAGCTTAGTGCGGGGTTACAAACATTTGCTCTACCTGCTCTAAAGTTTTATTCTTAGTTTCTTTTACTACTATAATACTGAAAATTAAATTCACTAAGCTAAAAAAAGCAAATGTCCAAAAAACAGGGCCAGGACCTTCATGTTCTAATAGCCATGGAAAAAATTGACCAACAATGAACACAGCCACCCATAAGGTAAAAGTGCAAAAGGAAACAGCTTTAACTCTGATCTCAGCAGGAAACACTTCATTGATAATAATCCAGGTTATTGGCCCCAGCGAAAGGGCAAAACAGGCAATAAATATAATAATGCATGTTAGCAATAGTATACTGCTTCCTATATGATAATAGAACAAAAAGCCGCAGGTGCTTAGTGACAGGATAATACCTGTCAAACCAGTTACTAGCAAGGGTTTACGTCCTATTTTGTCTGAGTACATCATAGCAATTATAGTAAATAGCAGATTTATTACACCTACAATTACCTGAAATAAAAGAGCATTGCTTTTTAAAATTCCTGCTGATTGAAATATACTGGGGCCATAATAAATAATCGCATTAATGCCGCAAAACTGCTGTAATACAGCAAGCACCAAACCAATAGTCAGAGGTAATTTATACTTTTTAAATAAAGTTCTATATGGTAAATGATGATTAATAACGTGCTTGTTTACTGTTGATTTAATTGCTGGTATCTCTAAATTTAATTGCTGTAAAATTTCTTTAGCCTTTTCTTCTTTGTTTATAGAAAATAACCAGCGGGGACTTTCAGGAAGAAATAAAATTAAAATTATAAAGATTAGAGCCGGAAGACTCATTACCAAAAACATAGAACGCCATGATTCCTGGTGAATGAGCCATGTCAGTACTTTAGCTTCATACTTATTTCGTGACAGGTAAATAATAACGGCATTTGAGAAATATGCTAAAAGTATTCCCAATGTAATGGCCAGCTGGTATAAGGCAATCATCTTTCCTCTTTTAGTGGCCGGTGCAAACTCGGCAATGTATAATGGAGATATAACAGAGGCAATACCAACTCCAATACCGCCTGCAATACGCGAAATGATCAAGATTTGATATTCAGCTGTGAATGCACATCCGATTGCAGATAAAAAAAACATGGTTGCTGCGATAATCATTACCAATTTCCGGCCTAACCGGTCACTGATGATGCCAGTGAGGGTTACCCCTAAAATGCAGCCCACTAAACCGCAACTTACCAGCCATCCTTCCTGTACCGTTGATAATTCAAATTGTTGCTTGAGCAACACTATAGCTCCTGAAATTACTGCTGTATCATAGCCGAATAGCAGGCCGCCTATGGCAGCTGTAATGCAAATAAATGTAACACTCTTAAATACCGTTTTGATCATCATGGTTTTAAACTGCGATTATAATCATCACTATAGCGGGTAATATCTTCCTGCTGCCAATTTCCAAAGGCGACTTCCAGAACCCTGACCGGCTGGGCGCTTACACAGGTTAACCGATGCTTTTCGTTGGCAGGTATCCATATTTCGTCACCAGACATATATTCGTGCACTTTTTCTCCAACCTGTATTAGTGCATGGTCATCAATAACAATCCATAACTCACCCCGCCCGGTGTGGGATTGCAGACTAAGGCGCTGTCCGGGTATTACAGTCATTAAGCTGACTGTGCAATCTTCGTTAAAGGCAAATTGTTTAAATGACCCCCAGGGTCTTTTTATATGCTTGGTTTGGGGTTTTTTGGCGGGAATGGGTTTGGTTACAAAGTTTTCCATAAATTTTTAATATGAGTTAAGCATGTGTTCTGATAAAGGCTTTAATGGTTTTGCAGGTATGTCCTTCACTTTCACCATAAGGACGTATACTGTATGTTTTAACTGCTTCAGGAATAATGAAGGTTTCGGCATAATGGATAACATAAGGTTCAAAGCAGTTGTCAGGACTTTCAACTATAGCTTCTCTTCCTTCAACCAGGTTAAGTACATTTACGCTGTCATTGGTATGGTGTATAATTTTAACTGAAAACTCATGCACCCGGGTCTCAATGAATTCACGCTTATGCAAACCTGTTTTGGTCTCTGTCCAGCCGTCTCCTGTTTCAATTGTACTAAATGTATTAATCAGCTCTTTTTTTACAAAGTCTGTTTCCCTTGACCAGTCAATTACAGCTTCGCCATGTTTAATATTAATAGGACGTGGTCTGCCATCAAGTCCCAGGCGCCCCCAGTCGTATAGCTTAAATGTAAAGATGAAGGGTGTGGCACTAATTTCAAGTATCAAGTTATTGGCACCGGAACAATGTATGGTTCCTGCCGGTATCAAAATATGGTCATGCTTTTTTACCGGCCATTTGTTAATATATTTTTCAGTCTCAAATACACTTCCTTCAGTTTGAGCATTTTGGAGTGCCAGGATCATTTCTTCCGGCTTGGTGCCATTTTTTGTCCCCAGGTACACTGCTGCATCTGGTTCAGCGTCCAGGATATAATAACTTTCATCCTGTGTATAGTGCATGCCAAACTTTTCCTGTATGTATTCAGTGGTAGGATGAACCTGCAGGCTTAAATTGCCACCATCCATCGTATCTAAAAAGTCAAACCGTATAGGGAACTCATCTCCAAATCTGGCCTGTACTACCTGCCCAAGCAGTTTCCTGGATTCCAGAAATACCAGGTTAATACAAGGGGTTTCAAAATTAATATTGCCAAACTGCAGCAATAAACTATTTTCTTCCGGTACACAATCAAAGCCCCATGCATAATTAACTGCTGTCCTGTCTAAATCGCAGTATTCTTTCATCCATTGTCCGCCCCAAGTACCCGGATCAAAAAGGGGCACTACCCTAAACGGACGGGTTACAGCAAGTTCAAGAGCTTTGCGATAAGTATCAAACTTTAGCATTTTAGGTTCCGCAGTTGCATTAACATCAACTATGTAATTTATCTTTTCAAATAGTTCTTTTTTATGTTTGTCACATACCCGCCAGTCAACAAAAAATGCTTGCTTATATTGTAGCGACGTTTGAGTTTGCGGATTATTTAAACCTAAATTACTGATTTCATCCCGTCTGAATCTTTGCTGAATTTCCCAACGGGCCATATCCAGGAATACTATGCAGTCAGCATTAGGATATATTAAAGAAGCACCTGTACCGTAAACTATTACTAATTGTTCCTGATCTTTAAGCAGCTCTGTCTGCCTCCGGGCTGCTGCTAACTTATTCTTATCAAAGTAATCGTTTATCGTTAAGCGGGTAATAAAGCCAAATACTTCATCATCGGTGACATCAGGGTAAATTATCTGTTGTATTTCACTTTCCGTTTTAAAACTATCTACAGAATATGTATAGATTCCAGGTAAATACCTTTGAAGTTGTTCAACAATAAGGCTATCGGCTACACCATGGTAACACTCAATTGCAATTACCCCATTAGATTTATCATTACTGTTAAGATAATTGAGAACTTGATTTGCAATGGCTGGCCATCTCTGAAATATCTCCTGCTGCATTTTAGAAATTTCAATTACCGGCACCTTATCATAGTTTGATTTTTCTTTTAAATATTTTTTGGTCATATACTTCGATTGGTGATAAAAAAAACGATTATTATAATTGTAGATTAGATTTATGATAGGCAGATGTTTAATTAAAGATTAAATCAGGGCTGGTTCATTATTAATTTGAACCAGTCTTTTTGAGAAACCTGATTTTACAATCGTATCATAATCATGCCCGGCATCAGCTGGCCATACAGCTCCAAATATTAATGGTATCTTACCCATATTCGCTACCCGGTGTGCCGTATCTGCATCTATATAATGCAGGCTGCCGGGCATCATGCTTTCTGCCCTTGTTTCCCCTGCTCCATTCATCATGAGCAAAGCGCCTTCACCTTCAATACACCAATAAAACTCCGCTCTGTTCCTTATTTGATGAAAGTGCCCTTTAGTCAAATAATATTCATTACCAATCATACCGGAATACAATTTGGTAATTCCGAAAAACAATCCGCCTTCGGTGCCATCAGCAACGGGGCAATAAGTTTCAACCTCATAAACAAGTTCTTCAGGATTGGCTGCAGCGTAGGCTTGCTGATCAAGAAAAATACCTTTCAAGTCTTTTAATTTTCTGTAGATTTTACTTACATTTTTTCCGGAAAGATTACTTCCAGCAAAAAAAATTCCTGGTTTTGTTATCATATACATTGTTAAGTTAAAATCAATGATGAATTAAAAAGATCCTCGATTAATGAATTTAAATGGATTTTCTATAAGTTGCCGCTCGCCGCGCAGAATCATTTCAGCCATTAGTTTTCCCATTTGCTCAAAATCAGTCGTCAGCGTAGTAATGCCATCTGCAATAATACTTTTAAGTGGCGTTTCATTGTAAGACATAATACCTAAATCGGTACCAAGCTTCCAGTTATTGAGCTTCACCTTGTGAACAAGGGTAACCAGGTCATTATCATCTATAGTGATATATGCATCATGTTGCTGTATTTTATGCTGCTGAAGTGAACTTACTACTGAACATTGATGCTTTTTAAGCCTTGCAAATTTTTTGAAGCCGTTTAAAATTCCTGTTGAACGGTTGTTTTTCGGAAAAATTAAATATAGCCTTTCATATTTTTCCAGCAGGGCACTGTTGTCGACAAGCGTATTATAAATGTCTTTTTCGAAGTTTTGGCAAACTCCGGAATAAAAATTACCAAATTTTTTTAAACCGACATCAAGCAGAAATACCATTTTCTCTTGCAGTTGTTGCAGGATGTCCAGTACTTTTTCATCGTCATCAGGCATTACAACAAAAACGTTATAATAAGGCGCCTGCTCTTTGATCAGATTTTCAAATACTTTCAGGTTATGATAATGAAAATAGATATCTATACTACATTTCCCTTGCAGATGCTCGATTAAAGAATTATATAATACCTCTTTATAAGGAGTAAATGTACTGAACAACAAAAATATATTTTGTTTTTGCTGAATCTGAGTACCGGACACAAAATACCCTTTCCCAGGTACGGAGTCAATAATTCCGGCTGCCCTTAACGCATTATAGGCTGTAAAAACTGATCCCCGGGCTAAGGAGAATTCGGCGGCAACCTGATTAACCGATGGCAGCTTATCGCCGTATTTAATTGCGCCTGACTGGATGCCATTATAAATTGAATTTACAATTTGTTTGTAAATGGGAATTGCGACAGTGAAATTAATATTAATAAGATTTATCATATTATAGAATTCAATGCCTTTAAAAGTCATTAAAAATAAATTCCAATGCAAAAATAAAAAAAATGAACCAGTATATACAAGTATATAAAAAATATTTTAATTTAACACTTGAATTTATCCGCTCTGGCAAAGGGTATTTCTATATTTTTTGAATATAAAATTTAACCAAAATATATTAATAACATTTTTTTTGCCCGCTAACATTTTTTTGGTTAGCGTGCAATATTTTTGTTAGCATTATATTAATTATGAAAGGCCTGGTTAAATATATAGAAGAAAGCTTTGCTATTCAATTGGAACTAAAGGGGCTTCCAAAAGACAAGCTGGGGATGCTACCCCTGTATTTAAGGGGTAGTTATATGTTTTTTGATGGCTATATATTGAATCGGCATGTTATATTTATCGAACCGGCAGGCGCAGAGGAATTAACGCCCGACCAAAAGCAAAAACAAGTGCAAACCTTAAAAGAGCTGTTTAAGTTGCCTGTTATGTTTATATTAAATGATCTGGAACCCTGGGAAAGAAAACGATTAATAGGCAAAAATGTCGCTTTTGTACAGCCAGGCAAACCTGTACGAGGAAAATGCACGCGTGCAATAAAAGCAAATATAATGATCAATATCTATGGCCCGGACGTTATGTGCAAATGGAAAAGTATTCCGATGATAATTAAAGAAATAACAGCCCGCCTATTCCTGAAAACAATTGAATAGCTAAATTTTGAAGGTTGAATTGAACTGATCTAGCATACTTGAATGGTCATGACTCCCAGAAGATCACCAAGTTTTTTAAGTTTAGAAACAATATGGCCCACCCCAACGGCACAATGGTGTGCAGGTCCATGGTTATTCCATTCTGTCACAAATTTTCTTGCGCCAATACTGAATTTATAACGGCTATTTGTATTTCCAATTTGGAGAATGGGACCGGGTACGGAATACCCCTCTGCGACTAAAAAAAACAATTTCCCATCAGTTCCTTCAACAACTGATAAGCAAGTTATCGGTCCTTGTTTCACAGCCATTTCTACAGATAGCCCGCTTCCTATCTTACCGTGATAAACCCGCAAGGGGCGAACCTTCGTTTTACCTTCCGCGATTTTCAAATGACCAGGCCCGTCATGACCCATCAATACAACATTATCCGTAAAATCCATCGCATAATACTCTGTAAATGACCCTCCTGCACCAAAGCTATCCATAATCTTCATCGCCTGGGCGTTTTTAATTTCATACTCGCCCGCTACAGGTACTCCTCTTGCAGTTAACAAGGAGTTACCTAAAATGATAGAGGAAATGGTATCTTCATTATCAGCATTGCCAGAGCCTTTATAATAATAGGATAAAGAACCTAAATCATATAATTTTACCAATTCATCTAAGGCAACCGAAGTTCGGGCCGCTCGCTCCAATTCGAACTCAGAGCAATCATTTTGTATATCAAAAGCGTCATAAAAGTAGCTAACACGATCCTTAACTTGTCCGGCGGTAATGCTGCGCTTAATAGCCGACAACTCGTCCACTTCAATAATCTCAATGTTTCCTCCAAATGTAGCCGCTTGTAAAGTGAGGTCAGCATAAATATCGAGCATTCCCGAATAGTAATGCCCCATTGCCCCTAAGTTATTGTGAAACATGACACTTGCAACCCGCGAGGCTTCTACCCATTCCTCGATTTCTGTCCAACATTCCGGATCGTCATGGAGCATGCCGGTCACTTGATGGAACTGAATTCTTGCACGTTTAAAAACATTAGCTATTTCTGGAACAGGACATGCAGAACAGTAAGCAAGCCATTCACCTGTCATCGCCCTCGAATCATTCATCGAATTAAATTGAGAATAGTTAATTGAGGCCTCTGGAGAAAGATTCAAAATAATTACCGGAACCTTTACTCTTTGGACTACCGGCAGGACCGTAGAGGATAAGGCATAAGTAGTGACATATAGGAAAATGATATCAACATCTGCCTGTCTGAATCGATGTCCGGCATCAAGCGCCTTTTGCGGATTATCAATTAGTCCCAAATTTACCAATTCCATATCGCCATTCTGCAATTTGGTAGCTACCACTTGCAGGTAAGATTCTAGCCTTTCTTTTAGGCCCTCGAATTGATCCCAGTAAGCTTCAAGCCCGATGCCGAAAAGACCAACTTTTAACTGATGCTTTTTATTTGCCATTTTTTATTTATTTCAATACTCGTAGAATTTATTAATTATTTTTATTAAAGTCCAACTGGAAACAGCTGCCGAGGCAAGATTATCGACAATTTTAATTTCCCAACCTTTTTATTCAGGCGTAATAAAAAGATTACGTTCCAACTTATCAAGAACAAGCCATATCAGGATGTTTATAACTTTTTAAGCTTGATCAGAAAACCGCCCCCGGGCGCTAAATGCAGACTCATATGATTATTTTTATTAACCAATACGGTATACAGCCTATAATCTGAGGCATACCTATCGGCATTAACACCATCCTCGCAGATTGTTGCCTGATATTGGCCTTCGTTAAGAAAATCAAAACTAATTGTCAAATCCCGGGAATCCCAGTTAGTCATACCGCCAATAAACCAATTACCTTCTTTCTTACGTGCGGTCACGATGTATTGGCCAACCTTTGCATCCAGAATGTTCGTTTGGTCCCAGGTAGTTGGAATATGACCCAAAAAGTCCATATATTTTGGCTCGAGATAGCCTTGGGAAGGATTTCCAGAAAAAAATTGAATCGGACTATCAAAAACAGCCAACATCGCAAGCTGGTGCGACCTGGTCCCGGGACTCATAACATCTCCTTCAATTGGCCTGAAATCTTTTTTGCTGGCATTGTTAAGCAAACCAGGCTCATAATCCAACGACCCTGCCAGCATGCGTGTAAATGGTAAAAGCAAATCGTGATTTGGTGATACTTTGTCACTGCCAATGTTATATTCGGAACCAAGAACAGCTTCGCGGGTGATCGCATTTGGATATGTTCGGTTAAATCCTTTTGGCGGATAGGTACCGTGGTACATGATCATTATTTTATTAGCCGCACATGCTTCAGCAATACGTTTATGAAAATTGACCGACTTTTGGTCATCCCGCTGAATAAAATCAGTCATTATAAAATCAACACCCCATTTATTAAATTGGGTCAAGGCGCTATCCAGTTGCCTATTTAATGTCAGAGCGAGCGTCCACATTGCAATTTTAACGTGCTTTTGCTTTGCATAGGCCACCAGCGTATCCATGTTGATGTCCGGATTAATGTGAAATAAATTATGGGTGTCACTCCAGCCGGCATCCATCATTATGCGATCAAAACCAAAACGCCAGGCAAAATCAATATAATATTTGTAAGACGCAGTATTCAGTCCGGATTTAAAAGGAACATTGAAAAGATTGATGCCCACAATCCATTCATCAGTTATATTTCCAGGTTTTATCCAGGAAGTATTTTTTAATCGTGAGGGTGATGCTAAGCAGTACACCATATCATTTGACGGAAGATCTTTATCGGCTGGTGCAATCATCAATATGCGCCATGGAAAGCTGCGACTGCCTTTGGTTTTAGCGATGTAGTCAGCCCGCCGGCTGACGATAGAGGAAGAATACAACCCTTCAGCAATCTTTTCCTCAATAGGATAGCCGGCAAATGTCCCTCTTACTTGTGACGAATCAGTCCCCCTTAAAAACATTCCAGGATAATCATCAAGATCGGATTCAGTTATGGCAATCTTTGGATTAGCTTGTGGAATCACCAAGAAAGGTGAAAAAGCAATGGAGTCCTTAGAAAAATGATCGAGTCTTTTCAATATATAAAGCTCTTCAAAACTGGAATGAAAAATATCAACACCGTCCATTTTGTGAATTTGTGCGATATAGGCTGATGGTTGGCCCGGAAAACAAAACTCAGCAACTTCGTTCTTAATTGTTATTGAATCTTTAAAACGAGTTGATATTCTGTATGCCACCCCATCATCATAAACACGAAAGTCCACCAGATAAGGCGTCGAGAAGGCGACCGAAAGTTGATTATAAACATCGTGAATTATTTTTCGCCTTTCCGGAACCGGGCAAATAATTTCCTCATTTACTTTTTTAACGTTATAAGATTTGATTTTATTATTTGCTGATAAAGACAATTTATGATTCAACTGAAGATCGATATGAGAAGGCTGCATAATTATTTTATTATCATAGCTTATGGCATACGATAGCTGCTTACCAATCCATATTTTTACTAAAATCTTACCCGATGGCGAAGATATTTTCAAAGTATCTATAGAATGGGCGTCTATATAGCAAAGAATAAATAAAATAGTAATTCCAATGCTAATAAAGCGTGATTTTGAATTTTTCATAAAATATTTTTAACAGATTCGTGCTTGGTTATATCTATTTTGAACTACAAGTTCACCAATGGACTGGTCCTCCCAATTGTTTTTCGAAACAATAATTCCCACGCATTGGCGTATGTGGATTTTCCATCCAGGACCGCTCGAATAGGCGATATTTTTTACCTACCGGAGCCATCGAAACCACCGTATCTCCTCGCCAGCAAATCTGGTATGTCTCACCGGAAACCTTTTCAACAGCTTGCTTGCGCTGCAAAGGATAATCCAGCCGCAAACAATCACCCTTTTTTAATCCCTTCAATTCGATATATCTGTTCGGCAAGAATGTAAAATTAACTTCCTTGCCGCCAGTTGAAACAACAAGCTCATGCTCACCTACCCATTCTGGAATTCTGATTTGTAGTTGCGGAGCATCATGTATTATTATATCAACTCTACCTTCGTATGGTTGATATCCTATTACTTCAACCCATGGTGAATTACGGCTCAGCGCCATGTTAACCATAACAATATCATTTTGTTTGCTGACTATGTGCTCCCACACTAGAAAACAGCCACGGATGCCATTTCCAAGACAACAGCCTTCCACTGACACACTATTATCAAGCGAATTTGGTAAGGACCATGATGCCCAGCTACCATTTAGCGCTTTTGTGATTTTAGTTTTATCGGCAAAAGGAGTTTTGGGTAACATCCACTCCGGATTACGGAACTGGTTTTCGAGGAGCTGATTTCTAGCAAATCGTTCGATAATGCCATAATAAGAAATGTCAAGATGATTAGCTATCAATATACCGAGATGAATAGCGTCAGTGATTGAACATGATTCACATGACGCATTATCCGGGCCAAGCCCGTCAGGAACCCATCCCCATGAGCTCGAATACTTCATTGTCCAATCAAAAACATTTTTCATTTGTGTAACGGTGATGTGATCATGATGCCGAATGGCCCAACGCATAATTCCTGCCGCAGCTGTCAGGATACCTCCTGAATGGGTATGCCCCAAAAACCGGCCATCGGCTTCAAATGTACCACTGACATTAAGAACGAAACGACAAAGTTTGTTTAGCAAATCTTCGCTTTGAGGTGCATCGACCACTTCGGTATATCTGGAAAGGCCAAGAATAACACCACCTATGGGAAACGTCGGATAAGGATTAAAATCACCAAAGACCGCATCATTTACTGTTTTCCAGCCGTCAGGATGCCTGAAATAATAAGCATAATCCTTTTCATAGGTCATTTTTGAACTAATAAGCCCCACCAAATCATCGATATATTTTTTATTCTCATCATTCGGTTTATCTAAATATTGGTCAACATAGGTTATTAACATCCTCCCAGCCATAAAGGGGTTGGCATACGGATCGCAGCTTCTTAATAAATTGCTTAAAGCATGCTCCTCTTGTTTAAATCCATCAAAACCCGTCATTTCTCTTCCTAAAATAAACGCGTCTGTAAAGCGTGCACACATGTCACCCAAATCCCATATGCTATGCTCTAAATATGGTTTTGGCGAACAATGGATTTCAAAAAAGGGACGAAAATCCTGCTCAGGGTCTAGCCGAGCTGCAATAGCGTTCAGACCACGAATCACGGCATTCTGCAAAAAATAAGTATCAGGTCTTTGTTCCGCTTTACCAAGTTGCAACAAGGGGAGACCTATCCCCTTAACAAATTGATTTGACCCGATAATAACTCCCGCCAGCAAAGTATTTGCTTTTATGATCGCTTGTCTTCTATTCATGTGCCTGTGTTGATCTGAGCTTAACACTTAAAATATTTTTAAATTACAGTTGTTTATTACAACATACTGTCCAAAGGCATATATTTCCCTTTGGGATCAATTGCGATTACATAATTTCCTCTCCAGGTGACGCTGTATTCCCTTCCTGCTACAACTTCAGTTACGGCTCTGTTTTCCAGTGCAAAGTCGATCTGCACCGAACTTAAGCGCTGAAGGCGTTCGAAGCTCAAATGATCATCGCTGATCGTAAACAACAATTGCTTATTTCCATCTGAAACTTGTATGCTGTTTCTGTTAAGCCAGTCGGGTAAACGAACATTAAGCGTACAATCCTTTTTTACAGTGATTTTCATAGAACCTCGCTCCGGAATGGCCATTTCAAGTTTAATATAATCATTTTCTCTGTTAAACCACAGATTGACAACCACCTCATCTACTTTATTTTCAAGAGCATTGCTCCAAAGTAAATAGACGCCTCTGCCTCCTGCTCCGCAACAACAAGCCATAGTATCGACAAAGCCGTCATTTGTAAAATCGTTAGGATTCATGCGGCCTGTGAACCCTCCGATATACCGCTGAGGGATATCCCGGTAGGAAATCGCTGGGGTTTCCGCTTTATCGGTCACCGTTTTTGCCCACGAAGTATTTCTTATTTGACTGGCAGTTAAAACGTTAAGATATCGTTCGGCATGATCCCATAGATGCCCGTTGCCATTTTTTGCAAGATAGATCGCTGAATGAATCATATCTGTGGTAGCACACGTTTCACTATGCTGTATAATGCCGGGCAGCCATCGATATTTTTCGTCCACCGGTTCCTTCCCGTTTATTCCCGTGCCTTCAGGAAACCAACCATAAGTGCTTCCCATCTTGCAAGCCCAATTGTACACGTTGTAACACCAGTCAATAAGCTCAGGATTTGATCTGATGGTCGCAAATCTCAAAATACCAACAACTGTTGACATATGAGAATGAAAATGTCCATCATCTTCATATCGCGCACGAGACCAGAAGCTTCCATCCGGTTCATAAACACGCGCATGTTTAGTTATAAAACGGGTCAACTTTTCAAGTAAATCCAACGCGTCCTTATCGCCGGTTTCCTGGTAATATAATATAAGAGGAAGAATTAGTACCCCTCCTCCATAAGTACAGGGGTCAACGATAAATCCATGTTCATTAAATATCTTTTCAGGAATAGCCATCCCCGGGACATACAGATCAAATGGGAAGCAGATATAATCTTCCTTTTCCACACCAATGCGCTTTAAAGTTTGGATAAGCTGATCTATATATCTTTTTGGCTCTTCATCGTGCTGCTCTGTGTACCAACTAATCAATCCAAGTAATGCACTCCTTTGGTCAAACATTCCGGCGGCGCTTTTTTCCACCCAAGCATTAGCCTTTCGGTAAAAGAGGCCATCTTGATCGGACCGCATCCAACGCAGAGCATCTTTTAACTTATTTTCTGTAATCCGTTCGGTGTTCTTTCCTATCACCTGCTGGCATAGAATTACAGAATCCAAATACCTCCCGGTTGCATCGCCAAAATCCCACTCACTATGAGAAGCATAAGATCCCTTCTGATCTAACTTGACATAAAAATAAGGAAGGTGATGATTATTATCATCCAGCATATGACTATAGTGGTGTAGGGCTAAAACGGCCATCTCTTTAAAGCTAACCGGGGCACGATATATCGATAATTTATCCTTTCCACGTCGATATCTTCGGCCGTTAACGACCGATTTTGCAGTAAATCCTGATTCCAGGAGTAAATTGCCTCCCAAAAAACAGCTTGCAATAATCCAATTAACTTTTTCTATTGCTTCTCTTCTTTTCATTGTGTTATATGTTTTTCTGTGACTATTTGCTCAAACGAACATTCTCAAATAAGGCCTGCTCATGAGTGTCATTGACCCTGAAACCTACTCCTCCCGTTTGAAGGCCTTGATCACTTGTCTCATATACTTGTTGTCCGTCCACAAAAAGCTTAACGTGGGC
>DHXR01000010.1:0-8093 GCA_002413785.1 Mucilaginibacter sp. UBA5151
AAACCGTTTCATAGCGGAATATACAAAATATTTACCGGATTGTTAAGTCCGACAGGCTCCTATCCGTTTTCAAACAAACAGAGGGTCGTCCACCGGGTTTTATTGCCCAAAATTACGGTATCGCCATCACATCAGGCGAAGCAATCAGGGCAGCTGCAAAGGGCCAAACTGTACTGTTCGGTGCCTTTTTGTTTTCTCCGTTAAAGAAACAGATTTATAATTGTCCCGATAACTTCGCCAATCCGATAATAAACAGCGCAAGATCATAGTCGGAAAGGTACAAAAAATGAGGCATCAGCGAGCATTTAGCCTATCTGAGATCAAATCCTTTCTTTTGCTACTTTTTCTTTACTCAAAAGAAATTAGCTCCGGCAATAAAAACGGGTTAATGCCGCGGCCTGTTAATAGTCCACCCGGCAGATGCCGAAGCCGATACTCACCCGGGCAAGGACGTTTAGTTTTCCAGCTTTAGGGGGTCTGCTGCAAAATTGGTATTCGATATATGCTTCAAAGCATTTTAAAAAAACCTGTCAAATTATATAATCAGCGTATTGAATAGTTTTTAAACCGATGTATTCAAAAGGTTATTTTACATATAGTATTGATATAACATTATTGAATTCTCCAATGTTAAACCAAGTCTCTTACAGAAATACTCCCGTGCCACTCTTTTTGGCAAGCAGTCTCAAAGCTACCGAAGTTAATCATATAACCGCTTAGTTGATAAAATGGCAGGCTAAATTTATTCAGGCTAAGCCACTACCAACAAAACAAAAATAATCGAATATTCAAGATCACTTTTTAAAATTAAAAAGCTCGGGCATTCCCTGCGGTCAGGCTTTCCGCTGTATCTTTTTCAAAGGATGCCGCTTCAATCCCTTATGCATTTCCCATGCTTAAAAATCAGCTTCATCCATTTCGCTTTGCTGCATTTCTTCAGCAAATTTTTAACCCGCACGGTAAAAGCCTGCCTGCCGTATGCCCATCCCAATGCCGGAATCTGACCGTACACTACGCTTAACCTGGCAAATTCATCCCGCTCATCCGGCAGGCAGGCATTTACCTCTCCCAAAATATAAGGCATTTATATTGAATCTGATACATTTTTTAGGCGAAACGGGTAAAAAGCGCAGCTAAGTACGATCCCGCGTTGTTCTTTGGGATATGCCAAAAGACTACGGCATAATGTAAAAGCTCGTTCCTCACTTTTCCACCCTTCGGGACTTATTCCGTTTCCTTTTGGCTTTTGGGCGGGCTCTATTTTTTGCTTTCTTTTTTCCCTTTTTCTTTTAAAAAATACACACACAGACAAACGGACGAAAAGAAGAAACAAACAAAAATAGTTCATTTAAAAAAACTTTAAAAGTTATGGAAATCACAGGAAGATTGACCGCAAATGCAGAGGTCAGAGAAACAAAAGGCGACAAAAAAGTAACAGGGTTTACTATCGCCATGAACCGCTCTTACAAGAAAGACGGTGAAAAAGTAACCATTACCACTTACGTGGATTGCTCCTACTGGATCAATTCGGCAGTTGCTGAATTTCTTAAAAAAGGAACACTGGTACAGTTGTACGGCGACATGGATGTAAGCGCATGGATTAACAAGGAAGGCAACGCACAGGGGCGTTTAACATTCCACACCCAAACCATCAAAATCCTTGCACAGCCGGGAAACACTAATGCCGATAATGCTAATCCGGCAAAGCCCAATGCGGAAAAAACAAAAAGCAAAAAGCAAAAAGCAAAAAGCAAAAAAGCAACATCCAATGGCGCACCCGATGAAGACGACCTGCCATTTTAATTAAATCCATCTAACATTAAGTAAAAACAATACACATATAAAATATTAAATATCATGGCACACAATCTTAATTATAACGAAGAAAATGCGACATACAGCTTTTTTAGCGTAAAGGAAAGAGCATGGCACGGCTTAGGGAAAATTGTCGACCAATACCCCACAAGCGCAGAAGCAATACAATATGCCGGATTAAACTACCGGGTAGAGAAACGCCCCCTTTTTACCAATGAGTTTGCGAACGAAGATATAGGCTACGTAGGGAATGACAGTGCTTATAAAATTGATGTTCCTAATTTCTATGCGACCGTCCGCACCGACAACAATGCCGTGTTAGGGGTTGTAGGCAAGGACTACGAAGTAGTACAGAATGTAAACGCATTTGAATTTTTTGATGCCATCATTGGCGGTGAAGATGGTATTTTATACGAAACCGCAGGTGCATTAGGCAAGGGTGAGCGCATATTCATTACCGCCAAACTACCCGGATATATCAGGGTTGGCAGGGAGGATTTTATTGAACAATACCTTTTTCTGACTACCTCGCATGATGGCTTCGGCAGTATCACCGCAGCATTTACACCCATCCGTGTTGTCTGTAATAATACCCTTAACGCTGCCATGCGCAACCACAGCAATGCGGTTAAAATCCGTCATACCGCCTCTGCAAATGACAGATTGAAACAAGCCCATACCCTGATGGGCATAAGCAATAATCTTGCAGGTGAACTGCAAGGGCTTTTTAACCATTGGTCACAAGTCCGCATTACCGACAAAGAAGTGAAAAAGCTGATACAGGTCGCTATGGCCCCTAATAAGGAAGTCCTTAAAAATTTGGAAGCAGGTAAAGTGGATGAACTTTCCACCACCTATACCAACATCGTAGATAAAGTTTATGAATATGCCCTGAGTTGCCCCACCCAACAAATGGAAACTACTGCCGGAACGGTATTCGGCGCCTACAACGCTGTAACGGGCTACTTTCAGAATGTATGGAACTACAAGGACGGCGAAGCCAAATTCAAATCTATCATGGATGGCACAGCCAAACAAAGGGCGCAAACTGCCTTTGACCTCTGTAAAAAAATTTCAAGTCACGGCGCAAATGCTCTAATTCTTAACTAACCAATAAGGGGGAGCAATCCCCCTCTTTTTAAAAACTTTAACAAAACAATTTATGCAACCGCTAAAAGCATTAAGTAACACACAGAAAGCAAGATTAATTCACGCTTTGTTCTTTAACGAAATACCTGATTTCCTTGAATTTCTGGAAGCACAATGCCTGATTATCGAAGAAAACAGCGAAGAAATAAAAAGGGAATGGAAACAAAATTTGCTAACCGCCGATATATGGCTCGGACTGTCCGAAGAAACTGCAAGGGTATTAAAGAAATTCGGAAAAGGTCTGCGCAGTAGCAGCAGCGTGTTCAGCGACCAGTTATTCTTTGGTTACGGCGCAATCTTTCTGAACCACCAGTTACAGCAATATGTCGAAAACAACAGGCATACCGACCCGAAATTCAAGACCGCCATTGACCTTTTTATTAACCCCTAACCAGTTCGGAAATTATGACACGTTCAAATTTATATATCACGTTAAGTGATGGCAAACAATTGAAATGCGTAGCGGACAGCAGCAGCGCACCCGAACAGGGATATATGGTCGAAACCATACTAATCCCCCTTTTATCATTCAACGATGCTGAAAAGGAACTGGCGCTGCTTGCCGAATATTGTTGCATGGACGATTTAAGGGTAAACGCTACTTATCGTTATGCAATAGACCTTAAAATCAAGAAAGTTTGCTTGCATGAGGAAAACTACAATTATAAAACGGACACATTCAAAAAGGGCAGAGACCTGACAGACAGGTACACAAATTACCATACGGAAGCCGAAGAATATGCGAAAGAGGAATTTAGGAACTATTCCAACAAGGCTTTAGTGGCAAGGGTGAATAGCCTGCCGGATTTTAAATGGGACGACGATGGAACGGAATTACAGCGCAGATGGCGGGTTTCCAATGGTTCATTCGATTATGAGATCAAAGGAAATACAATGGTTATCCTAAAGGATAATGAATAGAATTAAGAGGTAGAAATACCAATAGAAAACTACAGGCAATCACTTAAAATAAGAATATCATGAAAACCAATTTCTTTCAAAATATAGCTGAACTGAATATCCCCGGCAACTGGAAAATAACCATACAAACCGGGGACAATATTGAATTTACCGTATCCGCTTTGTTCACCGCCTTAAAGTGCGGGGACAATGCTGCAAAAGCAGTTCCGCCAATGTTATTAAAGGGAACAGCAGAGGAATTAAACGAGGGCTTCTTTGACACGATAACCGTACCTGTCATCCAAACCGCCGGATTATATACCAATATGGAAACCTACCTGCAAGGGCTTGAACAAGCCCGCCTTGCTTCAAAAATTGAACAGGACAAAAAAGCGAAGGAAAAGGCGCAAGCCAACTCAAATCCAAGCCCAAAAAAGACCGGGGACATTGAACTGCCTGAGCCAAAAATCAGCAAAGAGGACAAGAAAAAAGCCTATGATGAAGCAATGGAAAAAGTCACCGAACTGATTAAAAAATTCAAGTTCACCGATGCCCTCGAAATCTTACCGTCTGTCGAAGATTACCCGAACAAGGAAACCGAGCTGAAGAAAAAAGCCCAATACTTAAAACAGCAGGGTAATTTATATGAAAAAGCATTTGAAACTTTTAACGCCTAAAACCATCAACCATGTTACTGACCAGCATATTACCACGGGTATTTATACATAAGGAAAACGGGCAGGAAATAGTCCTGTCCGACCCCGGCAAAAATTTCAGCGCCGAAGCGGTGCTAAATTTTTATTCGGGAACATATCCCATCCTGACCACCGCCAAAGTGAACGGCCCCGAAATAAAAAGGGACCAGGTGCAATACACCTTTGTTTCCACCATAGGCACAAAAGGATGAACAATGAAAACAAACAGCATGACAGGCAGGGTACAACTGCCCAAAACTCCAAAACAATACAAACTCTATCAGCAACTAAACGATTTCGCCGGCAACATCAACAGGCTGCCCGATGCAAGGGAAGTACGGTTGAACAAACCCCGTTCAGCGCCGCAGGATTTATTGCCAATGGTTTTTTGAACCATCGTTTTTTGCCGCTTTACGGGGTGGCGGAGCAATTGCCGGAAATCAAGGATATGGAAAAGGGAGTGTTTAACTCCCTTTCCATCCTTGAAAAATATTACCCCTTGCAACCGCTTGATGTAAGCGATAAACCTTACCCATATAATATTTTATTGGCGTATTGGGATGCAGAACGGCAAATCTGTAAAGGCAGGAACGATACAGAACTGTTAATCGTCAGCGATAAATCGGAAACTGTAAAATTTGCGACAAAGGAAAGCGCATTTGGTTGGAGTACCCTCTATTATATCCCTGTATTGCCCCTATACCGTTTGATGGAAAGTGACAGGGATAAATATAGCGCAGACTTGCTGTTGTCCGTCTTCGCCTATCTCTATCAGGTGGCGCACATCCCGTTTTACCGGGATGAAGACAGTTTCCTTAATTGCCACTACGCCATGCTGGAAGACTGGCTTGAAAATGATATGGGCGATTTGGACGAACAGGATATAAGTTTTAACAGGTCAGCCCTGCGCTCCGCAAGCCATTACGGCGACATCATGCACCGCCGGATTTACAACAAATATAACCTCGAGAATTTTAAGGATAGGATAGACAGGTTAAAACCGACCAACGATTTAGGCAGGGAATGCCTGAAAGTCGCCCAATTGGCTTTACTGCTTTGGGAAACGTACCCCGATGGATACCTCTTTAAACATATTGACAATGGGTGCGAAGAAGAACAGGGCGAGGATGAAGACGAAGACGATTATTACGACCGCAGGGATAACACGCTGTATGTACATGAATATGTACACTTCATAGCCGAAACGGAGGGTAGTTTATATGACAGCCTTTTTGAAATGTTAAACAGCGAATTTAACGAAAAGCAATTTACACAGGAGCCGGTATTAATTACGCTGTACGACCAGTCCCTGAACGAAAAAAATGATACCCTCGACTTTGAACACGGGCTGTTTGCATTGATTAATGAATTATGCAATATCTTAAATGATTTACCATGAATAACCTGACAAACGCCTTTGGTTCGCTTTACCATCCCCAAAAAGCATTCCTGATATACCAACAGGAGAAAAGTAATAAACCCGTTTATATTGAAAGCTATGACATTGATCAGCAGGGTCACCCCATAAACGCACACCCCTTATCCGTTGCCG
This sequence comes from Mucilaginibacter sp. UBA5151, assembly GCA_002413785.1. GTDB lineage: Bacteria > Bacteroidota > Bacteroidia > Sphingobacteriales > Sphingobacteriaceae > Mucilaginibacter. The sequence continues at coordinate 6,112 of DHXR01000010.1, forward strand.
AAGGTTTGGCATTGGTAAGGGCATTGCGTACCTCCGAAAATAAGCAAACCGCATTTTTAAAGCCTTCGGGTTTGTTGCCCAAAAACCTGTTATACATCAACCCGGAAAAAGATGGGTGCGCCGTATGGTTCACCCCCAAACAAAATGCAAAACTGTTATTTAAAGAAGACCTGGGCATCACCAGCGGGAAGGCAAATATTCCTGCTTTAATTTGGAAAGCCACCAAAGAAAGCCTTGCCATTTACGCCATAATTAATGAGCATGAAATCGATGCAAATACCGAATTATGCCATGCTCCTTTTTTTAATATCTATCCTGATGGGAAAGTTTGTATGGGTAATGTATCCATACAAATCCCCAAAAATTGCGGTCTGGAAGATTTCATAAATTTATGGCAAACCGCCTTTTTTAATAGCTATTTCAGCCACATGATGCAAAACCATAACCCTGTAAAAGGCAATATGGTGCAGCTTTGGAAAAGCCTTTCCGGCACACGCAAGCAATTCCCTGTCAAATCCTTAATCCCTATCAAAAGAACGCTTAAACACCTTATCCAATGAACCCACTTACCGCAATACATATTACTGATAACTATCTTATCAATCCGGCCAACCCCATAACCGTTAACCTGATTGGCGGCGGCGGTACAGGGAGCAACATGATCATGGCGCTTGCCAAAATGAGTTACACGCTTATCGCTTTGGGGCATCCCGGCTTACACGTTCATCTGTATGACGATGACAGGATAACACCAGCAAATCTCGGAAGGCAGGGATTTGCAGAATGTGAACTTAATCTATACAAATCCGTTGCGCTGATCAACAGGGTTAACCGCTTTTATGGCACAAACTGGAAAGCAGTTACCCAAAAGTTTAACCAAAGGGATTGTTATGAATTTCCGAATAAAGGCAAAGCCAATATCTTTGTTTCCTGCGTGGATAACATCGCTTCACGGTTAGAAATCGCTGCAATATTAAAGGGGTTTTCTGTGGACTCCCGCTATGAACGAAACAGGCCGCTATACTGGATGGATTTAGGAAACGGCAAGTTTACCGGGCAAGCGATTTTGTCGACGATTGAACCTGTTAAACAGCCGGAATCCTTACAATATAAAACCGTAGCGGAATTGCCAATGGTAACAGATGAATTCAGGGAATTGCTTGAGCACGGTGAACCCGGGGACAATACGCCAAGTTGCTCCACAGCCGAAGCCGTTGCCAAACAGGATTTGTTTATTAACCCTGCATTGGCAAATGAGGGCGCATCCCTGTTATGGCAACTATTGCGGGAGGGAATGATATTTGACCGTAGGTTTTTCCTTAACCTTCGTGAGTTCAGGACACAACCCTTAAAAATTACGCCGGCAATGGCGAAGGAAATAAAAATAAAACCAAACTTGCCTGACCACAATTTGCACAATCAATAAACTTTAAATTTACACACCATGAAAATTATTGATTTAGACGGCAGGGAAATTGATTTACTGATTTGGCATTGGCATTATTGCAGGCTGACGACTACCGCCACTACAGGTTAACCAACCCGACTGAAATGCAGTTGCGCTTGCAGGACTATTGGGAGGATTTCTACCAAAAGTTACGGGTATTGGATAAGGAGATAGAGGGATGATAAGCTACGTAAAAGGCAACCTGCCGGATAGTCCGGCGGTTGCCCTGGTCAATACGGTTAACTTTTTGAGGTTATGGGTAAAGGGATTGCCCTGCAATTTAAAACGGCGTTCCCGCATAATTTCGAGGTGTATAAAAAAGCCTGCCGGGAGAGGGATACGGAAATTGGGAAAATTTTGGCGGTCACAGACCGCAACCTGCTATTATGTTATAAGCTGATCTTGAATTTTCCGACGAAGACGCATTTACGTTTGTCATCTGAATAGGAGTATGTTGATCGTGGTTTGGTTGCTTTGCGGGAATATGTTGTGGCTCATCGTATTCCTTCTTTAAGACCGTTGCAGAGTAAAAATA
>DHXR01000010.1:8243-17157 GCA_002413785.1 Mucilaginibacter sp. UBA5151
TATTTTTACTCTGCAACGGTCTTGTATTAATTATTATAATCGCCGTGGGCTCGTTACAGTACGTAACAGTTAGTGACATTGGAATAGTTAGATTAGTACGCTATATAATTTCCTCAGAGCAAATAACATGCAAGTAATGATAAACAATGATATTTCAGCCTACAGATCCTTGTATACAGAAATTGCAATTTTATAAAGTTAAAAACAATCCCTCCTCCCTTCTCATCCGAGACGGTTATAATTGGTTAGCCCTGGTCGTGATCAGGGCTTTTTTTATTCAAATATCAAGAACTATAAGACGATTAGTTTATCAAATGTATTATTTGAATTTCAGGCCTTCTTAATCCCTCCAATACAGTACATAACAGTTAAATATAACCTGTTAGTTAGATTAGCCCAGATTTAACCAATTAACCTATTTTCATGCAAGCAATCTTTGGCGTCATTTTCCATTTTATAGGCGGCTTTGCCTCCGGCAGTTTTTATATTCCTTACAAGAAAGTTAAAGGCTGGGCCTGGGAAAGCTTTTGGATCGTAGGGGGAATATTTTCCTGGCTGATCATACCACCATTTGCGGCATGGCTTACCATACCACATTTTACAGAGATTATAAAAGCCACTGACGGACAAATTCTTCTGTTAACCTATTTTTTTGGATTGCTCTGGGGAATTGGCGGCTTAACTTACGGCCTGGGTGTACGCTATTTGGGTGTATCGTTGGGGAGTACCATTATATTAGGCTTATGCGCAGTTTTCGGCTCTATTGTACCATCGGTTTATTATAATTTCTTTCCTAAAGCCGGTAAGGATACCTTTAGTACGTTACTTCACACCCATTGGGGGCAAATGGTGTTGCTCGGAATTGCGGTCTGTGTGGTCGGAATTATTATTTGTGGCAAGGCCGGGACCATGAAAGAAAAAGAACTGATTGCGGGTAAAGCAGATGTGGAGGACAATAAAGAATACCGTTTTGGCTTGGGCATTTTTGTAGCCATTGTTTCAGGTGTTTTAAGCGCTTGTTTTAATTTTGGCATTGAAGCCGGTAAAGATATGGCCGATACCGCAAATCATGTTTGGCAAGCAACCCATCCGGGGCAAGGTAACTTCCTTTTTCAAAATAATGTATCTTACATAGTGATCCTTTGGGGTGGTTTAACTACAAATTTTATATGGTGTATGACCCTGAATGCACGCAACAAAACATTTGGCAATTACACCGATGTGAAACAGCCGCTTCTCAAAAATTACTTATTCTGTGCGCTTGCAGGTACTACTTGGTTTTTGCAGTTTTTTTTCTATGGAATGGGAGAAAGCAGGCTTGGAAATGGTGCGAGTTCATGGATACTCCATATGGCGTTTATTATACTGGTCGCAAATACGTGGGGCTTGCTGCTGAATGAATGGAAGGGGGTAAGCCGTAAAGCATTTATCACGGTGATAGCAGGAATAGTCACGATTATTCTTTCCGTGATAATTGTCGGCTATGGAAACTCAATAAAGATTTAGTTACTAAATACGAAAAAAGTGAGCAGCACTAAAAGATTTGTCCGGCAATCAATACCCCTCTGTTTTGTATAGTGGTTGTTAAAGTACAGGCTTCACTGCTTTATATTCAACTGAATAATGCTTTTAAACTAAAATAATCTGATCAAAGTAAGATATTAAATGCTTAATCATTCGAACATCCTTTAGCGCTAAATTATAATGCTCCAATACAGTACATAACAGTTAAAATGTACTTCTTCTTTAGATTAGCCACGTTATTTAATAGCACAGTAAACCTATATTCAATGCGAATAATTAATGAAATATTTTTCTATCCCGAAAGGGATTGTAACGAAGACTATTTAACAGTTGGGCAAATAAATCAGAATTGGCAGCAAGACTGCGATCAGTTTCTGTTTTTTGAAGGTAAAACCCCGGATTTCATAAAGCTAAAAGTACAATTATTATAAAGAATTAAATTTTCACACTAAAAAATATACCATGTCTGTCGGCACAAAACAATTTAAACATATAAGTTACTTATGGGATGATAATAAAGCGGCTGAGTTAGTCGGGGACGGGGTCGCTTTATTATTATATCGCTCCAATCTTTTAGGCGCCGACCTTCGATTAACCAACTACGGCGGTGGAAATACCTCCTGCAAAGTGATGGGTAAGGACCCGTTAACCGGCAAGGAAGTGGAAGTGATGTGGATCAAAGGTTCGGGCGGAGATATCGGCACATTGAAAAAAAGCGGGCTTGCTGCATTGTATGTCGACCGTTTAAGAAGCCTGAAAAACGTTTACCGGGGAATTGAACATGAGGATGAAATGGTGGAACTGTTTAATCACAGTATTTTCGACCTGAACTCCAAAGCGCCATCTATCGATACACCTTTACATGGCTTTTTGCCCTTTAAGCATATTGATCATTTGCACCCCGACGCTGCAATAGCTATTGCGGCAGCAAAAGACGGGAAAAGAATCACACAGCAACTTTTTGACGGAACAATTGGCTGGGTGGACTGGCAGCGGCCGGGTTTTGATCTGGGTCTGCAATTAAAAGATTGCCTTGATAATAACCCCGGTATTCGTGGTATTATGCTGGGCTCGCATGGTTTGTTTACCTGGGGAAATACGGCATACGAAAGTTATATCAATACATTGGAAGTGATAGAAAAATGTGCTGAATATTTAGAACAGAATTATGGCAAAAAAAGCCTTGTTTTTGGTGGGCAAAAATTGAAAGGTTTGGATGAAACTAATCGTGAAAAACAAGCGGTTGCGTTAGCACCCATTTTGCGTGGTTTTTGTTCATCCAAGATAAAAATGATCGGGCATTTTACCGATGATAACCGAGTGTTGGAATATATCAATTCAAATGATTTGCAAAGACTGGCGCCGATGGGAACCAGTTGCCCTGACCATTTCTTGCGTACGAAGATCAGTCCGCTGGTTTTGGAATTAGAGGCCGATGCTGATCTCAGTGATGTTGTTGCGGTAAAAGAAAAGCTCGCTCCTGCATTTGAAGCCTATCGCAAAATGTATGTGGATTATTACAATACCTATAAGCATCCGAATAGCCCCGCTGTTCGTGACGCCAACCCGGTTGTTATACTTTATCCCGGTGTTGGCATGTTCACTTTCGCTAAGGACAAACAAACAGCACGCGTAGCGGCAGAGTTTTATATCAATGCCATTAACGTGATGAAGGGCGCGGAAGCCATTTCGGAATATACATCTCTCCCACGCCAGGAAGCATTTGATATAGAATACTGGTTATTGGAAGAAGCCAAACTTCAGCGTATGCCAAAGCCAAAAGCTTTATCAGGTCGTATTGCTTTAATCACCGGCAGTGCGGGTGGTATAGGTAAAGCAATAGCCATAAAACTTGTGGAGGAAGGCGCTGTGGTTGTATTAAATGACATGAATGCCGAACGATTGGAAAATGCAGGCGAGGAATTTAAAAAGCAATATGGTAAAGACGCATATACCACCGCCGTATTGGATGTTACAAGCAAAGCACAGATCGAAGATGCTATGGCTATTGCTATATTAGCTTTTGGTGGCGTTGACCTTATTGTAAATAATGCTGGGTTATCCATTTCTAAAACAATTGCAGACCATACCGAAAAGGATTGGGATTTATTATATGACGTATTAGTGAAAGGGCAATTCCTGGTTACTCAGGCAGCAGTTGGGGTTATGAAAAAGCAGGATATAGGTGGCGACATTATTAATATTGTCAGTAAAAATGCGCTGGTTAGCGGCCCCAATAATGCAGGTTATGGAAGTGCTAAAGCGGCCCAACTGCATTTAAGCCGGTTGAATGCTGCCGAATTGGGCGCAGATAGCATCCGGGTAAACGTGGTCAACCCTGACGCAGTAATCAGCGACAGTAATATCTGGGCGGGCGGCTGGGCAGAAGGCCGTGCCAAAGCGTATGGAATTACTGTTGAAGAATTACCGGCCTTTTACGCCAAAAGAACCCTGCTTAACGAAACGATACTCCCGGTTGATATTGCCAATGCCTGTTTTGCATTTGTTGGTGGCTTGCTCAATAAATCAACGGGTAATGTGTTGAATGTTGATGGTGGTGTTACATCCGCTTTTGTAAGATAATAAAATGAAACATGTGGCCTTTAAAATGAAGCTTCATTCCGGGTATGCAACTGAATATAAAAAAAGGCATGATGAAATATGGCCCGAATTGATGAAGTTATTAAAAGAAGCTGGTGTGAGTGAATACACGATATTTTTAGATGAAGAAACTCATCTCCTTTTTGCGACGCTTAAAGTGCCCGATGTAAAAAACCTTGATGCGCTTCCTGCTCGCGACGTTATGAAAAGGTGGTGGACTTATATGGCCGATATTATGGAAAGCAATGCTGATAATTCGCCGGTAAGCACACCCTTACAAGAGGTGTTTTATTTGCCTTAAAGAAAACCTATAAATTAATTAAATAATGGAGTTAGAAAAGTATAAAATTGATGAGATCAATCATCAGCAAATAAATAAACATAAAGGTCAACTTGAATATATAGGTGCCGATATTAACAATATTGATACGGTGTTAAAAAAATTGGCCGCGTTCAATATTACCATACCCAGTTGGGCTTTAGGTACCGGAGGTACGCGGTTTGGCAGATTTTCAGGAGGCGGGGGACCCAGAAGCCTTGAAGAGAAGATTGAAGATGTTGGTGTTATCCATGCGCTTAACAGCTCAAGTAATTCTATTTCCCTGCATATCCCCTGGGATATTCCTGAAAATGCATCATCAATAAAAGCATTGGCTGCCCATTTGGGTTTACATTTTGACGCTGTTAATTCAAATACTTTCCAGGATCAGCCTGACCAAAAGCTGAGCTATAAATATGGCTCATTGCATCATGTTGATAAAGCGGTGCGCAATCAAGCTATCGAACATAATATCGAGGTTATAAAATATGGCGTTCAACTTAATTCCAAGGCTTTATCGGTTTGGCTGTCGGATGGCTCTAATTTTCCAGGACAATTAAATTTCCGTAACGCGTTTCAAAACACATTGGAAAGTTTGCGGGAGATATACAGCGCTTTGCCTGACGACTGGAAAGTTTGGATAGAGTATAAACCTTATGAGCCTAATTTTTACTCAACAACTATCGGCGATTGGGGACAATCCTACCTGCTATCTTCAAAATTGGGCGCAAAGGCAAGTACATTGGTTGACCTTGGACACCATTTACAAGGAGCGAATATTGAGCAAATCGTGTCCTTGCTATTGATGGAAGGGAAACTGGCCGGCTTTCATTTTAACGATTCAAAATACGGAGATGATGACCTGACCGTTGGAAGCATAAACCCTTATCAGTTGTTCCTGATATTTAATGAACTGGTTGAGGGAATGGATTGCCGTGGAATGAACCATGCTACTGACATTGGCTGGATGATAGATGCTTCACATAATGTTAAAGATCCCATTGAAGACCTGCTACAATCTGTACTGGCCATCAAAATAGCCTATGCCCAGGCTTTGTTGGTTGATAAAAAAGAATTGACCGCGGCGCAGCAAAATAATGATGTTGCACTGGCGCAGGAGATCTTGCAGCAAGCATACCGTACTGATGTGCGCCCCTTAATTGCAGAAGCAAGCCTGAGAGCAGGTGGTGCCTTAAACCCTATAGATACCTTTAGAAAGTTGAGCGTGAGGGATAATTTAATAAAAGAACGGGGTTTAAAAGCCGTAGCTACCGGGTTGTAGCCAAAATTGTCCGACCGTAAATGAGCGCCACACCTGTAATAGCGATTTTCGATGTTGGTAAAACCAACAAGAAGCTTTTTTTATTTGACGAGAATTATAGGATTGTATTTGAAAAATCTGCAAGATTTACAGAAACCGTTGATGAAGATGGTTTTCCCTGTGAGAATATCGAGAGTTTAAGACTTTCTGTATTTGATTCATTGAGTGAGGTCTTCAGGATGAAGCAATTTCTGGTAAAAGCGGTGAACTTTTCCGCTTACGGAGCAAGCCTGGTAAACCTGGATAATAACGGGAATGCAGTTTGTCCGCTATATAATTATCTGAAACCCTATCCTGAAAAATTGCTGGATGAATTCTATTTAAACTATGGTGGTGAGGAAAACTTCAGTTTAGCCACTGCATCGCCGGTTTTGGGCAGTTTAAATTCAGGGATGCAATTGTACCGGTTAAAAAAAGAAAAACCGGAAGAATTTAAGCGTATTAAGTTTGCATTACATCTGCCTCAATACATGAGCTTTTTACTTTCAGGACGGCATTATTCGGACCTCACCAGTATAGGGTGCCATACCGGAATCTGGGAGTTTTCCGGGCAAAGGTATCATGAATGGGTTCATCATGAAGGTATTTCTCCGAAGCTTGCGCCCATAGAGCCTTCTCACCAGCCCGTTGCGTCATTCTTTTTAGGTAATAATATCAAAATCGGCATCGGTTTGCACGATAGCTCCGCGGCGCTGGTCCCCTATCTTTTCAATTTCAGCGAGCCTTTTATCTTAATTTCAACTGGTACCTGGTGCATTACCCTGAATCCGTTTAACCGTCAAATTCTAAGTTCAGAACAGCTAAAAAATGATTGTCTTTGTTATATGCAGTACGAAGGGAAGCCTGTTAAAGCGTCACGCCTGTTTTCAGGATTTGAACATGAGCAGCAAGTAAAACGCATTGCAACACATTTCAATACGAATATCATAAAATATAAAAATGTAGATTTTAACCCTGCCATCGCCGAATCATTGAAGATCAGAACAATGACGCACCATGTGATTGTTGACAGTAAGGAATCCATCTTCGGGTCAAGAAATCTCGCAGATTTTAAAGATGATACAGAGGCCTATCACCAGCTGATCATAGACCTGGTGCAGCTTCAGGTCAGGTCAACCCGGCTAGTTCTGGATGATAAGGATGTTAAAAGAATATTTGTGGATGGGGGGTTTAGCAAAAATAATGTTTATATGAATTTATTGGCTTTGGCATTTCCCGGTATGGAGGTTTTTGCGGCCTCTATGGCACAGGCTTCAGCGTTAGGAGCGGCTATTATTCTGCACCGTTGCTGGAATAGCAAGCCTTTGCCCGCCAACCTGATCGAACTGAATTATTACGGAATTAATTCCAGCATACTCTCTAAATAAATTGATATGATCGTAGGACTATTTATCCCATGCTATATGGACCAGTTTTATCCGGGTGCGGCTATTGCCACGTTGGAACTGCTCGAAAAATTAGGTGTGAAGGTAGCCTATCCTATTAAGCAAACCTGCTGCGGCCAGCCCATGGCGAATTCTGGGTTCGAGCATCTAACTACAGGATGCAATGAATTATTTGTCAATAATTTTGCTGAATTCGATTATATCGTGGCCCCCTCAGGGAGTTGCGTTCTTCATATCCGTGATCATTTGTACGATATACAGAGACCCGATGAGGCAGATGGTATTAGAAGTAAGGTCTTTGAACTAACCTCTTTTTTAACTGACATAATAAAGGTTAAAAGCTTGCCGTCCAAATTTCCGCATCGTGTAGGTATCCATCAAAGTTGCCATGGGCAACGCGGTTTGCATATTAGTTCAATGACAGAGCTGGTAGCACCAGAATTTTCAAAGCCCGGCAGCTTATTAAAAATGGTTGATGGGATTGATTTGATTGAACTTGATCGAAAAGATGAATGCTGCGGCTTTGGTGGTACTTTTTGCGTTACAGAAGAAGCCGTATCGGTAAAAATGGGTAAAGATCGTGTGGCAGATCACTTACAACACGGTGCCGAATATATTACCGGGGTAGACATGTCATGTCTTATGCACATGGAAGGTATTTTAAAACGCCAGGGAAGTAAGGTAAAAGTGATTCATATTGCTGAAATATTAAACGCTGAGTAAGATGACGGAACAATCAACAAAAGACCACGCAGAACTTGCTCAGGAATTTAATAGAGATGAGGAAAGGGTAAACTGGCACGATGAAACATTGTGGTTGATTCGTCAAAAACGAGATAAAACCGCTCACCAGATTCCTGAGTGGGAAAGTTTGCGTGAAGCGGCTTCACAGATAAAAAATAATGTTTTGTCTAACCTCCACGGTTATTTGCTCCGGTTTGAAAAGAATGCGCTTGCCAATGGTATCGAAATACATTGGGCAGCAGATGCGACCGAACATAATGAGATAGTTCATAAGATTATTAATGAGGCGCATGTTGTCCGGATAGTGAAAAGCAAATCCATGCTGACGGAGGAATGTGGTCTTAATGAATATCTGGCTAATAATGGAATAGAAGTCATTGACTCCGATCTGGGTGAGAGAATTGTACAGTTAGCTAACGAACCACCAAGCCATATCGTTTTGCCTTGTATTCATAAAAAGAAAGAAGAAATAGGGGAGTTGTTTCACAAATACCTGGGTATTGAAGCAAATATTTCGGACCCGCAATTTTTAACAGAAACAGCACGCACGCATTTGCGTGAAATTTTTTTAACACGGAAAGTAGCGCTTACCGGCGTAAACTTTGCGGTTGCAGAAACGGGCGAGTTTGTAGTTTGCACCAATGAAGGCAATGCTGATATGGGGGCCCATCTCTCAGATATACATATTGCCAGTATGGGTATTGAAAAATTGATACCTGAACGAAAACATTTGGGTATATTTTTGCGCCTGCTTACCCGAAGTGCTACAGGACAGCCAATCACAACCTACAGCAGCCATTTTAAAAAACCAAGGGAAGGGCAACGAATGCATATCATACTGGTAGATAACGGGCGTACAGTGCAATTAGGACGTAAGGATTTTCGTAACTCACTGAAATGTATCCGTTGCGCCGCATGTATGAATACCTGTCCCGTTTATCGTCCCAGAGGTGGGCAAAGATACCATAGAGCAATATCAGTTCCTATCGGATCAATACTTGCGCCTAACCTTTATGTGAA
>DHXR01000057.1 GCA_002413785.1 Mucilaginibacter sp. UBA5151
GACTTATTCACCAAACCCTAATTCGTTTTTATTCGTCCATATCTTCAGGAAGGTATCATAGGTCAGTTCTTCTGCCACAAGAGGTGACTTGCAAAAGCGCAGCGCGAAGCGGTAGCGCCGACTGCGATGGCGCCGGAAGATATCGGCAAAAGCAGTATCATCCCGCCGGCAAGCCGGGTGACCAGTTCCTGATCGGAAAGGATCCACGCATGGTTTAAGTATTTAGATTTAAGCGATTTACAATTATCGTTAATCCTGATTAATATTACTGCATGCGCTGATACGCGATGATTAAATATATTTTATTCACTTCGGTGATGTCGCCGGATGAGCAAAAATTGCCATCGGAATACTTTTTGAATAGTTTTCCACCCCACATGCGATTAACAACCGTAATACGTTGTTGTGCAGGATTCCTCCTGAAGGGATAATGCAGTCGAATTGCGCGTTGAATGCATAACGGCTGCTATCCTTTTTCTGTGATAGTTGTGCCTGCATCTCTTTGTGTGCCTGTTTGCAAGCACTGTTAATCTCAATTACCAAACGGTCGGTCACGTTTTTATATCTGATGAAATAGCCGGTTGAATTGCACTGTAAATGCTTCGCCAGGCATGCCGCATAGTTCCAAACTTACCTTCAAAGAACAAGCCATATATTGTTTCCAAATCAATGTTCAAGGGCAAGTCCAGATCATTAAGACTGTTAATTAATTCATTCCACTGCGTTTCTACCGTCGTACCCTGTTTGTTTTGTGCCTGAACCAATTCTTCCCAGCGTGTGGCACTATCCGTAAATACCACAGCTCCGGTTACCTGCGCAAGAAACAATGCAATCTCAAATCCTGGTGCCATATTCATCATTGTAAATTGTCCACCATTGCTGTAAAGATCATCCTGCAATATGGCAAGCGGATCTTCATTCCGTTTTCTTTGCATCAGATTGTATGCTCCGGTAATTATCTCATCAGCCGCATCCGGATTTGCTTCTTTTAATTGTTTACGCAATTGCTCTTCCGGTTGTCCCCGCATCATTCTTTCATGATCTTCGTCATAAAGCTCTTCGATAAATTTCCTTTCGTCTCCGGTAATTGTAGCACCCTCGCTTCGTCTTTGTAATCCGATATCCATAACTTGTGACTGCAGGTGTCTGTTGAAGACGCCAAGATCAGGGATGAAGTTTATGGCACCAGTCTCGATAAGCGGATAAAGGGCGAAAAACAGCGCAATATTTATGAGTGTCTGTTGTTTAAACTGTGATGGGTGCTCAACGGGGCTAAATTCAGGATTTATACCTGCCGGATTAATAAAAGGGTTCTGGATAATAACCTCATCAAAATAAAGGGTTGCACTTGTCGCATAGATTGATAGTGATCTTAGGTCTATAATACCCATATAGACAGCGCGGAAATATTGATCTGGCCTGGGCAGCAAATTTATAACATCGGTGTGAACGGGCCATAGCGCTCCGAAGAGTTCATAAATATCTTTAACCTGTTCATTACTAATTTCCCTGCGTATATCGGCCCAGGTTTTGCCGCCGGAAAAGCCTAAAATGTCATTAATGCCTGCGTAGAACATCATGTTTCTTTCACGGATACTCAATACGTTCCATGCCGGCCTGTCAGAGAAAGCCTTATCCCTGCAACACTTCTTATATTTTCTCCCTCTTCCGCATGGACAGGGATCGTTCGGGCCTGGTTCACTTTTGGGCAAATCTTTTTTAAGAAAGTCGTGTTCACGCGACGTACGCCCAAAAGCGTCCTGAAAATAAGTGCGGCCGTCTTTAAAACCAGCGAACATTTCTCCCCCGAACTCATGAATTTTACTGGCCGGCGGTAATAAAGTGCTTTTTGCACTGTGCCACGTTATACTTTCATCTTTTTCGGGGTATAGCCAGTCTAGCTGAGCTGCTGCAATAAAACGACGAGCTCTTTGCTTTATGACGAAATTTATTTCCTGAACTTTTTTATTACTAAGCAGGCGGTCGCGGAGAAATGCATTCGTGCGAACGAGCGTTTCCCCGAAATTCCGGGCATTCGTTCGCTTTGCTTTTGGATCTTTTAAATTCGGTTCGCTTGCGTACTCGTAATTTGTCAGTATAAGGCAGTGATCCTTATTCAGGGGAAAAATTGTCTGAGATGCTTTCCAGGCTACCAAAGGGTCATTAGGATAGTTGCAAAATTCAGAGCCTGGCGGGCAGTCATAATTGTAAACGGTAACCGGATGATCCGACACTATAAATTTAGTGTTGGAATTTTTCGCAGATACAATCTCACGGACACCTTCAAGCCAAATAGTACAGTTCATTTTCTGCGCTGCCTGCATCTCCATCATCAATTGTGCCTGGTCAAGATCTGCATATTGCTCTTTAAGCCAATTAAGTCCTTTTGGTGTCCGTGTCTTTTGTGTGTCTATGTAGTTAAAGAAATCGATGAAACGGTCGTGCATGTCCCTGGCATCACCGTTGATAAAAGCGCGAACAGCTTTTGAACCCTCATCGTCAATCTTACCAAATAATCTTGTTTCGAAAATATCGCTGATGAACGGGCCGAAAAATGTTGTATATAAGTCGTATTCAAAAAAGCACTGTGATGGAGGTAAAAGCTTACGGTCATTGAATGTGATAATCTTTCCGTTCGGAAGTTTTTTTTTATCCGGCGACAAATCAAGGTATTGAAGTTGATTTGATTCTGCTGTAAAACCTTTTTGATACCATTGTGGCACATAATGGTTATTGCGCGTCAATTCGCTCGCACCCGGATCACTTCCTAAAACAAAATCTTTTTTTCCAGCCATAGTCCAGAATTTCTCGCGAGATTTTAAATTGATTTGAAATCAAAAATCGCAATTATTCCATTAGAAATCTGATATTTCTTATCCTTGAAAAAGCTAGTCGGTAAAGTGTTAAATCTTAATTTTTTTTCGTATTTTTAACAATGAAAAGGTGCTGCACGAAGTAGCACCAGGCTGGCTAGCCACGATGATATTTCCGAAATTGTTTAAACATTGTTTTAACAAAAAAAAGAAAGGCCGTCACGATTTAACGTAAACTGCCTGTTTCTGAGGTAGCCCCAAGGGGAATCGAACCCCTAAGTTAACCCACTGCAAATGAAGCTAACAACTTCAAATTCTTTAAAAAGTGGTTCGAATTCCGTCCAGTCTGGGGACGAACGCACAAAAGTATAAAGCGTATTCTCTGTTCCACATACTGAGCTCGTACCGCCACAAAGCTAATCAACGAAGCACCCATTTCTTTTCGTGAGATAGACTTCTTTTGCTTCTTCTTACAAGGAAAGAAGTTAGAGCGGCCACGCCAATAAAAGAAAGCAAAATTTACCTTGAAAAATCATAAATAAAACAAGGCACGACAGTGGCACTAACTTGCCTTACTGCTTAAAAACCCGTTTCTTCTACTTTAGGGGCAGGGGGTAAATCGCCGCGCCAAAGTACGGTATTCGGTTTGGCAAGTAATATCTGTGTGGTCATAGGGGGCTCAAAATGAATTTCCTGATAAAAGGAAGGGATTCCGAAAGCCTGTTTAATTTCATTCACAATGTCTTTGGTGTACAGGTAGGTTTTCATAGTATGACTGACCGACCCATTATTAACCTGTAACAATTCTTCGCCATTAACCTGGATACCGGAAACCACCTGTACTTCATAACCCTCGCCAAAATCGTTTTCTACTTGAGTGGTCAGGCTGATATTAAAAAGTATAGGCTGGCCAGCTGCAGATGGTTGCATTAATAACCCGCCGGCAAAGGGCGTTAGTGCTGAATTGATAAATGACAGGGCTGGCTGATAGGTGGCTTTGCTTAGCAAGATAAATACCTGATCCAGGAACGCGGCTTTATAAGCAGGCCTGCGAAGCTGGCCCCCGCCATTAAAAAATATTTCGTATAGCATCCCGGAAATCAAATGCGCCTGTACAGATGAATTGCCGATCTGTTCAAAACCCTGATCTTCGATATACTGCACTGCAGCATACGCCCCCCCGCAGGCAGCCTGGTAGACGTTGCGGCCTAGTACAAAAAGATCGTCTTTTGAGTATGCTACGCCAGACGAAACAAACAATTCAAGGGTACGGTCTATCGCTGGGTTCTGCTTGTACCAGTTATGACTGCGCAAATCGGTGACTATCTGAGCGATGGACTGGTGGTCAAACGCTTCATAAGTCTTGTCTGCTAAGGCCGTGCGCTTGTAAATACCAGCAGGAAGTCCGGCAGGCTCATTAGCTACAGTTACTTGGGTTTCTTCCATTACTTTAGCTCCTTTTGCTGCTTCAGCTATAGAAACTAATTCAGTCAGATTTTCTGATTCCTCAACCCTCGGGTTCTCCTCAGCCGCTTCCGTCACCGTGACATCCGTAAGTTTCACAGCATCCGAGGGGGGTGTTCCGTTACCGGCCTCTTCAACCGCAGTTGCTGTACCGCTTTCTGGTTGCTCATCCTCGCCTACTGGCCACTCGATCTGCAATGCCTTGGCTAACTGATAGAGATCCATCCCTCGTCCGGCATCCATCAGAATATGTGTAAGTGTCTCTAGATTAATCACGTGAATATCGTCCGAACCACCTGCTAATTGAAACTGAAAAGCCAGCCGCGGATCAAGTACTTTGAAATTTCCCCGGTTAGGTCCTGCAATATTATTTATCGTAATTCTTTGGGGCGTATACATCCAGTCCCGTTTATGGTCATTGGTTAAGAATATCACTTTTTTAGCCTGTTCTTTCTTAGCAAACGCCAGGATTTCTTCCCAAATAATCAGGTCTCCGAACGGATTGAGGTCTTTGCCTTTATCCTCGAAGCCGGGCGGAAGCTCATTGCGAAAAAGTACAGGCCCCTTAACGGTAACCTGTTCTGCCAAAGCAAAAATATCGCTTTGTAATACCGTCCCGTTGAATGTTGCCATAAGTAGATCATTGACCATTTGAATATAACGGGTATCCGTTTTCTTCACCAAATTCTGAAGGCGCTGAATGCCGTTTTCAACATTGCTTAAGTCATTAAGGTAGGCCTGGCTCTCACTGTAAATATCCGGAGGTAACTGCGCCGGATTGATATGCAATGAAAGAAACTTCCTTGCTTCTTTGAAATCACTGTTGATGGTCGCTAATTTATTCCGGTTGCTCAGGTATTCTGATAGTTTATCGCGGACCAATTTTTTGGTGTACTCATTCATAGCCCATGCCGGCGTTTTGAGCCTCCCGCTACTGATAAACGGGGCCATCCAGTTGATTAGCTCTGTCCTCGCCTGCTCATGAAGTCGAAAAAAGCTGGCGAGTATATTGGTGTCAATTAAAATAAAGCAATCCTGATCATCCAATAAGCGCACTAGGTCTGCGTAAAAGGTATCCCGATTAAAAACGGTCTCCGGAATTTTCATAAATAAATGATTTTCGCAAAGGTGTCGAATTATTGGAAGAATTACCAATACTTCAGCAGCGAACGAATATTCGCTAAACAACACAAGTGTCCGAACAATTTTCAAGTTTAGAGATTTATTTTCATAACTATTTGATTTACAATATAAATTATCAGTATTTTTCTCAAAATCGGCTGAAAATTAATTAAGTAAACATTGCTTTTTGAATGGATGCCGGTATCGCTTTTGACTCTCTTGCCTTTTTGACGACATCCTTTATCTCATTAACAACGTAATCCAGGCCGGTATAATGCATTAAACAAATGCGGATCAATGTCGCAAAATGCCCAAATCGGTGTTTGACCTTGCTGATTACTTTGCGGATAAGTTCTAAAAGAAAGTAAGCGATCAATCCTACAAATAATTGAGATTTACAGGCATTTGGATTGGTGCCGACGAAAGTTTTTATCTGTAGGTTTTGTTTGATAAGCTTAAAAAATATTTCAATGTTCCATCTGCGTTTGTATAATTCTGCTATGGTATCAGCACTCCAGTCTAAATGATTGGTGATGAGTACTATCGTCCGTTTATCTTTTTCAATATAAACGGCTATTCTGCGTAAGTCTGTCTCATTTATTCCTGCCCCGATAGCTGCCGCACCCGTTAACCGGATAATTTCGTCTTTGAGGATAGCATCCGAATTTTTATCGGTTAACTCCTTTTCAGTTACCGATTCATAAACTGTGTTGTCCTTTATCCGGGTTACAAAGTGATTTTCGTCTGCTATTCTTTGCATAAACAGCTTAAAATCAAAGTATCCCCTGTCATCAACCACAATTGTGCCTGCCTCGTATCTGAAATTGTCAACACCCCTGCGGTCACTTACCCCAGCCTCTGTGATGTTTATCATTTCGGGAAGCATCGTAGCTTCATCCAAACTTACATGAGCCTTTATCCCGCCTTTAGCTGTCCGAAACTTTGCCCAGCTAAACAGCTTCAGGCAGACACTCATCGTAGTGGCATCTATTATCTTAATATGCTTGCCTTTGATCTCATCAATGATCTTATATCCTGGTGTTTGAGTATAAACATTTCGGTAATGTTTTATCAATTCCTGGTATAATAGCTCAAAAACCCGATAGTCACGCTTTGAGTTGCCATCGCTCATGGTTGATTTGGCCGGGCTTTGCCGTAGTTCAAGGTCTTTGAGTATTTCCGGGCTTAACCCGAGTCCCATGGTCATCTCTCTTAGCGACAAACATTTGTTTAACTGTCCGAACAATAGTGCAACCAACTGATCATAAGTTTTATAGATCGAACAGTGTTTGTCCGATTGGTATATGTTTACACATTTTATCATTACACGTAGCGGGATCAATTTGATGATTTGTCCCAGTAATGGTATATCCGATTTTTTTCCCGCCTTTATTATTGCTTTACGTATCGCTTTCTTTTGTACTTTTACCATTGGCCCTGATTTTTCTTTTTTTTAAGTTTCGCAACTCAAAATTAGGATTTCACGGGCCTTTTTTGTATATTATTTATTCGGACAGTTGTGATTATTTCACCGAACTTTGTACACTTAAAAAAGA
>DHXR01000050.1 GCA_002413785.1 Mucilaginibacter sp. UBA5151
CCAGTTAGTAAAGGTGTATGTGGAACTCGGGGTTGCTTTTACGGTTACGGAAGTCCCCTTGATAAAGGAGCCTCCTCCGGTTGTTGTTCCGCCTGCGGCTGGATTTGATGATAAACTTAACGTATATTTAATTGCCGTAAAATTGGCAACCAGCGCTGTGCCCGCGTTTAGCGTGAATGTATAAGACGAACTCGTAGAAACTATCGTTCCGTTCTTTGTCCAGTTAGTAAAGGTGTATGTGGAACTCGGGGTTGCTGTTACGGTTACAGAAGTCCCCTTGTTAAAGAAGCCTGCTCCTGTTGTTGTTCCGCCTGCAGCTGGATTTGATGATAAACTTAACTCCAATTTAGGTATTGGCGTAAAGTTGGCAACCAATGTTGTGTTCGCGTTTAGCGTGAATGGATAAGACGAAAGTGTAGAAACTATCGTTCCGTTCTTTGTCCAGTTAGTAAAGGTGTATGTGGAACTCGGGGTTGCTGTTACGGTTACGGAAGTCCCCTTGTTAAAGGTGCCTCCTCCGAGTGTTGTTCCGCCTGCGGCTGGATTTGATGATAATACCACCGAATATTTCGTTGGCGGTGTTACCTTAAAATTCGCCACCAATGCCCGGTTTCCGGCCATTGTAAACTGATAGCTTGGACTCGCTGAAGCTATGACCCCTTGATTTGTCCAGTTAACAAATGTAAAACCCGTACCTGCTGTTGCTGTGACTGTAACTGTCGAGCCCTGGGCAAATGTCCCCCCGCCGACGGCTGTTCCATCCGCTGCAGGGTTTGCTGATACGGTTAACAGCGGTATGGTAGTGAAAGTCCAAACATAATTATTGACCATTGCCGTACCTAATGTATCCCTAACACTGTTTGTAATAGTACCGGTGTAAGTTTTAAATGGTAACAGCGGCACTGTTGGTGTAAAAGTAAAGACCGCGCCATTTGCCGTAGGGGCAACCGTTCCGGGAACGTTTGTTGCACCCTGCGTAATAATGAAGGTTGAATTATTAATAGTTGAAGGTCGCATAACTGTGTTGAAGGTTGCTGAAATTACTTTGTTGTAAATAACATCAACTGCTTTATCCATTGGGTCGGTAGAAACAACAACGGGGCAAAGGCCCTGGATAGCTCCTTTGTAATTATCCTTTTTACAACCGGCCGTAAATACGGCAAGCAGCAATACCATTGACCAAATGGTGTTGAAGATTTTAGAATAGACCCGAATTTGACGAAATTGGGTACTATCCTTAGTTAAAGTAATTTTCTTTTTCATGATTGTTATTTTAAATAGATGTATGTGTTGATCTAAAACAGGTAATGACAATTAAATGTTTTAAATAAAAAATAAATATGTTAATATCCCTGGTTCTTTATTGATTGGAATTCAGGACAGTACAAATTTACCCCCGGAATCGGGTCTGTATGTTACATAATTTTTGGAAAAAGTTATATATTTCACACATCTCAGATAGCCCCATGGCTTTGGAGCTCAAAATGCTTATAACATGAAGGGGTTACACCAGTAATTTTTTTAAATTGGGTAGATAAGTACGCAACGCTGCTGTAGTGCAGTTTCCATGAAATTTCAGTAAGGTTAAGTTCATTATAGCTGATCAGTTCTTTGATCCGCTGAATTTTATTAATGATAATAAAATGTTCAATGGTTGACCCTTGTTCTTCTGAAAATACATTGGCGAGATAAGTATAATCAAGGTTTAATTTTTCGCTCAGGTAAGTAGAAAAGTTTGTTTTTAGCTGGTAGTCCGAATAGTAAACCATCTCGATAATAGCCGTTTTTATTTTTTCAACCAGTATGCTTTTCTTATTATCCATTAATTCCAGGCCGCATTGGAGTAAAGCCGTTTTGATTTTATCGATCTGTTCGGCAGAAATAAGCTCTATGGTTTCTACCCGCCCAAGAGATATTGATGAACAATGAAGTCCGACTTTCATCAGTTCCAGCTGTACTACTATTTTGCAGCGGGAACTTATCATATTTTTTATGTAGAGTATTTTCATCCGGAATACCTAAACAAATCCAATGCCAGTATATAATGCATGACCTGTGCAGTTCCCGGGCCTGTTTTTTTAATAAAAACAAGGTCGCAGACCGAATAAAATAAAATAATATAATATAAAATAATACATCCGCCGTCCTGTTAACAAGACACCTTGTTGAATTAAAAAAAGCTTTTGATTAGTTTAAAGGAATAAACTGTAGCTTATTTTCTGATTTTCATCCATTTACAAAACCGGTTGCCTGCTAATTTGATAAGTTAAACAGGGAAATCGCTTTTAAATAATTAAAGCATAGGGTACCATACTGGCAGGAAATTCACCAGCTATTCATGCCCCGCCAGTTGGCGGGCTACCCGTTTGTAGAAAAAGAAATCATAACAAAATATTACCCCGTCAGGGGTTACCCATTCGCGAAGGGTAGCCCTGACGGGGCAATTGCCCGGTGGGGTAATCGAATGCTACAATCGGGTAGCCCCTGGGGGCATTCGCTTTTTAAACGCGATTTCCCTGATAAGTTAAACCGAAGCAACGGAATAAAAGAATAATTTTTTTCATCTTTGGAATTTATACAGTTTATCCGGAAATACCGTTATAACACAAATATTTGGACAGGAATTAATTAAAATATGGGAAAAACCTACTTAAAATATCTCCCGCTGGTTGCCGGGGGGGTATTTTTATCAATATTAATTACATCCTGTAAAAAGGATAATTCCGCACCAACGCCTGTATCTGTAACTCCTGCCCCATTGGCAACACTTGGATTATACGAAGTTGACAGCGGTATTTATAAACGGGTTTTTATTCCGATAACGAAGGTAGGCACCCAAACAGTTGCCTATTACAGCGTATTTGACACAGGTTCGGCCGGGATGACGATCGACGCTACCGGGATATTACCGGCCTCCATGATCACCAGTTCGGGCATCACGGTAACAGGCGACTCGGTAACAGTTAACGGTATAACAGTTACATCAAAGGCGTCAATGATTGCTTACGGGAACGCCCAGAGCGAGATCCAGGAATTTGGGAACCTTGCCTACACTACTGTAACCATCGGCAATCAAAATGGGAATATCACTACAAGCCGCATCCCTATATTTTTATATTATAAAATCGTGGATAAACTGACCGGTCAAAAGCAGCCTGCCCATTCAAACGATGTGTTTGGGGTTGGCCCGGGACTTAGCTATGCCAATACCGCGATAGGGAGTCCCCTGAGTTATTTTAAATCAGGTACCGGCGCAACAAGCGGCTTTAAATTATCCATGTTCAGTAATGCGGCTTTTAGCCCCAACGGCACTTATGTAGCAAACCTGCTTACCATCGGGCTGGTGCCTGCGGATATTGGCGGATTGACGAGTTTTGTTATGCACCCCCTTTCAAATACATCACAATGGGGCTATTCGCCTGATATTCCGGCAACAATACGTTATAACGGGCAAAATGTTGCAGCCACCGTATTATTTGATACCGGCACCCCCGCAATCTCTACCATAGCTAACAGTAAGGCAACAAGTAACATAAGTTCGCTGCCTGCCAACACACCGGTAACAATTACTACCGGCCAGGGATTTACTTATAACTATACTACCAGCAGCACAAATAATTTAACCCAGGTGGCCCTGCCATCCTATACCGGTGATCCAAGGACTATCTTCAGTATTGATTTTTTCATTAAAAACGAGTTTTTAATGAATTACAAAGCTCACGAAATAGGCTTGAAGAATAATTAAGGTAGAGACGCGATGCATCGCGTCTCTTAATATTAATACTTAGCAGGTGTTCCGGGTTTTGGCACAGATTCCCGGATAAATTTCCTTAGGTTTTCTGCTGCAACGGCAAGGTCCTCTTTACGGAGGTACATCATGTGTCCGCTTTTGTAGCCTTCCCATTTTAAACGGTCTTTCAGCCTTCCGCTCGGGTCAAGCTGCCACAGGCTATATTTAGCGTTAAAATAATCACAGGCACCGTCAAAATAGCCCGACTGTATGAGCAAATGAAGATAGGGGTTTTGGGCGATGGCCTGCCGCAAATTTTCGCCGGTATGGTCGTTTTTATTATCCCATGGCCATACATTCCCGAACATATTGTATTTAAGATCGGTTTTATAGTTCAGTTCGTTCCGCAGGTAAATATTCATTGCCGGGGTGAATTCATGGAGCCATGCAGTAAGTTCTGCATTGTAATCAGGACTGTTGCCATAAGCCTGCTTGTCAATCCCTTTATACCGCGAATCAAGTCTACCTATGGTAAATCCTTTTTCGCGTAATAATTCTTTCCAGAAAAGGTCATAAGAAACATCCAGGTTATTTCCTAAGATCACCTGTTCAGAGATCCCGCTGTATTTAGCCATTTTGGCGGCTATATCCTTCTTTTGGGCTTCGTCAATAAAACCACCGCGCGCCATTGCCGGGATCAATTCATTTATGGTGAAATTTTCAACCTCGGGCAAAAATGCAGTAAGCTCTTTTTGCCGGTACTCCGGCGCCAGCATGCCATGGTACCAGGCTGTAGCGGCAAAATAAGGCAGTTTCAATGCTTCCTGGACCGGGCCGTTGCGTTCGATTCCCAAATCTGTCGGCGAAACCAACACAACGCCGTTTAAATACATCCATTGGGCATTTTGCAGTTCAAGGGCAAGGCCAGAGGCCCTGGTTGTGCCGTAACTTTCCCCAATCAGGAATTTAGGGGAGGCCCAGCGGTTTTTGCGGGTCACAAACGTGTTGATCCATTCGGCCAGGTATTTAATATCTTCATTAACGCCAAAAAATTTTGAACCCGGCGTTTCCTTGTCCACTATCCTTGAATAGCCTGTATTAACCGGGTCGATATAAACAATGTCGGCAACATCCAGTATGGAATTATTATTCTCTTCGATGCCATAAGGCTGCACAGGATAACCTTCATTGTCAACATTCAGGCGTCTTGGCCCGGTGTAGCCTATTTCCATCCAAACTGACGGGGTGCCGTGTCCGCCGTTAAATGAAATTACCAGCGGGCGGGTTGACTTGTCGCTGATATCGTTGCGTTCATAATAGGTATAAAACACCCCTGCAACCGGCCTTCCTTCCTCGTCCCAAATAGGAATGCTGCCTGCGGAGGCTGTATAGGGGATCAGTTTCCCTTTTATGGTTACCGTGTGTTTGGTTACAACCGCCGAATCCACCTGTAAAATGCGGGATTTTGTGATCGGATTGGTGTTTTTTGAAGGGGAAGCAGCAGGCTGCTGGGCCATTGCGGCACTTGTGATAAAACAAATAAATGCAAGTGAAGTTGGGATTTTCTTCATATTATGGTTTGAAAAAACGGGTATAAGGTAGCCACAGATGGCAAATGCCCTAAAGAGCCTGAATGAAATTCGATGCAGGGAATATGTGTATTGGGGTGCCAGTAGATATAATCTTCGAGGGATAAATGATTTTTTAAACGGTCTTTTTCAAGCAATCCCAGCTCAACGAATGTTCCGTACAATGCGGGCACATCATGCCCTTTTGAAAGAAACAGGTAATCGCGATCAGGATCATCAAGGTTATTTGGGTTGATATTTAAAAAACCGGAATAGAGGTAAACGATTAAATCGGCGGCGGAAAGCGAGGCCCCCACAAAACAGCCGCCGTCAGTTGACATTTTGATGATATGCTCCCGCACGCTTAACGCTGTCGCCTCCAGTTGCTTGGTAGCTATAGTTACACTTTGCATTTATATTATTATAAAAAAGTAAAGTTAAATCCTGATAATTTAATTTTTGTTATCAAAAAGTCAATTTTATGTTTGAGGAGGAAACAGTTTTCAACTCCTCCAGATGGTTCCTGTACCAGTTTACACCGGCATATTTTGCATTTATGTTATATATTTCAGGCTTATCGTTTAAAAGGTTTAAAATATCATCATAAGAAAAATCAGGTTTTTTGGGATATAATTCTTCATACACACGTTTTATAAAATGGTAGTCGGCTTCATAATCAATGGTAAAACGATGCGACATGGAGTAATCCTTTCCGGCGTCCCATGCAACATTGGCAATCCTGAATTTTTTAGGGTTCTCCCATATATAGGGTGTAGTGTGTTCCAGTTCCAAAATCCGGTCCGCCTCGTTCCATGCTTTTTCGAGGCAGTCTATCGTCATTATTTCCACATCGTTCCCATCGGCGAAAGTAGCCGGGTGCAGGTTACTTACAAAATCGTATTCGCGCGAATGGGCAAAGTAAAAATCAAGCACTTCATCAATGATCCGCGGATCAATAAGCGGGCAGTCGGAAGGAATCTTTAACACTATATCGGCGTTGTATTGTTTTGCCGCCTGGTAATGGCGGTCGAGCAGGTTATTCAGGTTCCCCCGGTAACAGTCCACGCCCATTTGGGAGGCTTCCTGCTCAATTACATCATCTACGCCATCTTCCGAAGAAGCGATAACTATACGGGCTTTATGACGAATCATTTGCAGGCGCTCTGTCATCCGGTAAAGGAGACTTTTTCCTAAAATAGGCATCATCACCTTCCCCGGCAAACGGGTGGACGACATTCGCGCCTGTACAACTATTACGATATTATCTGCCATGAATCCGCTTTATATATTCACCTTATCAGGCATATTGCATCCCGGGGTATTGCGCAACCTTTGGCTGGAAGGTGAACCCTTTTAAAAAATCTTCTTTCCTGCCGCCAAAATTAATATAGCTGCTGCAAATCTGCGCAATATTTTTCGCAGAAATTCCGCCATTTTGTAACGGCGCCATGCGCTTTAATTCTTCTACATCAAAATAAGAATGAACCTTTTTGCCAAGAACAATCCCTGTATATACAACCGTTGAATATTGTGTGATCAGTTCGCTGCAATTTGCTATCATGTGGCTGGTGTTCCCGTTATGGTAGATCAATGTGTCGGCCGGCGCACATTTACGAATCTCGGCCTCGGCACGGTCAAACCTTTCGTTTGGATGAAGCTTAAAAAGCAGTTGCCTGCCGTCGGCAATTTTTACTGCACTCTTTATGAACGCGGGCCTGTTTTCAAAACGGTAGGTTTCGCGCATAGCCGTTGTAGCAACCATAATGTAGTTATGATAGGGAAAATCATTATCCAGGTATTGGCGCTGGTTATCATAATTTGGTATGCCCGTCACTATCAGCTTTGCCGGATCGGTACCGTTTTTTGCGAAGTGCTTTTTATAACCCTCAGACGCCGTGCAGTAAATGTCACAAATGTTTGTCGAGCCGTTTAAAGAAGTATCGGCAGTAAAATAGGGTGGCAAACCAAGCTCTTTTACCACACCTGTTAACAAGGTACGCTTGTCGATCATACCCTCCTGCACCCAAATGGTTTTGTGATGCCTGAACTTGTTTGCTATAACCATGTCGCTGCAATAAACTACAAGGTCATACTTGTTTTTGTTACCCGCGTAATCAATTTTCAACCCATGCTGTTGCAGATAATTTTCAGATTTTGCCCTGAAATGTCCCGCCAATACGGTTCTGTCGGCAAAGCGTGTATATTTCATAATGCCTTTAAGAAAAGGCGTGTCAGGGAACAACTGGCTGAACCAGCAATCATACCCTCCCAGCTGCTCCGAAATCTGGTGCATCTGTGAAGTTTGATTGATAGAACCCGTTATGAACAATATCTTTTTCCTCATTTCTATGACACTATTACGTTAGCAAAATTTAAAACTACAAATTAGCTTTTAGCTTTTTCCTGTCAAGAGACAATGTTAATATTGAGATAACTTCATGTTAATGTGCATTTTGAAAAAAATGCATCACTTAGATATTTATTGAATAATTAAAGTTACAATAATTTAAAACAAATTGAACAATTAAAAAGAGAAACAATATTTTTATAGCCCATGACAAAAATGCGCACTTTAAGAAAGATCAGACCGGTACAACTTATCGCTGTTATTTTCTTTACGGTTTCGGGCGGCCCTTATGGTTTGGAACCGCTGCTTACTTATGCCGGTGAGCATGCCGCGCTGCTTATTTTATTGATAACGCCAATATTATGGGATGTACCGGCAATTTTCACGGTGCTTGAAATGAACAGCATGATGCCTGTTACAGGCGGCTATTATAAATGGGTAAAGCATGCCCTGGGAAAACGATGGGGTTTTTATGAAGGATGGTGGACCTGGCTCTATACTTTTGTTGACCTGGCCATTTATCCCGGATTATTTGTGTTGTACGCCTCCTATTTCTTCCCTGTTTTAATGGATTACCGAATACCCATTTGTCTGGTTGTAATATGGGCATCGGCGGCATTAAATATTCTGGGTATAGTACCGGTCGGCAAAACTTCATTGTTTTTGGGCGTGCTGGTGCTTGTGCCTTTCATCATTTTGTTCGTGCTATTTTTTCAGCACCACAGCGGTGCATTAGCCATACCTGCACCTTCTGTAAAAGGAGTGCCTTTTTCTTCCTTTAGTATGGCATTATATACAGTGATGTGGAATTGCCTGGGCTGGGATAATGTAACCACTTATGCCGAAGAAGTTGAAAAACCGGTAAAGTCGTACCTGATTTCAATCTTCTCGGCTTTTGCGTTGGTCATTGTGCTCTATTTTTTAATTATCCTTGTTTCACAGCTATCCGGAATTACCCCCGATGTTTTAAAAGACAAAGGCTTTCCGGCGGTTGGCGCAATTATTGGCGGTCAATGGCTGGGTTCACTTATTGCATTTGCAGGCATGGCGGCAAGCCTTGGGATCTATGCGGCGGTGCTGCTTTCGGTATCACGGGTTCCTAAGGTTATGGCTGATGAGGATATTTTACCTTCGCGCTTAAACAGGGAACACACAAAATATCAAACGCCCGTTGCTTCAATTGTTGTTTGCTCCCTCATTGTAAGTGTGATGGTTTTATGGCCCTTTGCCGACCTGCTGATCATCGATGTGACGGTTTATGGCGCTGGTTTGTCGCTGGAGTATATCTCACTGATCAAACTAAGGATGGTAGCGCCTGATGTACACCGTCCGTTTAAAATACCACTGAACATTACCGGGCTGTGCATTATGGCGGCTTTACCGGCTATCGTATATTTTGTTGCTTTGGCCGGTGCTTTTTCATCCACCCAACAGGCCATCTGGGCCGCGGTTTTTGCCATCGTGGTTCTGGCCAGCGCCGAATTTGTATGGCGCCTGATCCTCTGGAAAAAACCACATCATAAAACCGATGATCTTTACGCGTTTAAAAAAAGTGCATAATCAATTAATCATTTACCCCCGGCTGCTTAATCCTTTGCCATGGTTGCATAGCTAAAGCTTATTGCCGTCGTTTGGTTCACATTAGGCTCTACCGATTTAACCAGCAGTTTGGCAAAATGAAACGCCTGCGTTTTTATTAATTGACCTTTTGCAGATTTTTTATAGTAAATTATATCAATTGAATTGATTGTGGCGCCGCTTTTCAAAGCCTTGTTCAACTCCTGGTCTGTATTGTCCGTAGTTTTTACAATAGTAAGCAGTCCGCCGGTAGCACCTATTGGCATGTTACTGGTACTGCTGCACGTAAATGGCGGATAACCTGAAATAGTAGCATTAATAACCTGTTGCTTTGGCTGTGTAAAAGCAGATGAAATTATAAAGCAAGCCAATAATAATAATAATACGTACAAATGCCGGATCAAATTCTTTTTCATAACAATATCGGTTAAAAGGAAAAGTATAACTGATGCTTTAATAGATAAAATTACACAATGGAACAGTAAACCGATATACCCGTAGGGAAATTAGCGTATAAATAAGCTATTTATCTACCGTGTTAGTTGGGGATGTTTTTCGTTTTTCAGCCGCGACCGGAGATAAAATTTAAGATAAGCTGTTGGGGTATGATGCCGTTTTAATAAAATCAAAAAGATTCCACATTAAATACATCCAAAATCTAAAGATAATTTAATAATATTGATCGAATTATAAAAAATCAAATGGATAAGGAGTTGAGAAGCCGCCAATGGTTTGGCAAAAAGGGAAAAGATGGTTTTATATACCGCGCCTGGATGAAAAACCAGGGCATACCGGCGCACGAACTACAGGGCAAGCCGGTAATCGGTATTTGCAATACATGGTCGGAACTGACGCCCTGCAACGCCCATTTCAGGGAGCTGGCCGAATCAGTGAAACATGGCATATATGAAGCTGGGGGCTTCCCGGTTGAATTCCCGGTAATGTCCCTTGGTGAAACACTGATCAAGCCTACTGCCATGCTCTACCGGAACCTGGTGAGTATGGATGTGGAGGAATCTATCAGGGCTAACCCTATCGACGGCGTGGTGCTCCTTTGCGGTTGCGACAAAACCACCCCGGCTTTGGTGATGGGCGCCTGTAGTGTAAATATCCCCACTATTGTTGTTTCCGGCGGGCCGATGCTGACCGGTAAATACCGGGGGCATGATATAAGCACTTCGGATGTATGGCGTTTTTCGGAGGCTCACCGGGCAGGCAAAATGACCGATGAGGAACTTTTTACCGCCGAAGCCTGTATGACCCGCAGCCGCGGCCATTGCGCGGTAATGGGCACAGCGTCAACAATGGCCTGCATGGTTGAATCACTGGGGCTAACGCTGGCTGAAAATGCGGCGATCCCGGCAGCCGATTCGCGCCGAAAAGTTTTGGCCCATTTGTCGGGCAGCCGGATAGTGGAGATGGTAAAAGAAGATCTTAAACCATCGGATATACTTACCCGGCAGGCTTTTGAAAACGCCATAACCGTAAATGCTGCCATCGGCGGGTCCACAAATTTTGTGATCCATTTGCTGGCCATTGCCGCACGCATAGGTGTTGATCTTACAATGGATGATTTTAATAATGTAAAAAACATCCCCTTGCTTGCTAACCTGCAACCCTCCGGGAAATATTTTATGGAGGACTTTTATTATGCCGGCGGTTTGCCTGCCCTGATGAAAGAATTGCACGGGGTTTTGAACAATACAGCCATTACCGTCAGCGGAAAGCCGGTTGCCGAAAATTACCTGAAAAGCGAATGTTTTAACCGGGAAATGATAGCAGCGTTTGACAAGCCTTTTAATGCGGTTGCAGGTATTGTGGTTGTAAAAGGAAACCTGAGCGAAAATGGCGCTGTGCTGAAACCCTCGGCGGCAAGTCCCGCTTTAATGAAGCATACAGGCAAAGCAGTTGTATTTGAAAATATTGAGGATTATAAAGCGAAGATAGATGACCCTGATCTGGATGTTGATGAAAACAGCGTTTTGGTTTTAAAAAACGTGGGGCCCAAGGGCTACCCCGGTATGCCCGAAGTTGGCAATATGTCGATTCCGAAAAAACTATTGGAAAAAGGCGTAACGGATATGGTACGTATTTCTGACGGACGGATGAGCGGCACCGGGTTTGGCACCGTTGTACTGCATGTTTCGCCGGAAGCAGCCATAGGCGGCACTTTAGCCATTGTGCAGGATGGTGACATTATCAATCTGGATGTAAGCGCCGGGCTGTTGCATGTTGAATTATCTGAGGCGGAAATTATTGAACGAAAGAAAAAACTGCAACCACAGGAGAACTTAAGCAACCGGGGATATGTCTGGCTGTATCAAACCCATGTGGAGCAGGCGCACCTGGGCGCTGATATGGATTTTCTGAAAGGCGGATCGGGCAGTAGTGTATTGAGGGATTCGCATTGAGATAACGTGAGTTTGAGATAAGAATTGGCTATCCTTGCAGTATGCTCCCATCGGGGCTACCGCTTTGTAGAAACCAAATAACAAGGATAATTGCCATGTCAGTGGCTACCCTTCGCGAATTGGGTAGCCACTGACGTGGCAAAAATAACGTTTGAATAATGTGCTACAAAGCGGTAGCCCGCCAGTTGGCGGGGCAAAGGGTTTTCTTACATCGAACTCACGTTAATATATTAATTTGTTGTACTGAATGGAGGAAGCATCTTCTACGACTTACAGGTGGGCGACTGGTCGCTTCGGGAAGATTCTTCTCCGCCTTTTGGCGGATCAGAATGACAAGTTCCGGTGTTTTGTAAATGACATTTTTATTTAGATGAAAGCAAAAAAATTCAGCGGCGAGGTAGCCATAATAACAGGTGCAGGACAGGGCATTGGCTTTGAAATTGCCAGGCAAATGGCACAAAATGGCGCGGCTGTACTCATTAATGATATTAATGAAGAACTCATTAATAAAGCAGCCGGACACATCAAATCGGAAGGCGGCGTTTGTTATGCCATGGCAGGTGATGCGGCTGATATCGATTTCATACAGCAAATGGTGGATTCGGCTGTGCAGCATTTTGGTAAGCTTACTATCGCCGTTGCCAATGCGGGGATCACTTTGTTTGGGGATTTTTTAACCTACCCGGCCGAATCACTGCAAAGTGTGATGAACCTAAATCTGCAGGGCAGCTTTTTTTTAGCACAGCGGGCCTCCCGGCAAATGATTAAACAGGATAGCGGCGGCAGCATCCTGTTCATGTCATCGGTAACAGGCCACCAGGCGCATAAGTACCTCGCCGCGTATGGCATGACCAAAGCCGCGCTCG
This sequence comes from Mucilaginibacter sp. UBA5151, assembly GCA_002413785.1. Lineage (GTDB taxonomy): Bacteria > Bacteroidota > Bacteroidia > Sphingobacteriales > Sphingobacteriaceae > Mucilaginibacter. The sequence continues at coordinate 12,501 of DHXR01000050.1, forward strand.
AAATGCTGGCCAAAAACCTGGTTGTTGAGTTATCCCCTTATCACATCACCGTAAATACGGTTGCACCGGGGGCCACCCTTACCGAACGCACCCTGGAAGATGCGGATTATAAAACTACATGGTCGCGCATTACGCCGATGGGCCGCCCGGCCACGGTGGAAGATGTTGCTAATGCTGTACTTTTTCTGGTTTCGCCGGACGCCGGGCACATCACCGGGCAGTACCTGATTGTCGATGGCGGATGGACGGCTGTAAGCACATCACCCTATTGATAAACCTGTAGCAAAATGGTTGGTCTTTGGTTTGGTGCTTTACTTTTTTTTTTGATTTGATCAGTGTAATTCGCATAAATTTCTTCAGCCGGCATCAATGAGCATCCCTGACGCCGGCGATATTCCGCAAATAATTGTCCATCAAAACCATATCCACTTTATCATCGGTGAAAAAGTAAAAATATTGCGGGGCGTTTATGCAGTTCGGGTACTTTTTTCTGCCATTCGGCGATGGTTTTGGTTTGAACAAATTCGGTGGCCGATGTAAGGTCAGCCGCGATACAAAGCCTGGTTTTAGGATGCGCTGTTTTCAGTATCTCTTCCAGCATCGGGTTATTACGGAAAGGCGTCTCGATAAAAATTTGTGTCTGGTCGTTTTTCTCGGACAAATTTTCAAGTTCTTTTATCTTTTTGCTCCTTTCGGCCTTATCAATTGGCAAATAACCGTGAAAAGTAAAGCTTTGTCCGTTAAACCCGGAAGCCATCAACGCAAGCAAAATAGAACTCGGCCCCACCAGCGGCACAACCTTTATGCCCATACGGTGTGCTTTTTCCACAATTTCGGCGCCGGGGTCGGCGATGCCCGGGCAGCCGGCCTCACTCATTAAACCCACCGATTTGCCCACCTGCAGCCCTTTAAAAAACTCGCCCGTTCCGCTGTCGCGGTTATGTTTGCTGTAATCGTGGATCAGCAATTCGCTTTGCGGCGTTTTCAATCCGGCTTCTTTTAAAAATTTACGGGCTGTTTTTTCGTTCTCCACAATATACTCCTTTATGCTGTTGATGGTATCAACAAGATAGGGCGTAAATGATTTTGCGGCGGCCTCGTCGGCAAGCGGCACGGGTATTAAATAAAGTGTTCCTAATGGCATATTGCAAAATTGCTGTTTTTTGTTTAATTTAAGCTGTCTAATCCGGGTCAAAAAAATGAAAGAGTTAAGTAAAAACTGGTTTATCGAAGGTTCACTTGATTTTGAATACAAAAAGTATATCCTGCTGGCTTATTTGCAGGAAATAAACCACCATTTTGACAAGAGCAGATTATACCCCAACCTGAGCGACCTGGTATTTCATTACAACAACCTTTTGTTCTTCAAAAAAAATAAAAGCATGCTGCAGCAGTCCTTCCCGCAACGTTTAACAAAGGCTGATGTTGAGGCGGTAAAGCTCACTTACCAGAAAATAGTGGATGATGACAGCTCGATGAAGGAGATAGAATTGATTATTACTTACGCCATTCAAAAAATGAACCCCGCTATACAAACCGGTAAAGACATTTATGACTTTGTGGAGCGCCAGCTGGCTATTGACCCGGTAGGTATTGTGCCGCTGTTGCCTTATCACGGCTATTTTTCATTGCGGAACGGGAAAGAAAAAACGCATGGCATTTACGAATACCAGATCACCCTGTTTGAAAACAAGGACGATAAATACCGGGGCATCAACATCCAATATGTAGACACATACGAAGAAAGTATTACAAAAACCCCCGAAGCGATGAAGCTCGACCTGATCCGCCGGAATAAATTTATGCCCAACCCGGCGGTTTATTATGTGCAAAGCGATATTACTTTCCCGCTGGAACAAACCCTGCTGCCGGTAGCCAAAAGGAGCTTGGTGAAGTATATCTCGAAGGCAGCTTGATGGATGTGCAGATGTGAGGATGTGCAGATGTGCGGATTATTTTATCAACCTTTCGAAAATTGTTTGTAATTTTGAGATAATGGAATTAGCGTTTGACATAACAGAATCATTTAATAGGGACATGCTGCTTTTATCGGCTTCTGAAAAAGAAGTTGTTAAGAAACAGATCAACCTTGTTTCTCAATCCTTACTTAACGGACAAACCGCGTTCAAAGAAAATTCCTCTATTCCGTATATATTTAATTTGAAAGGCGGCCTCGACAGTTCCCTTTTCCTTATCAGGGCTGATAAAGACCACCGCATTATTGCTGCCGTTGATGATGACCCCATTTTCGAAAAAGTTTCACTGACCCTTTTCAGGATAGTGGACAAAAAAGGCGCTGAAACAGTTTATAGAGAAGTTGGCGAGGATATATACAAGAAGCTCGGGCTTTTGTAATATGGCGGAAATTAAAGCACTGCTCGACGAATTTGGTGTTATTTTCGAAGCAAACAAAAACCTTCCCTCTGCTGATTTAAAAATAAAATTCATAGAGGCGCTTGCTGAATTGGAAGACAATACCGCACATAAAACCCGTCAGTTTCCTAAAACCCGGCTGCACAAAGTCGTGGGCGTAAAACAAACCATTTACCGGGCTGATATTGATAAAATTTCAGGCTGGCGCATCCATGTACAATATGCCGATAAACAACTGCACCTGAAAGACATTATTGACGGCCAACTTCATGATGATGTAATTAGGGTAATTCAATCAAAAAAGGACAGGTACAATTAGTTCCCCGCCTTTGCCGGGGTTGTCTCCAGCAAAATTTAGCAAAATTTGTTTGAAAAGCTATTTTTTTTAGTATTTTTATGTTTAAAACTTTACGGTAAAATATAGATCATTGTCTTTGTCAATCCCTATTTTTGAAAAAGGGGATTTTATTGGAAACGAACCTTTCGCCAACAGAACAAATTTTATATGCCATCATTACAATTTAAAGGGAAAACATTTGTTCAAAACCATCATCTGGCGGTTAAATACCATCAATTAGTTCCGAAACCCGAATTAAGTTTAACCGAAAAAGTCAGCCTGCACGATAATTTAATTATCCAGGGCGATAACCTCATCGCATTAAAGGCTTTGCTGCCAACTTATTCGGGCCGGGTAAAATGTATTTATATTGATCCGCCTTATAATACGGGCAACGAAGGCTGGGCCTATAACGATAATGTAAAAAGCCCGATGATACAGGAGTGGCTGGGCAAAACGGTTGATAAAGAAGATTTGACCAGGCATGATAAGTGGTTGTGTATGATGATGCCGAGGTTAAAATTATTAAGGGAGCTGTTAAGTGAAGACGGCGTAATATTTATTTCGATAGATGATAATGAACAACATAATTTAAGAGTGCTGCTGGATGAGGTATTTGGCGGGCAAAACTTTATCCAAAATATTATCTGGCAAAAGAAATTTTCTCCGCAAAATGACGCAAAATATTTTTCTGACAACCACGACTTTGTTATCTGCTATGCCAAAAACAAAATTGAAGGAGAGCAAAAAAATGGCTGGATAAGAAATCTTTTAGAACGGACCGAAAGCCAGGATCAAAGATATTCTAATCCAGACAATGATTCGCGGGGACTGTGGACTTCCAGTGATTTAACTGTAAAGACATATTCTGCAGAATATGATTATCCAATTACTACACCAAATGGAAGAATTGTAAATCCAACAAAAGGAAGGTGCTGGAATACGTCAAGCCAAAATTTTCAAAGATTAGTAGATGATAATAGAGTTTGGTTTGGTGATAATGGCAATAATGTTCCACGATTGAAAAAATTTCTTTCAGAAGTTCAGGATGGCATTGTTCCGATTTCGATTTGGTTACATTCTGAAGTTGGACATAATCAACAGGCGAAACAAGAACTAAAAGAAATTTTTGTTGAAATAGATTTGCCCTTTGATACCCCTAAACCTGTGGCACTTATAAAAAAAATCATTCAACTTTCAACCAAGGATGGTGATATTATTCTGGACAGCTTTTCTGGGTCTGGAACAACAGGCCATACGGTATTGGAATTAAATAAGGAATATAAAAACAATCGTAAATTTATTTTAGTTGAACAAGAAGACTATGCCAACAGCATTACAGCGGAGCGTGTCCGCAGGGTAATCAAAGGAGTTGAATCTTCCAAAAATGAAAGTTTAAAAGAGGGATTAGGTGGCACCTTCAGTTATTTTGAACTGGGGCCTCCCATTGAAATGGAAAATATTTTGCGGGGCGATAGCCTGCCGGATTATAACGAATTTGCCCGTTACATTTTTTTTACTGCTACCGGGGATGAATTTGACCAGGGCGTTGTAAATGAAACAACGGGATTTATAGGCGAAACCAAAAACGCCGAAGTTTATATGTTTTATAAACCGGATATTGAATGGCTTAAACGTAACGCCCTCACATTGGATGCCATACAGGCGCTGCCAAAATACAAAGGCAAACACCGTTTGGTATTTGCGCCGGCCAAATATGTAGATGACCAAACCTGCCTTGAAAACAGGATTGATTTTTGCCAGTTACCTTACGAGATTTACCGCATACAACAATGAAACTGAAGCTATACCAGGAAACGGTTCTTGATAAGCTTAAAGAATATTTAAGCGCGCTGGCCGACTTTAAAACAAAGTACCGGGCGGCCCTGGCTTTTGACGCGGATATAGCACGCGACTACAACTTCCCCAAAAGGGCTTTTGAACTGGCAACCAACAAACCGGGCTACCATAGCAAAACCAACAGCATCCACGAGCAGCTGCCCGATATTTATTTAAAAGTACCTACCGGCGGCGGTAAAACGCTATTGGCCTGCCATAGTATTGACCTGATACAAAAACGATATTTACAAAAACAAACAGGGCTGGTACTTTGGATAGTGCCGTCAACCCAAATATACAGGCAAACTATTTTAGCCCTTAAAGACCGTCACCACCCTTATCGCCAGATCCTGGATATATCCAGCGGTGGCCGTACGCTTATCAAAGAAAAAACGGAAACGTTTAACCGCCTTGATGTAGAAGAACACCTGGTGATATTGATGCTGATGCTGCCATCGGCCAACCGCCAAAATAAAGAAACACTTAAGGTTTTCAGAGATGCCGGTGGTTTTACCGACTTTTTTCCGGCGGAAGATAATTATACCGGGCAGAAAGAATTATTGAAAAAGATTCCTAACCTGGACTGCTTTGGCGCTGAAGGCGAAGTTTTTGAAACCCAGATAAAAACCTCATTAGGCAATACGTTAAAATTATTAAAACCGCTGGTTATTATTGATGAAGGGCACCGCGCTTACGGAGAAAACGCGCGCAACACTATCCAGAATTTTAACCCTTCGTTTATCCTTGAACTTTCGGCAACCCCACCGCCACAGAGTAATGAGTTGGTGAAAATTACCGGCAGGGAACTTCACGCGGAAGAAATGATAAAACTGGATATTCACCTCGTAAACAAAACCAGCCTGGATTGGCACGATACTATTTTAGCAACCGTAGAAAAATTGGGCGAACTGGAACACCATGCCCGCACCTATCAGGCAAATACCGGCAAATACATCAGGCCTTCGGCGCTGATACAGGTGGAGCGTACCGGGAAAGATCAACGGGGCGAAAAGTTTATCCATGCGGAGGATGTTAAGGAATATTTAATACAAAAATGCAATATCCCGGTAAACCAGATCGCTATAAAGAGCAGCGAAAAAGATGATATTGAAGGCATTGATTTATTTGCCGATGACTGCGAAATAAGATACATTATCACCAAACAAGCCTTGCAGGAAGGCTGGGATTTCTCGTATGCTTATATTTTAACCATACTAACAAATCCAAGTTCCGCCACAGGCATTACCCAATTGGTTGGCCGTATTTTAAGGCAACCGTACGCCAGGAAAACCGGTATAATCCAACTTGACGAATGCTATGTATATACTTTTAAGCAAAATGCATCAACTTTAGTAAGAGAGATAAAGGCAGGTTTGGAAAGCGAGGGCCTCGGCGACATAGCAGGCAGAATAGTAAGCGACCAGGCAACAACAGGCGACGATTTATTTAAAACTACTGATGCCACCTACCGCCCGGGTTTTAAAAAATTTGAAGGAAAAATATTCCTGCCAAAGTTTGTGATACAGGAAAATACATCCTGGCGCGATGTAAGCTTTGAGGCAGATATTTTACGCCGGATTGATTTTGAAAAAATTGATCTTACCGAAGTAAAAAATATCGTTTTAAACCCCAATCAAACCATTGGCGAAATTGATTTGTCAATTGGTTACCCTGAAGAAAACTGGAATGAAATTATTCAGCGCGGTGTTGTTTTAAACAGGGGTACGCTTCAGATTGATGAAGCATTCCTGGCCCGGCAGATCGGCGACCTAATCCCGAACCCCTGGATTGCTTATGCAAAAGGCGGCGAAGCCATAAAAATGATCCGTGAGAAATACAAGGCGGATGAAAACCCCGCCATTGTTGAATCAAACTTTGTTTTCATTATTGAGTACCTGAAAAAAATTATCGAAAAGCAGGTAAATGAATTAGCTGAAGCGGTATTTAAGCAACTTATCGATGGCAAGGTTTTGTTCTTTTTTCTACTTGAAGAAAGCGGGAAACATGTACTTCCGTCGCGCATAAAAGTTAAAGGGAACAGGAACCTCGTCAGGGATGATAATTCGCCGATTCAAAAATCGTTGTTTGATACCGTTTATGAGGAAGAATTTAATGAAACCGAACAAAGTGTAGCGATTTACCTGGACAGGCAGGAAAAATTGCTTTGGTGGTATAGGAACCGTTCGCGGCAGGATTATCATATACAGGGATGGCGAAAGAATAAAATATACCCGGATTTTATTGCTGCAAGTATCAATAATGCCGATGATTACGATTACGACAAGGTTTTTGTGCTGGAAACCAAAGGTATCCACTTAAAAGCCAATGACGATACCCGGTATAAAGAAAATGTATTTGACTTATGCAATCAAATGGGCGCTAAAAAAGCATGGAAGGAACTGTTTAACGAGTTTCCGGATCATGACTTTGAGTTCCAGGTAGTTTTTGAAGACGAGTGGAAAAACGAGATAAACAGGTTGGTTAACTAACGGCAAAGAATTTGCTGTTTTTCCATGATCGTAAATCCAATTCTCAAAAGGCAATTCGCTGTGCAAATGATAGGCATACAAATAATTTCAGCACATCCCTCCTATTTCAATATCAGCACTGCCCGGTTGGCATTGAGCGCCAGGGTCTTGGTTATGCTGTGGTGCGTAAGGTTATAAAAGAAACTGTATTTGCCGGGAAGGGCTATAATAAGTTGCGGATCTTGCTTTTCGACGAAGTCAAGTATGCCATGAACGATATCTTTATCTTCCGAATAATAAACTTTGTATTCATAACCTTCCAGCAAGTCAACCAATCCGGCGGCAAACTGCTCATCATTTTTCAGGTGTTTTTGTTTAGGGTCAACATTCAGGAGCATGAGTTTGGGATGCATCCATTTTTTGGGGTCGCGAAACCCCTTTAAAGCGCTTAGTCGCGAAATTGCTGCAAAATCACATGGAACCAATGCCTCATTTATTTTTTCATACCGGATATGGTTGGGCACGATCAGTAGTGGAACGCTGCTTGTTTTTGCAATTGCAATAACCTGTTCGCTGATATAGCCATTATCTTCATACAAAGATTTGTCGGTGCCTATCATTACCATTTCAGGCCGTTCATCGGCGATCAACCGATGAATAGCGCGTACCAGCGGCAATTCACTTACTGCTGTTTTTACATGGACGGATGGATCACAAATTTTCAGCAGTTCAAGGCCGAGGGCTTTTAAATTTTCTTCTGCCTTTTCGCGTTCTTCATCAATATCTTCCGCGCTCAATTGTACAAAATCGGCGGATGGCAGCAATTGTGCGTAAACAGATACGTAAAAGCTTTTTAAAAGGATAATGCACCCTACATGGGTATCCCGGCAAAAACCTGCAGCATAACTAATGACATTTTCTGTCGCGTCCGAAAAATCAACCGGTATTAGTAATGTTTTCATCCTATTTATCCTTTTTGAAATTAAAAACAGTTCCTGGAGTCTATAATTTTCCCAATGTATAAATTTAGTTCAAAAGTTATTTTAATAGCTACACCCAACCAAAAATTCTCATCATTATAGCAATAAAAATACAATTAACCAAAATAACAAAGTAAAGCCCATCTCCCTTTTAAGAAACGAAGAAAGTTTTGTTAAAATCTTCTTGTTGTCTTTCATTGCCGAAATTTGTTATATCATTAATCACAACATAAACAATCAAGTATTTAACTCTTATCTTAAATTTTTATAGTCCCTTCAAATTATCAATCATTTTATTGAGTACTAATATACTGTTTTTCAATTCGTTAATACCAATTTCATCCGAAGCAATTTCGTAAACCTCATTTGCCAGGGGATACAATTGTTCTTTAAGGTCATTCCCTTCTTTGGTCAGATAGATCAGCTTATTGCGCCGGTCATTTTCATCCTCTGTACGCGTCACCATTTTGCGTTTTACCAGGTTATCTAAAAGATAAGTCATCCCCGATTTATCCCGTAAGGTCAAATCGGCTATCTCCTGCTGGTTTACCCCATCTTTTTTCCAGAGGCATGCCATTACTTCAAGCATTTCAACGGTAATATTGATTTTATGTTCCCTTATTTTTACCTGCACATACTGGCGCACGAAATTTCTTAATTCCGACATTGAACGACCAAGTTCAAAGGCCAGTTCAGCTTTTGTGCTATTTGTAATTTGTGCCATTGTTAATCAAATTTAATCAAAGTGAACCAACATATTACCATTTGCCTCACCCAACCCTCTCCAAAGGAGAGGGCTTCAGCTGCACTCTTTTTTTTAAAGCCCTCTCCTTTGGTCCGAAGGACTCCGGACTCCTTCGGAGAGAGGGTTGGGTGAGGCCAAGTTCAATGCGCTGCATCAGTCAGGCTGATTTTCGTTTTAGCCCTTTTAATAAATATCAATACAACAGGCACACATAACAGGAACATAATGCCCACCCATAAAAAAACATCCATATACGAAAGCAACAAAGATTGTTTCGTTACCGCGCCGTCGAGCATGGCGTAGGCTGTTTGCTTTGCCGTTACACTGTCAACGCCCTTGTGCTGACGTACCGCTGCAGCCATTTGAGCTACCCTTTGCTGCACATTCGGGTCGTATGCGCTTAAATGGCTAACCAAAGTATTCCGGTGTACCTGTGTTTGCCTGGATACAAAAGTTGAAATAAGGGCTACGCCAAAGGAGCCGCCAAGCTGCCGCATCATACCCGAAAAGGCCGCCCCCTGACCAATCTCCTGGCCTTGTAAAGTAGAAAGCGACATTGTACTCACCGGAACCGATAATAAACCCATCCCAAAACCTCTTACGATTAAAACCCAGAAAAAGTCGCCGCTGCTGGTAGCCGGCGTAAGTATGGTGTACGAAAGGTAGCTGTAAATAAAAAAAATAGCCATCCCCGCCGCTATCAGATATTTTTGTGAAACACCACGCTGGATCAGCTGTGCCACTACAGGCATCATCACAGCTACAAACAAGGTGCTTGGCAGCATAAGCATGCCCGATTGCTGGGCCGTCCAGCCGAGCATGGATTGCGTATATAGTGGAATTACAAATGTTGACCCGAACAATCCAAACCCCATAACAAAGGATAACAAAACGCCGATGCGCAGGTTGCCATTTTTTAAAACCCGCAGGTTCACTACCGGGAACCGGTAATCAAGTTCGCGCCATATAAACGACAGGATACCAAATACGGCAATTACTGTTAAGGTGATGATCAGTCCACTGCTGAACCAGTCGTCTTCCTGGCCTTTTTCCAGTACAAATTGCAGGGACGACACGCCGATGGTAAGCAAACTTATGCCAAGCCAATCTACCTCGCTGGCCAGCCGCTTTTCTTCATATTTCGGACTCCTTACAAACTGAAGCGTTAATAGGGTTGCAATAATTCCCACCGGGATATTGATATAAAAAATAAATGGCCAGGAGTAATGATCAACGATATAACCGCCCAGGGTAGGGCCAAGCGTTGGGCCTATAATAACACCAAGAACATAAATTGCCTGGGCCATTGCCCGTTTTTCAACCGGCCAGCTTTCGGTAATGATGGTTTGGGAAGTTACCAGCAGGGCGCCGCCGCCGAGGCCCTGTATAAAGCGGAAAATAACCAGTTCGGATATAGTGCTTGCATTCCCGCATAAAAAAGAGCATACTGTAAATACAATTACCGAAAATGCAAAATAATTGCGCCGCCCGAACTGTTGCGACAACCAGCTGGTCATCGGTACGATAATTACATTGGCCAGCGAATACGCTGTAATTACCCAGCTGATCTCGTTCAGCGTAGCGCCCAGGTTGCCGCGCATATCATTAATGGCCACGTTAACAATGGTGGTATCAATAATTTCGAGCAGGGCGCAAAATACCGCTGTTACGGTGATGATTGTACGCCTGAAACCATATTCAACCAAAGAATCCGCAGCCTGCATGTGTTTAATTAATGTTACGCGATAAAGTTACATGCATGATAGTTAAATACTCAACTAATTTTGTGAATTTTTTAAATGACTTTTCACCCTCTTTTTTGCTTGGTGGCTGTGGCGCAACCCCGGC
>DHXR01000055.1 GCA_002413785.1 Mucilaginibacter sp. UBA5151
TATACATTTATAAAATAAATGTACCGGTTATAAAACTGAGGTTTCACTTTTTTAAAGAAATGAATTTCATCCACAGTATTTTCAAAGGAATAGCTATGGATATAATTTTTAAGCTTGGCCATCGCTTTTTTGGAAAGCATAATGGAGGCCCTGTATCGCTCTGCTAATGTTTCTCCGTTGGAAGAAACCTCATTTAATTGATTTTCAAGTGCGCTGTTTAACCGCTCCGCAAATTTTCTCATAGACAATTATATCAGGTGAAAGAAATATTATATGGAGTAGGGTCTTGCGCTATAGGCTCTGTTTTTTAATGGGTGCTGTTTGAAAACAAAAGGAATACAATGGTATAGTTAAAAAGTAATTGGCAGGATATTCTACTTCATACTTTTCAAAATGAAAAGTTTATCAAAAAATCAGGTTGGCAAACTATTCAGGATATCTAACAGCGATATATTTAAGCCGTCAGCTATTTCACAAAGATAAATATAGGATGGATTGATATTTCCGGCCTCTAAACGTTGAATCGACTGTTGATCCTTCCCAATTAAATGGGCAAGCTGTTTTTGTGTAAGACCTTTTTCTATTCGGATAACACGGATTTGTTCACCAATCTTCTTTAGTAATTCTTCCTTTTTCATAGGAAGTATAAAAGAATGGCAATCTAATTGAATATCGCACAACGGATACGTTGTATTGAGCCCTTATTTATAAATATTAAGCAAATTATTTGCTTAATTCAACAAAGTTGACTCAAAACCGTTTCCACTAACACTTTTATGTCTTCTTTAATTTGGTGGTAGTTCATTAATACCTCTGCCTGATCTACCTCTCTCACGGATGGGATATGCTGGTAGGCTTCTTCTTCCTTTTGTATGGCATCGTGATCGTTTTGTATCGCACTATGAAAAGTTTTGAGGTCAATTTTGTTATCCGGGTCATCGGCAACCATCCCCACAAATTCGCCGGATGAAAGGCCGGATATTTTTGAAGCGGGAACCGCGTAGTCCAACTGTACAGATTTACTAATAGAGGTATCCGAACTATTTATAGAGATACTTTCCTTCTCCTGGTTGATCTTGCCAAATCGTTCTGACAGTTGCTTTGCGGTGTCGCCTGTTACCTGTCCAAAAATCACGTTGCCAACAATGTTTAAGATCACTTCGGCTTGTTCACGCCCATAATCTTTTTTTAACTGGCTGTAATCCTGTACAGCCAACGTAACAGCGACTTTATTTGATCTTGCGGTCGCGATGAGATTATCTATCCCGTTAAAATAGATTGTAGGGAACTCGTCGAATATCATGCTGCACTTTTGCTGATTTTTACGATTGACCAGTTTATTAATCCTGTTGATGTACAATGACAGAACAGCGCCATAAACCTGTGATTTTACCGGATTATTAGCCAGGCAAACGATTTTAGGCTCTTCGGGATTATTAATATCCAATGAAAAATCATTACCACTCAATACGTAATATAGTTGCGGCGATGATAATCGGGCCAAACTGATCTTCGCACTGGCCACCTGGCCTTCCAACTGTTCGTAAGCTTCATTCTTCCATGCCGAAACAAAGGGATTAATCAATACCTCAATTTCAGGCTCCTGCAATAAAACTTCAAAAAGTTCCTTGTATTCGACCTGTGCCAGTTCAATAACATGGGGCAAGGTGCAATAGCGGCCACCCTCATACTTTTTTAAGAACCACATAATGGCGGTAATAAAATTGATCGGTGATTCCACGAAAAAGTCGCCTTGCTTCTTTATCCATTCCCGGTTAAGGCCCAGCATGATGGTACGGCTGGAATCTATCGCATCGGTTATATCGAGCATGGTTTGCGGTTCTAACGGATTAGCACGGTGCATGATCTGTTCAAGGTTGATAATATATTGTGACGGTTTTACTTTATACAGGTGCCCATATTTTAGCAGTGCATTGTAAACGATCTTAGAAAGGTCATCATACTTAAAGTCATATACCAACATGGTAAAACCTTTTTGAATATGCTGTGTAATAACGTGCCGGATCACGAAATATGACTTTCCCGATCCGGGGCTGCCGCCAATTAACGTCCCCCTGAAAGGATTTATGATATTGATCCAACTTTTGCGGCTTTTACCCTTTAAGTTATAGATAGCCGGTAGATTGATGGAGTATTCATTTTCAAGCAGCCTTTCTTCTTGTGGAAACGATTCGTTGTCCTTATTGAAAATATCTTTCCCTAACGTCAGCTTTAACATTCTAAAAAGCAGGCTTACCCCTGAAAGCAATAGAATATATCCTAATGAAGTCAAACCGATATAAAGTATGGCAATGGTATAAGCAGGATAACCTAATGTCAATATTATATTACTGATGAAATATAACAACAACCCGGTAACGCAATAAGTAATAATTGTTTTAGTCCTGATCTTTTCATCCTTTTTGCCTTTACTGCCCACTAATGATACCAGTAACAGAAACAGGGCAAAAACCTTCGCATATATAACCTGCCTAAAAACCAACATTTTAGAAA
>DHXR01000033.1 GCA_002413785.1 Mucilaginibacter sp. UBA5151
ATCAAACAAAAAGATATTGATAATCTCAAAATTATCAGTCAGCCCGAAATAGTAAGTAGTTCGATGCTTGCTTCAAACCGCATCAAAAACAATAATTATTAAATTTAAAACTAAGCAAATTATGAACACACAAAATTCTGAATTTTTGAAAAAAAGCTTGCTGAACCTGGGGTTTGGCGACAAATTAAACGCTGAAATGGATAAAGAAATGGCGGCAAAAACTCCTGAATTTATGTTGGGTATGCAACATGAGTTTAACCAGAAAACCATTGATTACACGCTTCATTTCAAGGCTGGTGATAACCAGGATATGTATTTCTTTAATAAATACGATGCGACGATCAGCCACAAGGATGATCCGGCCAAAGATATAAGCCAATCATTTTTTATTAATAAAGGTAGCGGGATCACTGCTAAAGAAGCCTTTAACTTAATGGAAGGCAGAGCGGTTCACAAACAACTGTACAACCTCGAAGGGCATAAATATCAGGCCTGGTTAACTCTTGATGATAAGAACCTGACCGATAACGGCAATAAAAAAATTAAGCACTATCATGAAAATTATGGCTATGACATAGATAAAGTTATTGCCGGCAAGGGAATAAAAGAACTGGATGACCCGAAAAGTAAAGAGGAATTGATGCGTTCCCTTAGAAAGGGTAATGCCCAACAGGTTACCGTTGATCGTGGTGGCTCCGAACAAAAGTATTTTATGGCCGCCAATCCGCAATATAAAACAGTGGATTTGTACGACCATCAAATGAAAAAGATCAAAAGGGAAGAAATATTGCAACCGGAACAGAAGGCAACTAAAGGTTTAAAGCAACGGGAGCAGCCAACGGAGGAACTGCAAAAAAAAAAGCAGTCGCGAAAAGCTAAAATGAAAGTTTAAGTTAAAAAAAGGGGCAGGTCAAATTCGACCTGCCCCTTTTTTACTGGTTTAACTGTAAATATTATTATTCCCATTTAACACCGCCGTGTTTATCACGAATTCTTGTTTGCAGAGCCTGAAGTTCGTCTCCGACTAATCTTTCACCTGGTGCCGCTTCACCATTATTAATTCCTACTTTAGATTTATATTGCTGCATCTCAAGCCCATTAACGATTTTATCAACCGTTTCTTCGACAGTTTGATATTCCTGCGCGATCCTGACGACATCCGCCGTTCTAATATCGGTTATTATATATCTATGGATAACCTTATTTCGTTCCTTGTATAGCAATTCAAGTTTGCCAAAGGTATTTTGGTCAATGATATTTCGATCCAAAACAATTTGATAAATCTTCCTTTCCATTATAGGTTTGTCCTGGTCATCTTGAAAAATAATACTTGGATCAATTTCAGAATGATTTCCTTCTAACTGGTTAGCAAGTATTATAGCCAGCCGAAGCATGCCGTCAATTCTATTTGCAGTTAATACGACAAATTCTATAAATGAACGGTTTTCTATTGCTTTGTTTCTTAAATCAATAGCTGCTGCCATTGAACTCATAAATAAACTATATCTGCGTTGTGTTAATACAATGTCGCGATATTGAGGTTTTATAAATTTAATGTTCGCAATGGTTTTACTGACATCTTCTAATTCTTTGATTGCAGGTTTTCGTTTTGAAATTTTAGGATCCAAAATGTATGTAATAAAAATAAAATGATCGTCTACCGCACACGACCACATATAGCTGCAAATAGTTTTGTCCTCAAATTTATCCTCACTAAATTTTAAGATGCTATCTGAACTTTGTGTCGGAAGATTTTTAGTTTTTATTAGATTAGCAATATGCTCAGTTACAGGTTTGCAGCTTAATTGAAAAGCACCAATCATTCCATCATATTGGCCAAAAGCATTAGGTGAATTTTTATCTTTAAAAAAAGATGTATTTTTATACTCCCATTGTATTGGAATGAGCATTTGAAATTTTCCTGATTTATCCGTGTAGAGTTTCATCTGTATTTTATTAACGAATAAATGTACGGTAAATTGAATGACCGATAATGGCCTTGTGGATGTTTCACCAAAGTTCGACCAAACAAAAAAGCGATCATGAACGCCAGTTCATAATCGCTTGATAATAAATTTATTCTGAGTGTGAATCGAGCCCTCGCTCTAAACCTCATTCTTTATAATGTAACAAATGTTTTGGCTATCGCTTTTTGCAAAACAGTTTCAACATCACATTGATTTGCGTAGTCCGGCCATTGTTTGAGGATGCTTTCAATTTGCCTTATGATCTCATCGGGCTTTTTTATGGTCATTTGTTTGGCTACTTCCAGCAGGTCCTTCCGGTCTATACCTTGTCTTTTTCCGTTCACGCTTAATGATTGCTGGCTGACCCAGGGACTATCCGGGCGGTAAGCATGGCATATATCATAAGCCGGGGCTAAAGCCCATCGCCCTTGTTTGTCCATTGTAAAGGCAAAGTTTTTGGTATGGTCATCGCAGTTTCTCGCCAGTACATTAAAAACCATCCGGCGGTACATTTGCTCGGCCTGTGGGTAGTCCAGCCTTAATGAGCGCATCGTTTGAAAGAGTTGCTCATAGCTGTACGAGCCAACATTGTTGAAATCAAAATGCTGTAGTGCGCAAAACGTTTGAACGTGAACTTTCCCCTGTTCGGGTATCCGGTCAAAACGCCTGGTCATAAAATGTGCCCGGCCATTCTCTTCCAGTAACCGGCACTCAGTCATTTCTATTCCGCAAGCCACCGCCATCAGGTGATAAGCCATTTCAACACGTCCATATTCCCTTGAAGTGCCGAATTGCGCATCATGCACCCCATCAAACTTGATAAGCCATTGCGTAAAGCCTTTTGGCGCTTCCGCTTGTCCGCTTCTTACTTCACCTGTTTTGGGATTATAGGCGATCACCGCTTTTGCACGGGCACCACCTGCGGAAGTTCCGATCTTTAAAATATCCAATAACCCTTTTTCTTCATCTTTGGAAAGATCAGCATGAAAATCCTTTCTTCCTGATAGGATAGCTTCGGATATTTCAACAAGGCTGTCTATTTCAAGTTTAGTCGAAGTGTTTCTTCCTTTGGGTTCAACCGGCTCAAACTCCAGCGCACCCATGCCGCGCTGTCCGATAAAGCATAACATTTCTACCGGGTTCATACTGTTCGCAGGGCGGCCTACCCGTGCCAGCCAGGTATTAATTAAAGTATTACCATAACGGTCAGGCAGAACATCCGCTAACAGTCCGGGTAATCCCTTAAAGGTCTGATTTCCTCTTAATTCATTAAAAGAAAAAATCTTTCCGTTAGCTGCGCCAACGGGCATTTTGAGCGGGGAAATATCCCAGGCCTTGCGTAAAAAGGCCGGCTCAAACTCAAAATCCGCAAGTCCTTTTTCTGCATCCCACGCTATCGCGCCGACACGCTCACTCCACAGATTTATAAATGCGCTATTGATCATTACCAGTTTACTTTAGGAGGTTTGGTTGAGGTATCACTATTTCGGGCCCTTTGCCTTTTCTGTTGCTCCAGTTTGGCTAAAGCCAAGGGGCTTATTTTCTGTTCTATTTCAAATGATTGCAATACAGATAATTGTTCCAAAACCCGTAGGATCTGCAAAAAGGAAAGCAGCGTACCGCCGTTCCCTTTTTCGATCTGACCAACGGTAGAGCGATTGATACCGGCTGAATCAGCGACTTGTTGTTGCGTTTTGTTCTGTTGTAAGCGGGTTTCCTGTACGAATTTCCCCATGAGGTTTAAAACCCCCTTGTCGCTCATGGAATACCAATCAATGCTATCTTTTTCCATCACTAAATGATTTTACAATAGTTAATGCTTGTTTTTCTAAGCAAAAATATAATATTTTTAATAACAATGCTAATGTAAGACCAATAATGATTGCTTTTTGCATCATTAATGCTTAATTAATGACTTAATGATGAATATTTTAAGCATTGATGTTACTGATTTGTTTTATGCTGTCCCTACGGCCAGGCTATACGCTGTATCTTTCCCGGAAAGGATGCCGCTGCTATCCTTGACAGGGGATTTTAAAAGGTTGCCTGCTTAAAAATCCTGCTACTGCATTTTCGCTGCGCTGCAAAAGCATCCGCTTTATTAAACTGCCGGAAGATGCAATTAAGAGCATCATTCAGGACTTCACTTGTTTACCCGCTACATTGCATTACGCCGGGCAAAGCTGCGCTTGCCTTCTCTCTGCACTTAATTTATTACCAAAAGATCAGACACTTTAAGCAGCTATTTTCCAATCGAAACGGAGAAAAAGGCAGCTAAGGTTTTGCCCGCATTGCTTGAAGACATTTTTAAACATCCGCAAAAGACTACGGCATAATGAATTGGCTCGTCCCTCGCAAATTCACCCTGCGGGACTTATTCCGTTTCCTTTTGCCTGCTGCGGGCACCTTTTTATAGCTTTCTTTTTTTCCGTTTTTTCTTTTGAAAAATAGCTTTTTAGGAAAGTCTTCGGGAAAAGAGGGAAACAAAAAAACAAATTTTTAACCCTTTAGAATGAAAAAAATGAAAACAGCAGAAAGAAATGCAAACGGTGTACAAGGTGCAACCGCAAAAGCAAACGAAACAACAAACAAAATTCAAAACCGCCCGAACCTGACAGGAAAAGAAGCAAAAGATGAAAAAATTAACGATCAGGTACTTGCCCAAACTTCGGAAGTTGAGGCAACCAACAACGCCGAAATTAAGGGCGATAGCCCCGCTGCAGTGGATAACAAACCCGCTCACGTTGACGGGCAACCCGAAAAACCCGAATTGAAAGAAGAACCAAAGGCAGGGGCGATAAAAGTGGAAGAACCAACAGCGGAAGTAAAACCCGCAAAAATCGTTTTGAACTTAGAAAGCACCTTAAAGGTAGTAGATGATTTACACCGCAGGAGCATACAGCGGGTAAACCTGATTTCACGCATTAACCAATTAACAGCCTTTGAAGTGGCGTTGACGCAGGAAAATGACGAATTGGAAGATAACCCGTATCAGGGTTGCAAACTCATTATTAAAGATGATAAGAACCGGGAATTTATTACCACCACACCGGGCTTGATCCGTTTGGTATCCCAATT
>DHXR01000068.1 GCA_002413785.1 Mucilaginibacter sp. UBA5151
TACATATTAAAGGCCCACGAACTACTTTTGGAGGGTGCAAAACCCCAGCTTCCTTCAGATTTTTTAATGGAAATGATGGATATTAATGAGCGCCTGATGGAAATTGACGGTGCGGAACAATTAGGCGAATTGACAGCAGAAGTACTTGCCATTGAAGGCGATATAAATGAAAGTATTGCGGGTTTCACAGCCGGTTATGAAGGCCTGGACGATAAAGCAAAGGAAAACCGCCTTAATGAAATAGCAGATTGTTATTACAGAGAAAAATATTTATTGCGTATTAAAGAGAGTTTGAATACATTTGCAACCCGTTTCGGAACGAAATAAACTTTTTTCCGGAATGATGACAGGCCCAGATGGCGGAATCGGTAGACGCGCTGGTCTCAAACACCTGTGGTCGCAAGGCCGTGCCGGTTCGACCCCGGCTCTGGGTACTGGAAACCGCTTTAGAGTAATTCTAAGGCGGTTTTTTTATGGCTACATACAGTATAACATACACTATTTTGGACCAACGGCGTAATCGGTGAGTAAGAATTTCCCTAATTTGACTCATCGAAATACGCTCCTTTTTTACGCGATTTGGTGGATAAAATAGGTTTTTGACTAAAAAATAAAAGCCTGCAATTATTTGATTTGCAGGCTTTTATCTGTTTTTGATATTGAATTCAGCGGTGAGGGAGGTACTTGAACCTATGATATTCCGGTTAATTTTATTTTAGTAAAAACCGCTTTAAATATATCAAAAAGGCACATTTATAAAACCTGACTAAAATAAACTTAACCTATATTGCAAAATAATTGCTACCAAATTTGCTACCAAAAATAAAAACACTTATATTCGTTTAAGTTTTTACATAATAAGCGACATTATGAGTACACTACGTTTTAACTTGCGGGAAGATAAACCCGACAAGTCCACAAAATGCCCTATTGAATTAATTTATCAAGTATCCGGGCAAAGAAAATACTATCAACCCGAAAACAATAAGGGCAAGCCCATTAAACTAAACCCTATCAATTGGGAAGCTGAAAAGCAATCAGCCGTTTATGTTAATCCGACAAAGGCAAAGAAGATATTGCCGGCAGAGTTACATAAAGATTTAGAAAACGTTATCTTACTGGATACTGAAATTGAAACGGTAAATGATACCCTTTCAAAAGTAAGGACGGACATTAAAGCCATTGAGGACCGGTTTGCTTTGGATAAAATCCCTTATTCGGCATCGATGGTAATAGATGCTTTGAAAGGCAGTTTAACCAGTAAAACCAAAAAAGAAGATCCTAAAGACTTTGTTGTTGATTTGATCGATCAATATGTTGCGGCCCATGCCTTAAACCGGGAAGCGGGTTATTTAACCGTTTTCAAATCTGTTAAAACTCATTTACTTGCTTACCAGGTTGCCATTAAAGAAACGGTAAGGATTGAAACGATTGATTACAATTTCTTTCAGCGTTTCCAAACCTTTTTAATTAATGACGGTAAGTTAAAAAACAACACTATTGCAAAAGCACTGAGCACCCTGAAAACGTTATTAGCCTATGCAGGTAAGACCGGGATTAAAGTAAACGATAACTATAAGAGCTTTTCTATAAAGCGCGAAAAATTGGAGGTAATAGCCCTTAACGAAACAGAGTTTGCCGCCTTGCTGAATATGGAGTTATCCAAAAATAAAAGGCTTGACCAGGTACGGGACGTGTTTTGTTTTTCGTGCGCAAGCGGTTTAAGGATTAGTGATATGCAACAGTTAAAAAGAGAGCATATCAAACGGGATGAAATAAACATCACTGTAAAGAAAACCAAAACAGAATTAACTATACCGCTAAACGGTATTACTTCTAAAATACTGGATAAGTATAAGGACCATCATAAGCCCCTGCCATTGATCAGCAGCCAAAAGCTAAACACCTACATTAAAGAATTATGCAAAGTGGCTAAAATTAATGAGCCGATTGAAATAGTACGCTTTAGAGGCAGTAAGCGGGAAACTGAAACTTTCCCGAAACATGAACTAATTCATTTACATACTGGCCGGAAAACATTTTGCACCCTGTCGCTTGAAAAAGGTATGAGCGCCGAACAGGTTATGAGCATAAGCGGCCATACAGACTATAAAAGCTTTAAACGCTATGTTGACGTTACCGAAAAACTTAAAAAGGTTGTGATGATTAAAGCCTGGGGCGAAATACCTGTTTTAAAAGTTGTATAACTGGACAAAGTGGACAGTTAAAAAAAGCCAAATTTATCACGATCTTTTTTATTATGAGTATTACAACTACAGACAGAATGTTGAGAGAAATTGAGATATATAAAAATATTTTTCATTCCCAATATTCAAAATACACCCCCGGTAGTGGATGGGTGTATCCGATGATTTTAAACAAAGATGGCATCGATGGAATTGATGGCCGGTATATCTGTAGTATGGATATTTATTCAGATGTTGAGTTATTTCAAATCCAATTTTTTAAAGGTGAAATTACGAAACGTTATGAGAGCACACAAAACTATTGTCTTTTGAAAGCTGATTTACTTGAAATTCGAGAATCTGCGATTGAGGCAATAAAATTTTATGACACCAATCTTACGGATAACTCTAAGATTGTGAAAGATTTTAAAGCTAAACATAACAGTTTACCAATTGCCGAAAGGATTGATTTTGGAGAAACACATAAGGCCGCTATAACTATACTAAACTATACTATTGGCGAAATTTATATGGGTGCCAGTAGTGGAAATAATAACATTGAGCGTAATTACCAGTACCATTATTATATTAGAAATGATATAATTGCAATAGGTTGTTGCTCGCAAATTGTGGAGTTTATTGATAAAATGGAGTTTAACCTTGATGACAAGGGTACTGATCAATTAGCAAATAAACGCGCAAATAGATCCACGCAACCGGTTTATTGTTTATTACATTACTTTCTATCAAAAACAGGCGATGGAACAGCCATAAATGGCGAGAACATGGATAAAATTGCTAAAAGTTATGGTTTTGAAAGCCCTACCAGCGGTATAGCCTTACGTAACGAATTTGTGAAATATCAGGACGATACCTATCGATTAAATTTATCAGAAAATAAAAAAAGTGACGGCGCCAAGAAAAAAACCTTTATCAAAGTAATAGAGATTTTAACAGCGCAGAATAATTTGAGATCATTAAAAATGGCTAATGATGAATATTTAATTTTCAATAATAAATTTGAACAGCAATATTCTTAATGTATTGTAAAACAACTATTTGAATTAAACTCCAACGTTTATAAACGTTTACTGAATTTACTCATAACGAGCTTTACAAAAAAAAGTAATGAAGCTATGAGTAACCCATTTGAAATGATTGATGCAAGGCTTAGCACAATAGAAAGTCTTTTAATTAGCCTTAAACATGATACATCCCACCCACTCACCACACAAAATGAACAACCAATTAGCACTAAAGAGTTAATCAGCTTTTTAGACATCACCGAGCCTACGTTAATTCGCTGGAAAAAAAAAGGTAAGATACCGTTCTTGCAAATTGGATCACGTATCCTTTATCAAAAATCGGCGGTGCTGGCGGCCCTGGAAAATAAGAAAAGGGGTTAAGCCATGCAGCAAAATGACTTAACCCCCGGTAGTAAACAGGATAAAGATATTCTAACTATTGCACATTCTGCCGAACCTCCTCAACCTCCAAACGGTGAACCAATGTTTCAAAAAAGCATTGTAACAAGTTTAAAGCGTTTTATTGCTAAAAAGTATAGTTTACGGCTTAATCTAATCAGCCGTAATATTGAATTACTGCGCGTTCCAATTGATGATAAAATACTCAATTCGATATTTATTGACTGCAAAACCACTTTCAATAAAGCAACTAAAGACCTGGTAACATCAATTATTTTTAGTGAGTTCACACAACCTTATAATCCTTTTGCAGAATTTTTAGATCATTATAATCAAAAGCCCCCGAAAATAAAAACCGGCCATATTGAAGCACTTTTAGATACCATCGTAACAGATACACCCAACGCAAAAATATTTATTAAGAAGTGGCTTGTATCTTTAATAGCGAGTATTAACTATAAACATTCTCCATTATTGTTAGTCCTTTGCGGAGGTCAAAACACCGGTAAAACTGAATGGTTTAGGCGATTACTACCGGAGGCGCTTAAAAAATATTATGCTGAATCAAAACTCGATTTAGGTAAAGATGATGAAATACTTATGACCAAGAAGCTCATCATTATGGATGATGAAATGGGCGGTAAGTCAAAAATAGAGCAACGCAGGCTTAAAGAAATGACTTCTAAACAGTCATTTTCTATTCGGGCACCTTACGGTCGTGTAGCTGAAGAACTGCAACGGTTAGCTTTGTTATGTGGTACATCAAACGATGAAGAGTTGCTTAATGACCCTACCGGCAATAGGCGTATATTACCCGTCAGGGTGCTTTCTATAAAAATTCCTGAATACAACAAAATTAATAAGGATTATCTTTTTTATGAATTGTGGCGTGAATACGAAAATGGTTTTGACTGTAATTTATCGGTTGAAGAAATTGCGTTGTTGCGAGATAGCACTCACGACTTTAAACAAAGCAGCACGGAAGAAGAGTTGGTTTTAAAATATTTCGGCTTGCCGGAAGAATTGGGCCGAACGGACATCGTGGAAAAAACCAATTCTGAAATTTTATCATACATAAAAGTAAATAGTCAAATTACTGTTTCTCAAACAAAATTAGGGCTGGTCTTAAAAAATATGGGTTTTAAACAAACGAGTAAAAAAATAAATGGTACGACCGCCAGGCTTTATCAGGTTATAGAATTACAGCGATCTGTAGCTAATGAAGTTGCAAAAGATGCTTTTTAAACCTATAATAGAAACATCCAACTTGTAACCCGTAACCAAACCTGTAACGGTAAAAATAGCCTCTACGACACTTTAAACATAATAAAAATTACAGGTTACAGGTTTACAAGTTAAAAAGTAATAACATATAATAAATACATATAGGGGTAGGGGGTATGTTGTAATAGAACTTTAAACTTTGAAAACTATACTGCAACCCGTAACTTTAATTATAAACAACTGATTGCTAATACATTATACAGTTACAGGTAGTTTAAAGTTACAGGTTTAAACGAAAAATAGGCCGAAAATCACCCAAAAATGACAAAATCAATATGCTTATAATCAAATAGTTAACTTTTTTATTTTGACCCCAAATCAACAAAAACAGCACACCTACCTACTCAAATAATCGGTTTTAAGCAACCTATTGAGGCCGATATAGCTAATTTAAAGTGGTTTAAAACCCGGTTTGCATTACTGGTAAAAAATCGCAACCTTTACCTAAAATAGGTTAATTTAGGTTATGCCATATAAAAAAGGACAGGGCGGCAGGCCACAAGGTGCGGTCAATCAAACCACTAAGCTGGTTAGAGAGGTCTTTAATGAAGTTTTCAATAAATTGCAATCGCATCCGTCTGCAAACCTGTATAATTGGGCAATACAAGAACCGGGCGAATTTTATAAACTTGCGAGTAAACTAATCCCTGGTCAAGTAAATTTAGATTTAGATGTTCATTCATTTCCACTTTTAAATATAGATCCCATAGGTGATATTGAGAACCAAAAATGATTTAGACGAAGTGATTTTAAAAATCTTTTATTTGTTCAGGGTTTTTTAACAGTTTCGAGCTTTTTTTTTCAATTTCATTGTTCCATTTGTCCAACTCTTTATTGTCAACAAAGTAAGTAAAACTACTATTATATGATTTTTGACAGTTTTCATCAAATTGTTCTAATATGCTACGATAAGCTTTTATTTTTCCATTCTTCCATGTGGTAAAGTACGATCTGTCAACATCAGCGTCATCTAAGCACTGACTTGTTAGATGCAATATTTCGACGCTTCCCTTACCATATTTTTCTTCCATTCCTTTATCGATATCAAAATTATCTTTTACAGTAAATTGTATTAAAGCATTTTTATAAAAAGTTAACTCTATGTTGTTTATTGTCAATCCGGAAACATAATATAGAGTTATAAGATAATTGCTTACGTATGGATTGGAACTAACTGATGGAATGCTAAGGCTATTGTCGTCATGATGGTATAACCGCACCAATAGTTTAAAATTATCATTTTTATACTGGATATATTCAGTAAAATCACTACAGTTTTTTATCGAATATGAATTTTGATTTGCATATGAAATAAGCGTCGAGGTGTCCATTCCAATTTTAAAAATACCTATACCGTTAAATTTTTCTTGCGCTTTAACCGGTAAGCATAGGATTACCATTAAGGCAATAAGGATAATTTTTTTCATGTTAATTTTGTTTCTTATTGGCTGTTATTTTAAAATGATTATCTTTTTAACTTCCATGAACTACCGTCAGCAAACGACACTTCGTAAGGCCACGCAAGTACAATTTTTTTTGCATCCTTGCTGTAAACGTCCCATGTGCCATCGTCAGTTTTGCCTGGTCGAAGCATATCGTCAGAGAAGCCGCCTCCAAATCCGGGAACGATATAATTACTGAATTCAGCAGGCTCTCCAAAAGCGTTTAAGCCATACCACCTAAACCTGATACCCTGTATTGCTTTTTTCGAGACGTTTTTATAAAGCAGGTACACGTTTTTTGTATTTGAATACTCAATAGCAACCGCCTTTGCTTTTAATATTTTTACAGGTGATTTGTATAGCCCAACCGTATCAAAAAGCACCGTTTTTAAATCTGAATCGACCATGTGTTTTACCTGCTCATCACGTGTACGCCCATATTTGGCCATCGTGAAGCTATCTTGTTCGGCCTTAACCTGCATCGCTGTTTTGGGTTTGGATTGTGTACATCCAGTTAAAACAATTGCAATAAGTATTAATTTTTTCATTGTGCTATTTTGTATATTCCTCGTCTAAAACAGCATCTGTACCTATTGCATTCGTTCCGGGTATAATATCACCCTGTTGTTTACCGTAAATAATATTTAAAACCAACGAATGAGCGGTTACTGAAACTATTTGATAGGTATCAAACTCGGTAGGTACCCCTGGGTTATCATAAAAATTAATATAATTCTTTCCATTGGCCGAAGTAATAGTATAACGCGCAGGGTCAATGTAAATATTGGCAGTTCCATACATTTTAGCGGCAGTTTTGTCGGTTATAATATAGACATACATATATTCACTATTATAAACTTGTGCTTTGCCGGAAAGGTCTGTATAGGTAGTTGCATTTTTTGTACCTACCCATGTTCCTACAATATTACTTTTAATTGAATTGTCGACAGGGTTGTTATCATTTGATTTCTTGCAGCCTATGGATAAGGCTATCAAGGCAATAAGTATAATTTTTTTCATGGTTAATAAGATGGAAATATAATTACTGTAATGCAATTTTACGGATAAGGTTATTATTACCGTCTGCCACATAAACATTACCAGCAGCGTCTACAGCAACGCCGGTTGGGCCATTAAAAGAGGCCGATATACCTGTCCCGTTTTCGCTTCCTGCCTTACCGCTACCTGCGAATGTAGTAACTACTCCCGATGATGTAATTTTGCGGATAAGGTTATTACCAGCATCTACAACATAAACATTACCAGCAGCGTCTACAGCAACGCCATTGGGTGCATTAAAAGAGGCCGATATACCTGTTCCGTTTTCGCTTCCTGCCTTACCGCTACCTGCGAATGTACTAACTACTCCCGATGGTGTTATTTTACGGATAAGATTATTTTCGTCGTCTGCCACATAAACATTACCAGCAGCGTCTACAGCAACGCCAGTTGGGTCATCAAATGAAGCTGCCGTACCTGTACCATTAGCATCGCCTTGCCCACCGCTACCGGCTAATGTAGTAACTACTCCTGATGGTGTTATTTTGCGGATAAGGTAATAGCCCTGATCTGACACATAGACATTACCGCCAGCATCCGCTGCAAGGCTGTACGGATAATTAAAAGTAGCTGCCGTACCTGTTCCGTTCGTGACGTAACCCAAGCGCAAGCCACCCCCTGCGAGTGTAGTAACTACTCCCGATGGTGTAATTTTACGGATAAGATTATTGCCGTCTGACACATAGACATTACCGGCAGCGTCTACAGCAACGCCGGTTGCGCCATTAAAAGAGGCTGCTATACCTGTTCCGTTTTGGCTTCCTGCCTTACCGCTACCTGCGAATGTAGTAACTACTCCCGATGGTGTAATTTTACGGATAAGATTATTGCCGTCTGACACATAAACATTACCAGCAGCGTCTACGGCAACGCCAGTTGGGGCATAAAACGAAGCCGCAGTGCCTGTTCCGTCCGTGCTGCCTACCATACCGCTGCCGGCAAGAGTACTAACTATTGTGGTGATTACAGGAGTTGACGGTTTAGAATTATTGCTTTTTTTGCAAGCTGTAATAATTGATGCTGCGATTAACAGCAGGGATAAAGTTTTTTTCATTGTGTGATTTTTAAGGTTGTTTTTTTATTTATTTCAAAGCTAAGATTAAATATATTGTAAAACTAAATAATTCTTTTGAAACCGTGGGCTTATAAGCTCACAATATATTTATTCAACAATGGCATTTTTGGCCGTGGTTGATAAAAAACTCATAGCAAAAAATATCGGTGTGACTTTAAAAAGGTTACGCATTAATAGAAACTTGTCTATGCAGCAATTGGCCACACTTGCAGAAATCGAAAAATCTCAAATTTATCGAATCGAAAACGGCAAAGTTGATGTAAGAATTTCAACCCTTTATCTTTTAGCGGATACGTTAAAGGTTGATATAAGCCAATTCTTTGATCTGAATATTTCAAACAAGTAAATAATAGTTGCGCCGGGCAACAAGTTAGAGCCGATTAAAAATACCCACCGTTTTCGCCCGAAATTATGCGAAGTCGCAGGGGGAACTACTAAAAGACCTTTGCCGACCAACGGGAGCAAAGGCAAGTTTGCCCCGGTTTACCGGAGTAGTTTTTGTGGATACAAAAACACAAACTTGCTCCTTTTCGGCTGGTTGCCTTATACGTCTGTAACCGCATATACCTAATGAGATCGTATGGTTTCAGGCAATCAACTGTTAAGCAACTAAAAGCAGGAGAAAGTAAAGTTGTCAAGGGGACCGTGGAATAAATGGGCCGTGCGTGAAAGGCTATGTGGGTTTATGCCGCGAAAGCCCCTTTACTGCTTTACTTTCCGAGGCTATCTTTGCTGTAACAGATGATTTCCTTAAATTGATAACTGCCGGGTTTCGGGGTTCATCCGCTCACAGGTCGCAAGGATACCAGGTTGTTTTTTTTTTGTTTTTTCTTGCGCAGCCGCCCGCGCGTGGAAGCAACCCGGCTGGAAAAAGCGCCCCGCTACTATCAGCGGGGGGCGACCGGGCGCCAGCCCCATGTCGTGGCCTTGTGTGTCGGCGGGGCGGTTGCTGGAACCCGCAGGCGCGCCAAACAAAGGGCAGCGGCTGGACTGGCCGTTAC
>DHXR01000001.1:0-17984 GCA_002413785.1 Mucilaginibacter sp. UBA5151
CACATCCGCACATCCGCACATCAAAACTTCTCTTCCATCATTTTTTCCAGGGCGAACATTTCATCACGCAGTTTGGCGGCTAATAAAAAGTCCATGTTTTTGGCGGCGGCAAGCATTTCTTTTTTGGTGTTTTCGATAGATTTCTTCAGCTCGGGTTTGGTCATATACTGCACAATCGGGTCTGCGGCAAGGGAGGCCATATCCATTTCCACATAAGCTTTTTGCACCCCGCCTTTAAAATCCATCACCGAGGTTTGTTCCATGATTTCGCTGCGGGTTTTACCAATGGTGGTTGGCGTTATGCCATGTTCAGTATTATAAGCTATCTGTATATCCCGGCGGCGGTTGGTTTCGTCCATGGTGATCTGCATGGAGTTAGTGACTTTATCGGCATACATAATAACCCTGCCGCGGTCATTACGCGCGGCCCGGCCGATTGTTTGTATCAGCGAACGTTCCGACCGCAGGAAGCCTTCTTTATCAGCATCTAAAATGGCAACGAGGGATACTTCGGGGAGGTCCAGGCCTTCGCGCAGCAGGTTAATGCCAATGAGTACGTCAAACTCTCCCAGGCGCAGGCCCCGCAATATCTCTACCCTGTCCAGTGTTTTAACTTCGGAGTGGATGTAACGGCATTTTATGCCCAGCCTGTCCATGTATTTTGCCAGCTCTTCCGACATGCGCTTGGTGAGTGTGGTCACCAGCACGCGGTCGCCCATTTTTATGGTTTTATCTACTTCTTCCAGCAGGTCGTCCACCTGGTTTATTACCGGCCTCACCTCAATTACCGGGTCAAGCAGGCCGGTTGGGCGTATCACCTGTTCCACTATCACGCCGCCAGATTTTTCCAGCTCAAAATCGCCGGGGGTGGCGCTTACATAAATGGTTTGCGGCGCCAGTTTTTCAAACTCCTGGAAATTGAGCGGACGGTTATCCAATGCGGCAGGCAGGCGGAAGCCGTACTCCACCAGGGATATTTTACGCGAGCGGTCGCCGCCATACATCGCCCTGATCTGCGGTACGGTGGCATGACTCTCATCAATCACCATCAAGTAATCATCAGGGAAATAATCAAGCAAACAGAATGGCCTTGCACCAGGCTTACGACCGTCGAAAAAGCGCGAATAATTTTCAATACCCGAGCAATAACCCAGTTCGCGGATCATTTCCAGGTCGTAGTTGACCCTCTCTTCCAGTCGTTTTGCTTCCAGGAACCGGCCATCGCCGATGAATTGTTTTTTGCGGGTTTCCAGTTCCTCCTGTATGGCCCAGATGGATTGCGTAAAACGCTCCCTTGGCGCCACATATAGATTAGCCGGGAACAGCACCATGTGCGTCATTTTTTCGATGGTTTTCCCGGTTTCGGTATCAAAGGTGCTCAGTTCTTCAATGTCATCCCCAAAAAACGAGATCCGGTAGGCCACATCCATATAAGCCGGGAAAATATCAACCACATCGCCTTTTACGCGGAAGGTGCCCCGTTTAAAATCTGCCGTGGTGCGCGAGTATAAAATCTCAACCAAACGGTGTAAAAAAGCGTTCCGGCTGATGCGGGTACCCACTGCGAACCGAAAAACCGAGTCCATAAAATCCTCCGGGTTACCCATACCGTATATACAGGAGATAGACGAAACAACAATCACATCACGCCGGCCCGACATCAATGCTGAGGTGGTGCGCAGGCGCAGTTTTTCAATTTCCTCGTTTATCTGCAGGTCTTTTTCAATATAGGTATTGGTGGTGGGGATAAATGCTTCCGGTTGGTAGTAATCGTAATACGAAACAAAATAGTTTACCGCGTTCTCAGGGAAAAATTGCTTGAACTCGCCATATAATTGCGCGGCAAGCGTTTTATTATGACTTAATATTAAAGTGGGTTTTTGCGTTTGGGCTATAACATTGGCAATGGTAAATGTTTTGCCGGAACCCGTAACCCCAAGCAGCGTTTGGAAGGGATCGTTATTATTTATGCCGGCAACCAGTTGCTTAATGGCTTCGGGCTGGTCGCCGGTGGGTGAATATTGGGATGTTAAGCTGAAGTTCATGGATTAAAGCAAAAATACGGATTTGTTTTCTTGGTAAATGCTATACATAGCAATGGCCGTCAAAGTTTTTGATGTTGTAAATATAAAGTCAAAATTAAGAGGTTTAATGACAACCCTGTATCAGCAGGATTTTGCCGGACAATAAATTATTGATGGCTAATCCCCAGTTTAATTGTAAACTATTTATAAATTAGTGATTGGTCAGGAAAATCGCTTTTAAATAATTAAAGCATAAGGTACCATACTGACGGGAAATTCACCAGCTATTCATGCCCCGTGAGGGGCTACCCGTTTGTAGAAAAAAAATCACAACAAAATATTACCCCGTCAGGGGTTACCCATTCGCGAAGGGTAGCCCCTGATGGGGCAATTGCCTGGTGGGTAATCGAATACTACAAACGGGTAGCCCCTCACGGGGCATTCGCTTTTTAAGCACAATTTCCCCGATAGATTGGTGTTTTAGCGGTTAATTTGTTTTGGGATTGATTACATTTGTAATCCCTGTTAATTTATTTATTGTTGACAGACCATTCTGTGTTTCCAATCTCTAAAATCTAAAATCATGATTTTCATACTGAACAAATCCAATACCATCGGCAACCAGTTTTTAGCTGAATTGCGCGATGTTAGTGTACAGCAGGACAAGGCCCGTTTCAGGCGTAACCAGGAAAAGCTTGGCGAAATACTGGCTTATGAGATCAGTAAAACACTAAAATACACGGAGAAAGAGGTACAAACGCCGCTGGGTATAGCCAATGTTAACCTGCCGGATGACCAGCCTGTTTTGGGTACTATTTTACGCGCGGGCCTTCCGTTTCACCAGGGATTTATGAATTTTTTTGATAAATCAGCTTCGGTTTTTGCGACCGCCTACCGTAAAGTAAGGAAGAATGGCGCATTTATCATCAATATAGATCATATCTCCACGCCCGACCTGGATGGTAAAACCGTGATAATATGCGATACTATGCTGGCTACCGGGCAAAGTATGGTAAAGGTTTGCAAGGAACTGATAGCGCAGTTTGACATTAAAGAGTTACATATTGCGGTCATTATCGCAAGCGCCGAAGGGGTGGAGCATGTGCGCGCCAATTTGCCAAAAGCAAGGCTGTGGCTCGGTGCTATTGATGAGGAAATGACCAGCAAAGCCTATATTGTACCCGGCCTGGGCGATGCAGGGAACCTGGCGTTTGGGGAGAAAATGTGAAAGGATTTACGGGTTGAGATTTACGAATTACGATTTGGATTTAGAAAGAGATTTAATGCTGTTATAGCTCCACGCTGAAATTTACTTTTGCACCCAAAGCATCGAATACTTTTAAAATTGTTTCCAAACGGGCGTTGGTAATACTATGCTCTAATTTAGATATTTGGGCTTTCTGAACTCCTACTAACTCACCAAGTTGTCCTTGTGTTAATTTTCGTTCTTGCCGGGCCTGTTTAATCGCATGGCCAAGTAATTCAATTTTTAATTCACTTTCAAACACTTCCCGTTTTTGGGTACCTCTTTTGCCGATATGATTATCAATCATAGTATCAAGTGACACTGTTTGTAATGGCGTTTTCATATCACTAAACTTTTGCTTCATTCAATTCTTTGGATAAAGATATAGGTTTCCTAATAAAGAAACAAATATTAGGTGGTTTAATTTTGCCGCAACCAATCTTTTATGCAATTTGGGAATTGAATTCCTAAATTGCATGGGATTTTTGGATGATCGATTTCAGATTTAGCATTTGAAAAGTTTAGCTTTGGATTTATTTTAATGATTGATCCGCTCCCGGCAAATAAAAATGAATGCTAAAATCGTAACCCGTAAATCTAAAATATACAAACACATTTTCTTCGACCTCGATCATACCATCTGGGATTTTGATAAAAATGCCGAAGAAACCTTGTACGAACTTTATGATGTTTACAGGTTGACTGAGATCGGGCTGCCATCCGCCGCAATATTTATTGAGACTTATACCCGTAATAACCACCGCCTTTGGGCTGATTATCATACCGGGAAAATAACTAAAACTCAATTGCGCGAAACCCGCTTCAAAAAAACATTTTTAGACCTGGGTGTACGCCCGGACCTGATCCCGCTAAGTTTTGAGGATGATTATGTGCAGATATGTCCCACCAAAACCAACCTGTTCCCGCATGCACATGAAACTTTGCAATATCTTAATGCCAGATATACCCTGCACCTGATATCCAACGGGTTTAAGGAGTCGTCGGAGTTGAAAGTGGGCAATACCAATATCGGCGGCTATTTTCAGAACATCATCATTTCTGAAATAGTGGGTGTAAACAAACCCGATCCTGCAATTTTTGAACATGCCCTTGAATTGGCAGGTGCAACAAAACAGGAAAGTCTGATGATAGGGGATAGCCTGGAAGCCGATGTTTACGGCGCCCTCAATTTTGGCATGGATGCTATTTATTTTAACCCTTTTAACGCACCAAAACCGGATGATGTGCCTTTGCAGGTTACCCATTTAAAAGAGCTGACTTTGATATTGTAGAAAAAAACAGGCTGAAAACGGAAATGAAATTTTATGTAAGTTTGTAATATGAAACAACGTACATATCGCATTTTGCTTACTCCCGAAGATGAAGGTGGATTTAGTGTTTCTGTACCTGCGTTGCCAGGGTGTTTTACACAAGGTGAGACAGTTGAAGAAGCCATTGAAATGGCAAAGGAAGCTATAAGTGTTTACATAGAAAGCCTTGAAGAGGATGGAGAACCAATTCCTGACGACAGCAGAAACCTTGAATACTCGCTGACATTGGCATCATAGAGGATGAAATCGTACACTCCGAAGGAAATTGTAGAAATTTTAATTGCTCATGGTTTTGAACCTGCAAGGATAAAAGGAAGTCATCATGTTTATGTTAACAGGGCGACCGGTAAAAGAACAGTTGTGCCTATGCACAATAAAGACCTGAAAAAGGGCACTTTGCATGGAATATTAAAACAGGCCGGGATTGATCTGAAAGATTAATTCGGTTAATTAATTTCATCCAAAACCCTTACCTTTAATACTATGAATATTGCCAAAGAGCGCAAAGCCATCGACGCAGCATTAAATAACTACCGCGCGCAGCTGGATACCATCAGCGATGAACAATTTGCAGAAACGCCTCCGGGCGGGGGATGGTCTTATGCTGAAGTATATTCGCATATTTTACAGGCTACCCTGGCTTCGTCAATAAGCCTGGAACGCTGTGCCCTTGGTAACTGCCCCCCGACAAAAAGTGGCCTGAATTTTTTAGGGAAGGTATTGATGATCCTTGGTCGCTTCCCTCCGGCATTAAAGTTAAAAGTACCACCAGCCCTGGCAGCGAAAATGCCGGTAACAAAGATCAGTAAGGAAGATGCCAAAAATTTGCTGATAAAATGCCGCCGGCGTATGGATGATATGATGCCGCTTATAAAACAATCATCCCCAATTTCACGTTATAAACATACAAGGCTGGGCATGCTGAACGCTGCGCAATGGTATAAATTCATCAGGATACATTTGGAGCACCATTTGAAGCAGATGAACAGGATAAAAAAAAATTAAAGGGGCATGAAACCTTTTTTATTTAATAGAGTCTTAACATTAAAATAATCTGATTATCGGATATTTGTAAAAATTGTATAACATGCATTTTGAGTTTGCTTATTTGGTTGCTGTCGGATTACTATTCCTGGTAGGAATATTCTATCTGAGCCCGTATGAACTAAAAGTTAATGAAGAAGACGACGACGAGTAATCGTTGCCCCCACAATCCTCACCTCTATTTCCGGTATAATATACCGGGCGGAAATTTATCCCCCTATTTTTGATGGCAAAACGCGAAGTTGATATCGTTGTAATATCCGATGTGCATTTAGGCACTTATGGTTGTCACGCCAAAGAACTGCTCAAGTATTTAAAGAGCACAAAGCCTAAAATACTTATTTTGAACGGCGATATTATTGATATATGGCAGTTCAGTAAATCCTACTGGCCCGAGACCCACATGAAGGTAGTGCGCCGGATATTGAAGTTCGTGACCGATGGTGTTCCCGTGTATTATTTAACGGGTAACCATGATGAAATGCTGCGAAAATTCACTGATTTTAATCTGGGTTCATTCCAGTTGCTCAATAAAGTTATATTAAATATCGATGGAAAAAAAGCATGGATATTTCATGGTGATGTGTTCGATGTAACCATGCAGTACTCCAAATGGCTGGCCAAATTAGGCGCCGTAGGTTATGATACGCTTATATTGATCAATAGCTTAAGCAATTGGTTTTTAACTGCATTGGGCCGGCAAAAAATGAGCTTTTCGCAAAAAATAAAGTCGAGGTTCAAAGAAGCTGTAAAATTCATCAACCAGTTTGAACAAACAGCGGCCGATCTGGCGGTTGAGAAAAATTATAAATATGTTATTTGCGGCCATATCCATCACGCCGAGATCAGGGAAATAGAATCTACAGAAAAAACCGGATCTGTTTTATATTTAAATTCAGGCGATTGGGTAGAAAGCCTTACCTCGCTTGAATATAATAACGGCCAATGGACGATATTCAAATACGAACCCGATAACTTTAAGAGTGATGCCGATGAAGATGATAAAACCGATGCCGAAGACCTGGATGCTAAAATGGACGTCAGGATTTTGCTCGAAAGATTTAAACAGGAAGCAGGGTAAGGTTATAAATTTGTAATGGTTGAAAGTGTTGCAAAAGGTGAATGGTTATTGCCGCTGTCATTTGTCTTCAGGCTTTCAACTAAATAGATGTTTCAGTACTTTTATAATGAGAAAATTTTAATGTTTCTTTGGAAGGTTTAGTTGTAGCACTAAATTTAAAACTTTTACAACTATTACAACCTCTGCAACTATTACAACCTTCAACCACCATGAAAATATTATACGCTATACAGGGAACGGGCAACGGGCACATCAGCCGTGCACGCGAAATTGTACCTTTATTACAGCAATATGGCGAAGTTGACCTGCTGGTGAGCGGCACCGAGGCCGAGGTAAGCTTGTCCCAGTCCCTTAAATACAGGTTCCATGGTTTTAGTTTTGTATTTGGCACAAACGGCGGTGTCGATAACTGGGCCACATTTAAAATCATGAACCTCCCCCGCCTGTGGCACGACATACGCAGCCTACCCTTAAAGCAATATGACCTGATCATCAATGATTTTGAACCGGTTAGCGCCTGGGCATGTAAACTTCAGAAAATACCTTCAGTTTCTTTAAGTCATCAGTGTTCATTTATCTCACCGAACACGCCCCGGCCAGCGAAACGCAGTTGGGCCGAGTGGTTGTTTAAATATTATTCGCCCACCACACACCATATCGGCTTTCATTTTGAAAGGTATGACGATTTTATTCATACCCCGGTAATACGAAGTGAGATCCGTAACCTAAAAACATCAAACCTGGGGCATTATACGGTTTACCTCCCTGCTTATGATGACAAGTTACTGGCAAAGCTGCTGAATAAAACGGGAAAAGTACAGTGGCAAATTTTTTCGAAACGGCAAAAAACGGCCTGGCAGCAAGGCAATGTTCAAATATTCCCGGTAAACAACGAGGCTTTTAATATCAGCCTCGCCACTTGCGCCGGATTGTTAACCGGAGGCGGTTTTGAAGGCCCTGCCGAAGCGCTTTTTTTACAAAAAAAGGTATTGATGATACCCATGAAAGGCCAGTACGAGCAGCAATGCAATGCCCTGGCAGCTTCAAAACTTGGCGTGCCTGTTATCAATGAGATTGACGACCGGTTTGTTTATCATATTAATAATTGGATAAGCAGCGACAATAAGATCACAGTTGATTTCCCCGATGAAACCGCCCAAATTGTGGATAATATGATAAAACGGTACGGAAAACAGTAAGTATTTTTATCATAAGCAGTTTTTCTGCTAATTTCGCACCAAATACCGCTTAATGATCAATTTTTTCAAAGCGCTTAACCCGCTAAGTATTTTATGGCTTGCTGTTTTATTATTTGCGTTACGCGCGGGTTATATGTTCCATGCTCCGGGTAAAATTGATTTTGCTTTCACCGGGCTATTTAACCGCTCACTGATCCCTGTTACGGGGCAACATGCAATATCGCCTGTTTTCAATGTTTTACTTGCCGGTTTATTCGTTTTTATCCAGGCCCTGTTGTTAAACAATTTAGTTAATCATTTCAATTTATTGGGTAAGCCAACGTTTTTGCCGGCATTGATGTATATCACGGTTTCGGGTTTATTTACCCCCTTCCTTGTGTTGAGCCCGCCGCTGGTTTGTAATTTTTTAGTGATATGGATGTTGCATAAATTGTTTGCCTTTTACAAAAGTAAGGATGCCAAATCACCCGCTTATGACCTGGGAATGATAGTAGCAATTGGTTCATTTATCTATCTTCCCTTTATTTACTTCTTTTTAGTGATTTGGATAGCCCTGGTAATTTTCAAACCCTTTGACTGGCGCGAATGGGTTGCCGGCATATTGGGTTATGTTACTATATTTTTCTTTCTGGCGGTTTATTACTACCTTAATAACAGCTTTGAGCAGTTTTCCGCCATCTGGCGGCCATTGGCTACAAAGTTTCCGGATAGTATTGCTATAAACTATTCTAATTATTTAGTGCTTATCCCGGTAATTGTAATTTTGGTGCTTTGTTTTTTTAAGATCCAGCAGAATTTTTTCAGAAGTTATGTGCAGACCCGTAAATCATTCCAGCTTTTGTTTATTGTTTTTTTAATAGCAGGGCTCTCATTTAATGTAAAGGCAGCCTTCACATTAAACCATTTTTTATTATGTGCAGTGCCAGGCGCCGTGTTTTTTGCTTATTATTTCCTTTATGCCAGGCGTAAATGGTTCTATGAAGTTTTGTTTGGTTTACTGCTTATCAGCATTGTGTATTTTCAGTTTAACACTTTTTAACTTTTACTTTCGTTCAATTTACCACCGTTATATTAATTTTGTATTATGAAATTTGGAGTAGTTATATTTCCCGGATCCAATTGCGATGAGGATACCATCTATATACTGGAGAAAATTCTTGGTCAGCAGGTAGTGCGATTATGGCACAAGGACCATGACCTGCAGGGGGCTGATTTTATTATTTTGCCCGGTGGTTTTTCCTTTGGCGATTATCTTCGTTCGGGTGCGATTGCCCGTTTTTCGCCAATTATGCAGGAGGTTATCCAGTTTGCTGCCAGGGGTGGGTATGTATTGGGAATTTGCAACGGCTTCCAGATATTGACGGAAGCGGGGCTTTTGGAAGGGGCATTGCTGCATAACGAAAACCGTAAGTTTATCTGCCGTAATATCTATATGAAGGCACAAACTTCAAATTCATTGATCACCTCTCAGATTGATCCCCAAAGGGCATTGAAAATACCGGTAGCCCATGGCGAAGGCAATTACTTCGCTGCTGAAAGTGTTTTGAAATCACTCAATGATAACGATCAGGTATTGTTCAGGTATTGCGATGAGTTTGGTAATATAACCCCGAAAGCCAACCCCAACGGTTCGCTGGACAATATTGCCGGTATTTGCAATGCGGAACGAAATGTGTTCGGCTTTATGCCGCACCCTGAACGTGCATCAGATATTTTGGTAGCTAATGAGGACGGGCTTGCCATTTTTGAATCAATACTATCATTGGTAAAAGCCTGATGTCCAATCTGGTTATTGATATTGGCAATACTTACACTAAAATTGCTGTTTTTGAGCAGGAAGAATTGCTGCATACCGAACAATGCCAGCATGTTGAAACCACGATAATAAATGAGCTTTTGAATAAGTACCCGGTAAAAAAGGTAGTCATTTCATCCGTAAAACAGGAAAATTCAGCATGGCAAAGCCTGTTGGCGGAAAAGGTCCCGGTAATGTATTTTAATGCCGGAATGACAAAAGGCATACTTAACCACTATCTGACGCCCGAAACACTGGGACTTGACCGTTTAGCGGCCGTGATCGGGGCGAGGTATTTGTACCCCGGTCAAAACAGTTTGGTAATTGATGGCGGCACTTGCATAACATACGACCGGGTTGACGCCGGGGGGAATTATTTTGGCGGCAGTATATCGCCCGGATTAAATATGCGTTATAAGGCTTTA
This sequence comes from Mucilaginibacter sp. UBA5151, assembly GCA_002413785.1. Taxonomy (GTDB): domain Bacteria; phylum Bacteroidota; class Bacteroidia; order Sphingobacteriales; family Sphingobacteriaceae; genus Mucilaginibacter. The sequence goes on from DHXR01000001.1 coordinate 10,146, forward strand.
AATTATTATACGGACGGTCTGCCCCTGATTAGCGCTGACAACGGTTTTACCGAAAAATACGGAAAAAACACTGCGGCAGCGATACGGTCGGGTGTGCAAAACGGAATAAAATACGAATTAACAGGCTTCATTGAAAGTTACAAAAACGACCAACATGACCTAAATATCATACTTAGCGGAGGTGACAGTATTTTTTTTGATACTCTATTGAAAAATAGCATCTTTGCGCCCTATATTAAAATTGAACCTCATTTGGTTCTAAAAGGATTAAACGCAGCCATACAAAACAATAATGATTAAATTTACCCGCCTTTTTATAACTATTTTACTCGCTGTTTCCGCATTTGGCGCTATGGCACAGTCAGCGCAAACCATGGCTACCACCAGTTCTCCGTACTCACAATATGGCTTGGGTAATATTGATCCTGCTTTGTTGCCTCAAAATTTTGGTATGGGCGGTATAGCTACTGCAATAAACCGGATTAACGGCTATAACAATATTAACCCGCTGAACCCGGCTTCGTATGCAGCTATAAATTTCACCACCATTGATGCCGGTATTTACTCAAATGTTTCAACTTTTAGCCAAACCGCCTCAACAGGTTCCAACGTAAGTGCAACCAATACCGATTTCAGGTTAAGTCATGTTGCATTTGCCATACCCGTAAACAGGTATTCGGCGCTTAGTTTCGGTTTATTGCCGTACAGCGAAATGGGGTACAATAACGTAACAACCCTCAGCAATTTTGGCACGGTTCAACCTCCAAAGGGTTATCCGAAAATTGATACAAACGCGGTAAACTATATCAACAGCGGCAATGGCACCTTATCAAAAGCTTATTTGGGTTACGGCTATGCTGTTACAAAGCATTTGTTTATCGGGGCTAACTTATCATACATATTCGGGAATTTGCAACAGTTCAGTTCAGCTGAAGTATCCAATTTATATGGTATTTTAAATTCGAGGATCGAACAGAATAACAGCGTTAACGGCTTAAATTATGATTACGGAATCCAGTATTCATTTGATTTTGGCGAATCAAACCAAAAACACCTCGTATTAGGGTATTCGGCCTCGGCAAATTCAAAAATAAGCACAACAAACACTTATATAGTAAGTCAATATACCTATACCAGCGGGGTTGAGAATATTGCGGTTGACTCATTAGTAAAGCAGCAAGGTGCGAAGAGAACGATCCAGCTACCGCAGATCAATCATTTTGGAATATCCTATCAGTACGATACCCATTTTTTAATTGGCGCAGATTATACCATGGGTCATTGGTCGTCCCTTACTATTGCCGGTACAAATGCAGGTTTTCAGGATAGCAAAACAATTAATATCGGCGGCCAGTTTACACCTGATATTAACTCGCTGCACAATTATTTTGCCAGGATGGATTATCGCCTGGGTATTATTTATGATCAAACCTATCTTAATGTTAATAATGTTAACATTAATACCAAGGCCGTAACTTTTGGATTGGGCCTGCCTTTGGCGCCAAATAACACAAACACGGCCTTTTATAAAGTTAATTTCTCGGCCGAGATAGGGCAAACCGGCACCTTGCAAAATGGCCTGGTTAAAGACAACTTTGTTAGTTTCCGCTTAGGGTTTACAATTAACGATAAGTGGTTCCAGAAATATAAATTCGAATAATTCAAACGATGGATAGTGGGGCAAAAAAATTATTGACCATATATTTGCCGGCACTGTTTATTTGCATGCTGTCGCTAAACGCATGTGAAAATTCGCTGAACGACATCCAGAAAATAGCTTCCAAAGAAGAAGATAAGCCAATTTCACGGTCAACCGGGGTTGATGTGATCTATAGTGACTCGGCTAAGGTTAAAATGCGGATACTTACGCCGCTGATGATTGAAATGGATGACCCTAAAAAGGCTTACCAGGAAATGCCTGATGGGGTTAAGGTGATTTTTTTTGATGACAATCAAAATCAAAAAGGTACAATAACGTCCAAATATGCCATCCGGCTCGAAAAAGAAAATACAATTACCTTCCGGAAAAATGTAGTGGCCACTAACGCGCAGGGCGAAACTTTTAAATCGGAAGAACTGATACTGGATCATACAGCTAAAAAAATGTACTCAACCAAAGCCGTGGAAATTACCATGGCCAATGGTAACGTAATGAATGGCACCGGCTTTAACAGTAATGAAAGCCTTTATCCGTGGCATATTGATAACTCAACAGGGATTTTTAAAGTGGACGAAAAGGCGGCGCAGTAAGGTTGGTTCGGAAATCCAAATATGCAATTTTCTATTATTTGTAAATGATTACATCATATCTGTTTTTTTTATTTGGTGAAAATTTGATAATTTTGATGTTATGGCAACGCTTACTGTAAACATCGATAATAAGAAAACCGAAAAGGCCATTAAGGCTGTTTTGGATGCCTTTGGCCTAAATTATAATATTGATCAGGATTCTGATTCTGTAACACGTCCATTAAATAAATCTGAAAAAGTAATTTATAATCGTTTAAAAAAATCAATAGAGGAGATTAACCTGTATAAAGAAGGTAAGATCGGGCTCCAGGATGCAAAAGAATTTTTAAATGAGTTATAATGTTATCATAACTTCCGAATTTGCCAGAGAAGCAAAAAGAATTGCAAAAAAACATATAGGAATAAAATCTGATATTGCTAAATTGATTGCCGATTTAGAGGTCAATCCCACTTTGGGTACTGATTTGGGTCAGAATTTTTATAAAATCCGAATGGCTGTTTCCGGTACAGGAAAAGGCAAGTCTGGCGGGGCAAGGGTGATTACCTATTTGCTTTTGGATCAGGAAAGAGTTCTTCTCACTGAAATTTATTTAAAGAGTGAGTATTCTTCGGCTGATATCAATGTCCTTATTCAGCATTTAAAAGACCAGGGGTTGATATAATATTAGATCCAAAAAATTGTGTTATAGAATTTTACTAAAAATTGTATCTTGCGCCCTCTTTTAACAGCACAAATAGTATAAAAAAAATATAAGTATATGGGTGTAATGGGTTTTTTGCGTGAACGGATGGGAAAAATTCTCGCGATTTGTATTGGGTTCTCGCTGCTTGCTTTTATTGTAGGTGAAGTTGTAAGGTCGGGCGGCTCATTTTTTAAGGATGACCGTAACTTACTCGGTGAAGTTGGCGGCGAAAAAATTGCTTATGATGACTTTACCAAAAAGGTTGACCAAAACAGCGCTCAATTCAGGCAGCAAGCAGGTCAGGGGGCTTTATCGCCGCAAATAGTAAGCTATGTGCAGGGATTTACCTGGGACCAAATGGTACGCGAAGCAGTTATGCAAAAAGAGGTTGATAAACTCGACCTTATAGTTGGAGATGATGAAGCTAAATCGATGGTGAGCGGTAGTAACCCTAACCAACAGATAGTACAAGCCTTTGGCGACCCCAAAACCGGGCAGGTTGACAAGAATAAGTTAAATACTTTTTTGAATAACCTGGCTTCGTCAAAAGCAGATGACCCGCTGAGGCAGCAATGGGCCGACTTTTTAACCCAGATGATCGAGGCTAAGTTGTCCGAAAAATATATCTCATTGGTAACTAACAGCCTGTATGTAAATTCGCTGGAAGCTAAGGATGCTTACGAAAGCAAAAATAAACTTGTAAACTTTAAATATGTTTTACTTGATTATGCATCGGTGCCTGACAGTAAAATAAACATTACCGCTGATGATTATCAAAGTTATTACAATGAGCATAAAACCGAATTTAAAAATCCCCAGGAATTAAGGACTTTTGATTACGTAAGCTTTAACGCATCTCCATCAAAAGCCGATTCGGCCGCGATAAAAAAACAAGCCGAAAAACTTGCAGTTGATTTCAAAGCAAGCACAAATGATTCGCTGTTTGTGCAGATCAATGCGCAAACCAAAACGCCGTTAACTTTTCAGCATAAAGGCCGCGCCGGGTTAGATCCAAAAACTGATTCCATTATGTTCAGTTCGCCAAACGGTTTTGTTTACGGACCGTTCCTGTCAAACGGAAGTTATAAAATTGCAAAACTTGATGATGCCCATACCGAACCCGATTCAGTAAAGGCAAGGCATATATTGATCGATGAAAAAACTATCGGCCATGATAAAGCTTTGGCCAAAGCCGATTCAATAAAAAAATTGATCGAAGGCGGGAAATCATTTGCTGAACTTGCCAATTTATATTCTATTGATAAAAGCTCTGCTGTAAAAGGCGGCGAGTTGGGTACCTTTGCCCGGGGCGCCATGGTAGCCCCTTTTGAAAATGCGATATTTAGCGGTAAAAAAGGCGACCTGAAAATAGTTACTACCCAATTTGGCGTACACCTGATTGAAATAGAAGATCAGAAAGGATCGGCGAAGGTTGCGAAAATAGCTGTTGTTGATGTGCCTTTGAAAGCCACCAGTGAAACACAAACAAATGTGTACAGCAAAGCCCAGGGATTTTTAGGTTCTTTAACTAAAGAGAATTTTGACGGGCAGGCTAAAAAAGCAGGTTTAACTAAGAAAACAGCTGCGGATGTAAATAGTATCGCCTCAACTGTGGTGGGTGTCGAAAGCGCCCGTGAAATTGTAAGGTGGGCATTTGGCGCTGCAAAAGGCGACTTTTCTGATAAAGTTTATATCACCGGCGATCAGTATATTATTGCTCACCTGGTACAAATTAAACCACAGGGCACTTTATCGCTTGATGATGTTAAAAAGCAAATTGAGCCTATGGTTAAAAACAGGGTGAAAGCTAAATTATTAAACGATAAATTACAGGCTGCATTAAACGGCTCATCAACAATTGACCAGGTTGGTCAAAAAGCGGGGGTTAAAGTAGCGCCGATTCAAAACATGGTTTTTGCTAATCCGGTTATCCCGGGTTCATCAGCTGAATATAAGCTGATAGGTACAGTTTTTGGTTCGCAGCCAAACAAATTATCAAAACCTGTTGAAGGCCAGCAGGGTGTTTATGTTTTTGTTGTGGATAGCTTTATTAACCCGGCCCCGCTTGCAAATGCCGTTAGGGAAAAGCAGCAATTAGGCCAGGCTGAATTGCAGCGTGCCGATTCGCAGATATTTGACGCATTGAAAGATAAGGCGAATGTAAAAGATTACAGAGCTAAGTTTTTATAAGCATATTTTAAAGTAATTTTGTATCCGGGTATAGCGTTACGTCTATGCCCGGATTTTTTATTTTATTACGCAATGGAAATACAGGAAAATATAGTGAATAAGGTGGCCCAAAGCGGCCTGGTTACTTTGGACCCCGCTGCCTTTTACCCCGTCGGCGACCGTGTTGTTTATGATATAAAGGATAACCTGTATATGGGCCTGATCCTTCGTGAAAAAGATTTCAGGGAATTTGTAAAGCAGCATGACTGGTCGCAGTATGAGGGGAAATATGTGGCTATTACCTGCACTGCCGACGCCATTGTACCGGCCTGGGCCTATATGCTTTTAGCCAACCGCATGGCGCCTTACGCCCTTGAAACCGTTTTTGGTGATGCTGAAGTACTTGAAACAGTACTGTTTGTAAAAAGCCTGTCAAAAATGGATGCTGAACAATACCGCGGCCAGCGCATCGTTATAAAAGGCTGCGGGGATACGCCGGTACCGGTTTCGGCTTATGTTGAACTGACAAAAAAGCTTACACCCGTTGTAAAAAGTCTGATGTTTGGCGAGCCCTGTTCAACGGTACCCATTTATAAGAAGGGTTCATAGTTGATAGTTCATGGTTCATGGTTCATAGTTCATAGTCGATAGTCCATAGCTTGATTCCTGGCTCTTGATTCTTGGCTCTTGATTCCTGGCTCTTGGCTCCTGGCTCTTGGCTCCTCCCTTGTAATGGGATTGTAAAAATTTAGTTGCAATTATTTACTTTGGGGGTAAATTCATGTCAATGCTCAAACAGGCTCTAATAAACAAAATTGAAATTTTGTGCTTGTATGTAAGAATAAGCAAATGAAAAGATACATTTTAATAATTTTTCTGGCAACAATAGCGTTCACCCGCGCCTTTGGTCAGCCAATGGCTAATATGGTTACGCCTGTTTTTAAAGCCGGCGAGCAGTTAAGCTATACCTTGAAATACGGTTTTTTTACTGCCGCCCGGGCTGATTTACGCGTGGAAACAAGTGATAAAACGTTCGAGGGGCATCCTGCTTTTCATATCGTTGCCGATGGCCAGACAGCCGGTGCTTTTGACCTTTTATATAAGACCCGTAACCGTTACGAAACATACATTGATAAAACCACATTGCTGCCCTATTTTTATACTGAAAACAGGCACGAGTCCAGCTATAAACACAGCGATAACGTAACCTTTAACCACCATGATGACAAGATCACGGCAAACAAAGGTGTTTTTCCTTATAAAGGGAAAGTGTTTGATTTTTTATCGGCTTACTATTTTTCGCGCAGCATTGATGTTTCCAAAATTAAGATTGGGGATACATTCGATCTGAAATATTTTTTGGAGGACGGCGTACATACCCTCAGCATCACTTATGTGGGCAAAGAAAAGGTGGAAAGCGACCTTGGAGTTTTTAATTGTTTGAAATTTAATCCTACCATTATACCGGGCCGCGTGTTCAGGAAAGACAGTAAGTTGTACCTTTGGATAACCGATGATAACAACAGGATACCGCTGAAGGCCCATGTCGAATTGGTTGTGGGCAGTTTGACAATGAATTTAACAGGGGTGAAGGATTTGAAATATCCTTTAAACCCGATTAGTAAGTAAAATAACGTGTTGGGCAATTGAAAATAAAGAACGAGGTGTGATTTATAGCCTGGCCCGTGCGATTCCCCTCTTGAGAGTAATGGCACTAACTTAGAATAAAAATGTTCAGCAATTTAATATCGAATAATGAATTTCGAATGTCCAATATCGAATTTTTCAATTCATCATTCGATATTCAGTATTCGACATTAAATAACTTAAGTTAGTGACATTACTCTCAAGAGGGGAGTTGTGATAACCTGCATGTTTTCAATTGATTGTGATTTTTTTATTGGAATTTTCAATCGCTAAATACATTAAGATAATAAGGATCAAGACATAAGAAAAAAGAACCGGGATCTAAGAATCAGTAGCTTTGCGCTGTTGCATGTGAGCTGATTCCTTGCTCTTGATTCTAAATAAACATAAATATGATAGAAGTTGGGGCTGTATTGCTGCACGAGGATGTGGTAAAGGAAAATTTTGTATGTAACCTGAATAAATGTAAGGGCGCCTGCTGTCTGGAAGGAGACTCGGGTGCGCCGCTTGAAACCACTGAACTGGGCATCCTCGACGAAATATATCCGAAAGTTAAACCTTTTATGACTGCAAAGGGAATTGCCACTATTGAGAAGAACGGCACCTACGTAAAAGATTTTGAAGGCGATTACACCACCCCCTGCGTTGACGTGAATAAGGAATGTGCTTATGTGATTTGGGAAAACGGCATTACCAAATGCGCTATCGAAAAAGCTTATGAAAACGGTGCTATTGACTGGAAAAAGCCCATTTCCTGTCATCTATATCCCATCCGCGTCACAAAATACCCCGAGTTTGATGTACTCAATTACGACCGCTGGAGCGTTTGCAGTCCGGCCTGCGCTTTTGGGGCCGAACTGAAAGTGCGCGTTCACGAATTTTTAAAAGCCCCCCTCATCCGCAAATACGGCGAAGACTGGTACAAAGAACTCGAAGACCGCGTGGCGGGGATTTAGGTCATTGGGTCATTGGTCATTAGGTATTGGTGGTTGGTCTTAGTGAAACTTTCAAAATAACTTCCGCAGAGTTAACCAAAACGATGTTCGGTGAGTTAACCAGCCGCTGTACATTGGCGTTAATATCGCTTGCA
>DHXR01000001.1:18198-113867 GCA_002413785.1 Mucilaginibacter sp. UBA5151
CATGCAATTTGCGGAAGTTATTTGGAAAGTTTTACTAAGTGTTGTGGGAATGAAAATTTCAGTTTGCCCCGTTAATACGCAGCCCGGCGAAATCTTTTTTTCCATCAGTAAAATAACGGGTATAAAAACAGCCTGCTTTATCACCAATAATCACCCGGCCCTATAATCCTGAAATTCAATAACATAACCTTACAATCTTTCAACTTTTCAACATTGTAACGGAAAATTATGCAAAAAAAAATCGGGAAAAGCAATACGTAAAAACACGGTAAAAAATGGGTGAAAACACGGTATATAAATCAAAAATAACCTCTTAATATTACATTAATTATTTAAGTTATTAGTAACAACCCTAAACCTCGTCGCAGAAGCTATGAACGTTATCATATCAGGCACGGGGAAATAATCCAGAAAGCGGAAAATCCCCGTGCCTTGTTTGTTTAAAGAGAAGTTTGTTACTGGCCCCCCCATACCCTGATGGATAAAACTGATTTGAATGTATTTCGTAGAGACGCGATGCATCGCGTCTAACGTGGTTATAGATTTAAAGGCGCAAAAGGTGTTTTATCCCTCAATCCGGCGCGAGGTACTATCATAAAAACCAAATAAAATTAAAAAAAAATCTCCTTACCTTTGTATCAGCCGAGAGGAAGCATACTGCGATATTTCGATGGTATGTTTACCTTGTGTAGCCCAGCTTTGGTTGGGCTATTTTTTTATATGGCCTCTGTTAACCTGGCTTCTATCGAAGCCAAGCCGAGAGGAAGCTCCTGCTTCAATTCTCTGGTATATTTATTTTTATAGTTGATGTCGTAAGCTGTATTGTTTTTCCAAAGTGCATAAATGAGCACCAATAATTTCTTTTGTACGGCTACATAACTTTTCATTTTTAAGCCATGTTTCTCAAATGTTCGTTCGAACAGATCTAAAAATGGCGTTTGTTTATATTTTACCATATTGAAGGCCGCCAAAAATAAACCCGCATATCCCGGCTATGAAAACCAATATAGCCGCAGCAGCAGGCATAAGCGAAGACGACATCTCCATAAAAGCCACCACCAACGAACAATTAGGCTTTATAGGCCGCGAAGAGGGTGTTGTTGCTTATGCAGTTTGTTTGATTGAAAAGTCGGAAAGTACGAAAGTCTGAAAGTCGGAAAGTCGGAAAGAAAAAGTTTTATGGACTATTGCGCATTTTCGTTTGCCAGCTCCGCCGCTTTTTAGTGTAAACCCATCATTTTATTAAGTATTTGATTATCAATTAGATATTCGGTAATAATCTGAAAAAGTGTAAACCCTGTGTAAACCCTGTTTGCTTGTTAACTTGTTTTTATGCCGTCGGGCTTCGTCTTTCTAATAAGCTTGTCCTTATCCCGGCCAAGCGACACGCTTAGCTGGGCGGGTTTTGAAAAATAAGTTATCGTGTTGCCAATAAGCATTGTTAATGAACTGGCCAGCCATAACCAGTAGCCTATTTTATAACTAATTATTTCACTATAAAACCCTCCTTCATTATCCATAATCCTAGTAAATAGCAGAAAACTAAGAGAAATGATTGTTGCCAACAAACTCATTATCCATGACAATTTACAATTTCTATTAATTTGTATCCATGAAATTAATAGAAGTGGATTTGCCAACCAGGTTAAATTTGCATAACACAAAAAAAAACCAATTGAGCCAGAAATAAGAACAGCAATTGAATCACCGCAACCCCTTGTAGTACAATAACACTTTTGTGTCAATGAAATAATAAACAGTCCAATGCTGATTGTCCGTGTTGCTTTATTTAAGCTCCAATTTGAAAATATAATCATATCTATAGTAATTTAATTGCCCATAGCCTTACTTACTGACGGCATCAAATGATTTACAACTGATTGCAGAATCTCCCCCAAAAGAGGACAACCTAACTCCCCCTGGCGCGAGTATCCGGGCTGGAAAAAGCGTTGGGCTACTCGTGCCTTTGGAATGTCCCTGACCGCCTTACTCAACCATCGGATCAACCAAAATTATATCTATTAAGCCGGGCAAACCGTAATAGTCCCTTGCGCTGCTGTATAAATAATCTTCAGGGTTCTCAACTATACCCGCCACTACCGGATTGTTATGGATATAATCCAGCTTTTGATGCAATATTTTTTGATCAAATAATTCTATCGGATGGTTATCCTGCTGCCATAACTGAAAATTTTCATTCTGACTGTTCCTTTTTCCGGCTCTTTCCATCATCCATAACATCCATTCTCTGCGGCTTTCTGCAGGATGCTCCTTAATAGCTTGTTTTAATGCAATTGACGTATGCTTTTTCATATCCCGCATAATGTTTTCAAGCCTTTCCCCATGTGTCCCTATAATCATGTGGATATGACTGCTCATTATGCACCAGCCATATATTTCAAGCCCTTTTTTTGCCTGGCAATGTTTCCAGGCTTCAAGTATTATTTCTTTGTATTCATTACGGATAAACAAGTCTATCCAGTTTACTACTGAAAAACTAACAAAGTAAAGTTTGTCCTGATCCCTGAATTTATATTTGGTGCTCATTATTGCTTAAAAATACGTTTAAGGTATCTCATAAACAAAACTTGATTAGAAAAACCTGTTCTTTATTGTTGGGAGTGGCATAAACTAAAGTACTCCCCCCATGCCCGTATCTCAAACGCATACTGTTTACCTTGCCTGCGGGGCACGAGAAGCCTTTACCCCGCAGGCCTTCGCCCGTCATTCTCGCGCCAGGAAAGAAAGATTAATTTTCGGACTTATGTCTGCTTAACATAATGGCTCACTGCTCACTGCTCACCGCTCACCGCTCACCGCCTACTGCTGCATCACTTTTAACAGTTACATTCCCTGTCCGTTTTAATGCGCCCCATCCGCTGAGTTCGCCTTTTAATGCCTTGCGGATAGATTTAAACAAAACATAGTACATCAACTGCCGCCATATAAAACGCTGCGGGATGATGTAAACCAATTTTTTGTAATCTTCTTTTTGCATCCAGAAGGCAAGAGTAGCCACAACGAAATCGATGAACACAAAACCTACATAATAGGCAACTATTTTCCAGGGCTTATCGCTAAACAGGCCAATGATCATAAATAGGTCGGCCAGCGGAGAAAACAAGGGCAATATGATCTGGAAGATGAGAATATTCGGCATTCCCACCATACCAAAGTATTTGTATTTTTTATTAAACAATGCGTCCTTGTTTTTCCAAAAACTTTGCATTACACCAAAACTCCAGCGGAAACGCTGCTTTAACAAACCATTCAGGGTTTCGGGCGCCTCGGTATAGGCAATGGCTTCGTCACAATTTTTTACAATATAACCTTGTTTCAAAATGCGCATAGTAAGGTCGCAATCTTCGGCCAGGGTATCATAAGTAAAGCCTCCGGCTTTGGCAATGGCTGACTTCCGGAATGCGCCGATTGCCCCCGGCACCACGGTAATGCTATTAATCAAATCGAAAGCACGGCGGTCCATATTTTGTGCCGTTATGTATTCAATTGACTGCCAGCGGGTAATCATGTTATTTTCGTTGCCCACTTTTACTGTGCCGGCAACAGCGCCGATTTCATCATCAGTAAAATAGGCCATCATCTGATAAACGGCGTCATCTTTTAGCTGCGTATCGGCATCAATACAAACCACAAAATCATATTGAGCTTGTGCAATACCAAAATTAAGGGCCGTGGCTTTGCCGCCGTTTGGTTTGGTAAGCACCTGCACAAGCGGATGATGTCCATAAGCAGTATTTACCATTTCAAAAGTTTTGTCTTTCGATCCGTCGTCAACAAAAATTATTTCGAACAGTGGGTATTGTGTTTTAAGCAGGCTTTGGATAGTTTTTATGGCCGTTACTTCCTCATTATATCCGGGTACAATTATACTTACGGGAGGGAGTGAGCTATGATCAATTATGACCTTGTTTAACTTTTTATCCTCCGTATATTGTCTGGAGGCAAGTATCCCAATCAGCACTATACGCCCCACAGCAAGAAATATAGCCGACAAAAACAGGTAAATCAAAAACCAGTTGCCGTAAAAATAAAATTGGATCAGCAGGTTATATAAAGAACCAAGCACCCCGGAGTTGGCATCATCCCTTATAGGCGGCATCAGGTCGTCCTTTGTTGTATGTAAAACATCGGCAATCGTAGTAAACTTATAGCCGTGGCTTTTAAAATAGTGGATAATCTCCGGTAAAGCTTTTACGGTTTCTTCACGCGTGTCGCCGCCTGCATCATGCAGCAACAACATTGAACCTGCATCTTTTTGTTTTATTGCGCGCGCCAGGATACTGTCCGCTGTTACGCCCGGCTGCCAGTCCCATGGGTCAATAGATTCACCTATGGTAATATAGCTTTCCTTGCGGCTTTCGGCTACCGGAATAACTTCGGCATAAGTTTGCGGTTCGGCGTCCGCATTAAATGGCGGCCTGAACAAGATGGTGCTTCTGCCGGTCACCGATTCAATCAGTTTACGTGTAGCATTTAATTCAAGGATTACCCGCGGCAGGCCGATAGTAGAAATATCGGGGTGAAAAAAGGTATGATTACCAATTTCATACCCTTCGTCAAATTCACGGCGAATTATTTGTATGTTTTTTTCAGCCATTGATCCCACCACAAAAAACGCCGCAGGTACATGTTCCCGTTTTAAAATATCTAAAATGCGCGGGGTATAATCAGGGTCGGGACCGTCATCAAAGGTTAAAACTATTTTACCCTTTGCATAGCCATATCGCCTGATCACATACTTGGTTGGTAATTTAATGTAACGCTGATTGGTAATAATGAAGTTTGCGGGATCCAACTCCACATCCACCTTCCCGGTATCGGGCGTGGTTACCAGGTCCAGCACTTCACCATCGCCGTCATAATCTATTTTGTTATTTAAACCAATCCTGGTGAACCTTCTAAGGTCAACTCCGGTTTTTCTTAGGGAGTCGATAGAAAGGTTCTTTTGAAAAAATGTCCACAAGCGCGGGTCTTCGGTGCCAAGGCGCCAGAGTGCAACGCCTCCTGTAGCCCAATCGTCAGCCATGCGGATAACATTAAAATTGGTTGCCGCATCCGCAAAATAAACGGTATGCTGCAGGCTGTCATCGTCAAAATAAGTATAATGCAGGTTAGCAGAGTTGGGATCGAAAGTAATTTTACTTTGATTTTCCTGGGCAGTACTTATTGCCTGCGGATAACCTATTTGCTTGCCCACACTATTTTCAGGCCAGTCATAAGCCCCGCCCGCAATAGTTAAGATCACTTTATCACTTGGAATACGCGAGCAAATATTATCCAGAATTTCTTCAACCCAGCGCTGGTTTGAAAGATCACCGGCATTGCTGTCCTCATTATGCTGATCAATCGCCATCACAAACAAAAAGTCGTTTACATGCTGCAAACGTTCAAGGTTATACCTGTCATCATCGGGGATTACATTTTGTGTTACAAGGAACCCTAAAGGATGTAATATAGCATAAAGATCATTTTCAAATTTGATATAATTTTTGCTGTTGATGTCCTTAATCTCGTCAAAATCGAGGTTTATTCCTTTAAACTTATATCGTGTCAGCTGGCTTGCAATATTTTTTATAAATTGAACCCTCAGCTTTTTGTTTTTGATGATCCGTTCAACATCTTTAGTATCGTAACTTCCGGAAACATTGTCTTTATTAACATAATTTGAGAGTGAAATGATAACCGGCTTCCTGTATTTCCTGTTCAGGTTTATCAGCCCGGTATCAATGTTTGCGACTAAAGTATCGTGCTTGGGTTTAATAAAAAAGCCTTCGCTGACAACCATATCCAACCTGCTGATATTCGCGGCAAGGGAGTTATAGGCCTGAGGTTCCCAGGCCCTGTAAAAGGCAGCATTAATACGATCTTTATTGTTAGGGTGTTTTAACTGGTGCAGATGCCGGGCGTAAGCCAGTTTCTGGATCTCGTTTTTATCAATGCTGAAATCTTTGAATTTTTTTGATCTTTTTAAATTTTCAAGCTCCTCTTTAGAAAATTTCTTTGGGGCAGGATTTAAGTTTGGTAAACTTGGATATTGTTTTGACGTTACTGTAATAATAGCAGCCAAAACGCTGCAAACAAGCACGATGATCAGGATGCGGCTCAGCCATTTAAAACGCGTCCACCTACCTGGTGTATCTGTTTGAAAAACCTGCTTATGAGACATTAATATTTTTAGGTAAAATTTATTTGGTAAAAGGTCTGTTAAAGTTATTGTTACTTTTTCTCTGCATTTCCGGTTTCAATGGCCGAAAAATCAATACCGCATTTACAGTTGCTGCCGCAACTTTTTTTTGCGGTCACATTTCTGTAAACAAGCCTGCAAACATAAAAAACTGCTGCTGCAAAAAGTAGGGCAATTATAATGATTTGAATATTCACGTCACAAATTTAATACAATTTATATATATACGTACAGACAAGTAAAATAGTATTTAGTTTAAACGACACCAATTTTCCCGAATTGATTCGAATTTCACGAATGGGAATCAATTTTATTGAATACGATTTGTGTTAATTCGCTACAATTCGTGCAATTCGTGTTTATTTCATAAATGCAATAGTCCCGCCAACCCAGTCGAAATCCTTATTGTAGCGTACGCCTATCATTTTCCCGCGGCTTAACCGGGCCAGGTTAATAGCAAGGGTGGGCTTTGGATCGCCATCGGGCCAGAGGTATAGCAGCCTTATTTCCACCTTCACACCGCCGTCCGGAGCTTTTACAACTGGTTCGTAATTCACCTTTTGCTGTAATATCCAGTTTTCGGGGTCTTTTATATTCTCAATATCATTTTTTGAAATATCAATGATCACCCCTTGCCCTGCAAAGGAAAACAAGGGTTTTAATACGTAGTTCTCCAAATCAGCCGGAATCCCCGTCACCTGGTGCAGAAACTGCGTTTTGGGAATATAATCACACTGCAAAAAGGCATGGTAAATTTGCTTACGCGATAAAACCAATTGGGATGTGTGATCCACTCCACATCAAAAGACCGCCTTATATCCACAACCTTTTCAAAAATATTCGGATCATCGGCTATTTCATCAAAGATCAAGCGGTTATAAATGCGTTTTGATCGGTTTTCTTTCACCGTTTGCCCGGTAAAAAAGCTGTGTCCCCTCCTGCTCAAGGTCACTTAATGAAACCACCGGAGTACCAATGTATTTTTGGGTCAGATAAAAATCGACGGCAGTTTTTTGTTCAGCGGCGTTAACATCCATCAGTACAACCTCATCGGGTTTATGCGGGCCAATGATCGTCTTTTTTAGCAGATTGATATAAGCCGTTTTATCAAGGCCGCCGAAAAACACGGTCCAGTCATCGTTTATTCCAAAATTATCCCGGAAACTATCGGCGAGGCTTACCTGGAAACCATACAATGAAGGAAATCCCTGCAATTCAATCAGTTTAGGGACGATATTACCTTGTTCATCTTTACAAACCCCAAAATCAAGGGCTATGAAATGAGGGTGATCATTTTCATCCGCAACCCGCCATTTATCGGGGATTGCCCTTTCAGTTAGCTGCTTAAAATCGGGTTGAAGGATGGTATTTACAATATCATTACCGGCACTTATCAGTTTATCCTTAAAATCCTCTGTTAAAAAAACCGGGGTTTCAGCAACCCGAAAAGCTATAGGATTTTGCAGGCCTATGTTTAGTTCCGCTAAAAATTGATTGTATTTTTCAGCAGTAAAATTGGCGTTGTAGGTTTCGCGGGCGGATGGGTCCATTTTATATTCAATTCTAAAACCGATTCTTTTTATTGGCAACCTGCAATTTTATCTGAACCATGATTTTTAGGATTTCAGGATGGCCATGATTACTTTCTTATAGCTGCGTTTGATTGTTGCAATTTATCATGGCAATCTTCTAATCCAACAAATCATGGTTCAGACAACACTTATATCTCCTGTAAACTCAAAACTGCCTGGTCTAAAAAATTAGGGATTATGGTATTTTGCGTGTGCGTTATTTTATCCGGGTCTTCCAGCCGCTCAAGCATTTCGTTGTACTTGTCATTGCCATGCTCGCTTACCACTTCATTCTTTTTTTCATCTTTTACCAACAACGACCTGATGCCTTTCGCATCAGCTTCGGGATGAAACTGGGTGGCGAAAAAGTAATCACTGTAACGGATCGCCATCATTGCCCTCGGCAGGTCGATATGCGGCCTTTCCTTTTCAATGGCCAGCAATTGCATTCCCAACTCAACAAACCGTTTTTCATTTGGGTTAATCACCTGCCAAAGGCGCGAATCAACCGAATAAAACGGGTCTGGTAAGCCTTCAAATACAGGTTCATTAACAGCGGCATGTGTTTGATGAACAGGCAACACCCCAAATGATGCGGATTTGCGCATATTAATATCGCCCAACTTATATTTACGGCACATGAGCTGGAAAGCGTGGCAAACAAAAAAACCGTATTTCTTTTGCTGGGTGTTCGATAGGTTATGATCCTCCAGTTTGTCCATCAGACCGAAATATTTCTTTTCCCACTCCGTGCCTTCACTATCTATCGGGCTGCCGGGGCCGCCGCTTGATATATAAATATCAAAGTCCAAACCAGGTACTTCCACCTTTTTACGGACATCGAAAACCTCGTAACTTAAATTTAACTGGTTTTTTGCCTTATAACGCTCCAATATCTCCCTGAACCCCCGCATCCCCTCGTTTTCAATGCCATCGTACAGGTCGAGTATGGCTACTTTTATTGGCTGTTTATCTGTTTGTATCATTCTTTTCAAATCCCCTTCAACGTTTGCGATGTAATATAATCAACAACATCTGCAAAGTTATTATTTTGTTGATAAACTGCTAACTGCCTGTCGGCGCCCGTGCCATGTTCCAGTATTTTGTGTACGTATTGCAGGTCTTCGCGGCAACCCAGGTCATCAACCACGTCATCTACAAAATCCAGCAGCTCCAATATCAGTGCGCGGGTGTTTACCTCTGTTTCCTTGCCAAAATCTATCATTTTCCCATCGATGCCATACCTTGCAGCGCGCCACTTACTAATACACAAGTTTCTTAATCACATACCATTTGTTTTAACTATAATTTCACATAATTTTTACAATTTTACCCCCATGCACCACCCGAAAGAAAACCCCTGGAAAATAACTTCAGAAAAAGTAATCTATGATAACCCATGGATCAATGTTACCGAATACCAGGTAATCAACCCATCGGGTAATCCCGGTATTTATGGCAAAGTACATTACAAGGGTATTGCCATTGGTGTTTTGCCATTGGATAATGAATTGAATACTTATCTGGTAGGACAATACCGCTTTGCATTGGGGCAATACAGCTGGGAAATGCCCGAAGGCGGCGGCATTATTGGCATTGATCCGATAGATTCAGCCAAACGGGAACTATTGGAAGAAACTGGTTTGAAAGCCCAAAACTGGACCGAAATACAACGCTTACACCTCTCCAATTCGGTAAGCGACGAACTAAGCATCATATACCTTGCCCGTGGGTTGGAGCAATTTGAGGCCGAACCGGAAGACACGGAGCAATTGATCGTTCACAAATTACCTTTTGATGAAGTGTATAAAATGGTTTGCCGGGGCGAAATCACCGATGCAATGACTGTTGCGGCGGTTTTAAAAGTTCAGTTATTGTTAGTTGAAAAGCATTTATAACATTTACCCAAGTCCCGGAAAAAACTTAAATTGCCGCATTTATGAGAAAGTTTTTCGGATATATTTTATCGCCGTTTGTTGCCATCGCGTTTTTTTTGACGCTGCTGATTTTTCAACCAATACAATGGGTATGTTATAGGGTTTTTGGCTATAAAGCCCATAAATGGTCAGTTGATCTATTAAACCTTTTCCTTTTACGGACAGTTTACCTGGGGGGTAACCGGGTGATTTTTATTAACAAACAAAATTTACCAATTGGCCGGCCAATTATTTTTTTATCGAACCATCAAAGCATGTTTGATATCCCGCCAATGATCTATTACCTGCGCAAATACCATGCAAAGTTTATTTCCAAAATTGAGTTAACTAAAGGTATTCCCTCTATATCTTTTAACTTAAAATACGGTGGCGGCGCCAATATTGATCGCAAAGACTCCCGGCAGTCCATTGCTGAAATTATTAAACTGGCTACCCGGATGAAAGAAAACAAATGGTCGGCAGCGATTTTCCCCGAAGGTACGCGCTCAAAAGACGGACAGGTAAAAACTTTTCAGGTTGGCGGAATTGCCACCATATTAAAGAAATGCCCCGAAGCGCTTATTGTTCCTGTTGCCATTGATGGAACATGGAAAATAACCCGATGGGGCTATTACCCCCTGGATACCTTTGAACGCCTGACCTGGACAGTACTTAAACCCATTGAACCAAATGGCAGGCCTATGGAAGATTTGGTGAAAGAAGCGGAAGACAGGATAAAAAAAGCCCTGGGTCAAAAGGAATAATTGAGGATTGTTTGTGAAGTTCTATAATTAGAAGCTTAACAATATGCAATAACTTTTTTATTTAAAGAAATAGCGGGCAACCAATTGCAACACCCCAACTCCTACCACCCAAAGGATAGTTTGAATCTTCGCACTCCCTATTCTGTCTATAATATCTATTTTTAGATCCTTTATTTGGTTGGTAGCCTCAATCCTAACTTCTTCCTTAATTGTTGCCTGAAGAGCAGAAACAACCTCTTCTGCTGTTTTGTCATCCCCTGTTTTATCTTTGATAATTTGGTAAAGCCTAATCGCCGAAATTTGAATATCCATAGTTTACCGATTTTATTTATATGTATAAATGTAGGCAATAATGTGCACATTTATGTTATTTAATGTTTTTTTCATGCTTAATGACCCGGCAAACTTACAAACAGATTGAATTATCCTCCATTTAGAATCAAATTCTAAATATTCTTCCCGTCAACTATCTTAAAAAACTCTTCGCGGTAGGTATCGCCTACAGGGATTATTTTATCACCGATAAAAATACGGCTGCGTTCAATACTGTCAATTTTATTGATTGATACGATATAGGATTTATGCACACGGATAAAATGTTTTACAGGCAGGGCATCCTCCATTTTTTTCATATTTTGCAGGGTGATGATCCTTTCTGCCGGGGTAAAAATGGAGATATAGTCTTTTAAACCTTCAATAAATAAAATATCGTTCAGATAAACTTTCTGTATCTTATGTTCGGTTTTAACAAAAATAAAATCGCTCAAAAAATCCTGCTGAGGCTGCCGGGCCGGTTCAGTTTGTATGGGTGTGGTCCCATTGGCAACTGGTGGCTGCATAATGGTTTGGGCTTTTTGTACCGCCTTAAAAAAACGCTCGAAAGCTATTGGCTTTAAAAGGTAATCAATTACATCAAGCTCATACCCTTCCAGCGCATACTGCGGGTAGGCAGTTGTTAATATAACCTTTGCTTTTCCGTTTGAAATCCTCAAAAACTGTATCCCCGAAAGTTCGGGCATTTGAACATCGAGGAAAACCAGGTCGGCGCCTTTTTCCTGCACAATGGTAAGGGCCTCAATAGGGTTGGTGGTTGCCTTAACCAATTGCAAAAAAGGTATTTTGGAAATATAATCTTCCAGTATATGCAGCGCTAAGGGCTCGTCATCTACAATAAGGCATCTGATCATGCTATAAAACTAATGATAATTCAACGGTGTAAGTATCTCTTTCGTCGCGTATGTCCAAATTATATTTTCCGGGATACAGCAAATCAAGCCTTCGCTTCACATTATTTAAGCCGATCCCGCCCGATTCGTCGCGATTATTGGTGTGCTTTTTATTTTGCATAAAAAAATGCAGGTGTGCTTCATCCACTTCAATTAACAAACGGATGGGCGTTTGCGGATTACTTGCTACCCCGTGTTTAAAAGCATTTTCAATAAATGCGATGAGCAGCAAAGGTACAATTTGCTGGGTTTCTACTTTGCCATCTATCTTAAAATCAATAAACGCCTTATTCCCGAACCTTATTTTTTGAAGATCGATGTAATTCTGCAAATACTGCAATTCCCTGGCCAAATCAACCTTGTTATCGTTACACTCATACAGCATATAACGCATAATTTCCGATAATTTAAGGATAGCCTCGGGGGTGGTTTCCGAACGCTGGTAGGCAAGCGAATAAATGCTGTTTAGCGAATTAAATAAAAAGTGCGGATTAATCTGCGATTTCAGGAAAGCAAGCTCGGCGCTGAGCCGCTGGTTTTCGAGGTCGCGCTGGATACGTTCGTTCAGGAACCAATCCACCGCAAATTTTAAGGCAGTACTTAAAAACAAAAAAACAAGACTGGTAAAAACAGTGTTTAAAAAGTATGTCCCGAAACCAATAACCTGGCCTTTCATGCGCATAAGCACATATTGCTTAAAAATAAGCGCAACTCCGTATTTGCCAAATCCAAATAAAATTACAGTAGCTACTATTGCTATTGCATAAATATTATAGCGCTTCTTATTTAAAAACCGGGGGATAAATACAAGGTAATTAAGGTAAAACAGGCCGATATTAATACCGCCGTAAATTACCACAACCACTATAGTTGCATCGATGCTTAGTTTTGCGTTGTTGTGAAAAATAAACAAGAAAAACGAGATCATCGCGACCCAAAAAAGCGTATGCCAGAATATTTGCCAGCTAAGTTTCATCACTCCTAAATTAATATTTTGACAAGTTTAAAGAGTACATTTTATATGTAACAGGTCACTTTACCGATGAACTGCCTTTTTTACCCGACAAACTGCCCGATTTGGCTAAACAGCTGTTCATCTATAAATCCTGTGTGTTGGTCTAATTCTTTTTTTCACGTTAAACCTTTTACATTCCTTTGTATCATCAAAAAAAATCACAATGAAGAAGTTGATTACAAACTCAAATCCATTCATCTTATTGCTGATCCCGGTAATGTTTGCCCTTATTATGGGTGTTAGCTACCAGTTCCAACAAAAAAGGGAGGCTATTGTAGGCACAACAGTGCATGCCACTTCACTTTTTTATAAAAGTGTAGACCTGGTTAAAACTGTTTGCGCTATAGCAAAAGAAAAGCTATGGTAATTGATACCGAAGGCCTGAGCTTTAATTTTGGCAAACAAACGGTTGTCAAATCCTTATCATTAAAAGTTCCCGAAGGGAGTATATATGGTTTCCTGGGGCCAAACGGCGCCGGCAAAACCACCACCATAAAACTGTTGCTAAACCTGCTGAAAACACAGGAAGGCAGTATCCGGATTTTCGAAAAAGAGCTGCAAAGCAACAGCATTGAAATTCTTTCGCAAATTGGCTCGCTGATTGAGCAGCCTGCAATCTACCTGCATCTTAGCGGAAAAGAAAACTTACTGAACAGAGCACTTTTGCTACAGGTGCCCGAAAAACGGGTAAATGAAATACTCTACCTTGTGCATTTAACCAATGCAGCGCATAAAAAAGCCGAAAAGAAGAATTTCGTCGATCAATTCAACATTACAACCTTTCAACTTTCCAACATTGCAACAAAAACCTACCTCACCGGCTTCGGGAATACCGGCAAACTCTCGTGTCCCTCTGCATCAACTGATTGCACTGCAAAGAGGTAGTTATCTTTGGAATAAGCTAAAGTTGCTATATTATCGGTCACATAAAATTTCTTTTCCCAATACGGGCTGATGGTTTCGCGCATCAGCACGTAATACCCTGCGGGTTTTTTCCCGGTTTCGGGCGCTTCCCATTTTAACGTGGTTTTATTGGTTAAGCCGCTGGTAACAATGCCCACATTTTGCGGTTCCGCAGGGGCGAGGGCCAGGTTTGCCAATACCGAAAGATTCATGCGGGCCACTTTTTGAACATAGTTAAAATCTACAAAATCGGGCAGGTCGCCATAGTCAACACCATTTTCGGTACGGACATCCTGGTGCTGGCGGTTAAAATCTTCATTCATTTCGGTGAACCTTACCGCAGTAAAGCCCTGCAATAAAAACGGCACATGGTCGCCGCCACGCAGGTAACGGTCGCGGCAGTAAATCAGCTTTACATCAAGCCGGTCAACGTAGCGCTCCGCTGTTTCTTTTATATATCGCGCAAGTTCACGCGAAGGGCTGTCATTTTCGCCGCCCAATGCAATTAAACCTGCCACCTGCTTTTCATTACCGGCGGCAACAGAAGGAACACCCTCGCTGAATACCCGAACGCTGCGATTGTCTTTCAGGTCAGTTTCCATGCCATGGGTATTGCCAACAATATCATTGTTCAGCATAGCATCGATGTTCCAGTTTTCGGCTTTCGCCCTTTTGGCAACATTGGTTGAACCATATAAGCCCTGCTCCTCTCCTACTACCGACATGAAAATTATTGTAGCCGGGAATGATCGTTTAGCCATCACCCTTGCCAGTTCCATCGAAACCGCCGTGCCCGAAGCATCATCATTGGCGCCGGGTTCAATCGTATTGGCATTCATCACATCGTTCACCCTTGAATCATAATGGCCCGATACGATATACACCCTGGCATCCTTCGGACCGGTCCCTTTTAAAATTGCAAGCACATTTTTCAGCCGGACCGGTTTATCTATCCGGTTACCTTTAGGTTGGCTAAATGTATCAAACTGTACCCTCATCCTTCCACCTGAAGCTCCCGCATACTTTGTAAATTCGGCTTTTATCCAATTACGGGCTGCACCGCTGCCTTCAGTTAAACTGGTAGTGTCACTCAAAGTATGACGGGTTTTGAAACTCACCAATTTACGGATAATGCCTTCAATGTTTTTGGATGACACCTCATCAACCATCTGATTAATGGCAGCATCCTGCTTTATAATGGTTTGGGCGGATACCTGTATGATGAAAAACACAGGGATGATAAATAATAAATATTTCATATTCAGATATTTACGTAGAGACGCAATGCATTGCGTCTCCAACGATATGTTAATCAATATTTTCTTCCTCTTGCATCACACCTCCCACCTGTTTAAAATTACTCTTTACAAAATGGCACCAGTCGCATTCTTTTTTACCACAGCCGGTGTTAAAATCGTGGGCCATAATTTTTTGATAAACTGTTTCTATCTGGCCGGTTACTTCGGCGGTATCATCCGGACTGATCACAATTTTTTCTTTATGGTATTCGCCTTCGCTAACCGGTTCCACAAATTCAAATATCGTGCTTACCACTTCCCAATCAATGGAGTGGTCATTGTCTATTAAAATTTTATAAAACACCGCCTGCCGCCAGTAGTCGCCGCCATTGGGTTGGTCTTCATTGGGGCGGAGCAGTTTATCTTTGGCATATTTTAATTTCCCAGTTTTATAATCCACAACAGTTACCTGTTTACCGTTAAATTCCACCTTATCAAGACTGCCTTTTATCGGTACGCCCTCCACCTCTATATTTTTAATATTGCGTTCGGTAACCGCTATTTTATTCCATACCGCTATATTTTGATTATAATAAGGAGGCAATATCTTCTCGCCGTAATCCAGCCGCAGTTTAAAATCTTCTTTAGTGAACGAATCCCTGTTGCGGTACATAAACCAGCGGAACTCTTTCATAAAATCATCTGTCAGGGGGAACTCATCGCCATAATCTTTCAGCTTTTTAAAAACCTTATTTAAAGCCCAATGCACCGCCTGCCCGAAGGTTGCGGCCGGGCTTTTACCCGACGGCACCTTAATAAGGCACTGAAAATAAAACCTCAGCGGGCAATCAAGGTAATTGCTTAAATGCGTCGCCGAAAGCGTATAATCCTGCAGTAACTGGTTGATATAATTTTTGTCCAGCAGTTCCACTTTTGGTTTATCCGTTTCGCTGAATTGTATCGCCAAAAACTCCAGCATCGCCTGCTCATTTACTTTGGGATATTGCACCCGTAAGGTAGTATCCGCTAAAATTTCACCTACAAACTGAGATGCTTCCTGGTCTTTCCCGTTTTTGTCTTTGCTGGCATAAGATATGGAGAGATGTTGTTTCGCCCTGGTGATAGCCACATAAAACAACCGTCTTGCCTCCTCCTTTTGCGCTATCTCATCATCAGAAGCCTGGGTAAGGGTATCGGGATAACTAAAGCCATAATTACGGCCTTTGCTGTCCCATATTTTTTTGCTGCAGCCTATGAGGAAAACATGTTCAAACTCCAGGCCCTTTGATCCGTGGGCGGTTAAAAAATTTATGCCGTGCTCCGAAAATATCACCTGGTTTAAATCAAGCCTGATCTTGTTTTCTTTCATCAGTTTGATGATGGCAATCAGATCAGCCAGTTTGATCTCGGGGTTTTTGCGGCTTTCGTCCTTCAAAAAATCGAAGAAATTGGTCAGCACCTGCATGTACCAGCCCTTATCCGGCTGCCCAATTACGAATTTGAGGATGCCCATTTTAGCGATCACCTGCTGAAAAAGCTGCTGCAGGGTA
Source organism: Mucilaginibacter sp. UBA5151 (assembly GCA_002413785.1). Lineage (GTDB taxonomy): Bacteria > Bacteroidota > Bacteroidia > Sphingobacteriales > Sphingobacteriaceae > Mucilaginibacter. Next base: position 34,587 of record DHXR01000001.1, read on the forward strand.
TTGCTGGCCGAAAAGGTTAACAGGTAATCAATATCGCTTACCAGAAATTTCATTTTCAGGTTTGGATTTTGATCGAATAAACCCGTTTGTGCAGGGACCCGTATCTCGCTGATATACCGGCGCAACGAAGTTTTAGGTTCGTTTTTGGCCGAAGTGGCATAGTTCTCCTTTGCTACCGCAACGCTTGCCTTGGCGATCTCAATAGGCGGAATATCAAAAAAATCATAGTGCATGATCTCGAACAGCAATTCATCCCCGCTATAGGGTGAGTCCATTTCCATAGCAAGGTACTGCAGGATATTGATGATCTTTTCGCCGAACGGCAGGGTGAAAATGTCAATCTTGCGTTTGGTATTTACGGCTATATTTTGGGTATCCAGGTACTGTACCAATTCCTCCACCTGGCTGTGGTTACGATAGATCACGGCTATTTCGCCCGGTCCGGCGCCTTTGGCCAGCAGTTGTTTTATTTGCACGGCCACATCCACCAACTCCTGACCGGGGTTTTCGTATTCGTTGATAACCGGCTCAACAACCAGGGCGTCAAAACGGGTGTTTGCCGACTGCAGGTTTTTGTCTAAAGCCAGTTGTGTGGTTAAACGCTCCCTGTTATTATTGATCAGCGCCTTGGAGATATCCAATATTTGCTGGTTGGAGCGGTAGTTTTGCTTTAACACCACAGTTTGCAGGGTGGCCACATAATCATTGGCGAAATCAAGGATGTTCTTCATATTCGCCCCCTGGAATTTGAAGATCGACTGGTCGTCGTCACCTACCACAAAAACGTTTGGCGTATCCCAGTAGTTCAGCATAAATTTCAGCAGCTCATTTTGCGAACCGCTGGTATCCTGAAACTCATCCACCAAAATATACTGATAACGCTCCTGGTAACGGCGCAGCAGTTCTTCATTTTCGCGGAAAGCTTTGAGCACCCAAATGATCATATCGTCATAATCATACCTGCCGCGCTCCTTCATTTTCTTATCAAAATTCGCGTATTCGCCCACTGCCGCCAGGAGCTTTTTCATCAGGTCATGCGCTTTGTCGATGTCCTTTTGTTTCGGGTCGCCCGCTTTTATGCCATTTTTTGAATTTGCTTTTTTATAGATAAACTCCTCCCGGTTAGGCAAGTCATCCAGGTATTCCTTTACCGCCCTTTCGATGGTTGCCTCGTCCCAGCCCTCACTTTTCATTGTCGAAAAAAGCCCTTTCAGGCGGGGCGCGTCAAAATAGATCTCCCCGGTAAAACGCTTTAATAAATGGTCGTTAGGGAAATCATCAACCAACTCCCTGAACAGCATAGCCGATTCAAGATCAGACAAAGCCTCCAGGCTCAGTTTGCCGAAATAGTCCAGGTTTTCCTGGATGATCTCGTTACAAAAGGCATGGAAAGTATAAATATTCACCCGGTAAGCATCCGGGCCAATAAATTCAAACAGGCGCTTACGCATGGCCACCGCCCCGGCATCCGTATAGGTGAGACATAAAATTTCATGCGCTGCGGCATCCGTTTCGGTCAATATTTTACCGATACGGGCAGCCAGTATTTGCGTTTTGCCGGTACCCGGCCCGGCAATAACCAAAACCGGGCCATCCATTTTATTAACGGCAGCCAGTTGCTCGGGGTTAAGCCGGGCAAGCGCTTCGCGGAAATTTTCGTTGTATTTGTTGGGGGTGGGGTGCATAATAATTGGTAAAAAAGCTTTGATAACTTTAGGAGCTGTCAAAGTTAAAGGTTTTTAATTTTTAGAAATTCCATTATTTCAATTTCTTTCTTAAAGGCTCATCATTCAGCCCTTTTGCGTTTTGCGGTGTTACTATTTTTTTGCCGGTTTTTTCTTCAATTGCTTTGCGCGTATTGCCTGCAATAGTGCCGCCTTGAATCGCAATAGTTTTATTTTCATCAAAGGTACCAGGCTTTTTTTCTTTGCTTATTTCAGTGGTAGTAGCTTCGGCAAGCATATTTAGTACTAACTCCAAATTGGTCATGTTATCGCGTAAGTTTTCTTTTTTTAAGCCTTTTAGTTTTTTATATTCTTTAATGGTTTTACCCGCCCATGCTTTGGTTATTTCATCAGTTAAAATAGCAAACTCCTGTCCCCGCTTAATACTCCGGTTTTCCCACTCATCAGTCAGGTCTTTGCGTACTTCAATGCTTTTAAGGCGTTGATTTATCCAGGCAGTACTGTAGCCCTTTTTTAGATAAGTTTCCATCAACCTGTCAATCCCTATTTCCGGATCCTCTGTTTCTTCAATACGTTCGTAACCAACTTTGGCTAACCACATTTTAAAAGGTTCGGCTTTGGGTGATGGTATTGATTGTACCAAACGTAAAAGTTGTTCTGTGTCGGCTACATCCGTTTTATAATATTTGCCATCAGCTGCCGGCATTTTCAGTTGGTTACAGTTTGTAACCAACTCACTTCCTTCTTTTGCAAGCCGATGTTTTAAAACTTTCCAATAATTATTAGCATTAAGGCTATCTGTTAAAATAGCTACCATATCCACAATACTAAAGTACCATTTTTCTTCCTCCTCACTCCATACCGTGCGGACTTGTGTGCTTTCAAATAGTTTTATCGCTGTGTCTTTTCGCATATTGTTATTTTTCGGCTTTAACAGTCTTGCCCATCTCTATACATCCAAACGCAAGACCATCCATTTTATTAACGGCAGCCAGTTGCTCGGGGTTAAGCCGGGCAAGCGCTTCGCGGAAATTTTCGTTGTATTTGTTGGGGTTGGGGTGCATGGTACAGACTATATTTTTCTATAAAAATGGTTGGTGATTTTGAAGAAGCCACCTTGCTACACTTGCGCGACAATCGTTGAAATTATTTCTATTAAAATGATGATTAAACCAATTTCTATTAATAGTCTCGCCTCCATTCTGTGCATTTTTTGCGTCAACAAGCCAAAGTTTAGGTATTGACTTTACGTTATCTTTTTCATTATTTTTAGATGGAAACTTAAATTGGAAGTTAGAAGTACCAACATTTTTTTTTGGCAGCCAACGCACAAAATGCCGATTATCATAAATATGTTGGTTTTTATTATCATGATAAACTTTCCTTAATAAAGTGTAAAAATCTTCTCCATTCATAATAACTCATTTTAATAATTTATACACAACAATTTTAAATAATGTGAATAATATCGTTGGCGATATGCCAAAGCATACCCATTTCCATTATTTCGATTATCTATTTCTTCTTGTAACAAAGGAAAACTATGCCTAAAACCCCATGCCGATCTTGCATTACCAGCAGGAGAAATTAAAACAATCATTCTGTAATTTCTTCCAAAAACGGGTTCAATATTATCAGCAACGTGTAAGTATGGTATACCCAGTAGGCCACAAAACTTGTCCTTTGCGTTCCAACTAGTAAAATATATGATTTTAAGGTTATCACTATTTTGGATTAAATCTATGATGCTTTGATTATATACTGAATTAACTAAATCATCATCCGAAGAAGAATAATCTATCCTATATGTTTTAACAAAAACGTCAGTTATTAAAAATTTATATTTATTCAATAACTCAATCGCCCCTTGCTTGGTGTTAGGGACAGGCTCATTGAAAGCAGTCGCAAATAATTCCCAAAAATGGCTGCCTCTACTTCCGTAAAAATATTGTAGAAATGCGTGAATAAACCAGGTTGCCCTTATTTGCACACCTAATGATCCAACAGGAGGATTTGAATTTGTGATTGCATAAATTGGAAAAGTGCCAACAATCAGCTTACAGTATTTTGCTAATTGGTCTTTGTCTTTAAAGGCATTAACTTGATCAAACAAATATGGGTGGGATTCTAATTCATTAATTGGCATAGATTTAAGTATTAAATGGTTAAAAAATCAGAAGGGATATTTTAAATATAACGAATTTATTTGTATAAAAAAATAAATTTTGACTTTTAACAACAATTCGACCAATTACGTTAAAACAAAAATTAAATGTAAATTTGAGATATGAACGAAGTATTTTTTTTAGTTGAAGAAGCTTTAGAAGGCGACTATATTGCTAAGGCCATCGGCGAATCTATATTTACTGAAGCTGAAACAATGGATGAATTGAAAATTAATATCCGCAAAGCGGTACATTGCCATTTTGACGATGATAAATTGACCAGGGTTAAAATTTAATTTTCTTTGCACTGAAAGAAAACCGACGTTTATTAAATAAATTTGAATTTATGGCTACCGTTGACACATTGAGGAATGATTTAATTGATAAATTATTCTCTATTTCAAACAAAGAATACCTATTGGCATTAAATAAGATAATCGATAACGGCGTATATCAAACTAACCCCGTTCAGCTTAGCGAAGAACAAATTACCATGCTTAAACTTAGCGAAAAAGATATAGAGGCCGGTAATCTGATTACACATGATGAGGTAACCAAAAGTGATCTTCAGTGGCTAAAAGAATTGTAGTTTGGACGCCAACAGCGAAATTAGGATCCAACTTCCATCCGCTGACCCGGTTTCGAGCTATTGCAGCAATTACGTATTTTTATTACCTGCTTAATGTTATTCAAAATCCATCAAAATATCATAAATTTGTGAAAAGCAATTTCCCATGCGTACAACACAAATAAGGCAGCAGCTCCACGAATACATTGATACGGCAGAAGACAAAAAGCTAAAGGCTATTTATACTTTAGTTGAAAATGATATAGCTGATGAATTTGAACTCACCGCCGAACAAAAAAAAGAATTAGACAGAAGATACGATGATTATATGAACGGCGTTGGCGAAACCTACACCTGGGAAGAAACTGTTGCCATGGCACGGCAAGCATTGGCTGACAGGAAAAACAAAAAATGAGTTACTCCTTTATTTTAAAACGGGAAGCCTCAATAGAGTTTGCCGATGCTTTTGTTTGGTATGAGGAACAACAAGAAGGCCTTGGGGAGTTATTCAACATCGCAGTTGAGGATAAACTCAGGCAAATTTGCAACAACCCTTTTCACTATAAAATTTCTAATAAGAAATTTCACGAGGCATTAACCGAAAAGTATCCTTACCTGATTGTCTATTTTGTTGACGAGAAAAACAAGCTTATTATTGTAACGGCAATATTTCATACCAGTCGAAATCCCCGAAATAAATTTAAAGGAATAAGGTTAAAATAGATTATTGATATTTAGCATACTTTTTCATCACCTCGTCATGGGGCGTCAGCTTACCTTCGGCAGCTTGCTGTTGACCTCGTTTTATACCCGCTTTTACATATTCAGGCAAATCATTCCAAAAATCAATCTCCTTTAACTTATCTTTTCTAACAACCGGGACAATTTTCATAGCGTACTTATCAACATATAAAGATACACAATATTCGTGTTTGATACAGGGTGCAAGGGTGCAATTCAAATCTTGGCGCCGTCACCATGCGTTCCGATGGAACGCCAAGGCGCGGGATTTATTTTTCTACCAACGAGACATCCCTACGGGATGTTTTTATCGCATGAACATCCCATAGGGATGTTTGGTTGGTAGAAGTTGAAAAATAGACGCTTCATGTTCCATCGGAACATTTCGTGATTTGCGACATTTTGAATTACGCCCCATTGCTGCTACGGATGCAGCTTCCTTTTAATTACTACTGTTTTATCCATACGCTGGCCAGGTTTCAAACTAAGGGATATTAATCTGGTTACTTCAGCAATGCGTTCCTGCGGCGGCCTTGAAAGCCAATAAAGCATATCTTCATACTCCTCATCGATCTCCTTTAACTTAGCTTTTCTTACAACAGGGACAATTTTCATAGTATAATTGATCAACATATAAAGATACATAATATTCGTGATTTGATGCACGGATGCAACCTTCCTGTAGGTTTTAATTTCATGGCACGGTTTTTATCCGATAGCTGATATAAAATTTGACCGCGAATAAACCTTTGGATCAATTTTTACTCTATGGATATATTAAAACAATTTATGTTATGAAAAAAATCCTCTTTTTATTTACAATATGCCTGCTGGTTGCAGGCTCAGTAAGCGCACAAGGTAATTATTCCCGGCATCGCAGGGTAAGGCACCCGCAGCAGCGTAGCCGGAATGATGATTTTTACAAAGTAAAGGTTGGTATAACTGGCGGGTTAAACATCGCCAATACAGTAAATGCCTATAACCAAAACTATAGCACAGGCGCTATAGCAGGTTTCAATGCCGGGCTTACACTGGATATTCCAATAGTATATCCCTTATCATTTGCTCCCGAAATTTTATATTCGCAAAAGGGCTTTGCCGCTGTAACTGCCGACGGGAATTTCACACAGCATGCCAATTATATTGATGTGCCTTTGCTTGCAAAGTTACGCTTATCCCCTACTTTCAGTGTCCTTGTGGGCCCGCAGGTGTCTTTTCCTGTTTCAACAACCAACACTTATGATAACGGGTTTGTTATTACCAATGAGCAGTATTATAATACCTACGGAAGAGGAACTGTCCTTGACGGCGTTTTGGGCGTAAGTTTTGACTTAAGCCGTGATGTTGAACTGCGCGCAAGATACACTATCGACCTTCAGCAAAACCAGCAAAATGCCTCTTATGGCGGTGATTACCGCAACCAGGTTTGGCAGATTGGTTTAGGCTTTAAGTTTGAATAATTTTAGTGGTCTGAACCTTTGATTAAACTGATTTTAATGATCCGTCTAATTTTTTATGATTTTAACTTTCAGAAAAATCAATTAAATTAGTTTAATCAAAGGTTCAGACCATTTACTCCCTGCTTATCCCCGCCGAATTAAACTGCAGATCGTACAATTTACGGTAATAGCCGTCTTCTATCCGCAACAGTTGCTGGTGGGTACCGGTTTCTTTGATCTCGCCATGGTCGAGTACGATAATTTTATCCGCTTTTTGTATAGTTGACAGGCGATGGGCAATTACAATGGCCGTGCGGCCCTCCATGAGCTTGTTGATGGCATTTTGAATAAGCATCTCTGTCTCAGTATCAACCGATGACGTGGCTTCATCCAGGATGAGTATAGCCGGGTTATAAACCAATGCCCTGATAAATGAAATTAATTGTGCCTGGCCCGCCGACAAGGTAGCACCCCTTTCCATTACATTGTAATCATACCCGCCGGGTAAACGTTCTATAAACTCATGCGCGCCAACATCTTTTGCCGCAGCAATAACCTGCTCGCGGGTAATAGCCGGGTTATTCAGGCTGATATTGTTGCCGATAGTATCGGTAAATAAAAAAACATCCTGTATCACAGTCGCAATGCGCGACCGTAAATAGTTTACATCGTACTCCCTGATATCGTGCCCGTCAACCAAAACGTTTCCTTTGGCAATTTCATAAAATCGGTTCAGGATATTGATGGTAGATGATTTGCCTGCCCCTGTAGCGCCAACAAGCGCCAGCGTTTTGCCCGGTTTTACATGAAGATTAATATCTTTTAATACCCAGTTCTCGTCGTTATAAGCAAACCAAACGTGTTTAAATTCAATTTCGCCCGATAAATGCGCCGGTTTTAATTTCCCGTTATTTACGGCCACTTCATCGGTATCCAAAACCCTGAAAATACGGTCGGCGCCCACCATGCCCATTTGCAGGGTATTAAATTTATCGGCCAGCTGCCGTATCGGCCTGAAAAGCATGTTGAGTAACACAATAAAGCCGGTAATTACGCCGGGGGTTATTTTTTCACTTAATATGCTTTTTAAGAAAACCACAAATTGTGTAAACTGGCCCGGTTTTAAGCCATGCGAAACGGCTGAAATGGCTTTAACCTGTTCATCCAGTAAAATGCGTTTGCATCCGTACCATACCAGCAAGCCAATACAAACGGCCATCAATATTTCAACCACCGGGAAAAATATGGAATAGTACAGGTTTGAGCGGATATTTGCATCCCTGTACTTTTTATTAACCGACTTAAATTTGCGCATCTCCTGATCCTCGCGGGCAAAAACCTGTATTATGCTGATGCCGGAAATATGCTCCTGTAAAAAAGTATTTAATTGTGCTACTTGTGTGCGCACTTCCTGGAACGATGATTTAATAGCTTCCTTAAAAACATAAGTTGACAAAAACAACAATGGCATCGGCACCAGGGTGATCAGCGCGAGTTTCCAGTCGGTAAACAGCATGATCCCGATCACCGCTATCACCAACAGCAGATCGCCAATGATTGATATCAAACCTTCCGAGAAAATATCGGCGATGGTTTCCAGGTCTGACACCGTTCGGGTAATAAGCATACCAATAGGTGTATGGTCAAAATACTTCAAACGTAAGCTGGTGATATGATTAAAAACATCTATCCTGAGATCGCGGATCACCGATTGCCCCAGGGTATTTGTAAGGTAAGTTTGATAATACTGGGCGATGGTTTGTAATGCAAGTTGGGAAAGCATCAGCTCCACCATAAACAGCAATCCATTATAGTCATCTTTCAGAATATAATTATCGAGCGTTTTTTGGATGAGGATTGGTTGCACAACCGCATTGGCCGCCAAAAAGATGGTTAAAGATGCAGCTATAATAAACGTAGTTTTATACGGCTTAACATAATGCATTACCCGCTTCAGCAGGTTCCAATCCAGCGCTTTTCCGGTTACCTCAGACATTTATTGATTTATTGAATTAGTGAATTAGTGAATTAGTGATTGGAACAAGCGGTAAATTTAAAGCTAAAACCCGAAATAACCTTTCACCTTTCACCTTTCACCTTTCACCTTTATCCTTTTACCTTTAACCTAATACCTCACTTCCGTCAAATACAAGCCACAGGCAGGTACCGACACACCCGCATTGCTGCGGTTTTTGCTTTCAATAATATGGCGTACCGCTTCTGGTTCAATTTCCTTTTTTCCAACCATTATCATTGTACCTACTATTGCACGCACCATGTTCCGCAAAAAACGGTCGGCAGATATCCTGAAAATAATACCATCGTCATTAATTTCCCATACTGCGGTTGATATTTTACAAATATTAGTTTTAACCTGGGTATTTGACTTACTGAAACAGCTAAAATCGGTATATTCTTTAATAATTTCAGCGGCCCTGTTCATTAAATCCAGGTCAGGCCGGTCGCGCAATTCCCAGGAATAGCCATTTTTAAAAGGGTCTTTATTAAAATGGATGTGGTACTCATAAGTCCGCAAGGTGGCGTCAAACCGCGCGTTTGCATTTGCAGCGACAGGGAAAAGACGCTTTACAGCGATATCCTTTGGTAATATGGAGTTTATGCTTCGTATTAAATTGGTATAATCCATGAACCATGAACCATCAACCATAAGCCCTTCCGCGTCAAAATGCGCAAAAAATTCTCGCGCGTGTACCCCTGTATCAGTACGCCCGCAGCCGGTGGTTTCAATAGTTTGCCGTAAGACTACGGACAGCTTTTCATTCAAAACTTCCTGCACGCTTACAGCATTTTTTTGAATTTGCCAGCCGTGATAGTTGCTGCCATCATAAGAAAGTTCAATAAAATAGCGTTGTTTTCCGGTCACAGGGCAAAGGTATGCTTTGATTTACGAATATAGAATTACGATTTACGATTTGAAAGTCACTTTTTAGTTGGAAGTCTGGATTTTGGTTCAAACAATTTTATATTTGTGTTATAATTAAAAACTATGCTACAACGAATACAAAGTATTTACCTTTTACTTGCCGGCCTTGCAATTTTCGCCTTGTTCCTGTTCCCGCTGGTGCACAGCGCTAATGTGGACGGCAAATTTTTAACCATAATGGTTACCGGCGTTTTTCAGGAGGTTAACGGCCAGCAAACACATACGCAATTTTTTACTGCACTAACCGCAGCCACAGCAGTTGTGGGCCTGGTTCCATTGATCATTATTTTCCTTTACAAAAACCGCAAACAGCAGATCGCATTATGCTATAGTGCCATACTGGTAATTATTGGTTATAGTTTCTGGATGGCGCAAACAGCAAAAGGTGTGATGGGAAGCATACAGATTGATACCCATAACTGGGGGATCGGCCTGCTTTTAAGCACAATAAGCATATTGTTTATCGTATTTGCGTTAAAAGCGATACAGCGGGACGAAAAACTGGTAAAATCGGCGGACAGGCTGCGGTAGGTTGTCTGAACCTTGATTATAGGATTCAGGGATTACCATGAAAGGAATCAAGAAAAACCTTTAATCATATTTCAGACAAAAGAATTGGCAATTACGGCGGCTAAAAGGGTGGATATTGTTTTAACGGCTTTTGCCTTGATCCGCGTATGCTAATTAATTCGATTTGCTTATTTACAGGCTTTACACGATAGGTTATTATAGTAAGCCGGTTAATAGGACCCCGATATACATTTTTATGCCTTTCAGTTCTTTGCAGGATTTCCGGATGAGATATTAGCAGTTCAAAAAACCTATCAGCTTCATTGACAAAATTTGAAACCTCTTTTTCCGACCAATTTTCTTCAAGATAATTGATAATCTTATCGTAGCCTCTGATAGCTTGTTTTGTCCAGATTATTTTGAACGCCATTTCTGATATTTTGCCATAACTTCTTCGTGGGATAGCACATCTCCCCGGTCAGCCTGGGCTAAGCCTTCTTCAATTTCGGATTTTTCATCATCACTGATCTCATCCCACCAATCAGGTTGTTGCCTGTTTTTTAAAGCAATAAACTGGCTAATCACCGAAGGTTCCTCAACTTCAGTCAACCATCTTATCAAATTCAATTTTTCAAGTTGAATATCCATAACGAAACTTTCTTAGTCAAATTTAAGAAATATTGTTGAATAAGTTGGATAGTTTTTAACTCAATCAACCACTCACTTAATCAACCCAATCAACTAATCTCCATCAATTAAATCGTCCAAACCCTTCAATCTTCCTGTAGGGCTGGGCAAAGAAATCACCAACCACCTGGTTAAACTGGTCTTTTTTATAGACCGGCGTTGAATGGCCGGAATTTGGGATGATCCATAAATAAGAGTTTGGTATTGATTGCGCAATCAGCATGGTATGTTTAGGCAGCAGCACATCATGGTCGCCGCCAATAACCAGGGTGGGGCAGCTGATGATATGCAGTTGTTCAACGGTAATATGCGGTTCATAAGATAAAAGGTGCAGCAGTTTAAGCTGATTTTTGATTTCAGGTGCCGGGGTTTTCATCCTGCTTGCAGAATCGCGCATCGTTTTATTCATATTCATGGCCCATTTATAAACAAAGGGGTCAACGGCGGTGGTATCGGGCCAAAGATTTGCCCCGGTAACAGCCAGCTTTTTTACTTTATCAGGATGACGTATAGCCAATAACAAGCCGTTAATGCCGCCATCGCTCCAGCCAATTACGTAACACGATTTTAAGTGCAGGTTGTCCAGCAAAGCATTCAGGTCATCAGTCATCATTTCATAGCTTAAAGAATCCGATGGATCAGGCGATTTGCCCTGCGCCCGGCTATCAGCAAGGATCACCTGGTAGTTTTTTGCGAAATAAGGGATCTGGTATAAAAAATTATTAATGGAGCCGCCGTTGCCATGGATGATCAGCAAAGGCTCACCCTTTCCGTAAGTTTCACAGTACATTTTAAACCCGCGTATATCGGCGTATTTGCCAACGGCAGGGTTGCGACCGTACATGGTGGTATCAAACGGGGATTTTGCTTCCTGGGCGAAAGCAAACCCGGCAAGCGCTATCAACAAAAGGGTGATGGTGGTTTTTAGTTTCATGATGGGTTTGATAATTTTTTCTAAATTAAAATAATTTCCAGGAACTTGATTCAAAAAAAGGTCTTAACCATTGAACCGGCGCGATAGGACAATGACCATCCCCCAAAAAGCAACCAAAATCCCGATGCAGGCTTCTTAAATTTTTATTGCAAAAAAATCCGTTGTTCATTTTTTATGAGGTTAAATTATGATCTAAAGTACAAAAAACTATTTCAGCTGTATATCAAACCATCAAAATCGTTAACCAAACTCATTAATATTTAGCTAATTATACCCGTACAGCCATTGGTTTATCATGGTTTGCGAATACCTTTGAATTGCCAATAATAATCCCTACCTTTGCGCCCGATTTGGCGATGTTGCCAAATTCGTTATTTTAATTCATGAACCCATTTATTGAACTGGGAATCCGTCATGATATTGTTAATGCCATCTCTGAGTTAGGGTTTGAAAACCCGACGCCAATCCAGGAACAGTCAATTCCGGTATTGTTAACAGGCAGCAACGATTTTGTCGGATTAGCCCAAACCGGGACCGGTAAAACTGCTGCCTTCGGACTGCCACTGTTAGAACTGCTGGACTTCGAGGAAAATTATCCGCAAGCACTTATATTGTGCCCAACACGTGAACTTTGTTTACAGATCACCAACGACATTAAAAATTACGCCAAAAAAATGGGCAACGTTCACGTTGTAGCCGTTTATGGTGGCGCCAGCATATCTGACCAGTTGCGTCAGATAAAACGCGGTGTGCAAATTGTTGTTGCTACACCGGGCCGTATGCTGGATATTATTAACCGTAAAGCGATTGATTTTTCGAAAGTTAAATTCGTAGTATTGGATGAGGCTGATGAAATGCTCAACATGGGCTTCCAGGAGGACATCGACAGTATCTTATCTACTACACCCGAAGAGAAAAAAACATGGCTGTTCTCGGCCACTATGCCCACTGAAGTACGCAGGATCGCCAAAAAATACATGACCGATCCTTTTGAGCTGACCATGGGCGAAAAAAACACCGGCAATGTAAACATTGAGCACGAATACTATATTGTTCGGGCTCGTGATAAATATGCCGCGTTTAAACGCATTGTCGACTTTAACCCTGATATTTTTGGTATTGTTTTTTGCCGTACTAAAATTGAAACCCAGGATATTGCCGAAGCTTTAATAAAGGATGGCTATAATGCCGATTCTTTGCATGGCGACTTATCGCAGCAACAACGCGATAAGGTAATGAAACGCTACCGCGACCGTAACCTGCAATTATTGATAGCTACTGACGTTGCCGCGCGCGGTATTGATGTTAGTGATATAACACACGTTATTAATTATTCGTTGCCTGATGAGGTTGAAAATTACACTCACCGTAGCGGACGTACAGCCCGTGCAGGTAAAACAGGTGTATCTATCTCTATCATCAACGCCAAAGAGTTAGGTAAAATACGCCAGATAGAACGCGGTTTAGGAAAGAAATTTGTTAAAGTTGAAATCCCTACCGGATTTGATGTTTGCGAGAAACAATTATTCTCTATTGTTCATAAAGTACATAGCGTACAGGTTAATGAGCAGCAGATTGAGCAATACATTCCGCGGATAATGGAAGAATTTAAGGAAATGAGCAAAGAAGAGTTTATTAAACGCTTTGCATCCATTGAATTTAACCGCTTTTTAGATTATTATAAAAATGCGCCCGACCTGAATGCTCCGCTTGAAGAAGGACGTCGTTTTGAAAGAAATGATGATCGTTCAGCTGACCGTGGAACCGGCGTTAGCGGCGGCGGCAAATCAGAATACACCCGTTTATTTATAAACCTGGGTTCGGTTGATGAGTTTAACCGCGGCGATTTGCTGGGATATATCTGTAACCAAAGTAAAATAAGCGGACGCACTGTTGGCAAGATAGACGTTAAAGGCGTGTATTCGTTTTTTGAAGTGCCCCACGCTGATGTTGAAAAAGTAACAGCAGGTTTTAAAGACGCCGATTTTAAAGGCCGCCCTGTACGGATAGAAATATCCGGCGAAGGCAGCAGCGAAAGCCGCAGCGGTGGTTCTTCCCGCAGAGAAGGTGGCTATAACCGCGAAAGAAGCGGTGGTGGCGAAAGACGCGAAGGCGGCGAAAGACGCGAAGGCGGATTTAACCGGGAAAGAAGCGGCGGAGCAGGTGGTGGTTTCCGTGATTTTTCAGGAAAACGCCGCGAAGACCGCCCCGAAAGACGCAGAAGGTTTTAATTGTTAGTTTTTCATAATGTCTGCCGGTTGGCAGACAAAGTTTAGTTTAGTTTACAAAACCCCCAGTCTGAAAATGATTGGGGGTTTTTGTTTTTGGGTGGTGGTGAGTTGGATTTAATCCCGGTTCGGCCAAATGGCAACTTTGGTAATATTGGAAACACTGTTACTAATGTTTCCAACTGTTTCCAAACTAAAAAACTTTGTCATTACGAGTAGCCACCAGGGCAACCTGGAAGAAATAGGAATGACGTGGATAATACGGGTTTAAAAGTGCAGTTTTGAAAAAAACAAGGCAAGTTACATAACCCGTTAACCCATTAGTGCCTACCAGAGCCTGATTGCGAGTTTGGGACCGCCACTCTTTGAAAGAAATATTATCGGGAACCTTCCGCGAGGGATATGTTCACCATGCTTTTAAGCTTAAGCATTTTAAGAGTGACAGAGCTTGCCCTGTTTTTTATAAAAAAAGAACTATGGGCAAAGTTATTAAAAACAAGGAGAAAAATGCATCGGTAAAAGGTGCTGAAAAGAAGCTGGAAGGATTTGGGTTGATCCACCTTCATTCAGCAGGAATTGATGTAGGCAGTATGCTGATGGTGGTGTCCTATACAGATCAACAGGGCGTAATCCACGTCCGGGAGTTTAACAGCTTCACCGAAAGTCTAATCCAATTAGCGGAGCTGTTACAACAGGCAGGGGTTGAAAAGGTTGCTATGGAAGCTACCGGGGAATATTGGAAGCCGCTGTATAGCGTGTTGGAAAACCATGGGATGGAGATGATGGTGGTCAATCCAAGCCATTATAAAAACATAGCAGCACGGAAAACCGACATTAATGATGCGCAGTGGTTGCACCAGTTACTGGCTTGCGACATGTTGCGCAATTCACATATTGCTACCGAACTGCACCGGGAACTAAGGGGCTATCTTCATGAAAGAGATATCTGCAGGCAGCAAAAAAGCGATACCCTGAACCGTATTCAAAAGGTGCTGACAACAATGAATATCAAATTCCAGCACCTGATCAGCGATATAGAGGGGGTAGCGGGGATGAAACTGTTACGGGCGATCAGTTCAGGTATAACAGATCCTGAAAAACTACTTAAACTCATCAGCTTAAAAAACTTAAAAGCCAATCCGGAGGACCTGCTCAGTTCACTAAAAGGAGATTACCAGGAAAATTATATCAACATACTTGGCCTGAACCTGAGCACTTACGACTTTGCCAAAGAGCAGATGCAGGCTTGTGAGGTTTATATTGAAAAAACACTTCAAAAGATGCTTAATCTTGATAATCCACTACAGAGGAAAAAAGGTCTGGTGAGAAAGAACCAATACAGCATAAACCTACAGGAATATTTGCTGTTCATATTCGGAACAGATCTTACCGAAGTAGAGGGGCTGGATGAGATTGGTTTGCTTACGATTCTTGCCATCACAGGAACAGATATGAAAAAATGGCCATCAGCAGGGCATTTTATAAGTTGGCTCAATCTATCACCGCGTCCGAAAATATCAGGGGGCAAAGTCATAGGCTATCAAAAGCGAGTCAGCAATAATCCGGCAACTCAGGCTTTCCGCCTGGCAGCAAACAGCTTGTGGCAAAGCAAGGGACCAATGGGACAACAATACAGAAGACTGGCAGCAACTAAAGGAAGTGCCAAAGCAATAAAGGCGGTAGCAAGAAAAATAGCAGTGATCTTTTATAACATGGTACTTAAAAAAGAAGCCTATAATTCCGCCAGAATACAGCCCGATTTAGAGAAACAAAAGGCTAAAAAAATTGCACGCCTGCAAAAGGAAGCCGCTAAACTTGGTTTAACCATTCAAAAAGCAGCTTGATTATGAGTAACTTACAAGGACGTCATTATAAGGCACGAAGCAATGACATAGTTTTTTTGCGGTTGCTTCGTACCTCGCAATGACATGGTGGGACTGATTGCCACTGCGATTGCTTCGTCGTCCTCCTCGCAATGTCATTACGGTACAAGACCAGCAGTGAACCAATAAACCAATCACCTGCCATATTCCATCGCCACTGAATCAGGACCGATCAATTTTAAATAGTGCTCATCAACTTTTTTAATTACAAAACCTGTATAAGGCTTATTACCCTGAAAAGAAGTAAAAATGGTGTCGTCTTTTACAAAATAGTCTTCGGCAATGGCTTCGCCGTCATCCATAATAAAATCCTTTTCAGTTATATTAAGCTTAACTGCACCATCTTTTGATCGCCAGCTACCCTTTAATTTATTTTTAACAGGGTTAGCACATGCCCCAATCAGCAAAATCAATGCAAAAGCAACCTGAATAAGTATTGAAGCAAGCTTTTTCATAGCTGATATGGATTTTGTTAAATTAAGCCTGCAATCTCAAATCAATAAAAAATATTTGACTTGAAACTCCAGACTTAAGATTTCCGGCTTATTTCATCGGTTTGTCCATCATTTGTGATTTCTTGATATAAACCCTGTGCCCTTTTTTACTGATATAATAATAATGGGAATGTTTATTGATGAATACAGGCTGGCCCCCGGGGCCGCATTTACCTTTGTACCTTTTGTCCATTACATCTGATGCCCCGGTTGCGGCAATTTCAGAGGTTTTGTGGGCAACTTTTGTAGCGGTAGTCCCGATTTTGTGACCAATAGTTGAATCTTTGTGCGTTTGTGCCTGGCTTGCAGTAAATGAGAAAATCCCTGCTGCAACCAGCGCCACCTTTAATAAGTTTTTCATAATATTTGAAATTGTTAATTCAAATACATTAACTCAAATGTTCAGCCAAATGTTTCATTTCGGGTGCAGGAGCTCGTTTCTGGTATAAAATGGCATAAACCGCATCGCAAATAGGCATATTTACTTTGTATTGTTTATTAACCTGATGTAGGCAATTTACTGCATAATAGCCCTCTGCTATCATATTCATTTCCAGTTGCGCCGAGGTAACGGTATAGCCTTTGCCAATCATATTGCCAAAGGTGCGGTTGCGGCTGAATTGCGAATAAGCGGTAACCATGAGGTCGCCAAGGTAGGCCGATTCTTTAATATCGCGTTGTATGGGATGTACTACAGAAACAAAACGCTCCAGTTCGCGGATAGCATTTGATATTAAAACCGCCTGGAAATTATCGCCATACCCCAGCCCATGGCAAATACCGCCGGCTATGGCGTAAATATTTTTCAATACGGCGCCATATTCAGTACCGTAAATATCATCCGAAATATTGGTTTTTATATACCTTGTATTAAACATCCCGGCAAATTCGGCTGCAAGTTCGGTATCAAGGGAGGCTATGGTGAGATAGGATAATTTTTCGAGCGCAACTTCTTCGGCGTGGCATGGGCCGCTGATTACCAGGAAATGGTCAAGCGGAATGTCATAGTGCTGATGCATAAAATCACCTATGATCTGGTTTTCATCGGGCACTATGCCCTTTATGGCTGATACGATCTTTTTACCGGCAAGGTCGGCAGGTGTTATACCTTTCAGGGCATCCTTTAAAAAGGCCGCAGGCACATTGAGCAATACATAATCCGACTGGCTGATAAGACCTTTCAGATCAGTGGAAACATTTTTTGCCGGTAAATTGATCTCAACCGAGCTTAAATAATTTGGATTATGATGGAATTTGTGGATATGCTCAACCGCATTTGGATTGCGCATCCACCAAAAAACTTCTTTTTCAGTAGTATTATCGCAAAGGATCTTCACATTGGCAGTCGCCCAGCTCCCGCCGCCTACAACGGTTATCTTGTTCTTATGTTGATGCATATTTTTCAATGTGCAAATGTGCAAATGTGCAGATGTGCAGATATGCAAATGTATTAATTTGCCGATGTGCAAATATGCGGATATGCAAATAATTTGATAAAAAAATCTTGTTTAAAATAACAAGGCTCATGCATAATGCATAAGCCCTGTTGCTTTTGAATTTGAATTTGCAAACTATTGATCACACATTTTCACATCCCCATATCCCCTCATTTGCACATCCGCACATCCGCACATCTGCACATCAGCACATCACCCTATTTCCCGTCTCCGGCAAACAGTTTGCTCTTATCCACTTTCTCTACGGCCATATTATCGTTCAAAAGTTTGGCAATGGTGGCATACGGGGCTGATACCACCTCATCGCCGGCTTTTAAACCGGATAGTACCTGGATATAGGTATCATCCTGTATTCCGGTTGTTACCAGCACCTGCTTTACTTTCCCTGCTTTATATACAAATACATATTCCTTTACAGGCGTTACAATCTGCGGCTTATTATTATTATTATCCTGGTTTTGATCATCAGATTTGGCGGCAGCAGTCTTTTTCTCTTCGCGGGTGGTAACCGATTGAATCGGCACCGCAAGCGATTTGGCATGACTGGTATTTATATCAACTGTTGCGGTGAGTCCCGGCCTGAAAGGGTTAGGATTTGACGCCGTTTTAATAAGCAGGTTTTTGTATGAATCAGGGCTAATCCTCACCTTAACGGTAAAGTTGGTTACCTGGTCGGCATTGGTGCCCACCACATTGGCCGAGCTGCCGATTTCCGAAACCACCCCTGTAAATGTTTTGCCCAAAAAGGCGTCAACCTCAATTTTTGATGAATCGCCCAGTTTTATACGGTTAATATCGTTTTCGTTTACATCAACATTCACATCAAGCTGGCTCAGATCCGAAATAGTCATAATTTCAGTACCGGCAAATTGCTGGGTTCCAAGTACCCGTTCGCCTTTTTGAATAGATAATTTTGAAACAACACCATCCACCGGTGAATAAATAGTTGTTTTTAAAAGATTGTCAGCCGCTTCTTTAACTGAGGCCTGTGATTGCGCCAGGCCGTAGGTTGAGCCTATTACATTTTGTTTTGCTGCCTCAAGTGCTGCTTTTGCACCATTATAACTTGCTTTTGCGGCCTCAAATTCGGCTGCGGTGATCACTTTATTATCATAAAGCGCTTTATCACGTTTGTAGATAGATGCCTGATTGTCAAAAGTAGCCTGTGACTGGTTCAGCATTTGTTTCGCGTTGCCGATAGTTGCCTTTTGGGTATTGTTTGCCGCCTCGGCCCGGTCAAACTGTGACTTTAAAATATCCGGCCTTATTTTACAAAGCAGTTCGCCTTTTTTTACTACATCACCTTCTTTTATAGGCAATTCCACTACTTCGCCCGAAACCTCAGGGCTTATTTTTACTTCAACATGCGGTTTTATTTTGCCGCTTGCCGTTACCGTTTCGTTGATTTCACGAACAGTAGCTTTTTCGGTGGCTACCTGTGTAAGTTTAGGTTTGCCGATTAGCCCGGTTAATTTTAACACGATGATTAAAACGGCCAGTGCGCCTAAGCTGATAAGAATATATTTTGTAGTTTTTCCCATGATTCTTTTTTTATTTTTTGATTACACCGATTTGATTTTGATTACACCGATTCTTTATTATTTCGGATGTTCGATTTTTCGCTTTTGTTAATTTTTAGCGGTGCTCAAGAGGGCTTCGCCGTTTCGGATTTATTTATCGTTTAATTTTTAATTTTAATTGTTCGTTTCATCATTTGCACATCTGCACATTCGCACATCTATAATACTATAGGGTTACCCAGATAATAATCAATTACCTTACTCCTGAATACCACCTGGTATTGTGCTTCAATCATATCATTTTGTGATTTATTATAATTTGTAAGCGCTATGTTATAGTCAAGCGTGTTAACCAGCCCTGCATCATAGCGTTGCTTGGTAATATTTAAAGCTTCCTTGTTTGAATTATAGGTTTGTGTTGAAGACAGAAGGCTCTTTTCTGCTGCCTGCAGGTCGAGCACCGCCTGTATAATAGTTTTGCTAAGCGTATTTTTTGCAAGTTGGGTGGTTAATTCAGCGTATTCATAATTCAATTTGGCCTTCCTTACTGAAGTACGGGCGGAGTAATGATTAAAAATGGGTACCTGTAAACTCAATCCAAAATATTGGTTAAAGTTGTTGCTTAACTGGGTGCTAAAGGGTATGGCTAATAAGGTTGTAAAGTCTTTTGCCTGGTTTGAATAGCTTGAACCGAGGCCGCCACCAAAACTTAAAACCGGGTAGTAGTTGCCTTTGGCTATTTTTATGGCCTGGGCGTATGTTTCCTGTTGTAATTCAGCCAGTTTAATATCCGGATTGCTGGTAAATGCTGTTTTAATTACTTCTGTAGCATCAAAAATCGTTCTTACATCAGTTAACTTGCTGATGTCTGGTTTTTCAACAACTATTTGTGCGGAAGAATCCATTTCCATGTATTGCTTTAATATTAAAATCGCAATATCTACCTGGTTTTGTGCATTGGTTAAATTTAGCAGCGCTGTTTGTAACTGTGCCTGTGCCTGTGCCAGATCGGCGCGGGTAGCATTCCCTGCATCAAGATTTTTCTGTGCCCTGTCCAAAGTTATTTGTGCCAGCGCAATTTGTTGTTTGGCTGCTATTACAAGGTCCTGATCGGTCAGGATGACCAAATAATCTGTAACAACATTTAACAGCAGGTCGTTTTTAACTTTGGCAGTACCGGTTTTATCAACGTCAAGCGCCAGCTTATTTTGTAGGATCTGGTTGTGCAATTGGCCGCCCTGAAAAAGTGTTATCGCTAAATTGGCTTGTCCCTGCATGTTCAAAGCCGAAGTAGAATACGCAAACGCACCGGCTATCTGGCTTTTACCAAAATAGTAGTTACCCTGCGAACTGGCGCTCAGGCTTGGCAACTCGTTGTATTTGGCTTGTTTATAGTCCTCATCAGCCAAAGCTTCTGTAAGTTGGGCCTGTTTAATAGTAAGATTATTTTTTATAGTAAGATCAATAGCCTGCTGCAGGCTTATTACCTGCTGGGCCCGGGCTGCTGCGCCCATCAATAAAACGCATAAAATGGTTAATGTGCCCGTTTTTATAAATCTAAATATGTTTTGTGGCATAAGGTTATAATTGAATAATGTTTTTTTGATTTGAGACACGGGATTCGGGATGTTCACAATTTAATAAATACCTTTGTTCCATTATATCAATTGTTTATATTTTTTTCCGTACCTGAAATCTAATAATATGTACCTGGTTAAAACACCCTGGCTGCTCAAAAAGCTTTACCCCAAGCTGATATGGAATGTTGACCATAACAAACGATGTCTTTATCTTACTTTTGACGACGGGCCTGTACCTATTGTTACACCATTTGTTTTAAATATTTTAAAACAATACAATGCCAAAGCTACATTTTTTTGTATCGGGGATAATGTACGCAAACATCCAGATATTTTTGAGCAGATAAAAAACGAAGGCCACGCCATCGGCAACCATACCTTCAACCACCTTAACGGCTGGAAAACTGACGATAAAACCTACCTCGATAATTTTTTGCAGGCCGATAAACTGATCAACTCCAATCTGTTCCGGCCGCCGTACGGTCGCATCACAAGGTCGCAGATAAAATTGCTGAAAGCAGCAAAGCCAGGGTTAAACATCATTATGTGGCGTGTGCTGAGCGGCGATTTTGATATTAATTTAACCCCGGAAAAATGCCTCCAGAATGTACTGAAACACACCGATAATGGTGACATTGTGCTGTTTCATGATAGTTTAAAGGCGCAGGAGCGGATGGAATACGCTTTGCCCAGGGCATTGGAGCAATGGAGTAAGGAAGGATTTACGTTTAGTTGCCTGACCCCAATGAATGGGGAATTAGTCTTTCAGTGATTTTGCACGTAACGATATTAATCGTAAATTTATATTTTAATAAAAGATATGAGAACGATCAAATTAGATATTCTTAACAACGGGGCAATCTATTTTTTAAAGAAACTTGAGGCCAAAAATTTAATTCGTATTTTAAGTATTGATGACGATACAAAATTGGTTGATGGGTACAATGAGCCTATGTCCCCACAATCCATTGAAGAAATAGAAAAGCAATTAAATGAATTACATAAAGAGTGGAACTAAACATTCCGCGAAAGGGAAGCAGGCATTGGACAAATTTACGAAGTTTTGAAAACTTCGTAAATTTCACTCATAATCAAATCCCCACCCTAACCTCTAATCTCCAACCACCAACCTCTATTTAGAACCCCTCCAAATAACATTTACACAATTCGCTGACAGCATTTAATCGTAATTTTTGTAAATTCGCCGCATTGGTTGGCTTTGGTCAACTAAATCAATTTTTCACTCACCTTAAGATCAGATAAAATGGCTTTTGATTTAGATATGATCAAAAAAGTTTACGACCGCTACAGCACCCGCGTGGCTGCTGCACGTAAAGCGACCGGCAAACACCTTACTTTAACCGAAAAAATATTATACGCCCACCTTTCCGAAGGCGATGCTAAAACAGCATTTGGCCGCGGCGTGGATTATGTTGACTTTGCACCCGACCGTGTTGCTATGCAGGATGCTACAGCACAAATGGCGCTGTTGCAGTTTATGCAGGCCGGCAGGCCGCAGGTGGCTGTGCCTTCAACCGTGCATTGTGATCACCTGATACAGGCTAAAATTGGCGCTGTTGAAGATTTGAATACCGCAAAAGATGTAAATAAAGAAGTTTATGATTTCCTGGCTTCGGTATCTGATAAATACGGACTGGGTTTCTGGAAACCGGGCGCGGGAATTATTCACCAGGTGGTGTTAGAAAACTATGCTTTCCCGGGCGGTATGATGATCGGCACCGACTCGCATACACCTAACGCTGGTGGCTTGGGTATGATTGCCATTGGTGTTGGCGGCGCCGATGCCTGCGACGTAATGGCCGGCCTGCCATGGGAACTTAAATTCCCTAAACTGATCGGTGTTAAACTAACCGGCAAATTGTCAGGCTGGACATCAGCTAAAGATGTTATCCTGAAAGTTGCAGGTATCCTTACTGTAAAAGGCGGTACCGGCGCTATTGTTGAATATTTTGGCGAAGGTGCACGTTCACTTTCTGCAACCGGCAAAGGCACCATCTGTAATATGGGTGCAGAAATTGGTGCAACTACTTCTGTTTTTGGTTACGATGAAAAGATAGCTACCTACCTGAACGGTACCAAACGCGGCGATATTGCCGAACTGGCTAATGCTGTTAAAGAACATTTAACCGGCGACCCTGAAGTTTATGCCAATCCCGAGCAATATTTTGACCAGGTGATTGAAATAAACCTTACTGAGCTTGAACCGCATGTGAACGGCCCCTTCACACCCGACCTGGCATGGCCGATCTCTAAATTCGCGACAGCGGTAAAAGAAAACGGCTGGCCTGTTAAATTAGAAGTTGGTTTGATAGGTTCATGTACCAATTCATCTTATGAAGACATAACCCGTTCGGCTTCTATCGCCAAACAGGCCATCGATAAACATTTAAAAACAAAAGCGGAGTTTACCATTACCCCCGGATCTGAACTGGTGCGCTACACTGTTGAGCGTGACGGCTATCTGAAAACTTTTGAAGATATGGGCGGCGTGGTGCTGGCTAATGCCTGCGGTCCTTGCATAGGCCAGTGGGCACGTCATACTGATGACCCTACGCGCAAAAACTCTATCATCACGTCCTTCAACCGTAACTTTGCCAAACGCCAGGACGGCAACCCGAACACCCACGCGTTTGTGGCTTCGCCGGAGATTGTTACCGCGTTTGCTATTGCAGGTGATTTAACTTTTAATCCATTAACCGATACCCTTACCAACGAAAAAGGCGAGCAGGTAAAATTGGACGAACCATTGGGCATTGAAATGCCGGTAAAAGGCTATGCTGTTGAAGATGCCGGTTACCAGGCCCCTGCCGAAGACGGCAGCAAAGTAGAGGTTAAGGTTGACCCTAAATCGGCACGTTTGCAATTGCTTGATCCTTTCTCTGCATGGGAAGGCACCGATATTACCGGCTTAAAGCTTTTAATAAAAGCCAAAGGCAAATGTACTACCGACCATATCTCTATGGCTGGCCCATGGTTAAAGTTCCGTGGACATTTGGATAATATCTCCAACAATATGCTTATCGGCGCTATCAACTATTTTAACAATACTGCCGACAGTGTTAAAAATGAGCTTACCGGCGAATACGGTCCGGTACCAGCCACACAGCGCGATTATAAGGCGCATGGCATAGGATCAATAGTAGTAGGCGACGAGAATTATGGCGAAGGCTCGTCACGTGAACATGCCGCCATGGAGCCACGTCACCTGGGTGTACGTGCCATTCTGGTAAAATCATTTGCCCGTATCCACGAAACCAACCTTAAAAAGCAAGGTATGCTGGGCATTACCTTCGCCGATAACAACGATTATGATAAAATTCAGGAAGACGATATTATCGACATCACCGGATTAACCACGTTTGCCCCCGGCAAGCAGTTAACCGTGGTATTGCACCATAAAGATGGTTCAACTGACAGTTTTGCGGTAAACCATACCTATAATGCGCAGCAGATAGAATGGTTTAAAGCCGGCGGCGCGCTGAATATCATCCGCAGGCAAATGGCATCGTAAGGTGAAAGCAGAAAGGTAAAAGGCGAAAGGTATTGAACCCTTTTACCTTTACTCTCTTTAAAAAACATAAGCCTTCCCGGTTTGGGGAGGCTTTTTTTGTGAGATATAATTAAAAAGAAGTAGCTTTAATTTGAATTTCCAATTCCAGGCAAAATGCGGTTAAAATTTATATTTGCTATTTTCATTACCTCCCTCTCTGTAGTAGTTGCGCAACAGCATCCGGGGCAACTTAAAGCCAAACGACATCCAGGAAATGTAAGCAGCATTAAACAAGTTGGCGACAATATTAGTGTTGACCAGATGATTATCATAAACAATTTACAAATCTGATCTGTTTGCATTTTATTGATTATTAATGCTTTAATAAATTATTCTCTGATGAAAACCTTGGAAATACAGGCCCTAAATACTTAATAGAAAAGAACAGGAACAGACAATTTTTTGTCCACTATAGTATGATCAAAATTTGTGAAAAACAAACGGTAAAGTTCATGAATGATCCTAATTTTTAACCCTATGATCCGAAGAAAAAACGAAAACTGGTTCAAAATGCTTTTTATATGGGAGGGATCTGTATTGCCGCAGATCCTTCCACGTTTAATCCTGCTATTCATCATTTCAATAGGTATTGTTTTTTTGAAAGGTACGTTGTTCCATTTCAAGATACCACTTAATCCTGCTCCATTCACTTTATTTGGAATAGCTTTAGCCATATTTCTTGGATTTCGAAACAATGCCAGCTATGACCGGTTTTGGGAAGCGCGTAAACTATGGGGTGCATTGCTGAATGATACACGCTCATTAGCCCGGCAAGCCCTAACTTTAAGCGGCTATTCCTCAACAAGCGAAGAAGTCGAAACCTTTATTAATTATCTTATTGCATTTATTTATGCACTGAAACACCAGTTAAGGCAGACAGATGCTTCAGCTGATCTGGAAAAAAGACTTCATAAAGCAATAGCTTTGCAATTAAAAGCAGCGAAATATAAACCGGTTATACTCATGAAGGAAATGGCGATTTGGGTTCAAAAGGCAAAAGAGCAAAGAAAAATAGATTCCATTATTCAAGCAGCATTTGATCAGAACCTTAATAAATTGTCGGACATTATTGGTGGTTGCGAAAGGATTTCCTCAACGCTTATCCCTTATACTTACAGGGTTTTATTGCATCGTACGGTCTATTTTTATTGCTTATTATTACCCTTTGGCTTTGTGGATAGCCTGGGCTGGATGACGCCATTCATTGTCATCTTTATTGCCTATACTTTTTTAGCCCTGGAAGCCATCGCAGATGAAATAGAAGAGCCTTTTGGAACAGAACCTAATGACCTTGCTTTAAATGAAATGAGCAGGATGATTGAGGCCACCTTATTAGAAATGGCCGGAAGGCCAATCCCGGATTTTTCTGCCGGGCATAGCCATATTATTGATTAAGATGGGACTATTTCAAATCGAAGTTAGGTTTTGATGTCGACGAAGCAATTAGGTTATGCCTGACAATACAGGATTATATGTCAGAAAAATCAACAGAGGCGTTAATCGGCCGCAAAGACCATGTGAGGGAGATACCGGGACATAAAGGCTTTTAATTTATTATTTTAAATCCCCCCGCCTGTTCAAGTGTCCACACTTGAACACATAAAATTCCGCAGGCAAATGGCGTCCTGATTTTAGATTTACGAATTACGATTTTAGATTCGTAATATTTTGATTTGGATATTTTAAAGGCCTTCTCATTTTTCAGCTTAAAACTTTAGTCATTATATAATCAGGGAATTGATACAGAATTTCTAAAATCGTACCTTTGCGCTAAATTTATTGACCCCATTTTCATGAAGCTGAATATTGATTACCAGGAACAATTCCAGTCGCGGCATATAGCGCCCAACCAGCCAGATACCGTACAAATGTTAAAAACAATCGGTGTAAGTTCACTGGATGAACTGATCGCCCAAACCGTGCCGGAAAAGATCAGGCTAAAAGCCCCGCTCAACCTTCCGGCAGCAAAAAGCGAGTTCGATTATCTGAACACGCTGAAACAAACGGCTTCAAAAAACAAAGTATATAAATCATTCATAGGCCAGGGCTATTACGATGTGATAGTTCCGGGCGTAATACAGCGCAATATTCTCGAAAATCCGGGCTGGTACACCCAATATACGCCTTACCAGGCCGAAATTTCACAGGGGCGTTTACAGGCCCTGCTAAATTTCCAAACCATGGTTATTGACCTTACCGGGATGGAAATAGCCAATGCTTCATTACTTGATGAAGGCACTGCCGCTGCCGAAGCGATGTTTATGCAGTTCAGCCTGCGCAAAAACCAAAATGCCAAAGTGTTTTTTGTGTCCGGAGAACTGTTCCCGCAAACTATTGATGTTTTAAAAACCCGCGCACAGCCTTTTGGCATTGAGCTGCTGATTGGCGACCACCGCGAAGTTGAACTTACTGATGCAATGTTTGGCGCCATAGTTCAATATCCGGCGGCTGACGGCGCAATTTATGATTATACCGCTTTTGCAACGGAAGCACATGAAAAAGGCATCAAACTTACTGTAGTTGCCGACATTATGAGCCTGGTGCTTTTAAGCCCTCCGGGCGAATGGGGCGCTGATATTGTAGTTGGTTCCACTCAGCGCTTTGGCATTCCGATGGGCTTCGGCGGGCCACATGCAGCCTATTTTGCTACTAAAGAAGAATACAAACGTTCGATGCCGGGCCGCATCATCGGTGTTACCATCGACAGTGCCGGGAATTATGCTTTGCGGATGGCGCTGCAAACCCGCGAACAACATATCCGCAGGGATAAAGCGACTTCAAATATTTGTACTGCACAGGCATTGCTGGCTATTATGGCGGGTATGTACGCTGTTTGTCATGGCCCCTCGGGCATAAAGCTGATTGCCGAAAGGATACATGGTTTAACTGTTTTATTAGACCAGTCGTTAAAACAATTAGGGTACGGGCAACTGAACGCATCGTTTTTTGATACATTGAAATTTGAACTTGGCGACCTTGCAAGCCCTATACACGCCGAAGCCATCAATAACGGCATGAACTTTCACTATAAAGGGACAGAAGTTACCATTGCAATTGACGAAACAACATCACCGGAAGATATTAAAACCATCGTCCGCTTTTTTGCAAGGGTAAAAGGAAAATCCCTGAACGATGTAAGCTTTGACGAGTTAAAGGAAAACATTAAAACAGTTATCCCGGCCGGCCTGCAACGTCAATCGGCTTATTTGACACATGCATTATTCAATTCGCACCATTCGGAACATGAGATGCTGCGCTATATCAAATCGTTGGAAGCAAAAGACCTTTCACTTTGCCACTCGATGATTGCCCTGGGTTCATGCACCATGAAACTGAATGCCACCACCGAAATGGTACCGGTAACCTGGGCCGAATTCAGCAAGATACACCCATTTGCACCGACCGATCAGGTTGGCGGTTATATGCAGGTATTTGATGAACTGAATAACTGGCTCAGTGAGATCACCGGCTTCGCAGCTATGAGTTTACAGCCAAACGCCGGGGCGCAAGGCGAATACACCGGTTTAATGGTCATACGTGCCTATCACCGCGACAGGGGCGAAAGCCACCGCAATATTGCCCTGATCCCTTCTTCAGCGCACGGCACAAATCCCGCATCGGCGGCTATGGCGGGAATGAAGATCATCGTGGTAAAATGCGATGATAACGGAAATATTGATGTTGCCGACCTGCAGGCAAAAGCTGAACAATATCAAAATGAGCTGTCTTGCCTGATGGTTACGTATCCGTCAACACACGGGGTGTTTGAAGAGTCGATCATCGAAATATGTGAGATCATTCACCATAATGGCGGCCAGGTATATATGGACGGCGCTAACATGAATGCGCAGGTGGGCCTTACAAGTCCGGCTAATATTGGCGCCGACGTTTGCCACTTAAACCTGCATAAAACATTTTGCATCCCGCATGGCGGGGGCGGTCCGGGGGCAGGCCCGATAGGGGTTGCCAAACACCTTGTCCCTTATTTACCGGGACATGCTGTTGTTGATATTGAGCGGGGTAAATCCATCCATGCGGTATCATCAGCCCCATGGGGATCTGCGTCCATATTAATTATCTCTCATGCTTATATTGCGATGATGGGCGCCGAAGGCCTGACCAACGCAACCCGTTTCGCCATATTGAATGCTAATTATATTAAAGCACGCTTAGCGCATCATTACCCGGTTTTATATACCGGGGCTAATGGCCGTTGCGCACACGAAATGATATTAGACTGCCGCGCCTTTAAACATTTCGGCGTGGAGGTAACAGACATTGCCAAACGTTTAATGGATTATGGCTTCCATGCGCCAACCGTATCTTTCCCGGTTGCGGGTACGTTGATGATTGAGCCGACAGAGTCAGAACCAAAACATGAACTTGACCGTTTTTGTGATGCCATGACCGCTATCCGTCACGAAATTGACAGTGTTGAAAAAGGAATATCAGACAAAACCGATAACCCGCTAAAAAATGCGCCGCATACCGCATCAGTTATTACCGCTAACGAATGGGAACATCCTTATACCCGTCAAAAAGCGGCATTTCCGCTGCCTTACGTGGCCGCCTATAAATTCTGGCCGTCAGTAGGGCGTGTAAATGATACTTATGGCGACAGGACACTGATCTGTTCGTGCCCGCCATTGGAAGAATATGCTTTTGAGGAAAGTGTGATAGAATAGATGTGCGGATTTTGAATGTGCAGATTTCAGATGTGCAGATGTGCAGATGATCGCAGTGTTCGAGACTTACGAAGTTTAAAAAACTTCGTAAGTCTGTTTTCGCCCGACCAACCATGCCCGTTTCTTACATGCATTCCTTTTACTTTGCATGCATATTTTGTCTGAACCCGAATTTTCAGAATTAAAGAATTACCAGAATTCTAAAAATTCATTAATTCAATAAATTCGGGTTCAGACAATTGTTAATCTGTGCCTGACCAACCATGCGCATGCGGGGCACGAGTAGCCTCTGCCCGCTTGCCCTGCCCCTCATACTCGCGCCAGGTTGCGTTATTGTCAAATAAAATAAATAATAATATATTCACTTGTGTTTACCTAACAACGGCTTCAGCTTTTGCGCCATTCCAAATTCTACTATCGTCATCAAATCTGCCATGTTGTTATCAAACTCAAAAACGTGTACCCGCAACTGTAGCCCTAATGATTTAGCCCAATAAAAAAGTTGAATTCCTTGAGTCATGTTTGTTTTGAAAAAACCAAGATGAGTAATAAACCTTCCCCAAAATTGCTTTTTAACTTTACCTACATACAATATATTAGTACCGTGTTCAGGTTTACTTTTTAACGCTGGAATTGCTTTACATTCTGGATTATTTTTATAGCATTCAAATGCCTTAAGTATTTCATATGAACTATGTTCACTAATTACTTCAAACCAATAAAGGACCGGTCCCTTTATCGCAATCAGGTTCTGAAAGAGGTTCTTATATTTCGGTGATTTACGTATATCATCGTTGTTGTAGTTGTCTACATCGCTCATGTTTATTTCAAAAATATAGGATGATTTTACATCTTGATTATATACATTTAATAACGGTTGAGCTGCATTAAAGCAAATTTCTTTAATTGATTGGATAGCGTTTAGATTCATACCTCAAACATAATTATTATTTCGCAATAATATTCAAAACTATTTTTTCAATTCGGAAAAAAATTGATTCCAAACTCTTAACTCGATCCAAACGCTATCAATATTCAATATATCAAACCATGTTAGCACGGTATGATCATATAAATGATGGAATGTGTAGCAATGAAATTGATCCTTTAATGGGTGCCCATCCATAAATTGAAACTCATTCCAATTGTCTTCATAAAACATTATATCCTGGTTTTTATGAAATGTAGACAGCGTGGTACTCCTAAAAAAAGGGTTTCCATAAAATGCCTCGTTCAGCTTTCTATAATAATTATTGTTCCAGCATTCGATAATAATCTCCACTTCGTAGTCATCAATAATTTTTTCGGCGACATAACTGTCCTGAAGGCTATAAATTCGTTCGGCATGTGGCTTAATTCTTATCTCTTCGGCTTTAAGCATATCGCTTAAGCGCTGTAATTTAATTAATCGCTTTTTTGTAAAAGTAAATTGCTTGCTGATAATTTGCGCCCTTTCGCCCAGCATATCACCCTCTTCGTCCGTCAGGTTTTTCCAATCCTTTAAAAAGCATTTAACAAAATTTTGGTTAAGTATTTCGGGTATCTTCACGATGATGATTAAATTCCCCTAATTATACTCTGCAAACGGCATTAGTTTCATATAACCAAAGTCTTTATGGATAAATCGGTAAATTTATTCACCGCCTCCGCCTGTCCAAGCGTGCCGCTTGGACAGGCGGAGATTACGAGTTTTAATCCGATTTTACTTATCGTCATAATGCCCGCGCATACGAAAGATAATTACTTCTTTCGCAGCTTCATTTATGTCATAAGTGATTCTATCCTTTTTGGTAATTCTTCTTGAATAGCCCATTGTGGATTTTAACATTTCTGGCTCGCCCGGAGTAGGGCTATGCGGATCCCGCTCTAAAACTTCGATAATTTTATCAATCTTATTAATGGCTTGCTTATTCCCAGATTTCTTCCAATGGGAAATATCTTTAAGGGCATCCTTATAGAAAATAAGCCGATAAATTACTTCCATAAATCTTTTCGGTCAATCTTTGTAAACTGGTCAATTTCACCATTTTTATAGGCTGATTGTCCGTCGATAACCGATTGCTTAACCTCTTTACCTGATGGCCCCTCATTTTCCCCAATTGTCTCAAACTGAATTTTTAATTTTTTTAGCAAATCCTTAATAAAGGAAGATTCCTTTTCATCCTTTACTCTAATTAATAACTCTTCCATGATTTATTTTATGCTAACAAATATAATGATAATTTTCAGGAGGGCATTCTCATTAATATTTTAGGCAACTATATACCTCCCGCCTTCTTGACGGGCAAAGGCCAAAAGCGCAAAGGCTACCCGTGACTTCGAATTGTGCCTGACCAACCATGCCCCGTTTCTGACATGCATCCCGCTTACCTTGCATGCGTATTTTGTCTGAACCCGAATTTTCAGAATTAAAGAATTACCTGAATTCTAAAAATTCATTAATTCGATAAATTCGGGTTCAGACAATTGTTAATCTGTGCCTGACCAACCATGCCCCATTTCTGTCATGCATCCCGTTTACCTTGCATGCGGGGCATGAGTAGCCTTTGCCCGCTTGCCCTGCCCCTCTTACTCGCGCCAGGTTGCGTTCTTTGTGGCTTCTTAGTGACCTCTGTGTTTAAAAAACCAACAGAGCTTTCTTTATCAACAGGTTATTTTTACCGAAATATCCGGACTTCAGGGTATTGTTTTTTTTGAATTTTTTTTGAAACCTTTTCTGACCCATTTTCGTAAAAGGGAGTCGGACAAAGTTATTTTGCAACAAACCATTATAATCTACTTATTAACAAGCACTTGAAAATATAAATATTAAACTTATCATCTAAAACTTATTGATTATGATGTTTAGTAAGTCCGAAAGAGTATTATTGGTTGCGCCCAATATATTTTCGGTAGAGCTATTAGCCGGCAATACGCAGATCAAACACATCACCTCGGTAAAGGGTGTTTTCCCTGCCATCTATGAAATGGCCCCCAACATCATCGTATTTGATTACGATTACCTGAGTGAGGATATGGAAAAAATTCTGCGCCGCATCCGCACAAATCCTTACTACAATAAAATTAAGATATGCTGTTTCAAGAGCGGCCCCAACCGAAAAATAGATGGCTTTCTAAAAGTTCTGGGCGTTAATCATGTGATCTATAAAAATGAGCTGCAAAATTCAACAAAAGCTGCCATCGACAAGGTTAAATCAATATTTGATCCGGCGGTTACCGATTTACTGGTAAATGCTGCTTTTTAAAACGATAATCGCCTGAACGGTAAATTGGGCAGGATTATCTGTTATCAATCAATCCACTCAAACTTTGTATAGGGCACCAGTACTTCAGGTATTTTAATGCCGTTTTCTGTCTGGTTATTCTCCAGCAGGGTTGCCACAATACGGGGCAATGCCAGCGCGCTGCCATTTAGCGTATGGGCCAACTGGGTTTTCCCTTCGGCATTACGGAAACGGAGTTTTAAGCGGTTGCTCTGAAAGGTTTCAAAATTTGAAACTGAAGAAACTTCCAGCCAGCGCTGTTGTGCCGCGCTCCAGGTTTCCATATCGTAGGTTAAGGCAGATGCAAAACCCATATCGCCGCCGCATAAACGCAACACACGGTACGGCAGGCCTAATTTTTGAAGCAATCCCTGCACATGCAGGCTCATTTGTTCGAGCACAGTGTACGAAGTGTCGGGATGTACCACCTGCACAATTTCCACCTTATCAAACTGGTGTAAACGGTTTAACCCGCGTACATGGGCGCCATAAGAACCTGCTTCCCTGCGAAAGCATGCCGTATAGCCGCAATTTTTCACTGGCAATTCGTCGGCCTTCAAAATCACATCACGATATAGGTTGGTTATAGGAACTTCCGCAGTCGGGATAAGGTATAAATTATCCAGGCCAACAAAATACATCTGCCCTTCTTTGTCGGGGAGCTGCCCGGTGCCAAACCCGGATGCTTCGTTTACCATCAAAGGCAGCATCACTTCACTGTAACCGGCTTTTTCGGCTTCATCCAGGAAAAAGGCGATTAAAGCGCGCTGCAACTTGGCCCCTTTTCCTTTATACACAGGGAAACCTGCGCCTGTTATTTTAACCCCAAGTTCAAAATCAATCAGGTTGTATTTTGTAGCGAGCTCCCAATGCGGCAGGGCATTTTCCGGCAGATTCGGTTTAACCCCGTTTTCAAGCGCAACCTCATTTTCTTCGGGTGTAAGGCCTTTTGGTACAGAACTATGCGGCAAATTCGGCAACAGCACAAGCTTTTGGTACAACTGTTCTTCAACGTTAGCCAGTTGCTCGCCTAAAGTTTTTATATCCTCTTTCCAGGCGCCAGTTTTTGATTTCAGGGCTTCAGCTTCTTCCTTTTTGCCCCCACGCATCAGCTCGCCGATCTGTTTCGCGGCAGCATTAGCTTCGGCTGAAATATTATCCTGACTTGTTTGGGTTTGACGGCGCTTATCGTCCAATTCTATAATTTCATCAACCAGTTGGGGTTGTTTAAAATTTTTTACAGCCAAACGTTCCAAAACTTGTTCCCTGTTATCGCGGATATAACTAACTTGCAGCATTGATTTATTTTTAGGCAAAGATATAATCAGTTGGCAGTTTGCAGTAGCAGTTTGCAGTTTTTTTGTTTAGCTATTCACAATGCTCGTGAATAGGATGCAGTATGGCTCCAAATGCTAACTGCCAACGGAAACTTCCCACGCTAATTTCTTACTGCAAACTGCAAACCGCCTGCTGCAAACTGAATATGACCGGCAAACTCTACTTAGTCCCCACCCCGATAGGCAATCTGGAAGATATGACTTTCAGGGCCATCCGTATTTTAAAGGAAGTCGACCTGATATTGGCTGAAGATACCCGCACATCGGCACCATTGCTGAAACATTTTGAGATCCAACAGAAGGTATTTTCGCACCACCAGCATAATGAGCACCAATCGTCAAACGAGATCGTCCGGTTTTTAAAAGAAGGGAAAAACATTGCCCTGATCTCTGATGCCGGTACACCTGCCATATCCGATCCGGGCTTTTACCTGGTGAGGGAAGCCATTAAAAATGATATAGAAGTGGAGTGCCTGCCCGGCGCGACTGCATTTGTCCCCGCCCTGGTAAACTCAGGCTTCCCGACAGACCGTTTTTGCTTTGAAGGGTTTTTACCCTTAAAAAAAGGCCGGCAAACCCGTTATAAAACATTGGCAACCGAAGAACGGACAATGATACTTTACGAATCGCCGCACCGTTTATTAAAAACGCTGGATGAAATGGCCCTGTATTTTGGCGCTGAACGCCAAATATCCGTATCGCGCGAGCTGACAAAAATGTTTGAAGAAACCGTAAGGGGCACGGTTGCAGAAGTAAAAACTTATTTTGAAACACATCCGGTAAAGGGGGAGTTTGTGATATGTGTGAGCGGCCTCACCCAACCCTCTCCAAAGGAGAGGGCTTAGGAAAAAGAGGCAGGCATAGCATTTTGCCTCACCCAACCCTCTCCAAAGGAGAGGGCTTTAAATTAAGAAAGAGCGCAGTTAAAGTCCTCTCCTTTGGAGAGGATTTAGGTGAGGCTAACGAAGGCTTATGGAAACTTATTTAAACAGTGTAAAAAAACATTTTGACTATTACAAAACACTTGCCGAACAAACATTTGCGGAAAAATTCAATGCAGAAAAATTCACAAAGCACTAAAATAAGCCATCTTAAATATACTTTTGCCGCGTATTTGCACCATACCAATTATCAATGAAGAAGAGTATCCTGTTATCCATATTATCCGGCCTGCTGCTTTGGATTGCCTGGCCGCCAACCCCCTATACTACCTTTTTACTTTTTGTTGGCCTCGTGCCGATGCTGATTGCGATGGAAAACATCATCCGCTCAACCGCCGAAAAAAAGGGGAGAAAAATATTAGGCATTACCTTCCTTGGCTTTTTTATCTGGAATACGCTATCCATTTATTGGGTATATAACTCCTTGAAAACAGTCGGGAATGTGGTTGCTATTCCAATTTCATTGATTCCCTATTCCTTAGGACCGCTATTGATGGCGACGGCCTGCTGGCTTTATTACAGGTTAAGGCGCAGCGCCAACCGGGGGATCAGTTTAATTGCCCTAATTTGCTTTTGGACAGGGTACGAATACCTGCACCAAACCTGGGACCTCAACTTCCCCTGGATGACGCTTGGAAACGGTTTTGCCATTGCCCACCAATGGGTACAATGGTATGAATATACCGGCGTTTATGGCGGCACGGTTTGGATCTGGACCGTCAATATCCTGCTGTTTTTGATTTACATCGGGTTAAGGGAAGGACAACATCAAACCCTAAGATTAAAACTTATATCCGCATTTGTTGCTATACTGGTACTGCCGCTTGGTTTTTCATTGTACAGGTATTACAGCTACAGGGAGCAAAGCAACCCATCAAATGTTGTGGTGGTTCAGCCTAATATCGACCCTTATGCGAAAATTACAACCATACCGGCTTATGAGCAGGTTAATATATTAACCCACTTGTCCGACTCATTGGGACAGGCCAATACTGAATTCTTTTTATGGCCGGAAACAGCTATACCTGAAGCATTGAACGAAGATAATATACGTACAAACACTTACTTTTTGCAGGCGCAGCATTTTTTAAGCAAATACAAAAACGGCAACCTTATAACCGGTGCCGAAACATTTAAAGTATATAACAACAGGGCCACTTTAACCGCCAACCCCTACAACCCGCAGGGAACTCAGTTTTATGATGCTTTTAACGCGGGGGTTAATATCGAAAACTCTGCCGAGGTACAGTTTTATCATAAATCGAAACTGGTGCCCGGGGCAGAATCATTGCCTTTCGGCTCTGCTTTGTCGTTTTTAAAACCTGCGTTTGAGCATCTGGGCGGCGCAACAGGCAGTTATGGCAGTCAGGCGGAGCCGGGGGTGTTTTATTCGCAAAGCGGTATAGGCGTGGCCCCTGTAATTTGTTACGAAACCATCTGGGGTGAGTGGATAGCAGGCTCGGTACACAAGGGGGCGCAATTTATAGCCATTATTACCAACGACGGCTGGTGGGAAAACACGCCAGGCAAAGACCAGCACCTTGACTATGCCAAACTGCGCGCCATTGAAACCCGCCGCTGGGTTTGCCGCTCGGCCAATACCGGTATTTCTGCCTTTATTAACCAGCGCGGCGATATAGTGCAGCACAGCCAATGGTGGGTAAAAACAGCCTTAAAACAAGACATCAACCTGAATTCCGATCTTACTTTTTATGTGCTGCATGGCGATTATATCGCTAAACTGGGGAGTTTACTGGCTTTATTGGGGGTTGTGTTTGTTGGGTTTAGGATGGTTAGGAGGTGATTGCAGGGGTTTGATTTCAGATTTAAATTTATCACAAAACAACATGAGATTACTTAACAAACAGGAATATGATTTAATTGAATATTTGTTAAAAGATAAATCTGACTTCAAATATCTTCTTAAAGATTTATCCAATTTGATGGTTGAAGAAATGAATGACAGTGGAATGGGTAGTCTGAGGTTCTTATCGAAAACAGGTGAAAAAAGAATAATGAGGGAGGAAATCGCCGAAATTTCATTATTGGATTTAGATGGAATCCCGGTTAGTTTTACAGTAAATCTTGGTACAGATGGTGAACTTTATGAGCTTGATGTATTTAAAGGTGATTTCTCTGCATTGAAAAAGTTTCCACTTCCTCCTTACCAGGGTTTAAAATAAATTCCGAAATCGAACTTCCGACTTCCGCCTTCACCTCTCCGCCTGTCCAAGCGTGCCGCTTGGACACACAAAAATTTAAGCGTCCCGCTTAAATTAAACAGCCTGTTGCTATTTTAAAGATAAATTCCTGTAGTAATTAATGGCTACGTAGCGCCTAATCAAACGACACTTTTCAGGCTATTTGCAATACTTTTTCGTAATCATATTTACGGTATTTATCGTCAGCTTCTTTTTCCTTTTGCAGTTGCAGTAATTCATTTTTGATCTGAACCTTTAGCCACAGGTCTGCCGGGGTGTGAAAGAAATAAGCAAATTTCAGCGCAAGTTCCGTGTTAAAACGCCTGTCGCTTCGGTAATATTTATTCAGATTTGAACCATCCATTTCAATATAACCGGCAAATGTGCCTTTGTTGATACCCAACACCTTCAGAAAGTCCTTTACAAAATCCTCAATCGCGCAGATGTTGTTATAAGTAACCTGTTCGTCATTGACATAATGCTCCATCCTGTATTGGACAGCTAACATCGCGTTCCTGCGTAAACGTTCCGGGGAACGCCTGCTGTTGTGGAGTTTAGCGAGGGCAGCTATTTCTGCGGTCTTTTCCTTGCTCCGGTTATGCCCATCCTTTGGCCCGATAGTCAAATCTGCGGCTTTGGTTTTTGCAGTGCTGCTAACTTGCTTTACAATCTTTTTATCTTTGTCCATCTTCCTAACCTTCATTTACTTTATCATCATATTTTCGTCGATTTTAAGATTAACATAAAGATACGAAATAAAAAACATTGGTACAAATTGTACCAAAATATATCTTATCGTATTTTAATTCAGGCATAGGTCATACCCCCCTGCCCGCTGCCTTCCTCTCCGCTTGTCCAGAGTATTGTGGTTAAAAACAAATTACCGGTGAGAAAATCTAAATCACAGCCCCCCTTTGCTAT
The DNA here is from genome assembly GCA_002413785.1 of Mucilaginibacter sp. UBA5151. GTDB lineage: Bacteria > Bacteroidota > Bacteroidia > Sphingobacteriales > Sphingobacteriaceae > Mucilaginibacter. The sequence goes on from DHXR01000001.1 coordinate 72,341, forward strand.
GCTGTTTTCCCCATTTTATCATTTCGTCAACTATGGGGGTAAGGGTAAAACTATAGGTCGTCAGTTTATATTCAATAGCTACGGGGGTGCTGTCATGCACGATGCGTACGATCAGTTTGTTGGCTTCCAGATCTTTTAGTTCTTTGGAGAGTACGCGGGTAGTGATATTCGGGATATTGCGCTGCAAATCCCTGAACCGGCTTATCCCGGCATACATCGACATTAAAATGGGCAGCTTCCATTTGCCGCTTATCACCTGCAATGTGCCCTGCACATAACTGATTCTGTCGCTTATGGTAGTAATATCTTTTTTCATATTGATATACTTTAACAGGTTAGTATCAAATATATATCAAAAACCTCAAAATTCCTCTCCTCATGTAAAATAAAATCAGAAATAAACGGTTTTGCGGATGGCGACAGGTGTTAGCATTTTGTCCTGATTAAACTGCTTAAAATCAATGTGTTTTATTACTTGCAAGTTTGAAAAAATAATTGTTAAATTTATACACCCTAACACGCTAAATCTTAATCCAATGGAAAAACCTGACTCTTCCGGTGCTTTGCAAGAACAGTTTCTTGAGCATGCCGATATCCACCCATTTGAAAATATCGCGCTGGCATTCTCAGGTGGCGGTTTTCGGGCTGCAACCTTTGCTTTGGGTGTTTTATCCTATTTCAACAAAATTGAGTTTGGCCCGTGTGATACACTTAGCGGACAGACGCTTTTGCAGCGGGTAACTTATTTATCCTCGGCATCGGGCGGTACCATTGCTACTACATTATATGCCCTTTACAATGCGCAGGGTAAAACCTTTGAACAGTTTTATGTAAAACTGTTTGAAATACTCGCCGGCGACCGGCTCCTGGAAAATGCCCTGGCAGTACTTTCGGATAAAAAACGATGGGAAAAGCACTCGAAAAAGGGGCGTAATATTATCAACGCTTTTTCTGTAGCTTATGATGAGCATATTTTTGAGGGACATACGCTGGAATCACTGATTCATAATTCGAAAAACGGCGCACACCTGCAGGAAGTTTGCTTTAATACCACCGAATTTTATACCGGCCTCTCTTTCAGGCAGGATTTAAAACTTGTGCCCGATCCCGAAAAAGACCCCTATTACAAATACGGGAACGAGAATATTTATGTTGATCATGCTGTTTCAAAAAAAATAAAATTGGGCGATGTGCTGGCTGCATCATCCTGCTTCCCGGGCGGTTTTGAACCTATTGTTTTCCCTGATGATTTTACCCACCGGGGCTTAAACGAAAAAGACCTTAAAGACGCGCTTACGCTGATAGAGCAAACCGGCGACAGGGACGAAAAGAAATTTATTGCCAAAAAAAAGGTGGGCTTTATGGATGGCGGCATCACCGACAACCAGGCCCTGCAAAGCATGATGTATGCCGACGGACGAAGGATCAGGCGGGAAACCAACTTTAGCCCTTTTGATCTTATGCTGGTGAATGATGTGGGCAGCTACTTCATAAAACCTTATGTGGTGCCAGAACTGCTCAAACATAAGGGCATAAACTTAACAGGGGTTTACCAGCTAATATTTTTTGTATTTGTAACGGGGCTTGTTATCGCTTGTTTCGGCATTCATTATCACCGCCCCATTTTTGACCTTATCGGAGGATTGGTCATCGTCATCCCGGGGATTTTTTTGTGGTTAGTTTCGTGGCTAAAGAAAAAAATCGTGGCGGTTTCAAAATCGCCATCGGGCTTTACCGAAAAGATCATCAAGTTAATGGTGCGTTATTTTACCAAAACACCCATTGTTGTGCTTAAACAAATGCTGGAGGCCAGGGCCGAATCGGTGCTGATGCTGAATATGAGCATTTTTATGAAAAGGATCAGGCAGCTGATCTACAATAAGTTTTACGAATCGCCCGAATGGAAAAACCGCGGCAAAGGCAACCATATTTACGACCTGTCATTTTCGGGCGATCTTTACCGTAAACGAAACCCGCCGCCTTTGCCTTATCTGGAGCCCAGCCGGGATATTAAGATTGTTGCCCAAACTGCTTTTAATATGGGGACAACCTTATGGTTTGATGAAGAAAATACTAACCAGCAGCACAGCGAAGCCTGTATAATTGCCTGCGGGCAATTTACTACCTGTTATAATTTATTGAGCTATATTGAAAAGTTGCTAAAAAGCGAAGTTTATCATAAAATCGGACCAGTCCGTCAAAAATGCTTACTGTACCTTAAAAAGCAGATGGTGGCTGATTATGAGCGGTTTAAAACCGATCCGTTTTTTAAGCATAACCAGGATGGGATCGACTACAAGATTCCAAAGTTTCAACCATTAAGTGTGAAGAATATACCGTTTCCGTCTAATTGGTGAAAGGAAAAAAACTTACGAAGTTTAATTCGTAGTAATTTGTTTTTCAAAGGCCTCATTGAGGGCTTTGCCGTTTTAAAACTTCGAAAGTTAACAACAATAATAACAAGCTTCTTCTTTTTATTCTGCTAATCTAAAGGTAAGTCTTAATGGGGTTATTTATTGTGGCAATAACAACAATGTGATCTGCCATACTTTTTCTAAGCTTATACACGAAATACATGGGTATGGCATGTTTCCGGCGATTTGGTATATGCAATCCCAGTTGCAATTAAAACAATCCATTTTTTCATAAACACACAATGGCTTGCTGATAATATGCCCGGGGTATGGCGCAAAGCGACCAAAATGCCCGCCGCCTAAAATGCAGATTGCCTTTGTTTGTGTTGCAGCGGCAATATGCACTGCGCTTGTTTCGTTGGCGATAATTAAAGATGAGTTGCCGATAAGTTCAATTAACTGAGGCAATGTGGTTTTGCCAATTAAATTATCCACAGCGTATGGCGGAAGGTTTGCTGTTAAATAGTCGCCAATTTGTATTTCTGCCGGCCCGCCGGCAATGCAAACCGGCGTGGAGGTATGCTGTTTGATCAGTTTAATTAATTCCAGAAATTTTTCAGCCTCCCAGGCTCGCTTAAATACCCCCGCCCCCGGAAAAATAACAACCCCCTGCCTGATCTTATTTTCGCAGGGAATAAATGGACCGCTGATAGTAACCGGTTGTTTTAACACACGTTCAAAGAAGAACCTTGATCTTTCAAATTCAAAGTCAATGCCGGGTGGCAGGTTCAGCAGTTGTGAGTAAAATTTATCCGTTTTGGTTTTATATTTTATATTTATTCTTTCGGTATCTCCCTGAAATCCAATTGTTTGCTTTGCAGTAGTAAAACCAGCCATCGCGTCATTAATAAGGGTGCGGGAGAATGAAGGCTGTAAAACTATTTGATATTTTTTTTTATAAAGCGTTCGTCCTAATTTAATAGTTTTGATTGGCGACTCATACAAATCATCAGGGCCAACAAACAAAAACTCATCAATAAAAGGACCATCATAATGCAGCGCCAGATCCTGCCATAGTTTATTACCAAGCAAATCAATCTTATAATCCTTAAAAACAGCCGACTGCCTGACAACTTCGATAAAATTCCTGAATAAAATATAGTCGCCTATCGCATCGGTTTTTATGATGAGCAGGCGTTTTTTGGGAGCCCTGGATTTTGCAAGGAATTTAAACAGGCCTGGGGCCTTAAGTAAAATGAAGCGGGTTGTCCTGAATAAATTCCTGTTTTTAATGTCCATGTAAAATAAATATAGACATTATTTATTTTGAATGAACTGTTTAAACATTCCCAAAGTACCTAATGTCCGGTTTAAGTAGCGGTAATAACTTATGGGTTTTAAATATTTTTTAAACAGCATATCCCTGTCCCGTTCAAAAAACGGATCTTTTGTATAACTCGAAAATCCTCCATCACAAAAATAAGAAACCAGGTGGCCGGCATGAACAAAATCAAATTGAGGGTCACTCCAGCAGCGAAGGTTTAAATGATAGTCGGCGTACACTTTATATTGCTTGTCAAACTTATACTTATCAAACACGGCTTTGGGATAAAAGATGGCCTGGGGGCAAATATTAAGCTTGGTTAAATAGTAATCGTCGTAAACCTTTAAAAATTCTTTTCCATAAAACAACAGGTTGCCGTAATAAATGGTGTTGGTTTCCTTTAGTAAGCTGATCATTTTGCCAAAACCATCCAGCAAAATATCATCTGCCCCCAAAAATATCAACCATTTCCCATTGACATAGTTTATGGCCTTATTCATAGCATCATAAATGCCGTTATCCGGCTCACTTATCCAAAAATCAATAATATCTTCATTTTCTTTTAAAATATCAACAGTGCCGTCGGTACTATTGCCATCAACAACAACAAATTCTATTATGCTGGTTTTGTGTTTATTAACGCTCTTTATCAGATTTGGCAATATTTTGGCGGCATTAAAAGTAACACATACAATAGAAACCAATAATTCGTTATTATCGGTTTTAATCAGCGTTAAACTATTGCTGCTATTTGGAATAAACTCACTTAACTGTAATTGTTCTAACATAAATGGGATATTTAAACTAATTCGCAGAAGTTAAAAAACATAATTTCAGTCAAAATATTTTTATGCTTAAAGAGGTGCCGAAGTTTTGTGTTTTTGGAATACTGGTTATGTTTGAATTTGAAACGCAATTAAAAACTTGATTGTTATTGCTCAATAAAATTGTTACAAAAACGTTATTCTTAACAATATTCAGTGGCAAATGTAATCTGTTGCGGGGATTTTCGACTAAAGTTTAGGTTTTAAAAACTCAGTCTTGTGAGCGCACTTAATATTGTGTTACTGTTCGTAAAGATTTACGCAGTTCAATTTATACGGGGTTTTATAATTGCAAAATAAGATATTTAGCCGTGCCCCGGTTATTTTTTAATTGGCATTTTTCTTCATTTTTAAACCCCAAATCTGTTTGATTACATAATTCATCTTGCTGATTACGGTTTTCTTACGCATAAAAAAGATGGCCTTCCAGTGTCTTAGCAGAAGAGCACTAAATTCAAATGAAATAAAACTATCAGAACGTCTTTTATATGCTCTATAAAATTGGTCAATCAGACTTTGGTTTTTATTATGCTGAAAAGATTTACAATAGTATAGCCAATTTAATGTTCGCTGGAAATTTTCAGCAGAGGACATTTTGTATTTGTCCTTTTCCCTTGCTAATTGCAAAATATTTGTTTCGCTTTTATCATGTTGCCTGTATTTTACAAGGCATTGCGGGATAAAATCAATTGTTCCAATATTTGTTGCAACATAAGCCAGCCACCAATCATGAAAGTAGCCCTTTTTAAGGGGCAGGGTCAGCTCGATTAAGCTTTTTTTCATCAAAATGGAATGCCCCGAAACACAGTTGAAGAATAAAAAGGCTAATGGATTATCTCCGTGATACAGGTTCATAAGGTCCGACATCTTTTTGTTCATGCTGGTGCCGTCTTCATGAATAAATTCTGAGTCATGGTAAATGAAAATATTATCCTTTATTGCCGCAACCTGTAATTCAATTTTTTGCGGGGCCCATAAATCATCCTGGTCGCATAAGGCGATCAGCTCACCTGTACAATAGGTTGCCGCCCGCTCGAAGTTGGCAGTAAAGCCCAAATTACTTTCATTGCGATAGAGCTTAAATTGAGGGTTTTTAGCGGCGTACGCTTCAAGTATAGCAAAAGTTTCGTCGGTTGAACAATCATCAACAACAATTATTTCTATCGGCCTATAGGTTTGGCCGACAAGCGTATCCAGTTGTTCGGCTAAAAATTCAGCTCCGTTAAAAGTACACAACGCAACGGAAACTAAAGGGGATTGTGTCATTTACTAAATTTTTTCAGCATGTGTATTTAATAATGCTCAGGGTTTAAAGCGCACAAGCTTTTTATGCTTAACTGAATTCCTGATTTTCGTTACAACATTAAAAATAGTCACCTGGCTTTCATTTTCATCCATTAAACTCTTTATGCGTTCTTTATATTGTTTAATAATTTTCCTGTTTTGGAATAAATCTTTATAGCTTTTCCAAATCCAGGTTTGTCCTGCAAGCAATTTAGGCAATAAATCAACTATTGTTATTTGTAAGTACCATCCAATCAAGGCCAGGCCATTCAAATGAAGTGCATGCAGGTAAAAACGGTTACGGTAATATACGCTTTTTACCCATTTTACGGTTTCATAATTTTTTGTACTTGCGGAAACCTGATGTCTGCAGATGGCCTTATGTTCATAGTAACATTTCCAACCCAGCCTCCAGGCCCTTATACTTAACTCCATGTCTTCACAGTAGAAAGGCGAGAAAAGCTCATAAAAACCACCTATCTGCTTAAGTTTAGCTGCATTGATCAATGCATTGGCGCCTGATAAATAAAATGTATAAAGTCTGTTACCGCCTTCATTGGTATAACAAAAATAATCGGTCTTCAATTTCAGGCCGTTAAATTTTGGCACACGGGCAGCATCCTGTATATGATCGCCTTCCATATCAATTATACGGCCCATTACCCCAAAGGTATCCCAGGCCAAAAAGTACTTCCATTGATGCTCAAAATAATCCGGGGACAATTTTACGTCAGAGTTTAGAAGCAATATTAATTCGTACTTTGCAATTTCAATACCACGGTTGCATGAATAAGAAAAGCCTTTATTGACCTGGTTTACTACAAGGTTTACCTGCGGGTATTCGGATCTGATAAATTCAACCGACGTATCTTTCGAACAATCGTCAACAATAATTATCTCATAAGCAACCCCTGCATTTTTTATCGCATCAAAGATAAAGGGCAGGTATTCCTGGAGCAGGTGCTTGCCATTATAATTAGGAATGATAACCGAAACGCTCTTTCTGGGATCCATCTGCGTTATTTAACAATTTTGTAATTTCTGTATTCGCTGACCCTCCAACCGGTAATATCTTCAATTTTCTGCAAAAACTTCCTTCTAAAGGTCATTTTTTTGTGGAGTTGATCCAAATCTATATTAAGGTTCCAGTTTGTTGCCGCTATGCGTTTTTGCATTACTGCCGGGTGGCTGTCTGTAAAACGGATTAACCTGTCAGCGTTTTTATAATCAAACTCAAAAGTTTCGGGCAGGTTTTGGGCCAGCCATTCGTCATCATGATAAAACAGGTTAAAGTTGCGCAATTTGTTTTTTAAACCAGCGGGCGGTTTTACCCAGCCATAATGATATATATAGGCATCTATCAGTTTAACCTTTATTTTACGCCCGTTCAACCTGAACCCTTGTGCATCCCGGTAAGAATGTATTGCTTTATTATTGCGTAAAATCCTGATCTCCCGCCGGTACCATCTGCGCGAATGGCCATAATAGTCGTACGAGCCATAAAAATGCAGGTATTTGAACAGTAAACCTTCAATATTGGTGTTCTGCAAATTATCCTCCATCTCTTTTTTTATAAGCGGAAGATATTTTTCATGGACGCATTCATCGCCCTGTATGTAAAATGCCCAGTCGGCATCCGGCGATATTGCATTAAAGGCGATGTCCGTCTGGGCTGCAAATATCGCCCCGCCTTCACGCAGGCTATCATCCCAAACAGTATCGATGATCTTGATTTTTGGCGAATTTATTGCCCTGATCAGGTTCCCGGTTTCATCATCGCAATTGCCTAATGCCACTATAAACTCATCGCAAACCGGCAAAATGGATGTGATAGCCTCAACTATTGGGTAATCATTTTTTACTGCGTTCCTTATAAATGTAAAACCTGCTACCTTCATTTAAGGGCAAATATAGCTTTATCCTGCTTTTTCATCATAATAATATTATTCAGACTATATTCTGCACGGTGAAATTATTTTAATAGATTATATTTTTGTTACTTTATCACCATATAATGCAAACCACCCAAAAAAATATTAAGCCCGATTGTAATGATTTCCGCTCAGTGGCACGAGCCTTAACCATTATTGAAAATGACATTGACGGCGCTGATGAATTGTTGAAAAATTTAACTTTTACTAAAAATGCGCCTATTATAGGAATAACCGGACCACCTGGTGCCGGGAAAAGTACATTGGTAAATGCACTTATCAGCCACTTATTAAAAAACGGGCATAAAATAGCGGTATTGGCTGTTGACCCTACATCGCCCTTTAATTTCGGGTCATTACTGGGCGACAGGATAAGGATGGCACCGCATTTTAACCACAAGGATGTTTTTATCCGCTCGCTGGCTACACGCGGCTCATTAGGGGGCCTGTCTGCGAAAACTATTGAAATGGCCGATGTTTTGCGCGCTGCCGGCTTTGATTATATTTTGATTGAAACCGTGGGTGTGGGCCAATCGGAAGTTGAGATTGCCGGGCTTGCCGACATTACACTATTGGTTTTGGTGCCTGAAAGCGGGGATGAGATACAAAACATCAAATCGGGTTTAATGGAGATTGCTGATGCATTTATTGTAAATAAGGCCGACAGGGCGGATGCCGATCTTTTTGCAAATAATTTAAAAAAAATCATTAATCAAAGTAAAGAGGAGCAAATCCCGGTATTTAAAACCATAGCTTCGAGTGGCGAAGGACTTAAAGAAGTGACCGATTTTATAGTTTCCGGCCTGCCGAAAAAAAATAAGCGCAAGGAAATATTACTTGCTGAAAGGGCTTACAGAATTATACAACAAAAACGGATGGCCAACATAGATAAAAAAAAGCTACAGCAGGAAATTGCCAAAGCTTTAGCCGATCCGGCTTTTAATTTGTATAGTTTTGTGGACAAGTGTATATGATTTCGGATTTTTTTTTGCTGTAACCGGACAGCCGGCATACTATTCGTTCATTATTTCCTCAATATGTTCGGCCTCAACCGGAATATCGGACATAAGGTCGATATTTCCATTTTCCGTTATTAATATATCATTTTCAATACGCACAGCCAGGCCCTCTTCGGGAATATATATCCCCGGTTCGCAGGTTAATATATTGCCGACCTCAAAAGATTTGTACCTGCTGGCAAAGTCATGAACGTCCAAACCCAGGTGATGCGATGTGCCGTGCATAAAGTATTTTTTATATAAAGGCATTTTAGGGTCCTGTTTAGCTACATCATGCTTATCCAGCAGCCCAAGGCCGATTAGCTCACCGGTCATTATTTTTCCAACCTCTTCGTGGTATTCGTTCCATGCTGCCCCTGCAACAATCAGTTTGGTGGCAGCACGCATTACGCGTAAAACAGCATTGTAAACATCAAGCTGCCGTTTCGAATAGCGCCCGTTCACAGGTATCGACCTGCTCATGTCCGCATTATAGTTAGCATATTCGGCTGCAAAGTCAAAAAGGATGACGTCACCGTCTTTGCAAACCTGGTTATTCTCGGTATAATGCAGCACAATCGCATTTTTACCCGATGCAATAATAGGGCTATAGGCATGGCCGGTAGCACGCTGCATTAAAAACTCATGCGTAACTTCGGCCTCTATCTCATATTCTGCTACGCCGGGCTTAACAAATTTAAGTACCCTGACAAATGCATCCCGCGTAATATCGCAGGCCTTTTTCGTTAATTCAATCTCGATATCCGATTTTATAACCCTGAGGTCGCGTAAAATAAGGGCCGAACGCTCATAATGGTGCAAGGGATATTTTGCACGCAATGATTCAAATAACCGTATGTCACGATATGGCACGGTATGGCTGTAGCGGTCATTTTCATTCGTGTTGATATAAATATGGTCCGCATAGTTTATTATGGTATGTAAAATAACATCAAATTCACTCAGCCAAAATACGCTTTCGATCCCGGACGCTGCTTTCGCTTCTTCTTTTGTATATTTATGGCCCTCCCAAATAGCGATATGTTCGTTGGTTTGTCTTAAAAAAAGTACTTCTTTGTATAACGGATTAGGACAGTCCGGAAATAATATTAAAATACTTTGCTCCTGGCCAATACCCGAGAGATAAAAAAAATCGGGATTTTGTTTAAACAGAAAATTTTGGTCCCCGTTCCTTGGGAACTCATCATTTGAATGGAAAATAGCTAAGGAACAAGGCTTTAGTCGTGAAACGAAATTTTTTCTATTCACAGTAAATAATCTGTTACTAATAGGCACGTATTTCATTTTTATATATTAAATATTTTTTTGTTTACAATTTTTTTTATTTATTTGTATTACAATTAGAATTTTTGGAACAATGTTTGGTTATTGTTTCAAACATAATTACTATTTTTGAAAAAAAATCACAATTAAAATCGTTTAATCTTAAAACTATGAACTATTCTACATTAAAGAAAACAGTCGTCTTATCATTTGTTTCCTTGATGGCAGTTGGGATGGCAAGCGCACAAACAACTACCACTGATACATCGAAAGCGTCTGGAACAGCTACAGCCAAAGTATTTGGCGGTACAGCACAGTACAACACCTTGAGCGTTGGCCTTAACGTTGGTGCTACCGCACCTGATGTTTTTACCGGTGGGGTCAATCCTTTTAATCACAACATAACTAAGTTGGGTTATGGCCTTTCGGTAAGGGATCAATTGGCACATTCATTTGGTTTGCAATTAGATTTGCATGGCGGTCATTTAGCAGGCGATGCAGGCGTTAAATTTCCGGTAACAGATATGCGTGGTGGCAAACCCGTACAATCTTTTAATACCAAATTTATGTCAGGTAGTTTAAGCGGTGTTGTAAATGTTGGTAATATCAGCTGGCTACATCGTAAAAATGCTATTAACTTCTATGTAAGCGCCGGCGCTGGTTTAGTATTATATGCGCCTACAGTTACGTATACTGATGGTACATCATTTAATTGGTCTGGTCATATTGGCGCTAACGGCACTAACCGGACCAAGGATTATGTTCACGAATTGTTTATTCCAATTGGAGGAGGCGCCAAATTCAAATTAAGTGAGCAATTATCACTTAATTTAGGTTATACTGAAAACTTTGTTGATGGTCATAACTTAGAAGGTGTAACCCCTTATTATCCAGCTTCAAATAAATACTCTTATGGTTATGCTGGTTTAGAATACACTTTTGGTTCAAAATCAAAACCAAGTTTAGAGTGGGCAAACCCTGTTGCAATGATGTATGATGAATTATACGATGCAGCATTACGCCAGGAAGTTGAAGCTTTAAAAGGCCGTGTTGCAAATGTTGAAACTGCAGTTAACGACCTGAAGAAAGATTCTGACGGTGACGGTGTTTCTGACCAGTTCGACAAATGCCCTAACACTCCTGCAGGTACTGTAGTTGACGGTTCAGGCTGCCCTATCATATTCCCTAAACCTGATACTACTAAAGTAACAGGAACAGCGGCTCCTACTGCTTATTCAAACATCCAGTTTGAATTTGACAGTTCAGTATTGAAAACTTCTGCTTACCCGATTTTAGATGCTACCTCTGCCGATTTAAGGGCAACAGGTGGTTCAGTTGAAATTGACGGGTATGCTTCATCTGAAGGTACTGCAGCTCATAACTTACGCTTATCGAAAGACCGCGCTAACTCGGTAAAAACATACCTTGTTAACTCTGGTGTTCCGGCTAAAAAAATAAAAGTAAAAGGCTTCGGCGAAACTCATCCGATTGCTGATAACTCAACAGAACAAGGACGTATATTAAACCGTCGTGCTGAATTCAAAAAATACTAATCAACAATAACAAAATTGTTAAGGGCTTCCCGGTTACCGGGGAGCCTTTTTTAATTCTATGAAAAACGCAAAGCCTGAATCTTTTGCTTTGCGCTTTAACCTTTCTGCTTATATTTGTATATGTATTTCTTCCGGAAAAAAGACCCCAACAGGCCCACCAGTTTTAACCTTAAGGTGATGCATACCATAAATGCCATTGCTATTACTATTTTTTTATTGGCTATTATCTGGAAACTGATCGAATGGTTTTTTTTGAAAAAAATATGAATATCGTTAACAAACACTCCTAATGAAAAAAATAATTAATACACCTGATGCCCCGGCGCCGATTGGCCCGTACAGCCAGGCTGTAATGGCCGGAAACTTCTTATTTCTATCCGGGCAGGTTGCGATAAATCCATCTAACGGCGAATTAGTATTGGATGATATTAAAACTGAAACCAAACAGGTTATGGAAAATATCAAAGCAGTTTTGATTGAAGCCGGTGTTGATTTTAGCAGTATTGTTAAAACCAGCATTTTTTTAAAAGATATGCAGAACTTTGCACAGGTAAATGAAGTTTACGGCGCCTATTTTACAGACCAGTTTCCGGCCCGCGAAACTGTACAGGTGGCCGGCTTACCCAAAAACGTTAATGTGGAGATATCTGTTACCGCTTTTAAGCCTTGATATTGTTTTAATTTGAAAATTTGAAATTGAACAGCCAGGTATTTCAAACCCCGATTGAATATTTAAAAGGCGTTGGCCTTAGCCGTGCTGCAGTTCTTAAAAAAGAACTGCAAATATTCAAGTTTGAAGATCTGCTACGTCATTTTCCGTATAAGTATATAGACCGTACACGGTTTTATAAAATTAAGGACATCCAGCCCGATATGCCCTACGTGCAGGTACTTGCACGTATTACGCATGTTGAAATTCTGGGCGAAAAACATACGAGGCGCCTGGTTGCACAGGCAATTGACGATACTGGTGTAATAGAACTGGTATGGTTCCAGGGGATAAAATGGGTTGAAAAAACACTCAGCATATCCAAAGTCTATATTCTTTTTGGGAAACCGGGTTTTTTCAACGGGAAGGCCCAGATGGCACATCCGGAAATGGAACCCTATTCAGCCGTAGCCATTCAACGCACAGGCAATTTAACACTTCAGCCTGCGTATAACTCTACCGAAAAACTAAAACAGTTTTCGTTAGACAGCAAGGGGCTGCAAAAGCTCGTTGCTGTATTATTGGAACAACAGCTAAAAGAAATCCATGAAAACCTGCCCTTATATATTATAAACCGCTTTAAGCTGATCGGCCGGGCCGGGGCCTACCGGAATATCCATTTCCCGCAAGACACCGCTATACTGAATGAGGCTATACGCCGGTTGAAATTTGAAGAACTGTTTTTTTTGCAGCTTAAGCTGTTAAAAAACAAACTGTTGCGTACCCAAAAATTTAAAGGAAATATATTTGGAACAGTTGGGCGCTATTTTAACGAATTTTATGAGCATAAACTACCCTTTGCTTTAACCAATTCACAAAAGAAGGTTTTAAAAGAGATAAGACAGGATACCCAGCGCGGCGTTCAGATGAACCGGCTGTTGCAGGGCGATGTCGGTAGCGGCAAAACAGTAGTTGCCCTGATGAGCATGCTGATTGCCATTGACAATGGCTTTCAAACCTGTATTATGGCGCCTACGGAGATACTGGCAAATCAGCATTACCAAACCATAAAAGAATTGGTAGGTGATGATTTTATTGAAGTGGCTTTGCTGACAGGTTCAACAAAAGCCAAAGCCAGGAAAGTATTGCATGAGAAACTTGAAAACGGCGACGTTAAAATTCTGATAGGCACACATGCGCTTATTGAAGACAAGGTGCAATATAAAAATCTGGGTTTTGTTGTGATTGATGAACAGCACCGTTTTGGTGTTGAACAAAGGGCAAAGCTCTGGCACAAAAACAGCATCCCGCCGCATATCCTGGTGATGACTGCCACCCCGATCCCGCGAACGCTGGCGATGACTTTGTATGGCGACCTGGATATTTCTGTGATTGATGAATTACCCGCCGGACGCAAACCCATACAAACGGTACATTTTTACGAAAACCAACGTTTGCGGATGTTTGGTTTTATGAAGCAGGAAATTGCAAAGGGCCGCCAGGTATATGTGGTTTACCCGCTGATACAGGAAAGCGAAAAACTGGACCTTAAAAACCTGGAACAGGGAATTGATGTAATGGCGCATGAATTTCCTTTGCCCGATTACAGGATAAGTATTGTGCATGGGAAAATGAAACCGGCCGACAAGCAATTTGAAATGAACCGCTTTATAAAAGGCGAAACGCAAATAATGGTGGCAACCACGGTAATAGAGGTTGGGGTAAATATCCCTAATGCCTCGGTTATGATCATTGAAAATGCGGAGCGTTTTGGGCTTTCGCAGTTACACCAGTTACGTGGGCGCGTGGGGCGGGGCGCCGAGCAGTCATTTTGCATTTTAATGAGCCATCATAAACTCAGCCATGAAGGAAGGATCAGGCTTAATACCATGGTAAAAACCAATAACGGTTTTGAAATTGCCGAAACTGACCTGCAACTCCGCGGCCCGGGAAATATCGACGGCACACAACAAAGCGGTGTGCTCGATTTAAAAGTGGCCAATATTGTGACAGACCAGGAACTGCTGTTAGCCGCGCGTACCTGCGTTGAAGCTATTTTTGAAAAGGACCCTCAATTAGCGCTACCCGAAAACCAGGTGCTTCATCAGTCACTAAAAGCAAAGGGCGATGGGTTAAGCTGGGATAAAATATCGTAACATATCTTTGATACACTTTCATTTTGATCTCCTTTTAAATAATCTTTTTTATATTTGATAAAAGATTATATGTCAGTTGCACTCAATAATACCCAATTAGAAATTCTGAAACTATTCAGGAATGACCAGCCTGAAGACGAGCTTCAGGAAATCAGGTCATTACTTACTGCTTATCTTGCCGCTAAAGTAGTGAGTGAAGCCGACAAAGCATTTGACGAAAAGGGCTATACGACCGCCATTTTTGAAAAATGGAAAAAGGAACATTTCCGCAAAACAGCTTAGCAAATGACAGTTGTAATAGACTGCAATATTTTTGTGATGTGCCTTACATCCGCTTCGCCATACCATTTTATTTACCAATCATTGGTAAATGGCGAATACCAGTTGGCTGTAACAGTTGATATTTTGTTGGAATATGAAGAGATAATACAACGGAAATATAGTGATTCAACCGCTAAGGCATTCATCACCTTATTAAATGAATTACCCAATGTACACTATTTACATCCGCACTATCAATGGCAATTAATAACAAAAGACCCTGATGATAATAAGTATTGTGATTGTGCCATTGCTGGACAAGCATCATATATAATTACAGAAGACAGGCATTTTGATATTCTGAAAACCATCCCATTCCCTTCGCTTTCAGCTATTGGTATCGACCGTTATTTAGAAATCCTCAAATCAGTATAAGCTTTTACAAACTATACTATGAAAATAAAATTTGTCCTTTTTTTAGTTGTTGCATTTTTCATGGCTATTGGAAGTGTTAATGCCCAGGATTCATTAATGATCCGGAAAATTTATGATGAAGCATTGGTAAACGGGAAATGTTACAGCAACCTACACGACCTTTGTAAAAACATCGGCCCAAGGTTAAGCGGATCGGCAAATGCCCAAAAAGCCGTGGAATGGGGTAAAAAACTAATGGACAGTTATGGGTTTGACCGTGTGTTTTTGCAGGAAGTAATGGTACCGCATTGGGTACGCGGCCAAAAGGAACAATGCATAATAATCAATGGCAAAAACCGTATTCCATTGGCTGTTACAGCACTCGGTATGGCTGTTGCTACCCCCGCTAAAGGGATCACCGCAGATGTAATTGAAGTACACAGCCTGAAGGAACTGGATACCTTAGGTGAAGCGGGAATTAAAGGGAAAATTGTTTTTTTTAACCGGCCATTTGACCCAAGGTTTGTAGAAACAGGCCGCGCTTACGGAACTGCCGGTGATCAGCGTTTTGCCGGCCCTGCTGCTGCGGCAAAGTATGGCGCTGTTGGGGCGCTGGTACGTTCATTGACTGAAATTTTGGATAATTATCCGCATACAGGCGCAACGCTTTATAAAAAAGATGGCGTAAATATTCCCGCGGCAGCCATTTCAACCATAGCCGCTGATCAGCTGAGTGCGATGTTAAAAAAAGGTAAACCGGCTGTTAAAATATACTTTAAGCAAAGTTGTCAAACCTTGCCTGATGTATTGTCATACAACGTAATAGGCGAACTAAAGGGAACCGGGAACCCCAACAAATACATCACCGTTGGCGGGCACCTCGATTCATGGGACCTGGCTGAAGGCGCCAATGATGACGGCACCGGTGTGATGCAATCACTGGAAGTTTTACGCATTTTAAAGGCAATGAATTATCATCCCAAAAACTCCATAAGGGCGGTGTTTTTTATGAACGAAGAAAATGGTGATAAAGGTGGCCGGAAATATGCAGAACTTGCTGCAAAAAACAAAGAAGAACATCTTGCTGCCATCGAAACAGATGAAGGCGGATTTACGCCGAGGGGTTTTGGTTTTTCAGGCCTTTCGGCAGCATCTTTGCAAAATGTAAAACTTAGCTGGAAGCCTTTGCTGGAACCTTATGGCGCTGACCGCCTGATAGCAGGTGGTGGCGGAACAGATATTGAACCGCTTAAAAGCGCAGTGCCATCCATTGTAATTATTGGCTATCTGCCCGATTCACAGCGTTATTTCGATTTGCACCACAGCGCGAAAGATGTGTTTGAAAATGTAAACAAACGCGAACTTGAACTTGGATCGGCAGCCATAACAGCCCTTGTTTATTTGATTGATCAGCATGGTTTTCAATAAAAAACAATTATTAGTGTCAGAAGAAAGAGATAGTCAACCCGAAAAAGATTTGTTCGCAGCGCTGCGGTACAAAGACTTTCGCTCCTATCTGGGTATGCGTTTCTCCTTCACCTTTGCCTACCAGATGCAGGCCGTTATCATTGGCTTTTACATTTATAAGGTTACGCACAGCGTATTTGCACTGGGCCTTGTTGGCCTATGCGAGGCCATACCGGCTATTGGCATTGCCCTTTATGGCGGCTATGTGGCAGATAAGTCTGAAAAGAGAAAAATGCTGCTGGTGATATCCTCGCTTGTTTTTTGTGCTTCTGTTGTGATGTTTACAGTAACAATGAAAAGCATGGATGTTCATATCCATAAAGGGTGGATAGTACCCATCATTTATTTTATGATTTTTCTGAACGGGCTTGCACGCGCATTTTATGGCCCTGCTACATTTACCATATATGCCCACAGTATCCCCAAAGAACTTTACCCCAATGGAAGTACCTGGAGCAGTTCAAGCTGGCAAATCGCCTCTATTCTTGGTCCTGCTACCGGTGGTTTAATATATGGGTATTACGGTATAACAGCGGCTTTTAGTGTCATACTTATATTCCTTACCCTCTCTATCATTTTGATATACCGTTTAAGGTCGTACCCGCCTGTATTTATTCCGAAAGAAAAAATATGGAAAAGCCTTTCAGAAGGGATTGATTTTGTATTTAAAAGCAAAATGATGATATGGGCAATGAGCCTCGACCTGTTCTCGGTATTTTTTGGAGGCGCTGTAGCATTGTTGCCGGTGTTTGCCAATGATATTTTAAAGGTTGGGTCACAAGGGTTGGGGATCATGCGTGCTACATCATCTTTGGGTGCGGTATTAACCATGCTCGCCATGGCCAGGTTTTCGCCTATGGGGAAACCGTGGCGTAATTTGCTGATTGCAGTTGCCGGGTTTGGTTTATCAATAATATGTTTTGGCCTGTCGCGAATTTTTTACCTCTCCTTATTTTTTCTTTTTACAGAGGGTGCTTTCGACAGCATAAGCGTAATTATACGCGGAACCATCATACAGCTTTTAACACCCGACCACATGCGCGGCCGGGTATCTGCCGTAAACTCAATGTTTATAGGTTCATCAAACGAGATCGGGGCCTTTGAATCAGGCACAGTGGCCAAATTATTGGGGACGGTGCCATCCGTGATCTTTGGCGGAAGTATGACCTTACTTATCGTAACTATAACTTTTTTCAAAACCAAAAAATTGATCCCGTTGTCGCTTAACGAGATCCAGACAACTGAACCTGTGCCGGAAAGTTGAATGGGTTTTTGTAAAGGCCTGGTAATGAAGATGCAATTATTTGGAGAATATTTTTTTAAGCTTTATAAAAACGCCTGTTATTAATTCCAAAATTCCGGTCTTAAAACATTTCAACGACGTTTAACGTAAAAATGTACTAAACCATCCGACAGGTGGCCTTAAATTCAGATCGTATATCTTAAAACTAATAATTTAGATCCTTTTGTTTTTAAACTTACTGCCGCAAACTTATAATGACATTTATAAAGCTAAAGTTATGTATTTTGTGCTTTAACGCATTCCTGTGTGTCTTTCTGCTATTGCATACACCGGTGTACGGACAGGAAAGAAGCGTAAAATTCTCATCGTTAACAATTAATGACGGCCTGTCCCAAAGCCATGTAAAAAGTATATTGAAAGACAGGCAGGGCTTTATGTGGTTTTCTACCGATGATGGTTTAAACCGTTACGATGGCTACAATTTCACTATTTACAGGCACGACCCTAAAAACAAGAGGTCATTACCGACCAATAATATTACAGCACTTTTTGAGGATAAAGCCGGAAATTTATGGGTGGGTACGGGCGGCGCCGGATTAAGCTTATATAACCGTGATTCCGATTCCTTTACAACCTATTCTTCTAAAAGGAATGGCGAAAATACTTTAACAAATGGTGATGTTAATGTCATATTACAGGACAGGAAAAACAACATCTGGGTTGGTACATACTCCGGGTTAAACCTGTTCGATCAAAAAACAAAAACGTTTAAACAGTTTTTCTATACAAAAAACAGGGACGATATCCTCACTCATCATATTTATACAATGGTTGAAGATAATGCGGGGAATTTGTGGATAGGTACCGATGGTGGCCTTTTAGAATTTAATTATAGCACCGGATATACAAAATTATACGCTCATACCAGTGCTAACAGTTTAATTGAGGATCGGATAAATACGCTGTTAAAAGACGAAAATGGCAATTTATATATCGGTACCGCCGGCGGCGGACTTGATTTTTTTGACATAAAAAAGCAAGTGTTCAGGCATTTCCGGCATCAGTCAAACAATCCAAATTCTTTGGTCAATAATAACGTATTTACTTTAACACCTGCCGGTGCTAAAAAACTTTGGATTAGTACCGAAGACGGCCTGGATCTTTTTGACGAAGATAAGGCCACCTTTATCTCCTATACAAGCGAAGACAAAAATAATACCGATAAAAACAACTCGATCGGCTCTATTTTAGACAGCGGGGGAATTTTATGGCTTGGTACATACGAATCGGGCGTAAGGTTTTATGACAGGAATTTATCTTCATTCTCGCATTATTATGAACAGGCAGGCAACCGGTTGGGCTTGAGTAACGATATAGTTACCTCATTTGCCGAAAACGACAACGGGTTTTGGATAGGGACCGATGGCGGCGGGTTGAATTATTTCAATCAGTCATCGCAATTGTTTAGCCATTATTACCAGCAGCCCCTCAATAAAAATTCAATAAGCGGTAATCATGTTCTGAAACTGTTAAAAGACAGTCACCAGAATTTATGGATAGGTTATTATAAGGCCGGCCTTGATTTGCTGAATACGCAAACAAACAAGTTTAAGCATTTTGCTATGGGCAATAAGCCCGGCCAGATAAGCGGCAGCATAGTTTTCGCCCTGGCAGAAGATAAGAATGATAATATTTGGGTTGGCGTGGATAGTGAAGGCCTGAATATTATCCATCAGTCAACCATTATAAAACGTTATAAGTTTACCCCTAACGATACGTTGAACTGTTTAAGCAATAATGATGTAAGGACAATTTACCGGGATAGAGAAAATAATATGTGGATAGGCACTTTTGGAGGATTAAATTTATATGACCCTGCCAATGATAACTTCATCCATTATAAAGTTTGGAACAAAAGCCTGACAAGCGATGTGGTAATTTCAATATTTGAGGACAAAGAAAAGAACCTTTGGGTTGGTACATTAGGCGGCGGACTTAACCTGTATGACCGGAAAAAGAAGACTTTTTCGGCCTATAATTTCCCTGATGGTTTAAGTTATGCTATCATTAACAGCATTACACAGGATAATAATGGTTTTATTTGGGTAGGCACCAACAATGGGCTGATCAGTTTTAAGCCGGATACCCGCGAGTTTAGAAAATACACCCTCGCCAATAATATCCAGGGGTATGAATTTTTTATGGGCGCCGTTTTAACTGCCCGCAATGGCCAGTTGTTTTTTGGCGGTCATAATGGATTTAACATCATTGATCCCGGTAACCTGGCGCTCAATAAACATTATCCCGAAGTCGTTTTTACAGATTTTCAGTTATTTAATAAAAAGGTCGCCATTGGGGAAAACTCCGTTCTAAAAAAATCCATTACACAAACAAAGGTCATTGAATTAAATTATAACCAATCCGTTTTCACGATTGAGTACAGCGGGCTTAATTTCACCCTGCCCGGGATGAACTCATATGCTTATAAACTGGAAGGCTTTGAAAAGGACTGGAATTATGTTGGCGCACAAAGAAAGGCTACCTATACCAACCTTAACCCTGGTGAATATACTTTTAAAGTAAAGGCTGCAAATACTGATGGTTTTTGGAACAACAGGCCCGCGACGATAAAAATAATCATTGTTCCACCTTTCTGGATGACATGGTGGTTCAGGATATTGATGTTTGTAATTATTTGTGCCGTTATTTATAGTGGTTACCGTTACCGGGTTTATGCAATAAAGGCCCAGAAAAAAGTGTTGCAAAAACTGGTTATTGAACGAACAGCAGAAGTTGTTAAACAATCGGAGGAGCTTCAAACCCAATCAGAAGAGCTGCAATCCATGAATGAAGAGTTGCAGGCACAGTCGGAAGAATTGCAATCCCAGTCTAATTACCTCATGGAATTGAATGACGAGCTTCAGGAACAAAAAGAGCAGGAATTGCTGGCGCGAAATGAGGCTGAAAAGGCAAATAAGGCAAAAAGTGTTTTCCTTGCAATCATGAGCCATGAGATACGCACGCCTATGAATGGCGTATTGGGCATGACCTCCCTGCTTTGTGAAACATCACTGACCCCGGAACAGCGTGAATATGCGGAGACCATCCGGGTTAGCGGCGGGAACCTGTTGAATGTTATTAATGACATCCTCGACTTTTCAAAGATCGAATCGGGTCAGATGGAGCTTGATCATCATGATTTTGACTTGCGCCACTGTGTGGAAGACGCCTTTGATCTTTTTTCGGAGACTGCTGCAAAAAAACAACTTGAACTTTTATATCGGATTGATCATCGCATACCGGTTCAGTTAATTGGTGACCAGCTGCGTCTCCGCCAGGTTTTACTGAATTTAATAAACAATGCCATTAAATTTACAAGTGAAGGAGAAATATTAATAGATATTAACCTGCGTGGGCGGGATGGTGATAATTTGAACCTCGACTTTAAAGTTACAGATACAGGCATAGGTGTACCAAAAGACAAATTGCCGCGATTGTTCAAAGCGTTTTCTCAGGTTGATACATCTACCACCAGGAAACATGGAGGCACCGGTTTAGGATTGGTTATATGCGAACGCCTGGTAAATCTTATGGGGGGAAATATCGCGATAGAAAGTGAGCCCGGCAACGGAACAACCGTTAGTTTTAATATAAAAAGCGTCGCTGGTAATAAGGAAATAGGTGAAAATTTAACCTGTGGAGCAACAGATGCCAAAGGTAAACGGGTATTGATAATTGAACGAAATGTAACCGCCCTTGAAATTTTAGAAGATCAGCTTAAACAATGGAACATCATCCCTGTTTGTGCTTCGTCGGCTGATGAGGCATTAAAACATTTAACTATGGGGCTTAAATTCGATATGGTGATAAGCGGCACCGATATTCCCGGCACCGATACGCTGGAACTGAGCCCGGCCATTAAAAAAATCGACAAAAACATACCGATCATTCTTTTAAGTCCGGTTACAGCGAGAAATAAAAAACAGGATACGATTGCCCGTGTATTATTAAAACCGGTAAAATACCAGCAATTATGTAATGTGATACAAACTGAACTGATGCACCGCCAACCCGTTTTACAGGAAAAAACACCGGTCAACTTACTTTCGGAACAATTTGCAGAAAAATTCCCGATGAAGATCCTGATCGCTGAGGATAACCCGATCAATCAAAAACTCATTACCAAGGTAATAGGCAAACTGGGTTATCAGCCCCAGGTGGTTAACAATGGCAACCAGGTACTGGAAGTGCTTGACGCTGCATTTTTTGATATCATTTTAATGGATGTGCAGATGCCTGAGCTTGATGGACTGGAAACCACCCGCATTATTCGCAGGCGTGATATCAGGCAGCCTTTTATAATCGCAATGACTGCCGGCGCTATGGCCGAAGACAAAACAGAATGCCTTGAAGCCGGAATGAATTATTTTATATCAAAGCCGATAAGCATACAGGACCTTATCAATGTATTGGAAATATCATACATCGCTAAAGAAACAATACTTTAATAAATTAAGATGGTTCCTCCTAAGGATTGCTTTTCTCAAATTCTTCATCAATACTTTCCCGCAGATCATACAGCAGCCATTGTTTTTTAGCAATAGCTGCTGTTTTTGATTTGAGCAGCTTGATAAAATCAGCTACCCCGACAGGCTCATTGCCGTTTGCGTGTATTAATACAATGCTACCCGGCTGCGCCGCCTGCCCCTTAGCCAGCCATGCATCGGACCCTATAGGGATCAACCCAAAATCAGTGATCTTAAATACCAGTTGCCGGTCGGATACCAGGCCCGGGAAACGAAAAAATATCGAAGGCAGCAAGCCATTTTTAAGCATAGCTTTTTCAGTTTCCAGCACCTCGTAATTAATATCGGTTCCCGGTTCAAGCAGAAAATTTTCTTTGAGAGGCAGTTTTGCACTCACACGGTGGTTGTATGAATGATTGATCCAGGTGATATAAATTTCATGTTCTGCCTGCATTTTTTTCAGCCATTCCAAATCATCCGGGTGTTGGTGCATCCATACGCCGGTAATGGATAATGCAACTGGCGCCGGGCGTTCAACTTTTTGAAATTCCTTAAAAATATCGGTAAATATTATCCTGTCAAGGCGCTTGTGCGATGGACATAAGTCGGCGGTGAGGCTTATCCCGGTTTCCTTTGGCATACCATCCTCAATACCGGCATCCTGTATTTTTGCCGATTGTTTCTCTGCCCTGTTTATAGCCCTTATATAAGGCGTGTTTTTGAAGAAGTCCCTGGCTTCGCCAAGGCTCATCGGTTTGACTTTATAAAAGCCGGGTTCGTCAATTTTTGTTTCCAGTGTTTGCGGGTTTACCAGCAGGTAATAGCTTTTGCCATCATTTACAAACTGCCTGATGATCATCCAATCCTGCGGATAATGCGTAGCCCATCCGTAATAGACTTTATATTTAGTTATTTTAAGGTAATTGGCCTGGGCATTGGCTATAATTGCAGAACTACAAAGTAAAAAAAGCAACAACAGGTATTTTAAATTTTGTTTCATCTTTATTTCAGAATTTGGATGTTCCATTTCGGATTTATTTTGAAATTTGTAAATGGAATATCCCTGGTGCAAACATATAAATACTAATTCCGAAATCGTAAACCCAAAATAAAAATGACCCGTTTATCCGTCAACATAAATAAAATAGCCACCCTGCGTAACTCGCGCGGCGGCAACAACCCCGACCTGATACAGGTAGCCAAAGACTGCGAACGCTTTGGCGCACAGGGTATAACCGTGCATCCGCGTCCCGATGAAAGACATATCCGCTACAATGATGTTTTTGAACTTAAAAAAATAGTTACCACCGAATTTAATATCGAAGGCAACTGCCAGGAGCAAAAATTTATCGACCTGGTTTTAGCCAACAAACCCGAACAGGTAACATTAGTGCCGGACGCTTTGGGACAGATCACCTCGAACCATGGCTGGGATACCATCACCAACCAGCGTTATTTAAAGGATATGATAGCGGTGTTTAAACAGGCCGGCATCCGCGTGTCGATATTTGTTGACCCTATCCCTAAAATGGTGGAAGCCGCCGCTACAACCGGTACGGACCGAATTGAACTATATACAGAAGCTTATGCGCAGCATTATCACCAGGGAAGGGAAATTGCCATAGCGCCTTATATACAAGCAGCAGAAGTTGCCCAAAAAACAGGCTTAGGCATCAATGCCGGGCACGACCTTGACCTGCACAACCTGAAATATTTTGCCGAAAATATCCCCGGCTTAGCAGAAGTAAGTATTGGCCATGCCCTCATTTGCGATGCTTTGTATTATGGCCTGGAGAATACGATACAAATGTATTTACGGCAGTTGGTTTGATGAACCGGGATTATCGTCTGAACCATGATTTGTTGGATTTGAAGATTTCCATGATGAATTTGAAGGGGTAACGGACAAATTAACCGATTTATGAAAAAAAAATTGGCGTAGACGCTATTGTTAGCACAGGTAAGCTGACCTCTTCTATATAACTCACCATTTATTAAAATTTAACACAAAGATACAGAGAAGTCACAGAGGTCACGGAAATAGTCTTTTTCATCCGCATCCGCCAGAATTTTATCATATTTCTTTGTGTTCTCAGTGGCTTCTTAGTGCCCTCGGTGTTAAAAAAAATCCACGATGGTTTCTTTTGAATAGATTATTTTTGGTTCGATGACGGTTTGTGTGGGTAAGCCTTTTAAAGAGCCTTCGGCTTGAAATATTTTGTAGCAATGGGTTTTAACCCATTGAACATGCAGTCAAATAATATGAGTGCCATCGGCACGGCCCATTTTTATTGATTAGCAATTACCGCATTTATATGGGTCGAACCTACGGTTCTTAATATTTTCCTCTTTGCCTTTTCAACGGATTAAAATCCGTTGCTATTATATTTATCGAGGCCACGCCTCTTCGGAGCCTTAAAAACCACATTTTTCCATCCTAATAACCACATTTTTTAATGTTTATTAAATCCACACCCACACAAATCGTTATAGAGCCTTATTTTGACCGAAACATCACGGCTTTATTTTGACTAATCTCCAGCCTCTAACCTCTTTTTAACTTTCTTCAGCACCAGTAAATTTTGCGCATTAATACTATATCCCGATATATTATTCTGGTAAAGGTTCACCCTTTTATCATAATATAAAACCACCACCGGCGATTGCTGCATTACCAGGTTATCCATTTGGCGGTACAGAGCATAGCGCTTTTCATCGTTGGCTTCGTTGTAGGCCTGCTCAAAAAGGGCGTCGAAATGTTTATTGTTAAAGCCCGTATAATTTGGCCCCCAGGGAATCTTGTTTTTGGAGTAGAACACCGAAAGGTAATTTTCGGCATCGGGGTAATCTGCTATCCAGGTGCCATAAAAAAAGTTGACCCCGTTTTTTGATACCAGTTCGCGCAGGCTGGCGCCCTGTGTAATCTCTACGCTGGTTTTAATACCCACCCTATCAAGCTGGCCCTGCACATATTCAATCAGGCTGCGGTAGCTTACGGTAGTATGCAAAACAATCTCGGGCAGGTTTTTGCCATCCGGGTAACCTGCTTCTTTTAGCAGTTGCCGGGCTTTCTCGGGGTTATAGGTATAGCCATGCACATCCTTAGCGTCGAAACCGGGCATCCCCATTGGTATAAAACCCGCCGAACCCTGTGTGCCCATGCTGTTGCGCAGGTATTTGATCATCTTTTGCTTGTCGATGGCATAATTAATAGCCTGCCTTATCTTCAAATGTCTTAAAGGACAGCTTTTTACTATGGCCAAACTGCTGTCGACCAGCATGCCGAGGTAAATGGTGTTGAGGTAGGGCCCGGTGTTTAAAATGAACTTACCTTTATATTTTTGCGTTACCTTCCCCGATTTGGTGAGGATATCATCGCGGTAGCTGCCGTCGATATCATTTAAAAAATCAAGTTTTTTGCTGATAAATTCCATGAATTCGGTTTGCTTATCGCCGATAAAAGTAGCGCGGATAGCATCAAGATGGGGAAGCGGACTGCCGTCTTTGTCTTTTTCCCAATACTTTTCGTTCTTCAGCAAAACCATTACTTCGCCTTCTTTCCAGTATTTGAATTTGAACGGACCGGTTCCGATGGGGTGTTCGCGGAAATCCCTGCCATAATAGTCAACCACCTCGTGCGGCACAACCGAACAGTATTGCGCGGTCAGCATGCTCAATAAAGGCGGGAAAGGTTGTTTTAAATTTATCTGTAATGTAGTATCATTTATAGCTGTAAATGCTTTTTTCCTGTCCACCTTATCACTAAAGATCCATGACCCTGAGGAGGCTACTTTCGGGTCGATAAGCCTGCCGAAGCTATAGACAAAGTCGGCAGCCACAGCTTTGCGCCCTTTGCCGTTTTTAAACAGCGGGTCATCGTGGAAATACACATCGTTGCGTAAATGGAAAGTATATTGTTTGCCATCCGGCGATAGTTCCCAGCTTTTGGCAACACACGGCTGCGTTTTAAGGCTGTCGTCAATTTGCACCAGGCCATTATAAACCTGGTTAACCATCCAAAGGGTATTTTGGTTACGCGCAAAAGCAGGGTCCAGCGAACTCAGTCCCTCGTTAAGGTTAATGTTGAAGACGGTTTTTTTGGAGGAGGATGGATCTGTGGTGCAGGAGGTAAGCTGAATGAGTATTAAACAAATTAAAAAGCAGATCAGCTTATTCATCGTGCTAATTTATCGATTATTGAGGAAAGTGGGGTACGCTGTTACCAAAATTTTAACCAACTGTTGTACCTGTTCCGACATGTTCTAAGATCAGCGGCGGGTGTCATTGTTTTTGCCAAATTTCCCAACCTTTATTTTCGTCAGGATTGTTTTCGAGTTTTCTTGGAAATACATGATGGTATTGAACGAACAGCTTGGTTTTGTCTTCTTCCAATCTGTATATTTTGCAGATTCCCCAGTGACCAACGAAACCTGTTGTATATCTATAACGTCCAGATGCAGTAGTTCCATTTTTTTCATTGAACTCAATTGTCCCCACAACTTTTGCATTTATGCTTTTCCAATAGTCCGCAGTGAATTTTAAGCTATGCGTCCCTTTATCGTGTGTCAAATGAATGTCTAAGGAGTTGTTGTCTTCTTTCATATAGTCAAGTTCTTCGTCACTCTTGTTATCTTGTCCAATGTCGATTCTTTTATAATGTCCTTCAATGTCCGAATAGTAAAGATTTATTTCGTTTTCATAATGTTTTTCTTGGAAATGTAAGAGCGCAATTGCACTTATTATTCCAGTCAGCAGTCCTGTCGGTACTGAGAGGGTAAACGCATGCCTTTCGGTAAAAGAGGGATAACAAACTTCAATTAGAATTGAAATAAGAGATAAAATTACCGCGCCGAAGATTGCTACTCGCCATTCTCGGTTGCTAATTTTTTTATTTGGAAACATTTTTATTTTCATGGTGTAGTTGTCCGCCGGTAATAAAATAAAGTTCGTCGGTTAAGGTATTGGTTGACGTGCAGTAAATATGAGCATTTAATTTTAAATTAACTCGTTATTGATCAAGTATTCCCACCTACAAATAAGTGTGTATCCCGTAATCGGGAGCGTGGACGATCCCAACAAAAGTCATTCAAGTGTGGACACTTGAAGGGGCGGTTTTTTTATCATGGTCATCCTAAAATCCTAAAAATCATGGTTCAGACAATTTTCCCATTCACCAACCCAATAATCTCCTTTTCCAACGCAATAGCTTTGGCTTCCAACTCATTCCCTTCCGCAATAATTGCATCTGTAAACGTTTTGTCCTTAAACCCCGAAGCATTGATCTTCACATTCATAAATGCACCGATTACCGCGCTGCGGGCGCAAAGGGCCGCTACGCCGACATCGCTGATGGAATTAGGGTTGCCGGTTTCGGTCATCGCTTTAATGACTGACAGACTGTTATAAGCCGCCTGCATCACTTTAAACGGAATTTCAATGGCATATTTTGTAGCAGCCTGTATGGCTTCGGTCCTTGCGGTTTTTTCTTCATCGGTGCCTTTTGGCAGGTTGAAGGATTCCATTATTTTGTTGAACGCTGCCGTGTCCAGATCAACCAGTTTAAGGAGTTCATCTTTGTATTGCTGGCCTTTTTCGGCCCGGTTGCTGAATTCTTCCCAGCGGTCGTCCCAGCCTTTTTTGTGCGAGGAAAGGTTAGCAACCATAGTTGCCAGGGCCGCACCCAATGAACCGATGTACGCGGAGATAGAGCCGCCGCCCGGTGCAGGGCTTTCGCTGGCAGTTTCATCTGCAAAATCAGCCAGGCTCATGCTCACCAGTTTGGAGGATGCTTTATCCTTCAATAAATATTCTATGATCCTTTCTTCCGGCTTAAACGGCGCCAGTTCTGATAGCCCCATCGAGAGGATGGCGATCCTGATCAGTTCTTTTTCGCTCACACCAACGGAGCGCTGTTGTTTTAGCAGGAAATATTTACCCGCATCCAGCATCGACTTTAAAGGAACAAGCCCAACCAGTTCGCTGCCGGTTACCCGCATCCCGCGTTCGGCGGCTTTGGCACATACCTCGTCAAAGGCAATGTGCAATGGGGTTATTTCAATATTGGTGAGGTTCATGGAGATCTGCGCTATGCCATACTCCTCAATAAACCAGCCAATGGCTTTCACCGATTTTAAGGAACCGGGGACAGATTTTGGTTTACCATGCTCATCAGTAATGATCTTTCCGTTTGTCGGGTCGCCTTCACGCAGCACGCGCCCCGCCTCGCGTACGTCAAAAGCGATGGAATTAGCCCTGCGGGTTGAGGTGGTATTCAGGTTCACATTATAGGCAATCAAAAAATCACGCGCACCAATAACGGTAGCCCCGCGTTTGGCATCATACTCAAGCGGTCCGAAATCTGGATTCCATTTAGGTAGTTTTATCTTCTCAAAAAAGCCTTCGTATTCACCCGCCCTAATCACCGAAAGGTTGTGGCGGCTTTTATCTTCCTGGGCATGTTCATACAAATAAACCGGGATGAACAACTCTTCCCCAACCCTTTTCGCCAGTTTTTTGGCATACTCCGCCGTCTCCGCCATGCTGATATTGGCAATCGGTATCAGCGGACAAACATCAGTGGCCCCCATGCGCGGATGCTCGCCTTTGTGTTTGCTCATATCAATCAGTTCGCCGGCCCTTTTTATGGCTAAAAAAGCAGCTTCAATCACCCGTTCAGGCTCGCCTACAAAAGTAACAACGGTGCGGTTGGTCGCCTTGCCGGGATCAACATTCAGCAGCCTCACACCCTCAACCGATCCAACCACATCAGTGATCTGCCGGATGGTTTCGAGGTTTACACCTTCGCTGAAATTGGGGACGCATTCTATTAATTTAGTCATTGGTCATTAGTCATTGAATCATTAGTCATTAGGTCATTTTATCTTTAAAGATTTGACAACTTTTGAAAAGTTGTCAAATCTGATTTTTCAATCAGCGTAATCACAAAAATCAGTATAAAATCTGTGATCTAAGTTTCCCCTGCTGATATAAGATCTCCCTGTAATCATCACATGGAAAGGCCTGCAATTCAGCGGGTGTTCCTGTTGCCAGTGTGCCCCGGTTGCTTAGCCTCAACGCCTGTGCCGCCCGGAAAGTTAAGCCGGCAAACACTTCGGCATTGCTTAGTTTTTCTGCTGCGCTCAATACGGCGGCTTGCATCAATAAATCACCCATAGGCGCTGAACCTGGGTTCCAGTCGCTGGCGATGGCGAGGCAGGCCCCGGCATCCAGCAGTTTCCGTGCAGGTGCGTATTGCATACCCAAACCAAGTGATGCGCCGGGTAAGGCAACCGCTACCGTGTTGGAGTTTGCTAACAGTTTTATTTCTTTTCCCTTACTTGCCTCCAGGTGATCGGCCGAAACAGCACCAACTTCTACAGCAACGGCGGTGCCGCCGGTTGAAAACTGGTCGGCATGTACGGTTATATCAAAACCCATTTGTTTGGCCCGGTTAAGATAATTCAAAGCATTATCGGCTTTAAAAGCGCCGTCTTCAATAAATATGTCCACCCGGTTAGTCAGGTTCTCTTTTTTTACGATAGGGAGCAGGTCGCTTAAAATATGCACCAGGTATTCATTTTGCGTACCGTCAAAATCTTTTGGTTTCAGGTGCGCGGCAAGGCAGGTAGCAACCAAAGTAGCTTGTGTCCGCTGCGATGCTGCTTTTATGGCCCTTAACTGCTTCAACTCCTCTTTAACTGATAGCCCATAGCCACTTTTTACTTCGATGGTAGTCACCCCTTCGGCCAAATGGCGCTCCACCCTTAACAGCAGTAATTCAGTAAGCATTTCTTCATCAGCAGCGCGGGTTTGTAAAACCGAGTCCCAGATGCCGCCTCCGGCTTTGGAAATATCAAGGTACGATTTGCCTTGTATCCGCATGGCATAATCTTTTGCCCGGCTGCCCGCATAACAGATATGCGTATGGCAATCAATAAAACCGGGCAGCAATACATGCCTGCCTGCAATTTCCTCAACCTGCGCCGAAGGATGGTCCCTGCGCAGCCGCTCAAAGGGGCCAATAGTTATAATACGGCCATTATTGGTCAACACCCATCCGTTAGTGATGACCTGCAGCTGATCATCCCTTAATGGGCCTTTTAAAGACAGTCCCGTTAAGGGCAGAATCTGGGTGAATGGACCTGTTAGTTTTTTCATATTTAGTTAATCTATCAGATTTGTCATTGCGAGGCACGAAGCAACCGCGGACTTTGCATAACCGGTTTGCATAGTTCGCGGTTGCTTCGTCGTTCCTCCTCGCAATGACATAGTTTATTTTTTATTTTCGGACTTTCCCGACTTTCCGACTCACACCTATCTCACCATACTTTCAATCCAAATTTTTCCGCCCATTCTTCGGCTTTTTCATAGCCTGCATCGGCGTGGCGAAATATACCCATTGCCGGGTCATTATACAAAACACGTTTTAAACAGGTTGCAGCACGGTCGGTGCCATCAGCTAAAACTACCATCCCTGCATGCTGTGAATAACCCATGCCTACGCCGCCGCCATGATGAAATGATACCCAGGTTGCACCGCCCGCGGTGTTCGACATTAAATTTAACAACGGCCAGTCGGAAACCGCATCCGAGCCATCTTTCATTGATTCTGTTTCCCTATTTGGCGAGGCTACCGAACCACAATCCAGATGGTCGCGGCCAATCACTATCGGGCCTTTTACCTTGCCGGTTTTTACCAGGTCGTTAAACAACAATCCCGCCTTTTCGCGTTCGCCCATACCGAGCCAGCAGATCCTTGCCGGCAAGCCCTGGAAGGCTATTTTTTCCTGCGCCTTTTTCAACCAGTTGATCAATGGTTTGTTTTCCGGAAATGCTTCCATCAGCGCGCGGTCAGTTGTAAAAATGTCTTCGGGATCGCCCGACAGGGCTACCCACCTGAATGGCCCTTTGCCTTCGCAAAACAGTGGCCTGATATAAGCAGGGGTAAAGCCGGGGAAGTTAAAGGCGTCAGTTTCGCCGCCCTGCCGGGCAAATTCGCGCAGGTTATTGCCGTAATCAAAGGTAACAGCGCCCTTTTTTTGCAGAGCCAGCATAAAGCCTACATGGCGGGCCATACTTTGCAGGGAAAGTTTTTTGTATTCTTCCGGGTCACTTTTACGCAGCAACGCGGCTAAAGTTAAGGTTAAACCATTGGGGATGTAACCATTCAGCGGGTCGTGCGCTGAGGTTTGATCGGTAAGTATATCGGGGATAATATTATCCTCCAAAAGTTTTTCGAGCAGGTCGCCGGCATCGCTTACCAGGCCAACCGACAGTGTTTCGCCCTTTTTAATAGCATGCTTTACCCAGCCGATGGCTTCCTCGTAGGAGTAAGTCATCCTGTCGATATACTTTGTGTCCACACGTTTTTGGATGCGTGTTGCATCCACATCGGCACCTAAAAAAACACCGCCCGCCATGGTAGCAGCCAACGGCTGAGCGCCGCCCATCCCGCCTAAACCGGCGGATACGATTAGTTTACCAGTAAGATCGCTGTTAAAGCGCTGTACGCCGCATTCTACAAAGGTTTCGTAGGTGCCCTGCAAAATACCCTGCGAGCCGATATATATCCAGCTGCCGGCCGTCATTTGCCCGTACATCATCAGGCCTTTGGCGCGCAACTCGTTAAAATGATCCCAGGTTGCCCATGCAGGCACCAGGTTACTGTTGGCGATCAGCACACGCGGCGCTTCGGGGTGACTGCGGATAATACCAACCGGTTTACCCGATTGTACCAGCAGCGAATGATGTTCGTCCAGTTCGAGCAGCAGCTCAATAATTTTGCGTAATGACTCCGGGTTACGGGCCGCCTGGCCAATGCCGCCGTAAACCACCAGTTCGCCGGGGTTTTCGGCTACCTCGTCATCAAGGTTGTTCAGCAGCATCCTTAAAGGTGCTTCTGTTTGCCAGCTTTTGGCATGTAATTGCATGCCGCGCGGCGCTTTGTACACCGGGTGGCGGGCGTAGGTTTTAATAAATTCCGAATTCGTCATCTTTCAGGTTTATATGATGTTTGATGGCTGCATTATCGGCAGCGGCCAAAAATGTGCCTTTAGTAATCAGTTGGTGTAATTGGTTAATATCGTCTGCAAAAATACGGTCATGGTCTATAAAAGGTACATGCTCACGTACCAGCGCATGGCAGGCTTCTATTACCGGGGTCGATTTTAGCGGCCGCCTGAAATCCATTGCCTGCGCGGCATATAGTAATTCAATGGCCTGTATATATTCCAGGTTATCAATCACCTGATGCAGTTTGCGCCCGCTTATCGAACCCATGGAAACATGGTCCTCCTGCCCCATTGAAGTGGGCACGCTATCGGCGCTGGCCGGAAAACAAAGGGTTTTATTTTCGGTGACCAATGCTGCCGTAGTATATTGCGGTATCATCAGCCCGGAGTTTAAGCCCGCATTGTTTGTCAGTAGTTTTGGCAAACCGTAACGGCCCTCGCTCATCAGGTAACAGCGGCGGTCGGCAATATTGCCAAGTTCTGCTGCGGCGATTGTGGCATAATCCAGGGGGATGGCCAATGGCTGTCCGTGGAAATTACCCCCGCTGATGGTATCTTCAGCATTGAAAATTATCGGGTTGTCGGTAACAGAATTCAGCTCAATTTCGGTAAGTTCTTTCAGGTGCAGCCAGGCATTGCGCGATGCGCCATGCACCTGCGGCATACAACGCAGGGAATAAGGGTCCTGCACCCTGTCGCAATTGACGTGGGAGTGGCAGATCTCCGAGCCTTCCAGCAAAGTATGCAGGCAGTTTGCCACATGTTTATTGCCTTTATAGGGGCGCAAGCGGTGCAAGCGCTCATCAAAGGGCCTTGCCGAACCCATCAGTCCTTCTATTGACATAGCGCCGATCAGGTCGGCAACGTTCAAAGCATCATCCAACCGCTGCACCGCTTTTACGGCGAAGGCCAAAATAAATTGGGTGCCGTTGATGAGCGCAAGGCCTTCTTTGGGCCCTAAAACCAATGGCTGTAAACCATGGGCCTGCAAAACCCTGGCCGCAGGAAAACGGTCGCCGTTGGCATGAACTTCGCCAAATCCTATCAATGGTAAAAACAGGTGCGCTAACGGGGCCAGATCTCCGGATGCGCCTACAGAGCCTTTTTCGGGCACTACGGGGATGATATCATTATCAATATGCCATACAATGCGCTCCAGAGTTTGCAATGCTATGCCCGAATACCCCTGTGCCAGCGCATGCACCTTGGTAATGAGCATCAGTTTGGCCATTTCCTGCGGGATGGGTTTGCCTACACCCACGCTATGGCTTTTCAGCAGGTTGCTTTGCAGCAGGGAAGTATCTTCTTCCGAAATGCGGGTATCACACAGCGGCCCGAAGCCGGTATTGATGCCGTAAACCGGGTTTTGTTTATGTACAATTTTTTCTACCTCGCGCCATGAGGCAAGCACCCGACCAGCCGTCTTGATATCAATAATGCCCCTGATTTTGCCGGCCGCAATATCAAGGCAGGTGCCTATGCTTAAATGGCTGCCGCCATAGTTAAATTCGCTACTCATTTGCTGCGGGTTTTAATTCGAGGGTCATTTTGTTGTTAATCCTATCCGACAAGTTAACAGATCTGAAAGCGTTTTCAAGGGCGCTGATGGATGGTAAAAGTTCAAGGCAGGCTGGTTCATTGGCATGCACCTCGTCCATAGCCGATAAAATGGCATTCCAAACGGGTAATATTTGTGCCAGCAGCACCCTGCCGCTATCGGTTAGTTGCACCAGTTGCCTGCGCCCGTCGTCGGTGCAGGTAGCGCTGGTAACCAGTTTCTTATTTTTTAAATTGGTGATCAGTTGACTGGCAGCGGGATGCGAAACCTCCATTTGTTCGCTCAATTCCTTGATGGACAGGGAACCATTTTTTGATAACAAATAAAAAACCGGGAACCAGCTGGCGTCAAAATCAATGCCTTCGTTTTGGTATGCCCGGTTAATTTCGGCCAAAAAGTTCTCGCTCAGCCGTCTCAGGCGACTGCCCAAAACAAGGTAACCGAGGCTTTGGTATAAATTCATGCTGCAATTTATATAAGTGCTTATATAAATGCAAGTTTATTAGAAGAAACTTTGTTGTAAACAGGTATTAGATTGCATAAAATTTTGTAACTTTAAATAAATTAAGTGATATGGAAACTTTATTAATTAAAGTAAGTGAACGGCAAAAGGCTAATATGCTTGTTGAATTACTTAAATCAATGGATTTTATTGAATCTGTTGATTATATGGATGATTTAAAATCATTTAAAGAGGCATTTAATAAGGTTAATAAAATCGCATCGTCCACAGATCTTAAGGATCTGACCATGGATGATATTAATAAAGAAATAAAAGAATACAGGCTTGAAAAACGATCTGGCGGTAATTGATACGAACGTTTTGGTATCCTCTTTAATTGGCCAAGCCGGATATTCGAGGAAGATATTTGATGATTTAATAGTACCGGTAAACCGTTCACCGAAAGAATTTTATGAATTTCAGGCTATGATTTGATTTTCTGAAGTCCCGTATTAAAAATGGTTGGTTTTAAAAATTCGCTGCCTGTAATATGATAAGCCATTGCATACGGCGTAACAACTATAATACCCCCCCAAAATCAGGTCAAAGGCAATGAAAAATGAGAATATTTAAAAGCTTTAGATATTGCCAGCGAACTCAAAAAAGAAGGCCTGACAATTGAATTTATTGCTAAAACTACCGGACTTTCCATTAAAGAAATAGAAAAGCTTTAGCGAAACCCAATTCTCCCTTCCCTGCTTAATATAAACGTTAGCAGGTCGTGTATGGGCTGACGGATGATTTTACCGGTGTGGATGCCGTATTCTTTGCAAATCACCTTTAACTCATCCGCGAAAACAAAAGCGATTGAACCGACAAAGTGGCATTTGTAAAATTGGTACTGCGGAAACGATTTAATATCTGTCTCCACAAATTCAACAAACCCTTTGCGTAACAGGTTTTGTGCGTAGGCTGAAGTCCTGATGGTGGTCAAAAATTTACTGAATGCTGCCAGGTAGGCATTAGGGTTTGGCATTTGGTAAACATTTTTTATTACGGTCTGTTTATCCTGGTGATAGGCTTCTTTAAATTTTTCGCTTATCTCATCAGGCATTTTGCCGTATAAAAAATCGGTGACCAATGCCTTTCCAAACCAGGAACCCGAACCCTCGTCACCTAAAACAAAGCCCAGGCCGTGCTGCCCGTCATGGATCTTTTCGCCATCAAAAAAACAGAGGTTTGACCCGGTACCCAATACGCAGCAAATACCCTTTTCGTGTCCGCAGGTGGCATAAGCGCAACCCAGCAGGTCGCTGTCAACACTAACATAAGCTTTTGGGAACAAACTGCTTATTGCGTTGGTAACAATTTCGTTCCGGTCGGGGTTTGAGCAACCTGCGCCAAAAAAATAGATCTCTTTAATATCAGCGGCATAAGCTATTATATCAGCAGCCTGTTCCTGCAATATTTTCAGAATTTCTTTTTCGGTTAAAAAATAGGGATTAAGACCAGCCGTCCTGAATTGCTTTGCTTCCTGACCCGGAAGCGCAAGCAACCAGTCTGTTTTTGATGACCCGCTGTCAGCCACTAAAATCATGGACAAAGTTCTTCGAGTGCTTTTTGTGTGAGGGGTTTGTGGATAAACCGGGTAATATATTTGTTATCCGTAGATTTCCGCATATCCAAAGGATCAAGCGAGGACGATAACATGTATATTTTTATATTTGATTTGTCGATATTGAGCTTATCGTATTCTTCCAAAAACTCAAAACCGCCCATCAACGGCATCCTTACATCCAAAAAAATCACATCAGGTTTAACAATGCCATCCCGTAACGAATTGATGGCTTCTGTAGCCGAGCGGACAACAATAATTGTCTCGACAAAGTTACTTCCTTCCAAAATTTTACGCGTGACGAAATTATCTATGTAATTGTCATCAATCAGCAAACAGGTTTTGAAACAAACAGCCATTGAGTTCAAAAGTAGCTTTTTAAACCAATTTAAAAAATATAGTTAATCAAAATTATTGCTTTATTTTTTTTGGTGGTTTTAATGCCAATATATCAGGCATTTTACACCGGCAATACCGACACATCCATTTTAAATTTTATAAATTGCCAGCCTGTTACAACGTTTACTTTTTGAAAAATAGATATAATATAAATCATTAATTTAAAAAAAGTTCCCTGGATGAAAGCCATCAAGTTAGCCACCTTTTTTTCTATACTAATAATTTTTATGGATACTACATTAAGCCATGCCGCCGGCACTGTTCAAATCTCGTATAAGGTAACCTTCCCCGAAGCGCAGGCGCATTACGCTGATATTGAAATGAATATTTCGGGCTTAAAACAAAAAACATTAGATCTTAAAATGCCGGTTTGGACCCCGGGCTCGTACCTCGTCAGGGAATTTTCGAAAAACGTGGAATCATTCGGAGCCGGCGCAAATGGCAAATGGGTCGCATCGCCAAAAATCAACAAAAACACCTGGCGGATTAATACAACCGGGCTGTCCGCCGTTACAGTTAAATACAGGGTGTATTGTTTCGAGATCTCCGTTCGCACCAGTTTTGTTGATGCTTCGCATGGCTTCCTTTCAACCACGGGTATTTTTATGTACCCCGATAAAATGCTGCACCACCCATCAACAATTCATATAGAACCTTACAAGGGATGGACAAAAGTTTCAACCAGTCTGGAAGCGGTAAACGGCGACCCTTTCACCCGTTACGCGCCCAATTATGATATCTTATTTGATTCGCCAATTGAGGTCGGCAACCAGGATATTTTTGGCTTTGATGCTGCCGGAGTAAAATATGAGGTGTGCATGGTTGGCGGCGGTAATTATGATAAGGAACGCCTGAAAACCGATATGGCAAAAATTGTGGAACAGGAAACAGCCGTTTATGGCGAAAACCCAAATAAATATTATGTTTTTATAGTACACAATTATTTAAGGGGCGGAGGAGGCTTGGAACATTTAAGCTCCACCACCCTGGGCGCTTCACGCGATAATTATGCCACTGAAAACGGTTACCGCAACTTTTTAGGCCTGGTGGCCCACGAACATTTCCACCTGTGGAACGTAAAGCGCCTGCGTCCGGTTGTGTTAGGCCCGTTTGATTACGATAAGGAAAACTATACTGCAAACTTGTGGATTGCCGAAGGCTTTACTGCTTATTACCAGAATATTATTTTGCGGCATGCCAATATTACAAGCCCCGAAATCTACCTGGAGGCGGCTGCGGGCGAAATTAACACCATAGAGAATACGCCCGGCGCTAAAATACAGCCCCTGGCAGAATCGAGCTTTGATGCCTGGATAAAGGCATACCGGCCCAACGAGAATTCCATTAACACCGGCATCTCCTATTACGATAAAGGCGCCGAAGTTGGCATGATGCTCGACCTGGAGATCATCAATAATTCCAATGGCAAATATTCGCTGGACGATGTGATGAAATATATGTACAATACCTATTATAAGCTAAAAAAGCGCGGCTATACCGATGCTGAATTTAAACGCGGCTTCGAAAAATTTGCCGGTAAAAAGCTCAATGATTTTTATACAAAATACATTTATGGCTTAACGCCGATAGATTATGACCATTACCTGGGCTATCCAGGCTATAAAATAACTGATGAACTGGCTGCCACAAACGACCCAAGCCTGGGGATAGCCTTTGCTAATAACAACCCAAAAAAAATAGTTTCAGCCGTATTGCGCGGAGGTGCAGGCTGGATTGACGGCATTAATGTTAATGACGAGCTAACCGCCATTGACGGCCAGCCAATAACCGATGTGGCCACCATGCTGAA
Source organism: Mucilaginibacter sp. UBA5151 (assembly GCA_002413785.1). Lineage (GTDB taxonomy): Bacteria > Bacteroidota > Bacteroidia > Sphingobacteriales > Sphingobacteriaceae > Mucilaginibacter. The sequence continues at coordinate 110,443 of DHXR01000001.1, forward strand.
TGGTAAAAAACCCGGCGATAAAATATCAGTTTCGGTTACCCGCGATGGGCTGCCGCTTACCTTACCCGTAACATTGCTCAGGAATAACAGGGTAAAATATAAAATAGAGTCATTGCCAAACGCCACCCCTCATCAATTGCTGGTGAGGAAGAAATGGTTGAAGTTGGTTGATTAGGTGGGATTGGGTTGTAAGGAGTTGTAAGGAGTTGTAAGGGTTGTTTTAGTTGTAATGGGTTGAATAGGCGCATTATCCTGTTAACAATTCCAATGCCTTTTTAAGGTCGGCTTTTGTTTTGGTAAGATTTTTCCAGGGGTCCTCTATTTTTTTTACTCTTTCGGGGATATTAAAAATGGTGTAGTCTGAAAGCTTCAGGTGATCATTCACCTCATGCCAATGCAATGGCGTTGATACCGTAGCCCCTGGCTTTGGCCTTACGGAATATGCGCAGGCTACCGTTTGCCCGTAACTGTTCTGCAAAAAATCAATGTAAGTTTTGTTTTTTCGTTTGGCCGGATTTCTTTCCACGCTGGTGATACCCGGCAGTTCATTATGTATCAGATTCGCCGCCTGTTCTGCAAACATTCGCACAAAATCATAGTCATATTTTGCGCCCAGGCAGCAATAAATATGCAAGCCCTTTGAACCCGATGTCTTTACAAAAACATCCAGCTTCATGCGGGCAAATATTTCTCTTGTTTTTAATGCGATTTCAACCACTTCTGTAAATGGCACATCATGCGGATCAAGGTCAATCACTAAAAAATCAGGTTTATCTGAATGCTTGTATGAGCTTAGCCATGGGTTTATCTCTATACAGCCCAGGTTTACCATATATAATAAAGTGGCAGCATCGTCCCCTATTATATAATTGATATTTTTATCATTACTCTCCGAATAAAGCGGTTTGGTTTTTACCCACGGGGGTAAAGTTAATGTGTCCGTATCTTTCTGAAAAAAACCGGGGTCGCTGATACCATTTGGCTGGCGGCGCATAGAGATTGGCTTGTCTTTTAAATAAGGCATTATCAGCTCAGCCATTTTGCGATAATAATTGATCAGTTGCCCCTTCGTTATACCTTCTTCTTTCCAGTAAATTTTGTTCAGGTGGGTCAGTTTAAGTTCCTTATGACCGATATTTATGACTTCCTCATCCGAGCTTTGTGTATCAGGTGTTTCCATAATTATTCTTTCTGGTTCTTTATCTATCCGCAAACCTTTAAAAACCGGCTGGCGTAAATGCTCGTCTTCTGTCCACTCAGCCAGGGAAATCGCGTTTAAAAACCGAATGCCCCGTCATGGGCTACCCGTTTGTAGCATTCGATTACCCACCCGGCAATTGCCCCGTCAGGGGCTACCCTTCGCGAATGGGTAACCCCTGACGGGGTAATATTTTGTTGTGATTTCTTTTTCTACAAACGGGTAGCCCCTGACGGGGCATGAATAGCGGGTGAATTTCCCGTCAGTATGGTATCTTAAGCTTTAATTATTTAAAAGCGATTTCCCTGTCCATTCAGCGTACCAAACCTCACAAACTAATTTTGGTTTTTTTATATAGCCGGCAGCGCAGTAGCTTTCCCATTTTTATTGTTTTTCAACGCTTTAATGCCTTCCGGCACAAAATCTTCGGGGTCAAAGCTTTTTACGGCATATTCATCGTTATGCTTTATGAGCAACCAGGCATTATCTTCCCTGTTATGCATTTTTACGAGGGTAAATCCACCTTTGAGTATTTTACCATTAAGGCTGAATTCCAGGGTTCCGGATTCCAGTTCCGACCGTAATGTTTTGGCGTCATCCCCGCGGTCTTCCGCCACCGACCTGTAAAAGCCTTTATCCCAAATAAAAACCACCCCTGCGCCGTAATTGCCCCGGGGTATTATACCTTCAAAATCTCCGTAAGCTACCGGGTGATCTTCCACCATCAGGGCAAGGCGTTTGTCATCAGAGTCCATGGAAGGCCCCTTGGGAATGGCCCAGCTTTTCAGAACGCCGTCAAGCTCCAGCCTGAAATCATAATGCAGGTGCGACGCATAGTGGCGTTGCACAACAAACGACAAAGCTTTTTCTGTACTTTTTCCGCTTCGGGGTTCAGTTGTTTGTTTAAAATCGCGCTTTTTTAAATACTCAATCAAACTCATATCGAAGCGTATTTAAGACCTTGTGATAACAATTGAAAACAGTTATCGTTTTAGCATGCTCTGCTTATTTAATTAACAGCGCGTAACAAGAGCCGCTATACCCATCAAACAGCTGTAATTCAAATTAGTTTGAATTACAGCTGTCTAAACGTTTTTGGTAATTTTTACGCCGATAATTTTTGTACAAGAGGTTTATCCTTATTACCAAATTCCGGCCTGATCAGCCAGCTTTTCTTGTTTTTCTTATGCGCAACCAGCCAATAAAAAAAGAAAGCAGTTGTAGCAACGGTTATTGCCGTGATGCTCCATCCGGGCATCACATCTCTGAGGTTTACAAGGAGGCCGTCAGTAGCGAATTTCCCAAAGCCGAATAAGGAGGGTATCCTGAACCAATAATAACAGGAAACACCTGAAGCAGCAAAAAAACTGATCAGCTTGCGTTCATATCTTTGTTGAATGATGGATGAAAGGACTGCATAGATAGTAAGTGTTACCGCTAAACCGATCAATGGCATTTCATAAACGCTGAAAAATGCCGAAATTGAGGTTAGCTGGGTTTCATCAGGTACATGGAACCAACCCCATATAAAACCAGGTAAGCCGCCTATTATTAAAAAAGCGCTTATTTTTTGATGGTCGGTCTTCACTGAAGATTTTGGGTGGACATTTTGCGTGGAATCGGGGCAGGGCGTTACACACTTCATGCAATTATCGCAATGCGCATTGGGCACTTTAAAAAGCACATTTCCGCCGTACAATTTTTCGACGGGATGGATAGGACATAAACTTGAACACCATGCGCTTTTCCATTCGAAAAAAAAGCTCATGGTTACACCAATAACGGCCATAGCGATGATCATTATTCCGGTTGCTACCCCATTATTGTTAAATAATGCATGCCGTAAGGGCACTATAACAAACAGTGCAATTACCGCTGCCAAATTAAGCATGCCGAGTTGCTTTACCGAAAGTTTTCTGCGTTGTGAAAAGCCTAGGTGGCGGGGCAACAAGGTTGTGGTGGCCAGCGGGCAAACATTTCGCCAAACACCAACAGCCAGCACAAACAATGCAGGCGCCACAGGGATCAGTATATTCCAGTATAATAAAACACCAAGCGTTGGATAAAACAGCAGGCAGGTTAAAATAACGGCGCCAACCAGCCAGACAGCAGTTTGAACAATACGCCAGATTAAAATGGAGCGGGCAGACAATTGATCGCCCGACTTGTAGTTAAGTCGTTGTGTAATCATAGAAATAGATTAATAATGCGAATCAAGGGTTAAAAT
>DHXR01000052.1 GCA_002413785.1 Mucilaginibacter sp. UBA5151
AACTCACCTCTAATAGAATCTCCGTATACTTTGTTAGGTAAGGGTTTATTCATATTTAAACAACCGCCACAATTAATACATTGTTTCCTAATAAAGGATAAGGGATATTTTCTTTCATCCTTAACGACAATCTGAAACGGGTTTCGACAGCAGTCGTCAATTCGTTCATAGCTAATTGCACCACATTGATCACATTCATAGACATCGTGAAACAGATAAACCGAATTCTTCTTAACGTAGCCGCTGTTACAGTTTAAACATTTATCCATATTTAGATTGATAATATTTTAAATGTACAGATTACACATTTTTTTTCAATTTAAAAATACGAGCCGTAAAAAGACAACGAAGAGAAACGTAGTTGTCTGCGAGCAACGCAAAAGGTCTATGAAGAGAAAGCCGATAGGCGACTTCATAGAATGCTTCACAAAAAACTGGCGTTGCGATTGAGTAATGCGAGCAGCATTACAATTTCAATAGCTATGACAGTTTTGAAGCCTTTTGCGTAGGCGTAGGCTCGCCAAACACGGAAAGCGACAGACTTATAAATGAATGAGCGCAGCGATTGGATTTATAAGGTCTAAGAGAGCTTTCATGGAGAAACGACTTTGCGTAAATCAAACCGGGTGACAGATTGCGAAGCCAGGGCCTAAACAAGTGGCACATTTTATTTTCATTGGGTATTAGTGTATAAAGCTTAAAATAAAAATGTGCGTACTTGGTGTGATGGCGCAGTGAAGTTTAATGTGTTCGTAGAACTCTTTAAACGTAACGAAATCTGGCGACTGGTTTGTAAAAGCTTAGGAGTTTCGTAATGCCTTATTTCCTGTGTGTGAAAGGCCTAAACGCCCAGCCTACGAGCATTCCTTGGCTTTGCCCTCTTAAGCAACCATTGCGGGTAAGCCAAGGAGATGTGAGTGGTCATAAACTATTTGCCTTTAAGTTATCACAGCTCAATTATCTTTCACAAAGCGTAGGGTGAAGCTGGCATTAATAAAACCATAATGCGGGTCAATTGATGCTTGTTCAGTAATACCTAATGGAATTATAGATCCAACTACCATAAGTGCAATGTTACCACCAAAAGATGAAGTAGATGGGGTAGAGCTAAGAAAGTAAGCAGTTCCTTGGAGATATTCAAAAACAGGACCTGAGGCATAGCAAAAACCTGCGGGTTCAGCATTAAAGCCAGAACTGTTGTCTCCATTTACATCCCAATTTGAAAGTGCCCTTAAATCCTTTGATACTAGTGAAGCTAGTTCAATAGTGCCATCAGACTGTTGTGTAACATTTCCCTGCGATTTGAGTAGGGTTACAAAGTCTGCCTCTGTAGGTACCCGCCAGCCTGTAGGCAAACTTATAGCCTGCATCTCTGCTATTGTGTAATATTTACCGTAGATAGCTTCATTGAGACTAGTGTTGATAGTACCGCCAGGTCCATTATAGTTTACAGAAGTCCACGTTTGAGTACCAATACTAACTGTAGCATAAGAAGCGCCATTGATGGTTACCGTGTTGGTTGGTTTTGGGTTGCTTTTTTTAGAGCATGAAGATAAGGTTGTGCCTATGACAAAGGCAAGGAATAGAAGTTTTTTCATTTTTGTGAATTGATCTAAATCACCGAATAGTCCTTTCGGTAGGTTTATGAAGATTACAGTGGACTTTTCTGCATCGCTAAATTAATAGTTTTCTTAGTATTACTAAGAAAACTATCGATATTCTTTTTATTCTTTCGTACCTGATGGCTGTTAGTCTTAAATCAGATATTGAAGCTTATGTAATCAATAAAGTGAAAGAGAAGCGTGTAGCGCAGAATCTTTCACAATCTGATCTTGCGGCTGAATTAGATGTATCCAATGGTTTCATTGGACAAGCTGAAAGTTCAAGGTCACCTACCAAATACAACCTGAATCATTTAAACAAGTTAGCCATCATATTCAACTGCTCTGTTAAAGATTTCATTCCTGATGAGCCATTAAAATAGGAGACCTAAAGCCTCCTATCTATGTCATGCAACTGCTTTCATTTGTTTTCTTCTTATTGCTGCCGGCTTATATTTTATAAGGTGAAACTGATGGTATTTCATCTGTTCTTCAACATATTCATATAGCGCTGAACATTGGGTAATGCACCAGGAATTAGAAACACTTGCTTCAATGTTTATTTGTGTTAATTCCTTGGAAGTTAAACGATAGACAGACCGTGTAAATGGTGCGGTACGATTGCTAAGCTGTTCATCATTTCCGATTTGCTCAAAGCCATAGTGAATATCAAACCGGTTTTCAGTTGAACATTCCAGCCTTAAATAAAGTAAGGGATTTACAAACTCATGGATTACCATGTTTGAAGCTGTTAGTTTGCGTTCTTCCCTTACTAAGGTGTAGCGCAGTTCTTCATGTTCAATGGTTGCCAGCATGGCTTTTGCTTCTTTCAGGATTTGAAAGTAAGCGTCTTTGACTACCTTATTATAAGGTAACAAGGATGGTTGACTGTTAATTTGCTGTTTCATTTTTTTAAATGGGTTAATGGATTTGTTTTAAATGAAAAATGCCAGATCGTTTCGAGACCTGGCATTTTAGTGGTGTGTTGGTGTTGAACTGGTTTAGTTCCCTTTTAATAAGTCAGATTAGGTTTAACTTTCATCGATTTCCATTAGTCTTCTGATTGGGACAAAATAGGCTGATGATAATTGTTCCTGACCTTCAAACGAAGTGCATGGAAAGCACTCCTTTGTGAACCAATCATAGTCCATTAGTTCCTGAACTTCTGGCCATTTTACTAATTCATAAACGTCATTTGCCGGCGAATTTGAGGGAAAGAGATCTGTTTCCATTTGTGATTGTGTTTAAATTGTTTTAAAATTTTTAATGTACTGTGGCTCTTGGATTTTCAGGACCCGTTGAAAAGATGTGTTAAAGTCAGGCTGCAGTTGTATTTCTTTAGCCCTGGTATCAAGTGGATGATGTTTAAGCATTTCCCTTATTACTGCTTCAAACGGACAGTTATTAAAAGCATATTCAACCTGGAAATCACAAAGTAAATCACATTCCAGATATAGATAACAGGTTGCAGTCATGAAGCAATGCATGGTCATGAAGTTTTCACTTTCCTCGTCTTTGTAATTCCGCTCGAAATAAATTTCACCGGGCTTTAAATAAAGCGTTTTTATAGCTGCTATTATTCTGTGATAATCTCCTTCCGTAGCATTATTCCTCATTCGCTGGTACTTATGGACTTCTATGGTTCTTGACTGAGCAGTTATCCAAAGTTTCCTGCGATGGTGTTTTTTGGTGATCGGATAATGTTCTTTAATGATTTCTCCGACAGATTTTGACTCTTTCATTGGTTTTGACTGGTTTTTGATTAGGTGAATTGATAGTTTCCGGGATTTAGGTTCGAAGCGTTCTGAAAGTCAGGCGATATTCATATAAACGGAATAGCGAACTTTAGAGAGCAATTTTGGCAGCATGGGATTTCGGCTTTCAGGGCAGGCTTTGAGCTTAAATTCCCGGAAAACTTTTTCTTTTTTCTCAATAACTGGTCAGGCGGTGGAAGCTTACCTGCAACTGAAAGAAAAGGTCACTCAAAAAAAATTTTAGAAATTTAAAAAATGGATTGACGGCTTTTTTATACATAGGCCATGGGGTAGGTCTATAAATTGAACCAGGGGGCATTTATAGGTTATAGGGGTTGTTTGTCCGGTGTTGATTTAGCAGTATTACCTTATAAGTAGAAAGGGAGCGATTGATGATTTTTTGTGTTCACCCTTACTTATTACAAGGCAACGTTTCGAGGATCACTTTTAAATGAACTTATATAAAAAAAGAAAAGCCGCACTTGGCAGCTTTGAAATTAGTATCAGGGGGGCTATATTTTTTATAACTGGTGGTTTTACAGCTAAATGTTGCAAAACATAGGTTTTAGTCAATATTGGTGCAAAAGTGGGTGTTTGGCAAATTATTTTACAATAAGGGGTTTTTCATGGTTTTTTCTAAAAATAGGCTGGCTTTTAAACAACAAAACCCGCTCAAAGGCGGGTTAAGTGGTTAATTCATCAGTTTTCCAATAAAATATGTTTTTAATCTTTACTCCTTATAAAGAGGTATTTTCATGCGTTTTTGGAAAAATTGGTAGATCGGCCTATAATCTTCAGGCGGCCATTTTGAGGGTATAATTGACTCTGGTGATTTCCCATCCCGATTTTGTTTTACCATGTTCGTCTTTTACCTTGCATTCCTTAACATCAAATAGTCCGAATTCCTTTAACTGCTCTGCAAATGCCGTTTTAGGTGAACCATCAGTTTTCCTTATTCCAAATTGATCGTAAAGTTCCCTAAGTTTGGCTTTAATCTCTTTGTTGGTATATCTTCCGTTAAGCTTAAACTCATCGATTAAAATCAATCGGAGTTTCGCTTCTGCTTTTTCGTTACTTATATTAATTAGTGCTGCTTTCATAGCTTCGTTGTTATAGCCTAATTTTTCAATTCCGGCTTTAGTTAGGATGTAGTATGCTTCAAATAATAGTTCGAACTCAATTTGTACTTTGGCAATAGTATTATAGGCAACCTCATAAACGTATTTATCCGGGTGATTTATTAACTCTTCAAAGCGTTCAATTACCTGCCTGTTAATTTCCTCGTTAGACTTTTTTATTCTGACGATTGGCGTAATGTCAAACTGCTTTAGTTCTGTATCGTAATTCAAGCTTTCCCAGGTTTGCTGTATGGTATCTAAGTTAGCGTAATGCTCTTTAATCCATTCGGCGCATACTACTTGATCCAACTTTGGAGGATAAACTACAGCCTCGTTATTCTTTTTCACGTATGCAAAAGGTTCAATTAGTTTTTTCATCAATCCATCGTTTTCAACACCGTCCATTTTACAATCTTCCTGATGCTTATTATAATTTACAACATGTTTAGCTGCGCCGTATTGCCACTTTCGTTGTATTGTATTAAAGGGCCTCATTTCATCTTTACAGTAGTTGTTGGTTATGTGGTAAATCTTGTTTGGTGTTTGTTCTAATCGACCTACCGCCTGAAAGCCTTGGTATGGAATGCCAACCATTGTGTGAGGAATATTAACATCTGTAACCAATATCACAGTAGCATTTTCATCGGCCCTTAAAGCCCAACCTTCATCATATCTTCTGCTAAAGAAATTAAACTTTTTGTACTCTCCATCTTTGGGTTGATGTTGAAAATAGATGCTGGCATCCTTCAGGTTAATTAAGTTCCTTTCATTTTTTCGACAAAAAACAGCTACATCTTTAAGGTTGGCTAATGTAATTGCTTCCCCACTTTGTGTTACAGAATTGAAAAAGATAAAAACCTTGCCAGGAAACAATTCTGGATGTGTCAGCATATAGTGTAATGCCGCCATTGGTTTACTGTCATTGATAATAGTGATCTTTCCGAATTTCTCCTTGTATGTGAACTTGTAAGGTTGTAGTTCTTTAAATTTTGGATGACTGAGCGGATAGGGAGTAGCAGAGCCAAATGCTTTCTTAGGAAACTTCCAAACTTCACCTCTGTCAAATGGAGTTAAGATTCGTTTTCTGTAAGCCTCTGTAGCATAACAATGATATTCGTCCATATATAGAAAGACTTCATTACGTAGCCAATCCATTTTGCCTAATGAAAAAGCAGCGGCTATTATTTTGCCGAAACTATCGGGGGTACTTACAATCTTTTTAAATTTCACATCTGATTCCAAATACACTTTAATCTGTTCGGGTGTTACTCCCTTCATAACAGGAAATAGATTAAGATCTGGATAGTTCAATAATGCATCTTCAATGATTCCTGCACCTGGTACTACGATAAGGGTATGCCTTTTTTCATGGAAGGCTTGATAAGTGATACCAACACGGCATTTAGTTTTATCTATTTTGCCTTCTGGTACAAAACCATCTGGGAAGGCCACATTAAATTTGTCCGATAGCTTTAGAGCTATGTAAATTGTTTCTTTTGACATTTCGTGTCATACTATTAAAAATTAACGGCGTCAATCTGTGGTTTGAAATGCAAATCTGAAAAGGGAGGGTGAATCTTAATCTGAGTCGAATATTTTTGGAAAGTAGGGACAAATTAAAAGCCAGTTTGCAAACTGGCCTCTAATCCTTACCGTTAGGTTATATATATTGACTCTTGAAATGTGAATACAAATATACGAATAATAAATGACATTTCCAAATTAAATAATTAATAATCAGCAATTTAAGTATTAACTACTAGCACTAAATGGAGCCTTTCTAATTAAATCTGTTTGTCGAATTGTCTTCATTTTTGTATAAACCGTCGGTGTAGAGGTTAGTTCAAAAAGTTTTTATTTCAATCGATAATTTCTTTTTTAAAGTCCCAAAACGGGACGCTAAAATAATGCTTGGAACATTTTTTTTATAGGGGGTATTATATAAAGAATTGTTTAAATAAAATGTTCCATCAGGAATTCTTTTCTTTTGTAACGGGATTGAACTTATGATTTGTAAAAATATATACCCGCTCACCATTCTCCTTGCTATCTCGCGATTTAAATTCGAAATATCTTTCCAGGTCGGTTGCCATTGCGTTTGCACCAAGACCAAAATCCGCATAGATTTTTAGCAGCGTTTGTTTTATTTGATCCCTTGTGTACTTTCGGTTTAAGAAGAAGTTTGAATAAACTAAATCGATCATTGGGAATGAATCTTTGCCTTCTTCAATATCAAGTTTCCTAAGTTCATTTTCAATTTTCCTTTTATTGTATCCTAAGAGCTCTATCATTTCAACACCTAAACGATTATATGCATCAAAAAAAACAGGTGAAAATTTGGAGAGTTTGTCTTGCACTTCATAGTATATATCGAGAAGCCTAAAGTCTTCCAATTCAACTAGAGTATTGATAACCATTTTATTTGTCTCCTTTGAATAGCGAATGCTTGTTGACCCTAACCTAATTATTTCGCCTTTTTCATAATCTTTACGATCGTTACTTTCTATTTCGAAAAGGCGCGTTTTAATGTAAGCAGTAAGAAGACTTGATGGATTCAAGTAGTAATTTTTAACCCTCTCATGGTAAAGATATTTGTCATAAAGGAAATAGGAGAATTGTTTATCGGCAGTTAAAAGATTAGAATAGGGTTTTACTGTACTTAAAGCCTGATCAAAAAAAATCTTGAATTCATCTTTCCCGGTTGCATGGTTTAACGTTGTCAACAATTCATGAAAACCCCGACTTAGTTCAAATTTTGAAATGGCTTCTTCTTCAGATATTGGAGTAGTAGGTTTGCTTGCGTTGTTAATGTGTGTTATTTTATTATACCCGTGAGAACGGTCCTCTTTTTTTCTGAAACGTCCGATTATTTGTAAAATGTCAGTGTAAGGATCTAACAATGTGTGTTCCCTGTAACCATAGTCGGTCAAGATAATAATGTCAGGTTTATAATCGAGTTTAATATCCAGGCCATTAAAAAAGCTGCTTGTAAAAAAGTTATATTTTTTGAGTAGTAGTTCATCAAATTGACTTTCGGCTTTATAATTATAATCTTCAAAAGGTTTAAACAATTCAACACCCTCGTTTGAACAAAATATTCTGTGATCGTTTGTAAGCTTAAGTTGGTCGATTAGTTCCTTGATTCCATCAAGTGAATTAAAAAAGATACAATAATGGTCAGAATCATTTGTTTCGATATACTCTTTTAACCCGTTGACGATACTATTTGAATGTACTAAATTTATTTTGGGCATATACATTTCCTTATTGGCATCAATTTCGAAATCAGGCGTTATTTTAATATTTTTAAAATTCTTCTCTTTGAACCTGGGATCTGTTGGAGCAATTGGAGTAGCAGAAATCATCGCCTTATTTTCGAAATCAAAAAAATGCTCCATAACTTCCACCATATCGTCCCGATATTGAGCGTCTTTGATGAACTTATGGCACTCGTCAATTAAGAAAAAGATGTTTTTCTTGTAATCAAAGTACTTTGATTCTTCGGTAACTGTATTTAATGCGGAAATTATTTTGTCGACACCCTTCGGTGTAGTTAATATTTTAAGGTATTCATAGTCTTTTTCTATATGGTTAATAATGTCTTTTATTTTAATTTCACCATACACAGCAAACGTGTGATCATCTGTTTTATGACCTTTATTTTTGCTTTTAACAATAGAAATATGAGGCAGGACTATTATGCTGTGCCTCTTCGCTTTGATTTCACTGGTTGTGGCGCCGATACCGGTTACAGTTTTATATATTATTGAGTCTTTTGGAATGGGATTCACACCTTTGATTTCAGTAAAATATTTTACTGTATTTGGAAATTCATGAACTTCATGAAAGACTATATTGAAGTTGTTTGTGTTTTTATCTATTGGTAACATGGTAAATTGTGTTTGATAGTAATTTGAGTGTTGATTATTATTAAAAGAGAGGTGCTTGGATAGACCTCTCTCGATGATTTGAACTTACAATTTGAATTAAGCTTGCTCGAATTAGTAAAGCTCGTTGAAGCCTACACAATACCCTTCATCAAACCATTCTCCACCTTCATCATAACAAAAATCGCCATAGCCATTCGCTTCATCTTCCTCTGCTAAGGCAACGTCATAAGGTGCATTTTTTGCAAAGTCTTCGCAAGCTTCACTAATTGTTTTAAACTCGCCAAATAGGGCTAGGAATTTGACATCGTTGGCATTCTTAAATGACGGGGCTTCATTTATGATGTCGAAATCAAAAAATACACCCTGGGTTTCTTTGCCGTTGTTCAATCTAGGCCCAATGCCTAAATCATAAACGAAAATTGTTTTATTAATGAGGTGTTCCAGCGCTGCAACCTTATTTAATTTCGGATCAATGGGAAGATTCAGTAACGCTACCTCGAATTCTAAGCCGTCAAGGAAGAAACCTTCTTTACTTGCTTTCCAATTTACTATACCTATTGGAACCTGGTCAAATTTGTGAAATTCTCTATAAATTATAGTTCTTATAAAAAAATAACCTGATCTTGGTGCAAGTCTTCCAGTACCTTCCAATTTTGCGTTATCAAATTTTTCGCTAACTCTTTCAGACATTTGGTTAAATAAATTCATGATTAGTATGCCATTTTGTTTTTTAGATGGCGATACAAAAATATAGCAATATGTTTATAACATATTGATTATCTGTTATTTACAAAGGTCAAGGAAGGGCTGAAAAGATCATTAGGTTGACCTTTACTATTTTTAAATAAATTTCTTTTTACGATTTAAATTTTTAAAGGCATTATCAAATTTCGTACTTGAATACAATGGTTTATTACTTAGTTCAATCTTAAATTTACTCAATCGTTCTTTTATTTGCTTTATCGAGCTGGAGTCGCTCCATTCACTTGTAGAATTTAAAGGCAATCCAATCATAATCAGGTATTGGTAGATAAAATTATTCCTTTTGCGTTTTGTTATAATTGGGTCTTTAACTGATAACAGTTTTTCCGTCTCTAAATACATCATTATACCGGAATAAAGCTGATTTAGGTTATAGATATTCTGACTTTCTGTATTATATTTATTTGTCGAGTGGTTTAGTTTATCGTATTCACCTGAAAAAAAATCGTGCTCAAGTAATGCTTTATAAAATTCGGTGTTATGTTCTTTTTGTTCCTTAAATAGGGTCTTAACGATAAAAGTATTAAATTTTATATTTTGTTCCTGATCTCTTTCGGTAAAAGTAACTGTCTTTCCTCCAATGTTATAGCTAAAATCGATTTTAATGTCTTTTGAAACTATCAGAAAATTTGGTTGCTCTTTCTCGTTTGACTTTTTAACTTCAGGCAATTTAATATTAATGTTAAAATATGCTACGATCCGCTTTATTACCTTGTTTTGCAAATCTTCATCAATCGTACTAAAGTCAATTTCGCCTTCGGTATTCTTAAATTCACTTTCCGGTTTTCCAGATAGCATTGATAGATAGCTTAAAAGTATATTATCTTTTTCATAGGAATCCAGATGATCATAAATTGCATCTTTGATAGTTTCAATTGTATATTTAGGGAGTGGTGCTTTTATAAAGTTTAAAAGCAATTTGCCTCTTGTTCTCAACACATCATCCACATAAACGTCGCTGTACTTATCTCTATTTGCTATAACATAAGTGTTAGCAAGTAAAAGTAATTCGTCAGCATGTTTTTCTAATTCAGATGATGATGATTCTAATACCGAATTAAATAACTCAATAAATTCACAAAGGAATGGTTCATCATATTGTTGAAAATAAGGGAATTTAAAAGGGACAGTAAACGAAGCAGGCCGATAAAAGGTAATACTATGCTCACCATAGGGATACATTACGAGGTCAACAAGTTTTTCTAAACTATATTTTGTGATGAAATCATAAGTCAATGATAATTCGATTTGTGATTGGTTATCGTTATCTAGAACTATTTTAGGCATTTTCTTTGGGATTAAAATTTGAAATTATGAAAAAAGGCGGGTTTGAAATACAGCATACTTCTTATAAGGTCACTAAGATAAAAAAAGCAGGATAGTTACCTACCTTGCTCCTTATGTAATATATATATTTATTTATATTTCGAATAGATTGATAAGCTCGTCTTTTGCAATTTATACTTATTTAGATCGATAGACGGCCTTAAAGTAAAACTGCAGGGATTTCTTACCAACTTAAGGCAAGGAATTACATTTATAATAACCTTATCATTCATTTGGTCTATAAGACTTTGGTCGAAATCATCAAGGTAAATATTGGTTATCTTATTACCATACTCATGTCCTAAAGATTCAGCAATCATCTCGTTTGAATATCCAAGTTTCTTAGCTGTAGTTGCCCAGGTATGTCGTATCACATAAGTGGTTAGATTGATTTTCAGTTTACATTGCGAGGTAATTTGATTCAGATAATTGTTGGTTACTTTAATCCATTGTCTTGTAATTCTTATAGCAGCCTCACTATCTTCAATCGTACCTTTAGTAAAGACTGGCAATAAATAATCTGTTGGGTTGTCTTTGTAATAATTAAATATTTGAATAGCCACAGGATGAAGTTTAATGGTATAAAGCTTCTTTGTCTTCCGCCTTCGATAAGTTATGTATCCTTTGTGAATATTTTCACTTTTCAGATAAGCCATATCTGTAAATGACATGCCTCTTAATGCGAAACTCAGGAATAAGAAATTAGCTGCATGCCATTGTTGTGAATTGGTTTTTTTTGGACAATTGTAAATTTTAGATAACTCATCGCTACCAATTGCCCGTTTGGCAGTCTTTTCAGTTTTTATTGAAATGTCATAAAATGGATATAAATCTCGTGCTACGATCTTAGCCTTGATAGCTTTATTAAATAAAGCCCGAATAGATCTGAAATAATTTCCAATAGTGTTTTTGCTCATCCCCTCTTGTGATAATTTATTTTGAAAGTTATCTAATAAAGTGTAATTTATATCCTTAAATTCAAGTTTAAGGTTGTCAGTATACAGCATTAATCGGTTAATAGCGGTTCTATAAACAAGTGCATTCCCTGTTCGTTTAACCAATATAAATTCATCTACCACTTTGTTAGCAAAGTTTAGAAATGTAGTATTTATAACAGGTTGTATTTGTTTAGGCATAAGTTTAGACTTTAGCTTTTCAAAACAAAATGGTTCAGATTCCTCTATTTGAAGAATTGCCTTTTGAATTTCATAGTAACGCTTACTTAATGCAACATTGATAGTACTGTAGTTAGGATGTGTACTTCTTAAATTAAGCTTATTTTGATCCCAATCATTTTCCTTAATTGATATTCCCGAATGAATTAAATGAACCTTTTTAATGTTAGTTACTCTAAAAGTAACCGGATAAGTACCATCAGATTTTTTTCTTCTGACGTCTAAAACAATTTTTAAATGAACCATAAATTTGAGTTTATGGCTATGGTTTGTGTAAGTCACACCTTAAAATTTGCAAACTATTTGCAAACTATTTGCAAACTATTTGCAAACTATTTGCAAACTAAGTCAAGAAAAACGTGCCAGGCATGAAAGATTTCAGGGGCACCATCCTCTTTACCACGCGTGACCATGAGTTGGTTGAAACTGTAGCCAACAGGATTATAGAAATAACCCCTGGCGGCACTATAGATAAGCTGATGACCTACGATGAGTATATCAACAGCGATGCGGTGCAGAAACAGCGGGATGAGTTGTACGCGATGGCTTAGGTGAAGGGCGAAAGGTAAAAGGTGAAAGGTTTTCATCTCCAATTATGCTTCTTTCGGACTTTTCCGACTTTCGGACTTCAAAAAAAATCCGTTTATTTGCAGCCCGTCTTTACAATGACTTGGTAGCTCAGCCGGTAGAGCAACTGACTCTTAATCAGTGGGTCGAGAGTTCGATCCTCTCCCAGGTCACTGAAAGCCTTTCAGCAGAAGTTGGAGGGCTTTTTTTTATTGTGTAAGCACAGCCTACAGGCATAGTTTATCCATTTTGGAAATCTAAGGAATGTGGGTTTATAAAGTTAATTGAACTTACTCAGCTATTACCAATAAGTTCAGGACTTTCATTTTTATTTCGATTTATGTTTTGGATTAATTCCAATAGTGTTGATCAAAGTGCCAATGGCATCAATACTGATTTCCACTACATCACCCTCCTGCAAAGTAAAGTCAGGCGAAGGTACAAGGCAGGTGCCGGTCATCAGGTAGCAACCATGCGGGAAATCACATTCGCGGTATAGATAGCCGGTTAATTCGGTAAATGATCGTTTTATACGGGAAACGGTGGTAGCGTCTTCATAAACTTTCACTTCATCCCGTTTAATATTCATTTTTATGGCAGTATCGCCGCCTATTGGTGATGAAGTAACGTAAAGACAGGGTCCCAGTCCGGCACTTTTTTCATAAATTTTAGCCTGCGGCAGATATAGTGCATTTTCCCCTTCAATACTCCTTGAGCTCATGTCGTTACCAATGGTATAACCCTGTATATTTCCGTTTGCGTTGATAAATAAGGTTAGTTCAGGCTCCGGTACATTCCAGGCGGAATCTGTGCGGATAAAAACCTGTTGTTTATGTCCCGATACCCTGGAGGCTGTTGCCTTAAAAAACAACTCCGGGCGTTCGGCATCATACACCCTGTCGTATAAACTTGCCGCCCCCGAACTTTGCGACTCTTCCATGCGGGCATCACGGCTTTTGAGGTAGGTAACCCCCGCGGCCC
Organism: Mucilaginibacter sp. UBA5151; assembly: GCA_002413785.1. GTDB lineage: Bacteria > Bacteroidota > Bacteroidia > Sphingobacteriales > Sphingobacteriaceae > Mucilaginibacter. The sequence continues at coordinate 13,175 of DHXR01000052.1, forward strand.
ATACCTCCTGGTGTCCAATTGGTGGCAAAATACAATTATCTTCCAGGTATTTCACTTCCTCGCTAAGGGCTAATTGCCTGGCAGTTTTGGTTTTTGACAATAAATAAGCTTCCAGGTTATCCCGGTTAACCAGGCTATCCCAGTGCCCGTTGATCAGAAACATGGAGTAGTTGTACTCCAGTATTATCCCGTTAATGGTGTTATACAATTTCATGATCAATTTTAAAGAAAATTTTCGTCAAATTGATATTTTTAATTTTGTTAGTTATGACTTTGTCTGATCTTTGGTCAGGATCTCCCCGAACAATACCTGTATAATAGGGGAACCTATTATAAACAATCCACTTATCCTTGAAACTTCAATTATTCTGCCATACATTTGTTAAGCTTGTGCAAGTACGCTGCATTATTATGGCCTGAAAAATGATAAATGAATCATATCCTAAAATATATTTATACAGACGGTTAGTTCAGGCAAAACTATTTATTGACACCCACTATGCCGATAATATTGACCTAAGCAACATTGCTGATGAAGCGTATTTTTCCAAGTTTCATTTCATTAGAAAGTTCAAACATATTTACCGTAAAATACCGCACCAATATTTAATTTTCGTACGAATTGATAACCAGAATCAATACCCTTGATGAACATAGCACGGCCCAGTGGGGTAAGATGAATATTTATCAGATGTTAAAACATTGTACTCTTTGGGAAGAAATGATATCTGGTAAAATAGCGTGTAAACGGTCATTCCTTGGCCGATTGTTCGGTAAAACAGTTTTGAAAGATTTTATCAAAGATGAAAAACCTTGGAAGCGGCATTCACCAACAAGTCCTGAACTTAGGGTAAAAGAAAGAAATGGCAATGTTGCATCCGAAAGAACAAAATGGATTGCCCTGATTGAGGGAAATGCTCATTTTTCAAATTCCAGCTTCGTACATCCCTTTTTCGGAAAAATGACAAAAGAACAAATTGGAATTTTAGCTTATAAACACACTGACCACCACCTAAGACAGTTTAACAGTTAACTCAATTAACAAAAAAGATGATCAAAACTTTTAATATGCAGACCGCTACGTTTGTTTATGAATTGATAACATAATAATCATCTGAATTTCGTTGGGTTTTTGGTTAAAAGTTGTTCTCCGCAGATCTTTAACTCAGAAAAATTAAATTTTTATAATCACAGCTAATCAGATAAGGGTGACTGGTGCTTTTTTATCTTAATGATGATCAGCTTTGAGGTAGGCGTATTGCTTTTTTCAGCTACGCTGTCAATCGGCACTAAAACATTGGTTTCCGGATAATAGGCAGCGGTATTACATTCGGGGATATTATAGGGCACCACTACAAACAGGCGTGCAGCGCGTTCAACTCCACCGGAGTAATTAAACAGGTCTACCTTCTCCCCTGTTTTAAAACCTGCCTTTTGCATATCAGTTTCATTCATAAAAATAACCCGCCGCTCATTATACACACCTCGATAACGGTCATCCAGTCCGTAGATAGTGGTATTAAACTGATCATGGCTCCGGATGGTTGTCAGCATATATTCATCATCAGCAATTTTGTTTACAGGCAGCTCAGTAATAGTAAATGGCGCTTTACCCTCAAATCCGGTATTTTCAAACTTACCTTCCCGCGGAGCATTAGGCAGGTAAAAGCCTGCCGGCTGACGAACTTTTTGATTATATTCTTCAAAACCCGGTATAACTTTGGCAATTACATCACGCACAGCATCGTAACTGTCAGCGTATTTATCCCAGTCAATAACAGAACGGGAACCAAGCGTTGCTTTAGCCAGCTTACAAACTATTTGGTTTTCATTCAACAAGTCTTTCGATATGGGTTCTAAAACACCTTTCGATAGCTGTACAACCCCCATGGAGTTTTCGCAACTGATAAACTGCGCTTCGCCATTAACCATATCCTTATCACTTCGGGATAAAGTGGGTAAAATAATGGCTTCTTCCCCGTGTACAAGGTGGCTCCTGTTCAGCTTTGTGGATACCTGTACTGTCAATTTCAATTTACGCATGGGTTCGGCGGTGTAAAGAGTATCCGGCGTAGCTGAAATAAAATTACCGCCCATAGCGAAAAACACCTTTAACTTTCCCTGCTGCATGGCTTTTATAGCTTCAACCACATCATAACCCTTTTTACGGGGTGGCTCAAAGCCGCAAACTTCCTTTAATTTATCCAGTTGTTTTTTACCGGGGTTTTCCCATATCAGCATGGTACGGTTACCCTGCACATTGCTATGTCCGCGCACAGGGCATAAACCTGAGCCGGTTTTGCCAATGCTGCCCTTTAATAAAACAAGGTTTACAATTTCTTTTATGGTATCAACGCCATTAACATGTTGCGTAATCCCCATGGCCCAACAGATGATGATCCTGTTTTTATGTTTCAGTGTTTCGGCAGCTTCTTTAATTTGGCTCAGCGGGACACTGCAGGCTACAGCAAGTTCATCTATATTATATTGCTGCAGAAGATCAACAAATACTTCATAGCCAACAGTTTTATTTTGTATGAACTGTTGATCAAACACCTTTCCCGGGTTTTCCTGTTCAGCACCATAAAGAAGTTTTTCTATCGCCTTCAACAGCGCTAAGTCTCCGTTAATTTTAACCTGCAAATACAGATCGGCCAGTTGGGTGCTAAAGCCCAGCACCCCTTTTACGGTTTGCGGGTTTTTAAAAGCCATTAAACCTGCCTCGAAAAGCGGGTTTACCGCGATAATTTTCGCCCCGTTTTTTTTAGCCTTTTCCAGCGCCGAAAGCATCCGTGGATGATTTGTACCGGGGTTTTGCCCCATTATTATGATGACATCTGTATCATAAAAATCATCCAGTGTAACGGTGCCTTTTCCAATACCTATGGTTTCAGTTAACCCAACACCCGACGATTCGTGGCACATATTTGAGCAATCGGGCAAATTATTGGTGCCAAATTCTCTCACAAACAGCTGATACATAAAGGAAGCCTCGTTACTGGTACGGCCCGATGTATAAAATGCCGCCTCATCCGGCGAAGCTAAACTGTTTAAATGATGGGCTATCTTCTTAAAAGCATTATCCCAGCTGATCGGCTGGTAATGCGTACCGCCTTTTGGCAAATATACAGGCTGCGCGATCCTGCCCATTTTGCCGATCTCATAATCATTCAGCTTTGCCAGGTCGGCAACGGAATGATCAGCAAAAAATTCGGCAGTCAGTTTTTTTGTAGTCGCTTCCTCGGCCAGCGCCTTGGCACCGTTTTCACAATACTCGGCAATAGGCGAGCGGTCGTCATCCGGATCGGGCCAGGCGCAGCTCGGGCAATCAAAAACCGCCCTTTTTATTCATGTGAAAAAGACCTTCCATGCCCCTGACCAGCCCGGCTTCTTTAAAAACATCCTTCCCGGCCTCAAGAACAGCCGGAATACCTGCCGCCCATTTTTTTGGTGAACTTAGCTTCAAATCCAGCAGTTCTTCCGGATTTTCGGCGGCTGGTTGTTCAATCCCCTTCTTCATAATTTTTATCAGCTAAAGGGTTAGGATAGTTGTCACTTTGATCTTCGTTTACATTATCCAGGCAGGCAAAATCTTTTTCAACAAGTATATGCAGCGGACCGGCATCATTTTCAAACCCAACCCTGTTGGTATTTATCAATTCATTGATCATCCCCTTAGGCATCAGCAGGGTAATGGTATGGTCAACAAAAGTTGATGACAGCTCCTTGTCATCCGTCAGCCTTATCGCGTAAATTAACGACTGCTTTCCAAAGCTTACTTTATCATCGAGGTAGCCGGTCAAAGCTAATTTTTTTATAGCCGAACGGGTAAGTCTGTACCTTATCGAATTACTTTTAATACGTATTTTCATGGACAGGAAGTAAAATGCGGTGAGCCGCAGTGTAAATATTAAAGCGTTGTCCCCTTAAAAAACCAATAAGCGTGATATTAAATTCATCTGCAAGTTCAACAGCCAGGCTTGACGGAGCGCCAACCGCAGCAATAATATTGATTCCCGCCATAGCCGCTTTTTGTACCAGTTCAAAACTTGCCCTGCCGCTTAACATCAGTATGCTTTGATTTAATGGCAGCCAATTTTTGTTCAATGCCGCGCCAATTAGTTTATCTAAGGCATTATGGCGACCCGCATCTTCGCGTAAGAGCAACAATTCGCCCTTTTAGTTAAATAGCGCCGAAGCATGCAATCCGCCTGTATCTGCAAAAACCTGTTGGTGCTTTCGCAGTCTATCCGGCAATTGGTACAGTAATTCTGCATCTATCCTGAATTTATTATCCCTCTGCCCGGTAAAAGCGCTTACGGTTCATATAGCTTCTATAGAACCCTTGCCGCAAACCCCGCAGCTTGAAGTGGTATAAAAATTACGTTCCGTGTTTTTGAGTTCAGGGATAACGCTTTCGGCTAATTTTACCAGGATTACATTCTCCTTATTCTCAGCGCAGGCAATAAAACAGTGGTCGATAGCGGCAATATCAGCAGTGCTTTTAACAATCCCTTCGGTAAACAGGAAACCGGCGGCAAGTTCCGGATCATTGCCGGGGGTGCGCATGGTGACTGAGATATTTTGCAATTTCCGCTTGTTTTCTGCACCGTATTCCAGCCTTATCTCCAACGGTTCCTCAATAGCCAGTGCATCGCTTGCATCTATGCTTTTATCATCATTTACTTTGATAACCGGGATCCTTTTAATTGCACTATCAGCCATAGTCAAATATACAAATCGGGATGCTGATTGTTTATTTTTATTGCAGGCACACCCTATTTTATGATGATTTTGCCCTAATTTTGTGGCATGAAGATAAAAGTGCTGGCATTTGGTATTTCAAAGGATATTTTTGGTGCATCATCCGTTAACCTGGAGCTGGCCAACGATGCAACCGTATATAATTTGCAGTATGTGCTGGAGCAGCAATACCCCCGCCTGCAGCAACTGGCATCGTACATGGTGGCCATAAATAACGAATATGCCCTGCCCGGCGATACCATCCATGAGCGGGACGAGATCGCTATTATTCCGCCGGTGAGCGGGGGGTGAGGAATCCTTTTCACCATTGTTTGTGTCCTCACAAACAATCCGCCGGAAAGGCAAGCTTTGTCTGTGGGGACACAGACAAAGGGGATGGAGATAAGGAAGAGTTAAATTAAACCTCTTTTTTTCATTTCCCAAAAGCATTTCACAGTGGCTGTTATGTCTGCCAAAGCATCATGGGCTCCGTCAAATCTGGTGTTGAATAATTTTTGGTGTAATTCTGTTAGCTTAGGATACTTGAAGCCATAAGGGCCGTTTATAGCGCAATAGTTCACCGATCCCATCATTGTGCATATTAACTTCTTAGCGGGTAGCGGGTTTTTCATTTTAGCCCGAAGAAATTCAGCACCAACAATGTTTTTGTCAAAGCTTACATTGTGTGCTATTAAATATTCTGATGAGTCAATCAGATTGTTAAAGCTTTTTAGAACAGGCAACAGATCAACACCATTTTTTTGGGCAAAATCTGTAGTTATACCGTGAATTTTGGCGGCATCGGATGGGATAATAAAACCATTGGGTTTTATTATCGAACTTTCTTTAGCTAAAGTATTGCCATCCTTGTCGTGCAAAATCCAGGCTATTTGAACTAATCTCGGCCAATTATTCAAATCAGTCACCGGCGCCTTATAATTTCTTGGCGTTCCTGTAGTTTCCGTGTCAAAAAATAAATACATAATTTAGGTCTCTATTAAAAACAAAATAAAACATTTTAAATTGTCCACACAAATTCAAATATCGCCCGACCCGTTAAATATTCAATCATGTATTGACTGGATCATGTCGCCGCAATCCGGCGGAATTGATGTGTTTATCGGCACCGTTCGCAATGCCACAAAAGGCAAAGCGGTTTTACGCCTGGAGTTTGAAGCTTATGAACCTATGGCCCTGACCGAAATGGAAAAAATAGTAAAACAAGCAATCGAAAAATGGCCGGTACAAAAAGCGCTTGTCCATCACCGCACCGGGGTATTACAGGTTGGCGAAGTACCTGTCATTATAGCCGTATCAGCGGCCCACCGTGCTGCCGCATTCGAGGCCTGCCGTTATATTATTGATACGCTGAAACAAACTGTCCCTATCTGGAAAAAAGAAATATTTGAAGATGGCGAAGTGTGGGTGGCTGCACATCCGTAATGCAGAGATTAGAGACTGGAGATTAGAGATTAGTGCCTTTCTTTGGGGGTAATGAATAAAATAATCGACCATCCGTAAAACGCGAATATATAAATATCAAATTCTTTATTCTTTCGGACTTCCAGTCGTTCCGACTAAAACTAATCTCTAATCACCAGCCTCTAATCTCTAAATTCAACCCATGCCTTCAATCCGCCTTCCAAAGAAAACACCCTGGCATCAGGATATTTCTGCTTAATAGCCTTAACAGCTTCCCCGCTTCTTTTGCCTGATGCACAGTAAAGCACCGTTTTAACATCTTTGTTTATTTGATCAAGATCTGTAGTAAGCATATCTAATGGCATATTCCTGCCGCCTATGTTAAACTCCTTATGTTCCTGATCTGACCTTATATCTATCACTTCGATTGAATTTTCAGCAATAGCATTCTTTAGATCAGCAACCGAAATTGCAGGGATAATAACCGTCTCCATTAACCTTGTGATATGGATATTGGTTGTATCGCCAATTTTAATAATGCGGCTCTGCATTGTTTGCGCATCAAATATAAGCACCTTACCTGCAAGCAGTTTACCGGTTTTGGTAATGTATTTAATTACCTCATTAGCCTGCATACAGCCAATAATGCCGGCCAGTGTGGGGATCACCCCGCCTTCAGCGCAATTGGGGATTTTTGTAGCATCCACTTTTGGAAAAAGGTCGCGATAATTGGGCGACCTTGTGTCGTTTTCATTCTCAATGTTCCAAACTGCAACCTGTCCCTCGTATTGGTAAATAGCGCCGTAAACCAGCGGCCTGGCTGTCAACACCGCAGCATCATTCAATAAATAACGGGTATCAAAATTATCGGTGCCATCTACCACAATATCATACTGCCACAGCAAATCCATCACATTATGCGACGTTACACGCACATCATGGGGTACCAGTTTTATACCGGGATTTTGTTTTTGTAAATGCTCACAGGCTACGACGGCTTTTTTATGGCCCACATCCGCCGGGGAGAATAATACCTGACGATGAAGGTTACTGATTGCAACCGTGTCGAAATCGGCAATACCCAACGTGCCTACGCCTGCTGCTGCCAAATACTGCGCGGCCGGACTGCCCAGCCCCCCGGCACCAACAATCAGTACCCTTGCATTTTGCAAAAGACGCTGGGCGCGTTCAGTAAAACCCGGCAAAGCGATCTGGCAACTGTATCGTAAGAAATCGGGGTTCATCAGGCGTTTGTTGTTTGATGCAATAAAAGTTTAACTTTTTCAAGATCTTCGGGCGTATTTACATTAGTAAGGTCATCCGGATTGGGAACCTCCAACAAAGTTATATCGCTGTTTATCAAAACCTTCCGTGGACAGGAATAACCCTGTGACAGGAATGAAAGCAAAACGGGATAACTTTTTGGCTCCCAAATGGTGATCAATGGTTCCGGGAAATCATCAAAGCTGCTTTGATAGGCAGTTGCAATTGACGAACTATTCCGGTTTTCCGTTAAATATTTTAATGTTTTTTCACTTAATAAAGGCAAATCGCAGGCGACAACGAACCAGGCGCTGTCGGGTTTTTCGCGGAATGCTGATAATATGGCCCCAAATGGCCCCAATCTTGTAAAAGTATCCGGCAGACTTGCATAATGCCCATCAATTTCCTGCTGCTGGTCTGCCCGGCAGGAGATAAATACCTCTTTGCAAAAGGGTTTCAACATATCGGCAATATGGTAACGTTGTTCTTTTCCGTGCCAGTTTACGCCGCCCTTATCAAAACCCATACGTTCGCTTTTGCCCCCGGCCAGCACCAATCCGTTGAGTACCGGTTTAGCCTGCTGCATTTGCTTTTCAAAAAAAGCAATGATCTTTTCGATTTCACCAAGTCTGTAAAGCGGAAGGACCTTCCAATTTGGAACAACCTCTTTTATAAAATCAAAAACCTCATTAGCATCGTCGGCAAGCAAAATCATTTGCACATTGTTTACCTGCGCCACGCGTTTTTGCAATGATGCTTTTTTACTTTCGCAAATAATAACTACCTGCGCTTTTGCCTGATGATGGTTACCGTTTACAAGCACAAGATCAGCACCCGCAAATGTTTCCCTGAGCTTAAATGGGTTAAACTCCGTTTTGTAGTTTATTTCCCTGTAATCTATCTGGTCGGTATAATCAATTACCGCTCCATTCGCCAAACGGCCAGGCTGTAAAATAATATCATCATTGTGCGAAGTATCAACGTATGCACATTTACAGGCTGGAGATAAAGTATTTATAATCTGATCGGCCAGCAACTTTATAGCGGCACATTGGCCGCCAATCAGGGCCCATTCATTTCTGCCAAAATTACCGGTGGATGGCCTGGCTAAAGCAGGATGTTTTTTATGCCCTTTTGTAATCACGTTATGCTCTATTGAAATCACGTTTACCTCCCGTTTTTGATAGCAGCTTCGTTTCTTTTATCACAATATTGTGGCTCATCGCCTTACACATATCGTAAACCGTTAAAGCTGCAATAGATGCTCCTACCAGTGCCTCCATCTCTATTCCTGTTTTAGCGGTAATACTTGCAGTACAATCAATCACAATCTCCTGTAGTTCATTTATGCTGATCGTAATGTTGCAATTATCCAAACCCAATGGATGACAAAGCGGGATCAGGTCGCCCGTTTTTTTAGCCGCCATAATGCCGGCAATTATCGCGGTCTGAAAAACCGGACCTTTTTTTGATTGAAGGTCGCCACCCGCCAAATGCTCTAAAACCTCCGCAGGCATACAAACGATGCTCCGCGCGGTTGCAGTGCGATGCGAGGCTTGTTTTGAAGTCACATCAACCATAGTTGGGTTGCCTTGTTTATCTAAGTGTGTGATCATTGTTTTGATTTCACCGATTTTGTTTTGATTTCACCGATTATTATCTGACACTCAGAAGCGCCAAACTTTAAACACCTCTCCTCTTTTAAACTCATTCCTTTCCAGCGGCAGTTCTATAAACGCATCGGTATCTGCTAAGTTAGCAAAATCTCCTGATCCGTTTCCTTCAACCGGGGCTGCCATTAACTGGCAGTACTCATTAAAATGAAGTTTTACCTGCAAAAAGCACTTTACGGGCTGATGAAAGCTATAACGGTTATTTAAAACCGCAAATAAAGGTGGTTTTTCATTTATACCAAGCGAGGCCTGCAACCATGGTAAAAAATACCTGTGGAGGCACATAAAAGTTGCCACCGGGTTGCCCGGGAAAGCGAATACCAGTTTACCGTCATCATGCCTGCCAAACCAAAATGGTTTACCGGGACGCTGCTTAACTTTATGAAAAAGCTGGTTTACCTTTAGGTCGTTCAGCGCCTTTGGTATATAATCAAACTTGCCCATGGATACGCCACCGCTCAAAAGCAGCACATCATAATTTTCAAGGCAAATGGCTAACTGCTTTTTAATGGTCGCCGGTTCATCCGGGATATGCAGCGTATCAGCCAATAAGCCATGCTGTTTTAAAACTGACTTAACGGTATAGCTATTTGAACGCCTGATCTGGTAAGGTGTGGGTGTTTCGTTTACATCAACCAGTTCATCACCAGATGAAATAATTACGACCCGTGGCATTTTTTTAACTCTTAATTCCGTTTCGCCAACTGAAGCCATAAGGCCAATAAGAGCAGGACTAACACACTGGCCTATATTGGCGACAATATCATCCTGCTTTTTATCATGACCTTTGTAATGGATGTTTTGGCCCCTCTTTATCTGATTGGTAACCAGTGTGGCTAAGCCCGCCCTTAATTTAAGGTCCTCATAACGGATAACCGTATCAGCTGATGCCGGTAACACGGCGCCTGTCATGATCTCCACACATTCATTCTGCTCCTCAATGGCAACCGGAGGATCCCCGGCGGCTTGTGTAGCTTTGATACGAAAAGTACTGATCCCGCTTTCGATAGCATCATAATTCACCGCTATCCCATCCATGGTCACCCTATTAAACGGAGGTAAATCCCTGTCGGCTTTAATATTCTCCGCCAAAACCCTGCCTAAAGCCAATTCAAAAGGGACTATTTCAGCGCCGTAATCTGTAACCTGGGCAAGTATTATTTTTTCAGCTTCCTCAACAGTTATCATATCACCTTAATTTTTTATTATTATTTATCCGCCAATGGTAGCCATTGATTCATGCACCCCTTTATGCTGAACCCTTAAACGTTCGGCCTCCCAACCATCTTTTGCCCTGTGACTAATGGCGTTTAACAATGTTTTGTTTAAGTTATCTTCACTAATTTCCTGTCTTATCAAATCTTTAATATTCAGTACCCCATCATCGTATAAACATGTTTTTAATTCACCTGTCGGTGTAATCCTGATGCGGTTACAGGTACCGCAAAAAGTACGCGAAAAAGCCGCTATAATACCAATACTACCCTTGTGCCCGGGAATCTGGTAATTATATGATGTTGAATGCAAGGGGTCTCCGATCTTTTTTACACCGGGATATTTACTGCTGATCTCTTCTAAAATGCGTAAATAATCCCATTGCAGTCCCCCATAAAGATGGTTGTCGCCGTTAAATGGCATTTCTTCAATAAAACGAACGCTAACCGGCAATTCCCGCGTCAACTCAACCAATGGGATAATATCTTCAATATTTTTACCGTCCATCACCACCGCATTGATCTTCACTTCCATATCATGCTTCAGCAACTCATCCAATGTCAGCATAACATTTGCGAACTCATCCCTTCCGGTAATTGCAAAAAAACGACCAGCATCCAAGGTATCCAGACTCAGGTTAACAGAGCTCACCCCTATTTTTTTTAATTCAGGCACATAAGGTGCGGTCAGTACCCCATTTGTGGTTATGGTAAGTTCTTTTACTCCGGTTAATTGTCCAAGTGCCGTTAAAAACCGCATAATATCCTTGCGTACAAAGGGCTCCCCACCGGTTATGCGAATCTTTTCGATACCCATTTTTACCAGCAAGGAACATATTTGCAGCATTTCCTCATAAGTCATCAGTTCCTTGCGCGCTAACCATTGAAGGCCTTCTTCGGGCATGCAGTAAAAGCAGCGCAGGTTGCACCTGTCCGTCACCGCAAGCCGCAGGTAATTAATTTTTCGTCCGTGATTATCTGATAACAATTATTTACTGTCTAAAATTTACGCCAATGTAAAAATAATTAATACAAATTAGTCCAATGTTGATTAAATGTACTTTTTCTGTTATTTTGACCCTTGTATTAATTAAATTACAACATTTATAATTATCTAAAGCAAATGCCCGGTATTATCATTCTTGCGGCCGGTTCATCAGGCAGGCTGGGTTCGCCCAAACAAAACCTGATTTACAAAGGTCAAACTTTATTGCAAAGAGCTATTAAAACGGCAGTGGCATCAGCTTGCGGGCCGGTGATTGTTGTTTTGGGGGCGAATGAAAATGTAATCCGGCAAAGCATTGAGGGCAGCAAGGCAACAATAGTTTATAATGCTGATTGGCAGGAAGGTATGGCATCATCTATCCGGGTCGGCATTACAGCGCTTAAAAAAAAACACCCGGAATCTGATGCTGTAATTTTAATGCTTTGCGATCAGCCTTTTGTTGATACTTCCCTGCTTAATCAGTTCGTTCAAAAAAGATCAGCAAAAGGAATAATTGCCTGTGCATATAATGATACCATTGGTCCGCCTGTTTTATTTGATGCTTTTTATTTTGATGACCTGCTATTGTTAAAAGGACAGGAAGGCGCTAAAAAGCTTCTGATGAAACACCAGCATGATATTGTTACAATACCGTTTCCTTTGGGTAGCGTGGATATCGATACGGTGGAGGATTTTGAGCGGTTATAAGAAATAAATTATTGCTTTTGTTTTGGAAGTTTTTTTAACAATTCTTTAGCAGGGACTGATTTTACGTTACCCTTTCCATCACTTATAACCAGGCTCCCGTCATTTGCGGCAGAGGTTTCCACTAATTTACGAAGTGCTTTATTTACTCCATAAAGAATTTTTTCACCAAATTCATCCAAATCTGTACTTTTAGTTTGAGCTATCATTTCTTTGTAGTAAAATGGTATTCCAAATATCGCTGTTAATTATTACTTCTCCAAACAGAGTCGAACTTTGGGCAACAACTTCTGATGGTACGCTCGCATTGTTCATAACAATCCATTTATCGCAAACAGGTATGTATAAATTTAATAGATTTTTTATACCCCGGTAATATCTGCGTTCAATTGTATCAATAGGAATGTTATGTCCGCCCTCGCTTACACGTTTTGCAACCCGATCATACGCCGTTTCAGGAGAATCTAACCAAAAATAAAGTAATGTAACTTCGTAACCAGCTTGTTGGGCTTTTTTTATTAATGAAACATAGCTCCTGGTTGAAAGTGTGGTTTCAAATGCAAAATCAGATCCTTCGCCCAAAAGTTCATTAATTCTTTTCAGCATTATTCGTCCCGCTTCTATTGCTACACTTTCGGGATTAAACGGAGAAATCCCTGCGGCTATATTATCTGCATTAACAAACTCTCTACAGTTTAATATTTCAGGCAATATGGTATAACTGGCGGTAGTTTTACCTGCTCCGTTGCAACCAGCAATAATATATAAGTTTGGCATTTGTCACTTTTTATGCTCTACTTTCCCACCGAAAGCTTATAGATCGTAACCGTTTTATAAACATCCCCAGGCTTAAGCACTGTTGACGGAAATTGCGGTTTGTTTGGCGAGTCTGGAAAATGCTGTGTTTCCATGGCAAAGCCAGTGCGGTAATCATCAGTTTTACCGTCAGGCATGGTATTGCTGCCGGGCATGAAGTTGCCGCTGTAAAATTGCATGCCGGGTTCGGTTGTAAATATTTCAAGCTTTATACCGCTTTTATCGCCTGTTACTGTTGCAACCGGGCTTGTAATATCATGCTTATCAAGCACAAAATTATGATCGTAACCTTTCCCGTTCTTTAACTGTTCGTCGTTCGCTTCGATCCTGCTGCCAATGGTTGCCGGTTTAGAAAAATCAAATGGCGTACCTGCTACTGGGGCTATCTGGCCGGTTGGTATCAGCGTTATATCCACCGGGGTAAAACCGGCTGCCTTTAACTGAACCACATGGTTTAATATGCTGCCGTTTCCAGCACCATTGAGGTTGAAATAAGAATGATTGGTTAAATTTACTACAGTGGTTTTATCCGTTGTTGCCTCGTAACTTATTTTTATGGCATTATCGTCTGTAAGTTCGTAAGTTACCTTACAACTCAAATTACCCGGATAACCCTCTTCCATATCTTTTGATAAATAGGTAAAGGTTACGGTTTGGTCATTTACTTGCTGCGTGTCCCAAATCACATCGTTAAATCCCTTTTGACCTCCATGCAAAGTATTGGGCTTATTATTGATAAACAGATCATAGCGGCGGCCTTCGAGTACAAAATGTCCGTTGGCAATACGGTTGCCGTATCTGCCGATGGTTGCGCCATAATAGGCTGACATCGCTTTTTTGTACCCGTCAATATCAGCAAAGCCGATAACTACATCAGTCAGTTTGCCGGTTTTATCAGGTACGGCAAGACTTATTAAATGGGCGCCATAGTTTGTTAGCGCCGTCTGCACGCCGTTTTTGTTTTTTAAGACATAAAAATGGGCTTTTTTGCCGTCAATTGTTTTCTCGAATCCTGAAGAAGGTGGTAATGTTACGGGGGTAGAATTGTCCGTCATGGTTGATGCTGTGGATGTATTTTTAGCTTTGTGATTACAAGCAGCCAAAGATAGGATACAAACAGGTAAAAATATCGCTGAAAAGGTTTTAAATATTGTATTCATTTGAGGGCTAAGTTAACAATTTGATCATCAATATTATTTTCCGTTCAGTTGTTTTATCAGGCGTATCCTCTCCCAGATCACAAAAAGCCTTTCAGCGTTGCCGGAGGGCTTTTTTTATTGCAATACGCAAAGCCTGCAAATACTGCCTAACCAACAGCCTTATTTAATCTCCACAATACCATCCGCTACGGCCGGGAATTTGGAGAACACCTGCGCGTCATGGCCGGGGATGATATACTTCGCATCGGCAACCATGGTTTTCATCCTTTGCATGGCTTCACGTAGCCGGCCCTTCCAAAACCGCCCGCGAAAATTGAATATTAACCCATAACTATGCTCAAAAAGCTTAACTTTGCGCTTTTCAAATCCAAATATGACAAGCTCTTTACTCCAGGCACGCAGCGGCAATTCCTGCGAACTCTGCCATTCAACAACCGACTTATCTGTTTATGCCGTTCCGCCGGCAAATCACCCGGATAACGGGATAATGATTTGCGGTACATGCCTGGCGCAACTCAACAACAGCGCAGAAACTGACGCCAAATACTGGCGTTTTTTGACTGAAGCCATGTGGAGCGCTGTACCCGCAGTACAGGTGGTGGCCTGGCGGATGCTGTCGCGTTTAAAAAATGAGGGATGGGCTGCAGAGAACCTGGATATGCTTTACATGGATGAAGATACGCTGGCCTGGGCAAAAGCGGTGGGTGAAGATGATGCGCCCGCAGAGACAGCAGCGGTACACAGGGATAGTCTGGGGGCCGAATTACAAAACGGCGACACTGTGGTACTCACCCGGTCGCTTGATGTGAAAGGCAGTTCGCTCAATGCCAAAATGGGGACCGTTGTTAAAAATATCCGCCTGGTTGCTGATAATACGGAACAGGTGGAAGGAAAAATAGAAGGCCAGCAGATTGTGATATTGACGAAATATCTCCGGAAGCAAAAAAGTTAACAAAACCCGATTGGCATTTGCAAAAAAACTGAGCGGGTAAAAAAGAGCATTGTTTTAGACGGAATCCATTGTAAAAGCGTTTTTTTTTACAGTATGTTTCAATAAAAGCAAAAACCTTGATAATTAAGCGTATATTGCGCCAATACACAAAAAATATCATGGCAACAGGAACAGTAAAATTTTTTAATGAATCAAAAGGCTTCGGCTTTATTACACCAACAAGTGGCGGCAAAGAAGTATTCGTACACGTTACAGGGCTGATCGACCAGATCCGCGAAAACGATGAAGTAACTTACGAAGTAGAAGAAGGAAAAAAAGGCCCGAGTGCCGTTAAAGTAAAAATAGCTTAAAACGCATTGGCAAGATCAACAGAAACTTTTAGTAAAAAGGAAAAAGAAAAAGCCCGGTTAAAAAAGGCGAAAGAGAAAAAGGAAAAGGCCGAAGACCGCAAGGCAAGTGGCGGCAAGGGCAAAAGCCTTGAAGATATGATGGCTTATATTGATGAGCACGGGAATATTACGTCAACTCCGCCCGACCCCTCCAGAAAGATAAAGATCAATTCAGAGGATATCCAGGTAAGTGTCGCGAGGCAGGAGGATTTGCCGCATGATACGGTCCGGAACGGCATTGTAAGCTTTTTTAATGAAGCAAAAGGCTATGGTTTTATCAGGGATATGCAAACACAGGAAAGTATTTTCGTGCATATCAACGCTTTAACCGAACCGCTAAAGGAAAATAACATGGTTACTTTTGAGACAGAGCAAGGTCCGAAAGGATTATCGGCCATTAAGGTAAAAAAGAAATAATTATGGCTGCCAAAACAACAGCGACCGCACTTCAAAAGGAAACCTTCAAACTCAGGTTTGCCGAAATCATTAAGAATAACACAAAACTAAGGGACCAGTATTCTATCCAGTTTTTTGAAACTGCTCAAAAAAGCAATTACGTTATTTACGGACTGAATGGTAAAACCATCAATATTTTGGAGGCCCTGACTTTAGAAGAAGCAGAAAAATATAAAATCCTGAAATCCGACTGGCAGAATTAGCCGCGCGTTTTTCATTCAGCTGGGGATTACCTTCATTGGCACCAGTCCCTTTATAGCTGTTGGTTAATGCAACTTATTCTTCGGGCCTTTTCCGGAATCGCAAAAAGCCTTTCAGCGGAAGCTGGAAGGCTTTTTTATTGGTACGAACAGTTTACACACATAGTTGATCCATGGTTGAAAACGACCGGCAGCAGGTATTTATCGACACATACAGGCCACTCATCGATTAATATTGTTGTTAAAATTCCGAATTGTGATATTTGAAGCTTATACGGCAGGTGTTCTTACCTGCCTTTTGTGATAAGGTTTAGGTTAAGGCATCCAAACAGCGAGTGTAAGGGTGCCTTTTTTTGGCGCCAATTCAAGATTTTAGCAAGCATCCATTTTAAAAACCTGCCGGGCATTTGCAGCCCTGCAAACCATTAAAATTAAAGCAAACAGAAACAGTTTTTAAAATATTTTCAATTTTTCCGAGGCTTCGTTACTACATTGACTTAAAAATTCCCATTTCCAAACCTCTCAATTCGGCAAGCCCCCTTAACCTGCCGATAGCGGAATATCCCGGGTTGGTTTTCTTTTTTAAATCATCCAGCATTTGGTGCCCATGGTCGGGCCGCATCGGGATATTTACTTTTCTATCCTGCATCAGCCGTACAACCGTTTTTACAACCTGGTACATGTCCGCATCGCCTTCTAAATGATTGTCTTCGTAAAAATCGCCAAACTCATTGCGCCGGGTGCTGCGGAGGTGTAAAAAATGTATCCTGTCGCCGAATTGTTTTATCATTCCGGGCAAATTATTGTCTTTCCTTACACCAAAGGAACCGGTGCAGAAGCAAACACCATTATTTAATGAAGGAACGGCGGCAACCAGCGCCTGTACATCAGCGGCAGTTGATACAATACGGGGCAGGCCTAAAATACTATAGGGCGGGTCGTCAGGGTGTATGGCCATTTTTACACCCAGTTCATCAGCTACCGGGATAATCTGCTGGAGAAAATAAATTAAGTGTTTACGCAAGGCGTTTTCATCAATGTTATGGTAGGCATCTAAAGCAGACTGAAACTGTTCCAGCGTGAAACTTTCTTCACTGCCCGGTAAACCTGCAATAATATTACGCTGTAGTAGTATTTTTTCTTCCGCGCCCATCTTTTCAAACCGTTCACGCGCGCGTTTTATTTCTTCGGTTGAATAGTCCTGTTCGGCATTCTTCCTTTTCAAAATAAACAGATCAAAGGCCATAAATGCTGCTTTTTCAAAAAGCAGGGCCTTCGATCCGTCTTCAACCGCATAAGCCAGGTTGGTGCGCGTCCAGTCGAGCACCGGCATAAAATTATAGGTGATAATATTGACGTCACATGCTGCCAGGTTGCGTATAGTTTGTTTATAATTTTCAATAAACAGGCCGAAATCCCCGGTTTGGGTTTTTATTGCTTCGTGTACCGGCACGCTTTCAACCACATTCCAAACCATACCGGCTTTTGCTATCAGGTTTTTGCGTTGGTTGATTTCGTCAATCTCCCATACTTTTCCGTTAGGGATATGATGCAAAGCGGTTACCACGCCGGTACAGCCTGCCTGCCTCAAATCGTTCAGCGAAACCGGGTCATTCGGCCCGTACCAGCGCATAGTATGTATCATTTTAAAACCGAAAGGTGAGTTATTTTCCATAGCGTTTAATATAATGTCAAAATTAGTAATCAATCCCGGTTTAACATAATGTTTATTGTTGAGTCCGCCCACGGACGGGTCACCGGGGCCTTCTTATTGGGGAACACACAGGCTATATGCCTGGTTTACCGTCAGCCGGAAACCGCGCCAAAAGTGTTGGCTAAATAAACCATCAAGGTTTTGCGCAGCATGTGGAAAACTATCTGCTACAAGGAAATCTGAATATGCTGACCTTTAAAAGGAAATGAAATCGCTCCAGGAATTAAACAACGAAGCTGCTGCAATTAATTTAACCATCAGGAAACTGGTGCTTAACAAACATTGCTTTGATGAAGGGCTGGAGGAGAAAATTGCGGTTGTGGTTAAGATTACTACCTTAAGGGAAACTTTGGCCCGTGTGCAGCGGGAGATACGGATACGATCTGACGAGTAAATAACCGGATAAAGGCAGACTTACGAAGTTTCCAAAACTTCGTAAGTCTTTGGATAACAAATTAATCCCCTAACTTGTTCAGGCTTTCGCCTGGATACGAAACGATTTAAGAGGAACGTACAATCTACAGGCATACAAGCCCTTACCTAAGGTACTGGCGGGTACTGTTCCGCAATTACTTTTTTGAATTCATCGAGCGAAACAATGGTAAGCTTCGGGAAGTGGAGCGTTTTTAACGGATTGAAGTGCTTGTCGTTTGTTACCAGATAATCAACATTCCCCGCCACTGCCAGGTCGGCAAATTTATCATCATCAGGATCGGCTTTAACAAGCTGCCATCTAAAAAAGGGCTCGGTAAAAGTCACATTTACAGCAGTACTGATAATGGAATAAACCAATAGAGCGGTTTGTATCTATAACAACCCGCATCAGCTTTCCGCATTCAGCATATTGTCAAAATCCCTCTGTATATAGCCCTTTTCAGCAACAACTTTGGTTACTTCCTCTTTTAAGAGTTTCGAATAATGTTTTACCAGCAACCGTTTTAATTCGAGCGTTTCCTGCTCAGCCATTGGCCTGTTAAACAACCGTAACAGGCTTACCTGTAAAGGATTTAATTCTGTATGTTGATTTACTGCAACCGCCATTTTAGTTTTATTACAAACAAATTTAATAAAAATTGACTACAAATTATCAATAATCGTATAAATGGGGCAGTTCAGAAAATAAAATAAGAATCGTAAGTTTGTTCTAAAGCAACAAGCAATAGCACATGCCATTTTTATCCCGCATATCGCTCCCGCCCATAGGGGATGGCAGTTACCTGCAAGATATTCCAAGCCTGAAACTTGGTTTACGGCTCGAATTGAAAAATAATGTCACCTTCTTTGTAGGCGAGAACGGTTCGGGGAAGTCCACGCTGCTGGAAGGTATTGCGGAACAGTGCGGGTTCAGCCTCAGGGGCGGCAACCGCAATCATAATAAGAATACCGGCTACCGGTTTGAGGGATACGAATCAGCGCTGGCATCTTACCTGCAACTCGGCTGGACGCCGCGCAGGATTACGGAAGGTTTTTTTATGCGGGCCGAAAGCTTTTTCAATTTCGCTTCCTATATTGATGAACTGGCCGTGGACGATGGCCGTATTCTCCGGGCTTATGGCGGGCGGTCGCTGCATGAGCAGTCGCACGGCGAATCGTTCCTCAACTTATTTAATAACCAGTTCGAGTCGGGGATCTATATCCTCGATGAGCCCGAAGCGGCCCTGTCGCCCGCGAGGATACTGGCCTTTATGTCGGTGATCCACCAGCTTGACAAAAGCGGCCGGGCCCAATTCCTGATCGCCACGCACTCGCCGATGCTGATCTGCTACCCTGGCGCCACAATTTACCAGTTTGATGACGACGGCGTGCGCGAAACCACTTATGAAGACACCGAGCATTA
The DNA here is from genome assembly GCA_002413785.1 of Mucilaginibacter sp. UBA5151. Taxonomy (GTDB): domain Bacteria; phylum Bacteroidota; class Bacteroidia; order Sphingobacteriales; family Sphingobacteriaceae; genus Mucilaginibacter. The sequence continues at coordinate 32,704 of DHXR01000052.1, forward strand.
TTCGCTCACCAAATCGTTTCTGGATAATCCGGCAGCGTATCTTCGGCATTTGATGGAGGGGTAGGTGGGGATGTTTGCCCCGCACCAATTTTATGTTTTACAAACGCTGTTAACGGCGGTATTTACAATTTAAGCGGTACGCTTAAATTTTTAGCATTCAAGCGAAACACTTGGGCTGTAATTTGTTATTTTTTTTGATAGTTTTTCATATCAACGTCTTTCATCCTGTCAATTTCTTTGCCATTCTTATATTTCACCATGCTAATGATCCAATCGGATTGTTCGGGATCAAGCCGGGGCGGCGAACCACTCTCATTCCAATCTTCATAAACCGTTTTTTTGGTAATCTCACGCTCTTCGTCATATTCGGTTTTATGGATCATATAATCATGTATCCCTTTTTCATGTGGCTCAAATAGTTCAAGTTTTTTTCTCCATTTGTATGCCACCTTTTTTATCCCGTTGTCGTAATATTCAATCCTGCGCAGTTTGGTTTGTTTTATTTTTAAATGGCCGTCTGGATAAAACTCTTTTATTCTCTCAATTCTTTTAACATCTGATTTCTTTAATTTCAGCCCGCCGTCGGGAAAATATTCCTTTGTTCTTGACCATCTGTAACTTAAAATCGATCCATTTTGATAAGTTGAAATTTTAATGCGATGAGCTGTGGAGTCGAAAATTTCAATTGCTGTTATTTTTGAAAAATGTAACCGCTTGTATTTTAGTGCGCCGTTATTATAATAGGTTAACATACTGTCTTTGACATAACCACGTACGAAATCACCCCTCATTTTAATTTTCCCATCGGGATAATAACTTTCGAAAAAGCCATTTATTAGTTTGCCGCAACCTTTATAAACCATTGGGCTATCCATGCTACCGTCATATAAGCCAAAATCCGGTTCTTTAACCCGGAAAATAAAAAGGCCTGTATCTCTTATTTCTATAGTCGTGTCAAGATAAAAGCCATCATTAAAATCGATCCTGTACTGCCCAGGGCCTGGAAGATGAACCGTCCCTTTTTTAACAAAATAGTCGGTATCAATGCTTAGTGGCATTTTATGCATGGTGTAATTGGTATCCAACTGTTCGGCGACAGTACATGCTTTCGTACGATATAATTGAAACCGCACACCTTGACAAAAGCAACAATTGCAGGTGAATATAAAAAAGAGCAAAAGAAAAAAAAAGATATTTTTCATCAACATTTATTTAGTAAGATGCTAAAAGCTAATTTTTTCCATTAGCTAAATCTAAAAATAATAATTTGGTTTTGGTAATTTTCGTTTGGGTTGCATTTACACTAAACCTTTTCACCGACCCCAACCCCCGCTTTACCGGGGAAACCCCTTACTGTACCTAATACAGGCCCTTTTGCTGTAACGTTCAATACGCAGTGATGGTCTTATCGGTGTATTTAAAAAGAAAGAAAAATTAATAAGACACTCAAAAATTTACACATCATGAAAACTCAAATCATAACATTATTCACAGCACTTGTATTAAGTACCGGAATAGCAGCAACAACTTACGCAGATACTACCAGCAAAGAAAATGTAACTGTGTTATCAGGTATCAGCGCCATCAACAAAATCGAAATCTACGGAAACGTTCGGGTATATATCTCTGACGGCGCCGCCGACCAGGTAAAGGTTTATAATAAATATTATGCCGAAAGCGCTTTGGTTCAAAGCAAAAACGGCGTATTGCGTATCAGCTCATACAAAGCCGAAAAATTAGTAGTATGGGTTACCGCCGCCGACCTTCAATCCATTTCAGCTTATGACAATGCCGAAGTAAGTTCATTCGGCGACCTTTCAAAAATTGAATTTGAAGTCGATCTCCACAATAACGCGTCTGCCAAACTAAGTATTGATGCCCTCAGCGCCAACGTGATTGTAAACGACCAGGCAAAAGTTACCCTTAGCGGTCATGCGGATGAATATTCGCTAAAATACAGCCACGCTGAAAACGTTATCGAAAACAGTTTTGAAGCAATGCACAGCTCAAAAACCTCGAACAACATAGCTAAGGTTGAAGTTGAAAAATCAGAACTTGACCAATTGGCTGATTTGTTTTGAGCAGAAGCCCCACCTAAATCCTCCCCGGTAGGGAGGACTTAAAAAAAACCAACACGAGCGAAGCTAAAGTCTCCCCAACCGGGGGAGATTTAGAGGGGGCTTTAATCAACAAATTACTTACATTTGATGTAACTAAATCACTTAATCAGTAGTCCCATAAAATAAATAAAATCATGAAAAAGATATACTTAGCAATCCTGTTTTTAACTGCCTGCCTTACCATTGGCGGGCTGTCGTCATGTGTTTTTCATTGTGTGCATGGTTCGGGGCATATAGTATCCGAAGACCGCAAAGTATCCGGTTTTAGTAAGATCAGCATTTCGGGTGGTTTTAAGGTGGTGCTAAAGCAGGATAGTTCTATGGCTGTAAAAGTTACCGCTGATGATAACCTGCTGAAATATATAAAAACCGAGGTTGAGGGCGACAGGCTGCGCATATACAGTAAAAAGAACTTATGTAATAACGGGCAGCTGACTATCAATATTGGCATACGCAACCTGGAAGAATTAAAAGCATCGGGCGCAGTTGAAGTAGAATCTGATGGCAAAATCCATACAGGCGACGTGCATTTCAAACTGACAGGCGCTACCAAAATCACAATGGACCTTAACGCGGCCAATGTAACTACCAGCGGCAGCGGCGCTACCGAACTGAATTTAAAAGGTCAGGCTACTTCGCATAATATCGATTTAAACGGCGTAGGCCATGTTTATGCCTTTGATTTTGTAGTAGGCAGCTGTGATATCCAAACATCCGGCGCGGGGCATAGCGATGTTAATGTATTAAACTCCCTGAGCGTGCATTCAAGCGGCGCATCCGAAGTACGGTACCGCGGTAACCCCGCAAACGTAACCAATAATAAATCAGGCGCTTCTTCTGTTGAAAAGGTAAATTGAAAGCGTCGGACTTTCGGACTTTTTTCCTACCTTTGCCCCTCCAAAAGCCGGCGCAGGTTTTACAGCGCGCCTGCGTAAAATTTAAAAGTTTAAATACCCGGTAAAAAGATGAATATTTCACAGGAAAAAATCGATAACCTGAACGCCATTGTAAAAATCAATATCAATCCCGAAGATTATCAGCCACGTGTTGATAAAGCTATAAAAGACCAAGCGAAGAAAGCTAAAATACCAGGTTTTCGTCCGGGAATGGTGCCTGCATCGCACATCAAAAGGATGTACGGAAAAAGCATTTTGGTTGATGAGATCAATAACATGCTTTCAGATACTCTGAATAAATATATCGAAACTGAACAACTGGAAGTTTTAGGCCAGCCATTACCAAAAATTGACGACGCGAAAGAGTACAACTGGGATTTTGCCGATAATTTTGAATTCAACTACGAGCTTGGTTTAGCCCCCGACTTTACTATTGATTTTTCACCGAATGATCATTTAACCCAATACGTGATCAAAGTTGATGAGGAAACTTTAGCCTCGCGTATAAAAAACATCCGCCGCAGTTATGGCAAAATGACAAATCCTGACGTATCGGCAGACGATGATGTGCTTTATGCCGAATTAGTGCAGCTTTCGCCGGATGGTGCTGTTTTTGAGGACGGGATAAGCAATACGGCATCGGTTCGTTTAGACCAGATAAAAGATGAAGCAATAAAAGCTTCGCTTATCGGTTTAAAAAAGGGAGATGAAGTAAGACTGGATATTCAGAGAGCATTTGATAATGATGCGGCAAAGGTTGCAGGCTTATTAAAAATTGATGAAGAAACAGCAGCTGATTTAAGGTCTGATTTCCGCTTAACGGTTAAAAATGTAAACCGTTTGGAAGAAAGCGACCTGAACCAGGAGTTCTTTGACAAATTATTTGGTGAAGGTGAAGTAACTAATGAAGATGAGTTCACGACGAAGATCACCGCCGAGCTTGAAAGTATGATGGTGCAGGATGCCGAGCGCAAACTACAGGATGATATTTACAAATATAGCTTAAGCAAAGTTCAGTTTGATTTGCCTGATGAGTTTTTGAAACGCTGGTTAAAAGCCACAAACGAAAAACTAACAGCCGAAGAACTTGCAGCCGGCTACAATGATTTTGCCCAAAACCTTAAATGGACCCTTATTGAAAATAAGATTATTAAGGATAACAACATCGACATTCAATACGAAGAGGTTTTTGAACTGGCTAAAGTGCGTTTAGATCAGCAATTCAGGATGTACAGCCCTCAGCCTTTAAGCGAAGAGCAATTAGGACAATACACTGTTCAATACCTGCAAACGAAAGAAAATGCAAACAAGATATTCGAAGAAGTGAAAGCTTTCCGGGTGTTTGATTTTATAAAAAGCGCTGTTACGTTAGAGCAGAAAGAGATATTATTTACTGATTTTCAGGCGTTGTAAAGAAGTTCGAAAGTCAGTAAAGTCCGGGAGTCCGAAAGATTTCTCCGCCTTTGTTGGAGCCAACTCCAACAAAGGCGGAGAAATTCTGAAGGTGGAATGAAAAAAAGGCTGTCATGGTGAGGCACTCGAACCATGAGCGCAAAGGCACAACGCCAATGCAATAACGTAAATGCAAGGCGTACAGGCCACCCCACATGGTTCGAGTGCCTCACCATGACACCCGCCCGCTGCTGACCTTTTTTTACTTTCAGACTTCGGGCTTCATACTTTCCAGACTCCCCGCCGAATAATTTCACTTTTAAAGAACTTTCGGACTTTACTAACTTTACCGACTTTCGGACTTAAAAAAACAACTATATTTAACGCGGTTAAAATCTGCACCATAACAAAAATATCATGAGTAATATTGATAAAAACGAATTCAGGAAATATGCTGTTAAGCATCACCGTATTAACAGTATTTATGTAGATAAATTTATTGCAGGGGTTGATAGAAGCACCCTGCCTACCGGCATGACGCCGTATATCATTGAAGAACGACAGCTTAACGTTGCGCAAATGGACGTGTTCTCGCGTTTGATGATGGACCGGATCATTTTCCTTGGCGATGCGATTTATGAAAATATTGCAAACATTATCCAGGCTCAATTGCTGTTCCTGCAGTCAGCTGATGCTAAACGCGACATTCAGATCTATATCAATTCACCGGGTGGCTCTGTTTATGCCGGTTTAGGGATCTATGATACGATGCAATTTATATCAAATGATGTGGCCACAATTTGTACAGGTATGGCGGCCTCAATGGCAGCGGTACTATTATGCGCAGGCACAGAGGGCAAAAGGGCAGCATTACCGCACGCAAGGGTAATGATCCACCAGCCATCAGGCGGCGCCCAGGGGCAACAGTCGGATATAGAGATCACCTATCACGAGATCACTAAATTGAAAAAAGAATTATACCAGATCATTGCTGATCATAGCGGTGCGCCTTTTGAAAAAGTATGGGATGCATCTGACCGTGACCATTGGATGATTGCCGAAGAAGCAAAAGAGTTTGGTATGATTGACGAAATTTTACGTGGCACTAAAGGGAAGAAATAATTTTTTGAGTCCGAAAATCGGTAATTCCGAAAGATGATTTATCTTAAGTTTTCTACTTTCGGAACAATAAAACTGAAACAAAAAAGTTTAAAAGTCCGTAAACAATAAGTCCGGGACTTAAGAAAAGCTTTTTTTTCATTCTCGGACTTACCAGACTTTTCGGACTTTCGGACTTTTTTAATTAACTTTGAATCAGAAATATAAATAACATGAATAAAAGCAGCAAGGAAATCAGGTGTTCGTTTTGTGGAGCAGGTAAACAGGATTCCCTGATGCTGATTGCGGGGCTTGATGCACATATTTGTGACAAATGCGTTAACCAGGCAAACGAAATACTGGCCGAAGAGCTGAAGGTGCGGAAGGTAAAAACATCGCCGTCGACACCTGCTATATTAAAACCAACCGAAATTAAGGCCCATCTTGACCAATATGTCATCGGCCAGGATGATGCAAAAAAGGTATTGGCCGTTGCTGTTTATAACCACTATAAACGTTTAAACCAGCGGGTTGACAAGGACGAGGTAGAACTGGAAAAATCAAACATCATTATGGTGGGAGAAACAGGTACCGGCAAAACTTTGCTCGCCAAAACACTTGCCAAGATATTAAATGTTCCTTTTTGCATCTGCGATGCTACGGTATTAACCGAGGCAGGTTATGTAGGCGAGGATGTGGAAAGTATCCTTACCCGTTTGCTGCAATCTGCTGATTATGACGTGGCTACAGCCGAAAGAGGTATCGTTTATATTGATGAGGTAGATAAGATCGCCCGCAAAAGCGATAATGCTTCTATCACCCGTGACGTATCCGGCGAAGGTGTACAACAGGCTCTCCTGAAAATACTGGAAGGCACCATGGTGAATGTGCCGCCCCAGGGTGGCCGCAAGCACCCCGATCAAAAAATGATCACCGTTAACACCAATAACATCCTGTTTATTTGCGGTGGCGCCTTTGATGGTATTGAGCGGAAGATCGCCAATCGCTTACGTACACAAACCGTTGGTTATAAAATGAAACGTGATGACGGCGAGGTTGACCTTAAAAACCTGTACAAATACATCACGCCACAGGATTTAAAATCTTATGGCCTTATTCCGGAGTTAATCGGCCGTTTGCCCATTCTGACTTATTTAAACCCTTTAGACAGGGAAGCATTACACAATATTTTAACCGAGCCGAAAAACTCATTGCTTAAACAATATAAAAAATTGTTTGAATACGAAGGGGTAAAGCTTGATTTTGAAGACGATGTGCTTGACTTTATTGTTGATAAAGCGGTTGAATTTAAGCTTGGCGCGCGTGGCCTGCGTTCGATATGTGAAGCGATAATGATAGATGCGATGTTTGAGTTCCCTTCAAAAAAAGACATCAAGCGCCTAAATATCACACTGGACTATGCCCACGAGAAGTTTGAAAAATCAGATCTGAAAAAATTAAAGGTAGCTTAACAATAAGCAGACAATAAATAATTATATTTGATATACTGCAAACCCTGGTTTATGCCGGGGTTTGTTGTAAAATAAAGTGTCATGAATGAGCAATTAGATATAAAAAAAGACCTGCAGCCCGAAAAAAAGGAAAAGAAAATAAAAGAAGTAACAGGTTCGCGGGCATCCGGATTGAAAAGCAAAGAAGCCATTGTTACCAACTGGCTACCCCGTTATACGGGCCGGGCAATTGATGACTTTGGCAAGTATATTATCCTAACCAATTTTTCAAAATACATTCAGTTGTTTTCGCAATGGAACGATGATGCGCCAATAATGGGTATTGATAAACCCATGCAAAGTGTTTCAGCCAACGGCATCACCATTATAAACTTTGGTATGGGCAGTTCCGTAGCTGCTACCATAATGGACCTGCTTACAGCCATAAACCCCAAGGCAGTGATATTTTTAGGAAAATGCGGGGGATTAAAAAAGAAAAACAATGTAGGCGACCTGGTGTTGCCGATAGCAGCTATCAGGGGCGAGGGTACATCAAACGATTATTTACCAGCCGAAGTACCGGCATTGCCTTCATTCGCCCTGCAAAAAGCTATTTCAACTACCATCCGCGATTTTGGGCGCGATTACTGGACCGGCACCTGTTATACCACCAACCGCCGCGTTTGGGAGCACGACAAAGACTTTAAAAAATACCTGAAAGAACTAAGGGCAATGGCCATCGATATGGAAACAGCCACCATATTCACTACCGGCTTTGCCAATAAGATCCCAACCGGAGCCTTGCTGCTTGTATCTGATCAGCCAATGATCCCGGAGGGCGTTAAAACCGCCGAAAGCGATTCGGACGTTACCGAGCAGTATGTTGAAACTCATTTAAAAATCGGCATTGAATCGTTAAAGCAACTAATCAATAATGGGTTAACGGTGAAGCATTTGAAGTTTTAGCCTCACCCTGCCCTCTCCAAAGGAGAGGGTTCTTAAAGTATTAGCAAAAATTCTATTTTAAATATGCAAATCAAAGTCCTCTCCTTTGGAGAGGATTTAGGTGAGGCTTTAATCAACCCCATCAACTTTCTTCATAGATATATCACATAAGAAAGCTAATTTTGAGGAATAGTCCTTCTCTCATTAAAGGATTAGTAGATTTTAAATTTATGTGGTACAATAATATATTGGAAACCATTGGCAATACGCCCCTGGTTAAGTTGAATAAGGTAACAAAAGACATCCCGGCAACGGTTTTGGCTAAGATCGAAACAACCAACCCCGGCAACTCCATTAAGGACCGTATGGCCCTTAAAATGATTGAAGATGCCGAAAAAAGCGGCAAACTTAAACCCGGGGGCACAATTATTGAAGGCACATCAGGCAATACGGGTATGGGTTTGGCTATTGCGGCTGTAATAAAAGGCTACAAATGCATTTTTACCAGCACCGACAAGCAGTCTAAGGAAAAGTTTGACGCCCTGCGCGCTTTTGGGGCAGAAGTAATTGTTTGCCCCACTAATGTTGATCCTGAAGATGCACGCTCCTATTACTCTGTTTCCTCCCGTTTGGAGCGCGAGGTGCCAAATTCATGGAAACCCAACCAGTACGATAATTTATCCAATTCGGACGCTCACTATGAGTCAACCGCGCCCGAGATCTGGGAACAAACCGAAGGTAAGATCACGCACCTGGTGGCAGGCGTTGGGACCGGGGGCACTATTTCGGGCATTGCAAAATATTTAAAGGAAAAAAATCCGGCCATACAGATCCTGGGGATTGATACATACGGCTCGGTATTTAAAAAATATAAAGAAACCGGCATCCTGGATAAAAACGAGATCTATCCCTATATCACCGAAGGTATCGGCGAAGATTTTTTACCGAGGAACGTTGATTTTAACCTGATAGATCATTTTGAAAAAGTAAGCGACAAAGACGCCGCCCTGATGACCCGCGAAATAGCCCGCAAAGAAGGCATATTTGCAGGTAACTCAACCGGTTCGGCAGTAGCGGGCGTTTTGCAGATGAAAGACCGGTTTAAAAAAGGCGATGTAGTGGTCATTATATTCCCCGACCATGGTTCGCGCTACATGGGCAAAATGTATAACGATGACTGGCTGCATGACCGCGGATTTTTGAAAGACGAAAAGCTGACTGCCCGCCATATTATTGAAATGAAGGATAAACAGCCTATCGTGACCATTGATTGCGAGAAGACGGTTTTAGAGGCGATAAATACCATTAAGTCGCTCAATATTTCGCAGATCCCGGTAACCCAGAAAGGGATGGTAATAGGCAAGATCACCGAAAGCGATATATTAAATTCGCTGATAGAAAATCCGTCCATAAAATCACAGCCCATAAACAAAATAACTACCGCCCCCTTCCCTTTTGTTGATCTGAATACTTCAATTGACAAAATTTCAGCCATGATCAACAAGGACAACATAGCCGTATTGGTTGAAAGCGAAGGGAATATTGAGATCATTACGCAGTATGATATTATCAATGCGATTTCTGCCTGAGGCGAAACGTGAAAATAGTCAGACTTACGAAGTTTTTAAAACTTCGTAAGTCTTTGGATAATTAACCTCTGTTTTAACACCCTTCCTGATTTTGTAATATCGTTTATCGCTGGGTATGCGTCCGCAGGTTGTTTGGTTACACCAGCGCCTGGCGTTGTTTTTCGTCCTGTCCAAAAACAGGCTGCCGCAAGTTTTGCATTGCTTAATCCTTTTTGGATTGGCTCCTAACAGCAGTTCGGCGGCAGACCGTAAAACTATCCATAAAGGCAGCAAAATCTCCTCATCAATATTAAGCCATACCAATTGCCAGCCATCGCTTGTACTTTCATAGCGTAAACTTTTTGCAGATGCATCCAGTCCGGAATTAAATTCCCGGACAAAAATTTCGTCTGCAGGTTCGGCTTTTATTAGCGATAAAAATATTTGGTGCAACATAAACCGGGAAGTAATTACCTGTTGAAACGCGGCTTTTGCCTCACTAACGTAGCAGTACGCTTCCAGACTGATTGCCTGGTAATGATCGTATGCTATAACCCCTGCCCTGTTGCACCAATATAAAAAATCTTCGTAATCGGTTAAAAAATCTTTCGGGTTTTCACTTCCCCGGTCTTTCAGCGTGTTTACAAAATTTAATGCGATTGCACCGCCGTCCAGGGGGCTCATTGTGTCTTTAAAATGCTGCAGGCGCTCCCGCGCAAGAACTGATTTAGCTTTCATGATAATATTTGTGTTTAGTGGATTTTAAATTTGCCCTAAATAGGCAAATTACGAGGAGCTAAATGCGTTTAGCCCCTCGTGATTTTATCGGTTTGAGGAGCTAAATACGTTTAGCCCCTCGTAATTTTTTCGATTTGAGGAGCTAAATGCGTTTAGCCTCTCGTAATTTTTGCCGTTTGAGGAGCTAAACGCGTTTAGCCCCTCGTAATTTTTGGACTGTTTTAGCGGGCAACAGCCTTCGGTAAAGGCGCAAAAACGGCCCCTGTTGCATGTAAACAAGGTTTTTAAAAGAAAAATGAACCTGGGATCAAAACGAGCCGGAATTTTTCCGGGTATTTTTACCGGATAATTTTTATAAACTTGAAATTTGTGTTTTTTAGATCAGCGGCAGACAGCCCTGATCCCGATAGTTCTGAATAATTATACAAATATAGCAAAATTGACTAATATAATTAGTAAATTCCGGAAGATTTCTATTGATTATTATCGGATAAAGAACACCAGACAACCCTTATAAAAAGACAATTAATTTTTATATTTGTAAGTAAAAGGAGGAAAGGTTATGAAAACAAATATTTCTGCAAATAAAGGGTTGTTCAAAACCCACAAGTCATATAGTCCCGAAGAAATATTGGCGGCCGGCGGGACTACTGCATTTGGCCGTCGGTCAGGGAAAAACAATGCTACACTTATTAAGGCACTCGAAAATGCTCCGCCAATAGAACCTTTTACCGATGAGGAGTGGGCTGATTTGATGGATCAACTTGCAAAGGATAAGTAATGAATCTTTTACTGGATACCAATATTATCTTAAATATAAACAGGGCGAGGAATTTTATTGGTGCTGTCAGTTTCATTAACCCGGAAGATTCTCCGATGTATATTTCCGTGGTTTCAGAAGCCGAAATAAAATCACTCGCAATTAGAAAAAAATGGGGGATAAACAGGCTCGACGTTCTTAGTGATTTTTTAGATCAAGCCCATGTAGTCGAGGTCAATCAATCATTTATAGCAACTTATGCTGAAATAGATGCTTATTCCCAACGATTAAACCCGAACTTTGAAAATTACCCTTTTAATACGCCGCGTAACATGGGAAAGAATGACCTATGGATAGCATCCCTCGCAGCTTTGCTGGGTTTGAGGCTTGTTACTACAGGCTCCGACTTTGACCACCTGCATAATGTATTTTTTGAGGTTAAAAAAATAAAGCCTGCTGATTTTGTTCCTTTTTTTTAAGTTTAACCAGGAATTGTATCCGCCCTGTTCAAATGCTCCAAATTGACCATGGCGGAATTTATAGCCATCCGCTTTTCCGCCTTTGTTGGAGTTGTCTCCAACAAACCGTGTGCAAAGTAGAAACCATAACCGAAGTGTTGTTGCAGATAGCCCAAAACCGCCTAACATCCCTGCTTTATGAAAGCATTGCGGAGTTGTCTGAACCCGAATTTATCGAATTAATGAATTTTTAGAATTCCGGTAATTCCTGAATTCTGTAAATTCTGATTCAGAAAAAAATGCAACCGCTGCCGCAAGCGTCCCCTTGTGGTAGCAGGGAGATTTGATTCAGAATCTATTCAATTATTTTGTTGAATAGTTGAAAAGATATTATATTTGCACTGTAAAACTATTTCAACATGGCAACTACTTCTATAAAAGAACAGGTTTACCAGGAACTTTCACGGGTAACACATGCAATCTCCAACCCTAAAAGGATGGAACTGATTGATGTGCTTTCCCAAAAGGACTATTCGGTAGAGGAACTTTCTAAAGAGATTGCAATGTCCATAGCAAGTACTTCACAACACTTGCAGGTGCTGAAATCGGCAAAATTGATAGACAAACAGCGTCAGGGCAATTTTATCATTTACAGCATTACTGACGATAGCGTACTCAGACTGGTATTTGCCGTTAAGGAATTAGGTTTCCGCAAGATTGCAGAAATAGAAAGGCTTATAAGGGATTTTAAAACGGACAAAAATATTTTGGAATCCATTACCCTCGATGATTTACTGATAAGGTCTAAGAAAGAAAAAATAATACTGATTGATGTTCGGCCGGAAGAGGAATACAAAGCAGGGCACATACCCAATGCACTATCTATTCCTCTTGAACAGCTCCAGAAACGACTGAACGAATTACCCCAAAACAAAACCATTGTAGCGTATTGCCGCGGGCCTTTATGCGTTATGGCGGCAGATGCAATAAAACTTCTCAACGAAAAGAAATACAAAGCCATTCGTATGGAAGATGGCTATGTGGAATGGAAATTAAAGCGGCAGGAAAAATCAAAAAATTAAGACTATGAGTAAAACAATATTGGTACTTGGTGCAGGTACAGGTGGCATTATTACCGCAAAGGAATTAAGCAGGGAAGCAGGTAAAGGCAGTGGGGTTAACCCTGTAAAAATTATTGTCTTTGAAAAAGAAGAAAAGAATGTTTTTGCCCCCTCGTTGCTTTGGTTGATGGTAGGAAAAAGAAAACCTGAGCAGATTTACAGAAGCACTAATAAAATTGCGGGTTCTGGAATTGAGGTGGTACCCGGTGTAATTGAAAAAGTAAATCCGGAAGCAATTTCAGTCACAGTCAGGGGCAAAGAATACAAAGGCGATTACATGGTAATCTCGTTGGGTGTGGAACAAGTGGCGGAGCACAATCTGGATAACTTTGCACAGGATTTTTATACTCTTGAAGGAGCAAAAATATTTAACGAACAACTCCAAAAGTTTGAAGGCGGCAAAATTGCCGTGGTCATTCCTTCATTGCCTTTTAAATGTCCTGCCGCACCATACGAAGCGGCAATGCTTATAGAGGCGTTTATCCGCAAAAAAGGATTGCGTAATAAAACGGAGATTTCACTTTACACTCCGGAGCCGGGGCCTATGGCTGTTGCAGGAAAAGAACTGTCGGGGGCGGTAAAACAAATTGTGGAAAGCAAAAATATTCACTATTTCCCCTTACACCAGTTAATAGCAGCAACAGAAAATACACTGACTTTCAGGCTCGCCTCCGGCGAAACTAAAACAACAGCATTTGATTTGCTTGCTTACACCCCAAAGCATCAGTGTCCTTCGGTAATTAAAGAAACTGCACTGGTTGGAAAATCAGGTTGGATTGAAGTTGACAGAAACACGATGGAAACAGCCTTTCTCAATGTATATGCTATTGGTGACATCACTCATATTCCACTTGAGATGGGCAAGCCGTTGCCCAAAGCAGGTGTATTTGCTCACTATCAGGCAGCAATAGTTGCTCATAACATAGCAAAGAAAATTGAGGGGGAAATACCGGATAAAATATTTAATGGTGAAGGGCAATGTTTCCTTGAATTGGGTGATGGTAAAGCAGGTTATGCCGGTGGTGATTTTTATGGTTCACCTTTGCCAAATGTCAAAATGAAAAAGCCGGGCTATTGGTGGCATTGGACCAAAGTATTTTTTGAAAAATACTGGTTCTTTAAATATTTCTAATTAATAATAAAAAATGAAAATCTTAATTATCATCAACGATGCGCCTTATGGGAGCGAAAAAGCATACAATGCATTGCGCATAGCAAATCAGCTTAACAAAGAATACGCTGATATTGAGGTCAGAATTTTCCTGATGGCAGATGCCGCCAATTGTGCCATTGCCAACCAAACAACTCCAAATGGCTACTACAATATTGAACGTATGCTGAAGTTAGCTGTAAATAAAGGGACTAAGGTAAAAATTTGTGGAAGCTGTGCCGAAGCAAGAGGATTGAAAAATATACCATTGGTTGAGGGTGCAGAAATCAGCACCCTTGCCGAACTTACGAACTGGGTGGTTGACAGTGATAAAGTTTTAACTTTCTAAGAAAAGGCGAGGGAAAGAAAAGAAAAAAAAATAGTTCCACTGCTGCCGCAAGCGTCCTCGCTTGTGGCCCGCATGCCAGATAAGCGCAATGCACTGCCGCCCTTGCATTTACCACTTGGCTTTAACGTTTTTTATGTCTTAATCAGTAATCACCTGCCACCTCCGCGTGGCATATCGGCGACCAATCATGCGGGGCAAAGGTCTATGCGCCATGCATCGCCAACTGCACGGTGAACTATTCCACCGGCAAACATTCGCCAGCCCTGCCCACCGTGGTTCGACAAGCTCACCATGACAGCTTTTTTTGTCATTCCTACTTAAGAATTTCACGAAATTTCACCACTCGCAATGACGATTCGTTAGATTATTGTCAATCAACCTGTTGTGGGAATACATAGTGCTCCGTACTTATTATTTACCGCCATTTGCTTTCAGGTCAGCAATGCAATTTGCATCAAGGGATGGGACGGCGCTTATTATATCAGTGAACCCTGCTTCAACATTATAATACATCAAGCAGTCCGGATTGCTGCAGTGGGCGCCATTGGCTGGGTCTCTATGATTGGTCAGCATTGGTGAACCCTGGTCTACCAATCCCATCAAATGTCCAAATTCATGTTCCAGGATTGTTGTTAACAGTACTGATCTGCTAACGTCGCCAGGCTGATCTGTATTATCATCTATTGGTTTACCAAATACACAGAAAGACGTGTTCCAGTAGGAAATAGCCAAAATATTATTGCCCGAATAATAACCATTCGTTATCAACACATACACGCTGATGACATCATTTCCTGTAAAATAGTTGCGGTAGCTTCGTTCTATGTTTACAATATTATTTAAAGATGAAACAGACAAGCTGCTTGGTCCAATCTCTTCTTGTATTATGTTAATCCCACTGGGCTTATTGATGCGGCTGTTTAAAAACGTAACCAGATTATTTAACGCCGAAGCATCGGGTGCATAACCCGGCATATATTGTATTTCTATTTGTAATGAGGGGTATTTCGCGGAGGATAACAGATCATGGGCTGAAGCGCCAAGCGTCCGGTAATCGAAAAAACCTTCAGCCTGTTCCTTTTTGCAGGATCCGGAAATAAAAAAAACACAAAAAAGATAATAAAGTATAAAATTTCTCCTCACGGTTGCTTTATTGTATGTATAAAGATAACAAATAATTCG
The DNA here is from genome assembly GCA_002413785.1 of Mucilaginibacter sp. UBA5151. GTDB lineage: Bacteria > Bacteroidota > Bacteroidia > Sphingobacteriales > Sphingobacteriaceae > Mucilaginibacter. The sequence continues at coordinate 47,932 of DHXR01000052.1, forward strand.
ATGGATGTTAATGATTTGTGCTCACGAAAGCCCGTCGTTTAAAAACAATAAAGCCGGGCTGCTTTAAGGCCCGGCTTTATATCAGAAAAAATACATAACTTAATTACAGGTGTGATCACCTTTATTTATACCGCTTATAAGTGTCTTAAAGGCAATACCAGCTGAAGTATTAGCTCTAGGAGTAGCTAAAAAGGCAGTGCCGTATGGAGGGAGCAGGGGTACACCTGAAACACCGCCTATATAAGCATTAGCAGTGTTTAACCCAGTCTGGTCATACACGGCTCCTGATATCTGGTTTAAATATGCAGGTATTAATTGACTTGCCACAGCTAATAAACCGTTTCCTTGAACAGGCGCCCACAAAATTTGCTGACATTGCAGATAAGTATAAGAATTGGTTCCTATTGTCAGGCTGGTTGTAGCATCAACATACCCGGGCCAAAGGCTAACGTCTGTATTCATATAGTAACCCTGACCACCATGTATACAGGCAGCTGTAGGACAATCAAGCGTTGAAGCTGTCAATATGTTCGACCATAGGCTTTTATTCTTCTTACTATCCCCATGAGCGAAAGCCCTGAAAACATAGGCCGTACCGCAAGTCAGATCGCCCGGGCAATTTGTGGAAGCTCCATTGTCCAATAAGAGATCTCCGATCGTTACTGTAACAGATCCTCCGGCAGCCAGGTTATAATTTGATGCAAACGCCTTGCCTGAAAACGAGGCCTTACAAAATTGTGTTGTATCTAAAGGCCAAACATCATTAATAGCATCAAACTGTGCTTTTGTCATCCATTGAATCGAAAAACCCGCAGGCGCCCCAGTCCCGGGAGTAGGCATAGTAACAGTAATGTCAATTGATTGAAGGGTAGCAACGCCGGCTGATAATATGGGCGTATCATACATGCCCGCACTTTTGCCACCTGAAGCATCACTGGTAACAGTGGGGCTTTTGTGCGCGTCTTTTTTACAGCCGTAAAATACCAGGGCTGCAAGGCCTGCAACCAGCAGGGCTGATAAGAGAAATTTGTAAGGTTTCATAATGTTAAAAATTTTAAAGGGTAAAGTATTAGCGTTTAACTATTTATTTTAGGTTAATTTATTTAGTAAAATACTGGCAGTGAATGATATATTCAACAACAATTATACCTTTGAACTCCCTTGTTTAATGCCCCCCCTTTTTTTTATTTAAGCTGTGTGATATCCTGAACGTTTTACGTAAAAGGAAATTATTCTAACTTAGAATATCGCCATCTTAATCCAAATAATGGTTTTTAATTATTAAATAATCTATAATAGATTAAGCAACTATTTGGCTTTTTTACAAATTAAATTGGGGATTACGGAGCCGGGTAATAAGTTCCCCGGAATTTAGGGCAATAAATTCCCCAAATTGGCCAAATGCAGAGTAGCAGGTAGGGTTTATGAAAGCCATTGATTGCCTGTAAGTTAATTAATTACTCGCAATGACGCTTTGTTAAGTGTCGTTCTGCCAAATAAAATTCCGTCCAGCCTCATTATTTTCAAAAAAATAAAATTTTCTTTTGATAAATTCATTTTAACCTGTACATTTACGCCGTAAACAAAAACAATGAAATTCAACAATGCATATTTTTATGGTTACTACTTTTACTTTACCAGTAAGAGCCGGGACTAATATGCATCAAAAACATATAAAGAAACTGAAAAGTCCCGGCCAAAAACCGGGACTTTTTGCATTAAAGGTGATTTATGAAAACTGATAAACCAAGAGTTGCCATACAAGGGATCCGCGCTTCCTTCCACGAAGAAGCGGCGCTGAAATATTTCGGCGAAGATATCCATACCATTGAATGCAACTCTTTTAAGCAAACGTTTGAGGCTTTACAAAAAAAAGAAGCCGACTATGTGGTGATGGCTATAGAAAACAGCATTGCAGGCAGCATTTTGCCCAACTATTCGCTGTTGCTCAGTTACGCATTTCCTGTGGTTGGCGAAATTTACCTGCCTATACAACTGCATTTAATGGCTTTACCGGGCGTAAAGTTTGATGATGTAAAATATGTCACCTCCCACCCTATTGCCATCCGCCAGTGTGTTGATTTTTTTGACGAATACCCCCACCTTAAAATCATCGAAAGCAATGATACCGCCGCCTGCGCCAAACGCATCCGCGATGAACAGCTTACAGATACCGTTGCCATCGCAAACACCCTGGCTGCAAGGCTGTACGGACTTGACGTTCTGGAACGCCGCATAGAATCGAACAAGAAAAACTTTACCCGTTTCCTGATCCTCACCCATCACGAAAACGTGACTAAAAAACAGCCAAACAAAGCTTCCTTATGCTTCGAGGTAAGCAATAAGGTTGGCGCGCTGGCCAAGGTGCTCAATATTTTTTCCGAGGAAGGCGTTAATATGAGCAAAATACAATCCATGCCTGTTTTGGGCAAACGGAACGAATATAATTTTTATGTGGACATTGAATGGGATGAAGCCCGTCAGTATGATACCGCCATCAGGAAAATCCTTAAATACACCCATAATTTTAATATCCTGGGCGAATATGAAAGGCATGTTGACGAAGGTGATATTGCACCAAAGCCCGCAAAGAATGAAAAAATACCGAGGAAATATATTAATATAAAGAAAATGGGATGAAAAGAAGTCCGGAAGGAGCTGCAGCTAAAAGAGGTTGCAGCTAAAGTCTCCCCCTACCGGGGGAGATTTAGAGGGGGCTGGGCAGTCACCAGATAAACGAAAACAAATTAAACATAGAGCTAATAACATAAACAAAACAACAATTAACCTTCCGGACTTTCGGACTACAAAAAAAAACGATGAAACTAAATTTAAACATACAACCGCTTAGCTCCTGGATAAAAACAGGCAGCGAACCATTATTGATTGCCGGCCCATGCAGCGCCGAATCAGAAGACCAATTAGTTGCTACGGCGCATTTACTGGCAAAAACAGGCAAAGTATCGGCATTACGTGCCGGCATCTGGAAACCACGTACCCGTCCGGGTGAGTTTGAAGGCATTGGCAGTATTGGTTTGGAATGGCTTAAACGCGCCAAAGAAGAAACCGGCCTGCCCACCACCGTTGAAGTAGCCAACGCCAAACACGTGGAAGAAGCTTTAAAAGCAGGTGTTGACATTTTATGGGTTGGCGCGCGCTCAACCGTAAACCCTTTTACTGTTCAGGAAATTGCCGACGCCCTGCGTGGTGTTGATATCCCGGTGATGGTAAAAAACCCGGTAAACCCTGATCTTTCCTTATGGATCGGCGCCCTGGAGCGTATCAACAATGCAGGCATCACCAAACTGGCAGCTATTCACCGCGGCTTCTCCTCACACGAAAAAAGCGCTTTCCGCAATGAGCCTATGTGGGACTTAGCCATCAGCCTGAAAACACATGCACCTGAATTGCCAATCATTTGCGACCCAAGCCATATTTCGGGTAACCGCGACCTGATCGGGTACATCTCACAAAAAGCGCTTGACCTTGACATGCAGGGCTTGATGATAGAATCGCACATTGATCCAAGCGTGGCCTGGACCGATGCCAAACAACAGGTTACCCCTGATGCTTTAGCCGAAATTATTGAGCACTTAACCCTGCGCAAACCTGAATTCCGCAATGCCGAGTTAAAGGACAAACTGGCTGAATTACGTAACCAGATTGATAAAATTGACGACCTGGTGATTCAGAAAATGGCAGAACGCATGAAAATTGTTGAGCAGATAGGCAACTACAAAAAGGATAACAACGTCACCATTTTGCAGGTTAACCGTTGGGACGAAATATTGCAGAAACGCACCAATTATGCCAAAGCCTTAAAATTAAGTCCTGAGTTTACCGAAAAATTACTGGAACTGATACACAGCGAATCTATCCGTAAACAAACAGAGATTATGAATAAGGATGCAGCAGGACAAGCGGCTGAAAAATTAACACACGCGTAATTCGCCTCACCCTGCCCTCTCTCCGAAGGAGTCCGGAGTCCTTCGGACCAAAGGAGAGGGTTTTTAAAAAAGAGCGAAGTTTAAGTCCTCTCCTTTGGAGAGGATTTAGGTGGGGCCTCGCAGGTTAAAAAAAAAGCGAAGTTTAAGTCCTCTCCTTTGAAGAGGATTCAAAAAAGGGGTGTCATGGTGAGGCACTCGAACCATGTGGGGTGGCCTGTACGGCTTTGCATAGCCGTTATTGCATTGACGTTGTGCCTTTGCGCACATGGTTCGAGTGCCTCACCATGACACCCAAAGCTACAGGGAAAATACCTATATAATAAATAATGAAGCATAACATCATCCTTACCAAAAAAAGCAAATCAGTAAAGGGTACCGTACACCTCACCGGTTCAAAAAGTGAATGTAACCGCGCCCTTATTATTGAAGCGCTGAGCAACGGTAAAGTAAAGGTTGAGAATATTTCGGATGCCGCGGATACGGTGACGCTCGCAGGTATCCTGCGGGCAGAGGTTAGAGATAAGAGATTAGAGATTAGTCAAACAAATAATTCCGGGGTTAATCCCCTAAGCTCTAATCTCCAATCTCCAATCTCTGAAATCAACATCGGTCCTGCCGGCACGGCTATGCGCTTTTTAACGGCTTACTTCACTTTACAGCCTGCCTGCCGGACAGGCAGGGATGAAGAAGTGATTTTAACCGGCAGTGAACGCATGAAACAACGTCCGATAGGAATTTTGGTGGATGCTTTACGCGAACTGGGCGCGCATATTGAATACGTTGAAAACGAGGGTTTTCCCCCTATCAAATTGAAAGGCAGTCTGGAGCAGCTTTCTAATAAGGTCAGTATAAAAGGAAATATAAGCAGTCAGTACATCACTGCGCTATTGCTTATAGCTGCCCGGCTGCCTTTTGGTTTGGAATTAAATATTGAAGGAGAACTTACTTCGCGCCCTTATGTGGAGATGACACTGGCCATGCTGCAAACCGCAGGGATACAGCATACCTGGGAAGGCAATACCATCAGCATAAAACACCAGGAATTTACGCCAACCTTGTTGCATGTGGAACCGGATTGGAGCGCGGCTTCTTATTGGTACGCCATTGCAGCTTTGGCTGATGAAGCCGAATTGTTTTTACCAGGCTTAACGCAATACAGCCTGCAGGGCGACAGCGTGATCACGGAGATTATGGCTAATTTTGGCATCACCTCGCAGTTTAAAGATGGCGGTGTTTATTTACAGAAGGAAGTAAAACCGGTTATCCGCAAAATATTCGATCTGAAAGAATGTCCCGACCTGGCCCAAACCATCATCGTGGTATGCGCTGCATTAGGCCATGAAGCTACCTTTACAGGATTAGAAACTTTAAAGATCAAGGAAACCGACCGCATAAAGGCCCTGCAAAATGAGCTGGCAAAAATCGGCGTTAAGCTAATTGAAAAAGGACAGGTTTATAAACTGGATTGCAGCGAAAAATTCATCCCCGAACGTATATTTGTAAACACCTATGACGATCACCGCATGGCAATGGCCTTTGCGCCGCTGGCCCTGCTGATAAACGAAGTAGAAATTGAAGATGCGCAGGTAGTTGAAAAATCGTACCCCGCATTTTGGAAGGATTTGGAGAAGGTGGGATTTGAGGGAGAGATTAGAGGTTAGAGATTGGAGATTAGAAGGAGCCTGATCTCCAGGCCCTAAAAAAACCAATGACACAATGACTAATGACAAAAAAATCGGTGCAATCATAAAAAAATCGGTGTAATCACAAAAAATATGGCAGGCAATTCATTCGGGCAAATATTCAGGATAACAACTTTTGGCGAGTCGCATGGCGAAGCTATCGGTGTAATTATTGACGGCTGTCCGGCGCAACTGGAGGTTGATCTGGATTATATCCAGGGCGAACTGGACAAACGCAAACCGGGGCAGTCGAAAATTACTACGCAGCGTAAGGAAAGCGATACGGTAAAAATTCTTTCCGGTGTTTTTGAGGGCAAAACCACGGGCACCCCAATTGCCATGCTGATACCCAATGAGGACCAGCGCTCAAAAGATTATACCCATAATGTGGATGTGTTCCGTCCATCGCATGCGGATTATACCTATCAAACAAAATATGGCATCCGCGACCATCGCGGCGGCGGCCGTTCATCAGCCCGCGAAACCGCGGCCCGTGTTGCAGCAGGCGCCCTGGCGAAATTGCTGCTCAAAACACAGGGCATAGAAATTGTGGCCCATGTAAGCAGCGTTGGAAAAATAAACGCTCCGAATGTGGAGATCAATGATGCATTGGCTTTTATCGGCGAACGCGAAAAAAACATCGTCCGCTGCGCCGATGCCGCAACGGCCGTAGAAATGATTGAATATATCGACGGCATCCGTAAAAAGGGTGACACCGTTGGCGGCAAAATAAGCTGCTATATTACAAACTGCCCGGTCGGCCTCGGCGAACCTGTATTTGACAAACTGCACGCCGAATTGGGCAAAGCCATGCTGAGCATTAACGCGGTTCATGGCTTTGAATATGGCTCCGGCTTTGCAGGAAGTGAAATGCTCGGGTCGGAACATAACGACATATTTGTTAAAAGCCATTTGGGCGATATAGAAACCCTCACCAATTTTTCGGGCGGCATACAGGGTGGTATCAGCAACGGTATGCCTATTGAGTTTAAAGTGGCATTTAAACCGGTAGCTACCATTATGCAAAGCCAGGCTACGGTTGATAGCGAAGGCAATGCCGCCGAAATATCGGGCAAAGGCCGTCATGATCCCTGCGTAGTGCCGCGTGCCGTGCCTATCGTAGAGGCAATGGCCGCTTTGGTTTTGGCAGATCATTGGCTGAGGAACAGGACTACCAGGCTGAGGTGAAAGGTATCTTTAAAATCAGTAAGATTTGTCAACTTTTAAAAAGTTGACAAATCTATCCCCACTCATCCGCACATCTGCATATCTGCACATCTGCACATCTGCACATCTGCACATTTAATAATATCTTTGTTCAACAATGCTGACCTCCTTTTTCCAATTATACAAACAAGCTTACAGTGGCCTTTCGCGGAATAGCTGGTATTTAAGCATAGTGATGCTCATTAACCGCAGCGGAACTATGGTAGTGCCATTTATGAGTATTTATTGCATACAAAAGCTGCATTTTGACATAAAACAGGCTGGTATAATTATGGCGCTGTTTGGCGCAGGGTCGGTAACAGGCGCATTTTTTGGCGGCAAATTAAGCGATAAGTTCGGCTTTTACGATCTGCAGGTTAGCGCTTTGTTAAGCGGTGGGCTGCTGTTCCTGATTTTAGGGTACCAGCATACTTTTATACCGCTATGTATTGGCACGTTTATACTGAGTGTTTGTAATGATTCGTTCAGGCCGGCAAACTCGGCGGCCATAGCCCATTACAGCAGCCACGAAAACAAAACAAGGTCGTACTCCTTAAACCGGCTGGCGGTAAACCTGGGCTGGGCGGTTGGCGGCGCTATGGGCGGCTTCCTGGCGGCTATCAATTATCATTTATTGTTTTGGGTTGACGGCTGCACCAATATTGCGGCTGCATTACTCCTGTTAAAACTGATGCCAAGGGCCAACGTAATAAAAACCATAAAAAAGCGCGATAAAACTATCATCGCCGCTTCGCCTTACCACGACAAAATTTACCTGATCTTCCTATTGCTGGCTATGCTTTTCGCGATGTGTTTTTTCCAGTTTTTTATTATGCAGCCGGTTTTTTATAAAATACAATGGCATTTTAACGAGCGCTTTATCGGCTTTTTGCTGGCCCTTAACGGGATACTGATCGTACTGATTGAAATGGTGCTGATACACAACATTGAAGGGAAAAGAAACGGTTTGATCTTTATCAGCACCGGCATTTTTATGTTAGGCGTCAGCTTTATGCTGCTCAATATTGTGCGCCCTTCTGCAATTTCTGCTATTTTCATTGTTGTTTTGATCACTTTTAGCGAGATGGTAAGTATGCCCTTCATGAACGCATTCTGGATAAGCCGCACAACCGATTATAACCGGGGCGAATACGCAGCATTATATACCATGTCGTGGTCAGCAGCCCAGGTTATCGGGCCATTTGCCGGCGGCCAGGTAATTTTTTATGGCGGGTTCAGGATGTTATGGTGGCTGCTCGGCGCTGTAAGCATGCTTGCTTCGCTCGGCTACATCATCTTATACAGGGTGAATTTCCATCGTAAACAAAAAAGTGTTATACCTTCGTAGTCATATCAACATACATGAAACAGGCTTTAATATTAGATCTCGACAATACTATCTATCCCGTAAGTTCCATCGCTGAACATTTGTTTGAACGTTTATTCTGGCTGCTCGACCAAACCGAAGACGGAACAAATTATGAGAAAATTAAGGATGCAAAAGATGAATTGAAAAGGCGCCCTTTCCATTTGGTGGCGGATAAGTACAATTTCGGGGAAGAGCTTACCGAAAAAGGGATTGACCTGTTAAAAAATATGGCTTACGATTTGCCTATGCAGCCTTTTGAAGATTACCGTTACATACAGTCGGCCAACATCCCGAAGTTTTTGGTTACCACCGGTTTTTCCAAATTACAGTGGAGTAAGGTTAACATGCTTGGGATCGGGAATGATTTTGCGGAGATCCATATTGTTGACCCGGAAACATCGCAACAAACAAAAAGAGAGGTATTCGCTGATATCATGAACAGGCATTTTTATTCGACAGATGAGTTGCTGGTTGTTGGTGATGACCCCGAATCTGAAATAAAAGCCGCCGGGGAATTAGGTATAGATACCTTTTTATTCGATCCTGAAAACAAGCACCCCGGCGCAAATGCCACCTACAAATCGGTTAGCCTCAGGGATGTTTTGAACCATATTTCGTAGAGACGCAATACCCTGCGCCGTATGCTTGTGTGTACCAAAATATTATATTTTTGCCCGGCGGGCATTTGTTGGCCTTACGCATCACGCCGGTGTAATGTTCAACGCAGGGTCCGCTGCGAGATACGGGAACCCTAAATATGCATCTATTATAATTTCGATTTTATCAAAAATTAACGATAAAAAGCATGGCGGCCTTTATAAACCCAGGCCCTACCCTATTTCGCCTTCAGCGAATCGGCCTTTAAGTACTTCATGTAATTAACCCGGCTAACCCTGATGGAACTATCAATATTGGTGCCTGCTGTGTAAAACTTCCTGTAGGCGTCAATCAAAGCAAAGGAATGATCAGCTTTGGCATTATCCATAAATTCCGAAAAGCCTTTGGCGTTAACTTTACTTAGCTTGAGGGTTGAGGGCAGGTTGAGGGTATCCGTCCAATCTAAAGCATCTTTAGTTTTATCCTTGGGTATGGCCACCAGATTGAGGTAGTAATTGGTCTCTTTTATAACCCGGCCATCGGTCCTGTTAAATTCAGCCACCTCAAAAGATGGGTTATTCCCGTGATTTGAACAAATAGAGGGCACGATGCGCATATACGACACGGGTTCATTTGCAATATTATAAAACACCCTGAAATCATTAAAATGGGTATGGGCGGCTATGCTGAGTTTAACTTTAGGCGCGTATTCAACCACTGTATTGATGAAAGTTTGGGTATAACCGGGATTCCAGAAGTTTGAATTGTTATAAACATTTGTTCCCGGCGGGATATGGGTTAGCAGCCATACATTTTTTGTTTTGGCATCCGCCAGATTGCTTTGCAGCCAGTTTAACATGGTAGCGGCCTGCGGGTAGTTTGTGCCGGCATTTAATAAAGCGCTGTTGTACACCATTATTTTTAAGTTGCCGGTTTCGGTAGTATAATAACCCTGCGCCTTTAATTCATCAGCCGAAGGTTTCGGCAAATTGGGCGACCAGGCATCTGCAAAATCGTTGAAAAATGCGGCATCCTGCAAAGCATAATCTTTCCCGTAAGTATCGTTGTTGCCCATTGCCGGGATAATGGTTACGCCGGGATAATACTCTTTAAACAGCCGGGCGATAAACCTGATACATTTCCTTTTCAAAACGGAATCCGCCGGTTTTGCACCGTGCCAGATGAAATCACCGGCAATAATGATAAAGGCCGGATGCGGCAGCCGCTTTTTCATGTTGTCCAAAGCGGACTTTAAAATACCATAGTTGGCATCCTGGTATAACAGGCTGGCATTTATCATCATCTGCGGATCCGAGCTTTCAAATGATTGCTTCCATTCCTCAAATGATGCGTTCTGCAATTTTCTTTTTAATACCGTATCCCTGTGCGAACCGAATAAAGGATCAAAGTGAATATCAGATACGATCAGGCACTTTTTGACCGTCTCGTGCCTTTTTACCGTTTGGGAATAACAGGCAACAGCATAAAAAAAGGATAAGGCGATCAGCAAACCGGGGATCACTTTGAAAAAATGGTTTTTAATATTTTTCATAAAATAAAAAGCCGCATAACGCGGCTCTAAATTTCGTCATAAAATTCATAAAAATGGGGCATTGTTTGAAAGACTTAGCTTATAAAACTTAAGGCCGCCTCGTGAATTGTGGATTGTTATGCCTTGTTATAGTTTTCGGGCGGGGTAGAAACAATCTCACCAAATTCATTAACATAAGCCAGTTCCATATCGCCACCGGTAGAATTTTGCTGGCGGTCAAGCTTGCGTTGCTCTTTATCTTCTTTCTTCTTCTGCTTGTTTTTTTCGAGTTGCTTCTTCATGAAGGTCGCCTGTGATTTTGCCATGATGCTGATATTAAGTGAGATGGCCGCGGGCAAAATATGCTGTTCCGGGCCGGGCGGCCTGGATGTGTATCAAACAAGCCTTGAATTAACGCAAAGGTAACAAAAATATGTAATCAGGGCCTTTTTTAAACCATCTTTCGGCGGGGAAATCGCTTTTGAAATTTATACCGGCTTTTTCTATATCCAATACGTTGAACCCAAAGATGTTCGAAAACTTTTTTTTACCCTCTTTGCCGATTTCGGCAGAGAGGGTAGCTGCAATTTTTTTCATATTTCTAACACTCAAAGTCTGAAACCTTATGGGAAAACCAACTGATTTTTCTAAAAAGCCTTCCGGCAGATCCGCTGGGCAGGTTGTTCTCCACAGTGGCATACGCCCGGCAAATAATCTTTTCGGAAGAGGAAAATGCGCTGCATGCTATTGACCAGGTAAGCGCCATTCATAAAAATGTGGAAAAAAACCGTGGTGCCAAAACACCAGATTGGGCCCACCGTGATGTATTATTTTTACTGATTGGTTATTCAATAAGCTCGTACGAACTATTGTACCGAAGACTTAGCGATGAAGAAAAAACTGAAATTTTTGATGTTTTTTACCGTGTTGGCCTGCGTATGAAACTGGCCGGCTTATCCAAAACCTTCCGTGAATGGGAGGCGATGCGGGAGGCGCATTTACAGGAAAATCCCGCCAACAGCTCATTTACCGCCGACCTGTACCTTCAATATAAAAAGCACCTTGGCCGGGCAAGGTTTGCCTTATTGAAACAGGTACAATTGCAACTCGTCCCGGTAACGGTAAAAAAATCGCTGCCCATCGGCGGGATACCGTGGTTGATACCTTTGCTGTGGCTTTATAAACCCTTCAGGTATATGAAACTTGATGCGATGTTGAAAAATATATTGCTGCCCCCGGGCGTATAAAGCGCAAATAAAAGCACTGGAGAGTGATTTTGGCGGTTAATTCCGAACCTTAACAACAAAATCCGGCTTAAGTATATCGGATGCTTTGTACGCATCAATAAACTTAAGCCGGGACTGTTAAGTATTAAATCTTAAATATAAAACAACCTACCAGCCAGAGCCTTTTTTAGCGTTGCCATTTTTTATGTGCTCTTCCGCAGTGGCTTTTCCCATAATAGCAGCCATTTTATTGCCTGCGCCATCGGTTCCTGTTGCAATGTACCTGCCTGATTTGATATCAATAACAGGGTCGATCATTGGTACGTTCTTTGTTTTTGTTTTTACTGAATAAGCAGTAATACCGTTTGTTGTTGCCATGATAAGTCTTTTGTTTTTTTAGTTAACCCCCTGTCGGGGAAATTGTTTTTACAGATTGGTTTTAACCTGTTATTTTTTATTAAAATTAATAATCCATAACACATCGGCAAGATATATAATTATGCTTAACAAACAAGCAGGATTATTTATTTGTTATTAACACATTATTGAATTAAAATTAGCACCAATCGGGGTAAAGATACGGGCACATATTTAAGGTGAATCAAGAGCCAAGAGTCAAGAACCAAGAGTTAAGAAAAAGACAGCCGGGTTGAAGAAATTGACCAAAATGGAACAATTTAAGCAAACCTGTCAGCACAGTACTTTAAACTGCGTTGCTCTTTACTTTTTATCTTGATTCCTGGCTCTAATATCTTGACTTTTGATTCGCATATTTTATTAAAATTTGGAACTATTAACATTAAGTGGTAGTTTAACCTTATTAAATTATAGCATACAAAAACAACAAATAATGAGAAACAGGGATTCAAGTATTTTATACCTTTTATTAGGGATTTACGCATTAATGATAAACTGGCATCAAAACCATAACCTCATTCTGCTTTTGATCAGTTACATTTTTTGGCCGCTGTACCTTATTTACGAATTGCTTACCGGCCAGCTTGCCCATGGCATGTGGAAAGAGATCCCATTATCCTACTTTAAATAAAGCATTGGGATTATTTCGCGTGATGATTGCGGATGAATGTTAAATTGTGTAAAAAATCCAATATCTATTATATTAATCTTAGGTAAAAGTCGTTCTTTTGCTAAATAAACATATATGAAGAAAATTTCACTTATTGCTACCTTGTTATTAGCAGTTTTAATACTGCAAAAATGCACCAAAGATACAGTTTCAGCATCAGCCCAGTCAAACACTTTACTTTTCGCAGTTATTAATGACACCACATGGAACGCGGTTACAGTGAACGCTTCGATTACTTATAATTCTGCATCAAAAACTAAAGTACTCGCATGTACTGCCATAGGCGCTAATAAAGAAGTGAATTTTTCAGTTACGCAAACATACAATGCAATAAATACTACCGGCTTTCCATTAAGCACCTTTAATGCTGACGTGGCCGGAAATAATACATTTTCCTATCTCACTAACGGGTCCGGTGGCTACACACAACAGGGAACCGTTGCCCCGGGATCAGGTACGGTAATTGTAAGTGCCATTGATTCGGTAAAAAAGGTAATTACCGGTACATTTTCATTCCTGGCAAAACAAAACAATTACGACAGCAACGGTAATATCGTTTCCATCACAATTTCGGGAGTACAGGCTGGTTCATTTAACAACATGCCTTATACCTTTATCAGTAAGTAAACTGAGGCTGGCGGCGATACGGGAATCACGAAGTTTTGACGCCTCCGTGATTCTCATTTTCATATTTCCCTCTGGTTACCGGTGCAAACAGTTAGCCACCAGCCCTGTCCAGCCGGTTTGGTGGGATGCGCCTACTCCCCTGCCAGTATCGCCGTCAAAATATTCATGAAACAAAATATAATCTTTAAAATCAGGATCATTTTGCATTTTACTGTAATGGCCAAATACAGCCCGTTTACCCCCGGCATCGCGTAAAAATAAGTTCGACACCCTTTTATACAACTCGTCCGCCACCTGCTGCAGGTTCATAAAATTGCCTGATCCTGTCGGACATTCAATTTTATAATCATCGCCATAGTACTGGTGGAATTGATGGAGGCTTTCAATCAGCAGGTAATTCATGGGCATCCATACCGGGCCGCGCCAGTTGCTGTTGCCGCCAAACAGGCCGCTGTCGCTTTCCGCTGGGGTATATTTAATACTGAATTCAATACCGTCAACCTTTACGTGGTAAGGGTTATTTAGGTGATACTTTGAAACTGAGCGGATTCCATAGTCACTCAAAAACTCATTTTCGTCAAGCATATACTTAAGCAGCGATTTTATGCGGTAGCCGCGGAGTAAACTTATCAGGTGTTTGCCCGGCCCTTTCGTTTCAGACCAGCGGGAAACCAGCGAGGCCAGGTCGGGGCGATTTTCGGCAAACCAGTTCATCCTGTCCCTGAATATGGGATTTTCGGTTATATCGCTTTCATCAAGCACTTCGGCAGCAAATAAAGGTATTAAACCTACGATGCTCCTGATGCGCATTTTTTGTGTACTGCCGTCCGGCAAACGAATCTGGTCATAAAAAAAACCATCGGTATCGTCCCACAAGCCCTCCTTATCCTGTCCCAGGTTCGAAATAGCGCCGGCAATATAGATAAAGTGTTCAAAAAACTTGGAGGCAATATCATTATATGCCTTATTGGTTATGGCAAGCTCCGCCGCTATCCGCAATAAATTCAATGAATACATGGCCATCCAACTGGTGCCGTCGGCCTGTTCCAGGGTTTCGCCCCCTGACAGCTTCGTATTCCTGTCGAATACGCCTATGTTATCAAGCCCTAAAAAACCGCCTTCAAAAATATTATTCCCAAGGTCATCTTTGCGGTTTACCCACCATGTAAAATTGAGCATCAGTTTATGAAATATGCGCTCTAAAAAATAGGTGTCGCCCTTGCCGTTATTGGCCGCTTTATCCTGCTGATAAATTTTCCAGGTTATCATACCATGTACCGGCGGGTTGGCATCGCCAAAGTCCCATTCGTATGCCGGCAATTGACCGTTGGGGTGCATATACCAATCCCTGATCAACAAGGTAAGCTGGCTTTTTGCGAAAGCCATATCCACGGTCGCCAGCGGCAAACAATGAAAAGCAAGGTCCCATGAAGCAAACCAGGGGTATTCCCATTTATCGGGCATGGAAATAATATCCATTGTATTCAAATGCATCCATTTTGCATTCCTGCCCTCAAGTCTTTCTGTAGGGGGCTCCGGTTCCGAGGGGTCGCCATCTAACCACCGGCGTATATCGTAATAATAAAATTGCTTGCTCCACAACATGCCCGCAAAAGCCTGGCGCTGCACCAGGCGGCGATCTGCATCATTGTTACCCTGTTGAATATCGTCATAAAACTGACCGGCTTCGGCAGCCCTGGCGTCAAACAGTTGGTCAAAATCACCAAAGCCATTTGTAGCGTCTTTTGATAACCTTAAACGCAGGGTAACACTTTGTTTTGCAGGTACTATAATGTCATAATTTGCACAGGCCTTAGTACCCGTTTTCCGGTGGTTTATTGTATCAGCGCCATGCACGATACGATCATTTATGCCATCTTTAAAAAACGGCCTGCCGTCATCATAATTATACAAACGTTTGGTATTGGTTTCGTTGTCGCAAAAAAGCAGTTCCGGAGAGTTTTCAGCATTTAGCCAAAACTGACCCAGGTCTTTATGATAAATTTCAATTACCCCATGCGAATCAGCGGTCAGCAGGGGCTGATAATCCGAATATCCCCATGCCCATGTATTACGGAACCAAACCGTCGGCAACACATTTACTGCGGCGTCAACAGCGCCCCTGTTATGCACAGTTATTTTTACCAGTATATCTTCCGGGGTGTTTTTGGCGTACTCAACAAATACATCAAAATAAGCGTCCTGATCAAACAAGCCGGTATCTATCAGTTCAAATTCAGGATCATTACGACCCCTTCTTTTATTTTCATCAAGCAGCCATGCATAAGGGTATTCATTTTGCGGGTATTTATACAGCATTTTCTGATACGAATGTGTTGGAGTATTATCAAGATAATAATACAGCTCCTTAACATCTTCGCCATGGTTTCCCTCGGGGTTGCTGAGCCCGAAATAACGCTCCTTAATCAGGGGATCTTTTTTATTCCATAAAGCAAGGGCAAAGCAAAGTAACTGCTCATGATCACTTATCCCTGCAATACCCTCCTCGCCCCAGCGGTAGGCTTTGCTGCGGGCCATCTCATGGGTTACGCAATTCCAGGCGTCGCCATCGGCGCTGTAATCTTCCCTTACCGTTCCCCACTGCCGGTCGCTTACATAAGGGCCCCATTTTTTCCAGGTTGGGTCTTTTAGTCGGGTTTGTTCTGCGTTCATAGGTTTTTTACAGGTAATTACACATAAGATCACGTTTCGTTGGAGACAACGCCGACAAAGACAAAAAGAGAAAAATCCGATAAGGTGCTTACTCAACGTTTGCGCTAACGTTCTCCTGCGTAAATCTCCGTAATCTTTGCGGTTATTTTATAAAAACTTAAAAGAGAAAGCAAAATCAGGCAATATGCTGCCTGCTTTCGGATGGATCACCGAAAAAAAGCTTTATAACGCTTTGTATGGGTGAGCATTTCACCCCGATAGCTATCGGGAATCTTAAAAAAGACATTGTTATTATGATGATAAAATGTGTTTTTCTGGGGTTCCGAAGAGGCGTAGCCTCGATAAATATTATAGCAACGGATTTTAATCCGTTGAAAAGATAATAAGGAAAACATCAAGAACCATAGGTTCGACCCATATTAATACGACAACTAATAGCGATTAAAAATGAATCGTGCCTATGGCACTCTTATTATTAGGGTTCATGTTCAACGGGTTAAAACCCGTTGCTACAAAATGTTTCGAGCCGAAGGATCTATAATTAAACGCTTACCCATACAAATCGTTATAGAACCAGCTATTTCTATAAGGGAATACGTCAAAATAAATTTACGATGCGTAAAAAGAAGCCTGGTTAAACCAGTTTAAATAGGGAAATATCAAAGTGGGCAGGCTATGATATATCTGTATTTTTTCAGGAAATTTATCAAACATGCGTTCAAATGTCTGGTGCTTTTTTCCCACAAGCGCTGTCATCTTTATCTCTAATGTGTCCAAAACGGAATCGATGGAGGCTTTAATGTTTTTACTCTTTAAGTTTCTCAAAAACATTTTAAGGTAATTGGCCTTAACAGACACCACATCGCTTAATATTTCCTGTGCATACTTGTCATCCATATCGGGCAGGCCCGGGGCGGATATGTGAGTAACAAATAGCTGTGCATTAAAAACTTTTAAAAATTTCACTACTCCGAAATCACAATAACGAAGATCTGTTACATAAGCTATTTTCTTAAAGTAACTCAATTCAAAATTCTCCGGGATTATTAATACCGGACAGTTAATATTTTCGATCACCTTCAGGGCAAAATTTCCTGAATCAATGTTTTTCAGATGATTTAGTTGCCTCTCGTCAATAATGATCATCCATACATTATTACGGACTACCATCTCAGCGATAGCGCGGGGGTTAAAACTGCCAAGCTCAAAACAACGGACCGCCGGAACGAAGGCGCTGTCGGGCTGTTTATTAATTTTTAGCTGCTGTGCTAATTCTGCTATATCAACATTATTATGCGTATCGGTTAATATATCTTCGTGGCCATGATGTACTAATACTTTTTTATTAACCTGGCTTGCTGCAACATTACACAAATGCAGGTTAGCCTTACATTGATTGGCGATTTTTAAAGCCTTTTTTGCCAGGCCCTCTGCCTCCGCAACATTATCGATAAACAGCATTATATTTCTCATAATATGACAGATTAATGCGTACTTTTAAATACAGCAGACCTAAAATTCAGAATAAATTAAGCAGGGGGGTGAAGATGTTCATTATTTCAAGTTTTAATTGAAATAAATATACAACCATTTAACTTATAGTTACTGATTTTATTGTAAAGAAATTTGTATAATAGGATAAAAATTCTGTTTAGCCCTTTTTATCCCCAGGCATTCCTCAAAAACCGGAGCCAGTTTCCGTGCATCATATTTTCAATATCGGTATCACTGTACCCGCGTTTTTTCAACAACCCAGGTACTTTTTGGAGGTCTGCAATGGTTTCGAGATCATAAGGGCATTGTTCCCGGCCAAAAGCGCCGTCAAGGTCGGTACCCATGCCAACGTGTAATGCATTCCCGGCAAGCTGACAGATATGATCAATATGATCAATCATCACGTTCAGGTTGCAGCCCATTTCCTTTGGGTTGGATACTCCCCTGACCCATCCGGGCACCATCATCCAGGCATCGAGGGCAGCGCCTATTACGGCGCCCCTGTTGATCAGTTCTTTTATCTGCTCATCGCTGTACTGGCGGTTATGGTTCACCAAAGCGCGGCAATTGTTATGACTGGCCCATATATGCCCGTTAAAATGACCGAGTGCTTCCCAAAAACTATCATCACAAAGATGCGTGGCATCCAGAATTATATTCAAATGCTCCATTTCCTTTAACAATTGGTGCCCTTTTGGACCCATGTAGCCGGTTGCATCAGTTCCCTGTGCATAGCGGCCGGGGCCATAATGCGCCGGGCCTACTGCCCTTAATCCATAGTTATAAGCCCTTTCCAGGTGATTGACCGTAACGATCGAATCTGCACCTTCCAAACTTAAAATATAACCGATTGGTTTATTTTGATTTGATGCGCCGTCATTCCAGAGGCTGATGTGCTTTTCGAGGCTTTGCAAATCATTTACCTGCACCATTTCGCCGTCATCTTCCATAGCCTTATACCAGGCAACCTGTCCCTGTGTTTGCGCCCAGGCCTGTTCCGGCGAGTGCCAGCCGGGCAAATTATTTCCGGGGGCTATATAGCGGGCAATCTGCGTGGCAACTACCAAACCTATGTTGCCTTTCCGCAATTCGGGTAAGGAAACAACGGCTTTTGCGCGGTCGGGTTTATCTGTTAAACCTTTTTCGCGTTCATTTATAGCTGAAACAGGTTGCCGCAGGTCGCGGTTCCATTCCAGGGCGTTCATACTTAAATCGAGATGGGCGTCTATGGTAAACATGAAGATCGGTTGATTGAGTTAGATTTAGTTGAATGGGTTGATTAAGTTTAAAAAACGTTGTTGCCTCACCCTGCCCTCTCCAAAGGGGAGGGTTCTAAAAAAGAGCGAAGTTAAAGTCCTCTCCTTTGGAGAGGATTTAGGTGAGGCGGGAAGTATGTTTATTAGAAAAATCATTTTGTAAAAATCATTTCGTTCGGATTTTACCTTAAATAGTTATTTTCCTGTCGCGGGCGATATTTTTCCATTCGCTGCTTGTTTTGCTGTTTTCTATAGTGATGGCGCGCTCGTATAAAGCGATCGTCGGGCAAATATGATAAGGTAATCCGTATAACACGTCACCCACTTTGTACTGATGGCCTTTACCTGCGTCCGCAACCAAATGTTCTTCGCTGTGGCCGGTCATTACCAACTCCGGGGCGTTAAGAAAAAACACCCTGCTACCCAATTCCTTTTCGGAGGCCACTGATTTATGTCCCAGATCCAAACATAGTTTTGTTTCATCGGGCATAGAGATCACTCTGCTCACTACCAGCGCTGCAGGTAAAAAGGGCTGTTCCGGTATTTCGTTCTGGTAGCCTTTATCCCAATAAACAAATGTACCCGGACTGCATTCAATTACCTTTCTTTTTGCATGGATGGAAAATGTAGGCGAACCTCCCGCTATAATTAGAGGCTCGGAGTAACCCAGGTTTTTTATATCGGCTTGTAATTTAATTACAGGTTCAAAGCAGGCGTCGCATTTTTCGGTACGGGCAACGAGACCGGCATCATGAAGATGGCCGTCATAAGCATGCAAACCAACAGGTTTTATACCGGGCAGCAATTCGCAATCAACATAAAGCTGCAAGGCTTCTTTACCCGGCTTTATCCCGGTCCGGTTCATCCCAAGGTTGAGGTCGATATAAACCGGGATGTGGATCCTGTTACTTAGGGCAGTTGCAGACATTTCTACAGCAGCAGTGGTATTATCAACCAGGCAGGAAAATTTAGTGTCGGGATAGGCCAAAATCAATTGTACAAACCTGTTCAGCTTAGGTCCGACAGGCTGATAGGCCAATAATACATCAGGGGATTTGCACATAGCCAGCATTTCGGCTTCGGCGATGGTGGCGCATTTAAACTTTGTTATCCCGGCCCCAAGCATAAGCTGCGTAACCTCTTTACTTTTATAGGTTTTAGCATGGGGCCGCAAACGTGCCACATCATCGATCATGCTTTCGAGCGTGGCGATATTTTTTTTTACCCTTTTGGGATAAACCACCAACGCTGGGGTATCTAAATTTTCTATATCATCAATGATATACCATTCCTTTTCTGCCATCTTTTTATTTATTTCGAAACAACAAACTTTCAGACTTCCTCAAAACAACTCAAACAAAGCTTCAATCTCAACCGGGATATTATCGGGCAGGGAACCCATACCTACGGCGCTGCGCACCCCTATCCCATTGTCTTCGCCCCATACTTTTGCAAACAGCTCACTGCATCCGTTGATGATGAAAGGATGTTTTTCAAAATCGGAAGTACAATTTACCATACCCAATACTTTTATAACCCGCTTTACTTTATCAAAGCTGCCCAAATTGGCCTTAATGGTTGCCAATATGGCTAAACCAACCTGGCGGGCGGCCAGTTTGCCTTCTTCGGGGTTCATAGTGTCGCCTATCCGGCCAATAATTAGGGTGCCGTCGTCTTTCACGGTGCCATGCCCCGAGATATAAAGGTATTTCCCATCAATTAAACATGGTTTGTAAACCCCGATGGGTTTTGGGGCCGGTGGCAGGTTAAGCCCTAACGCGGCAAAATTTCGATCAGCTGTATTCATTTTTTAAGACAATAATGTACCACAAAACTAAAATAAAAAGCCGGGTATCTCAGGCCCGGCTTTTACTTAAATCAAATTATCTATTAATTACCTGCGCCGTCGGCCTGCGCCCTTTGTATAGCATACTGGCCAACCATATTACCGGTTACCAAACCAACTTCACAATCACTGCGATAATGTAAGGCTCCATACAACCTTGACATTGCAGCCTGGTTAGCCATGTCTGTAAACTTTGTGCCCCTGTCGGGTAATAAGTAAGTCAATATAGTTGCGGCGGCTCCGCTGAAGTTGGAGTGACCAGAAGAATATGACGGAAAATTCGGAATACCTGTTAATGTTTTGATCTCAGGATTAGCTTGTGTCGGGCGCTGATTATAGTAAAAATATTTAGTATCCCAGCAAACAATAGCTGCATCCATTTCAGCCATATTCAACAGGGCAAGGTTTCTGGCCCAGCGTACTTCGCTGTAATTTTGTTTTACAAACTCGTCTGCCGCAATAGCGTTCCAATGCCCCGCAGGGGTATAAGTCCCTGCGCCATCGGCCCAAAAGTTGACAATGGCCTGGTGTTCGCGTGTAGGGTTTTTACTGTATGATAAAACTTCGGCTACTTCCTGATTAAATGCTGCGGAACCTGCTAAATTCGGCGGCCCCGGGCGAATTGCAGCAACGGTCAACGTATCAAACAAAAACGGGATCACTTTACCAAACAATGGCAACATTGGAGGCCTGGAGGGTGATTCGAGGCTTATCCAGGCAACATCCCCCCTGGATGTGGCGTGAGCCGGTAATAAAGCCCATTGTGCAGGTGTGCCAATTGCTTTACCTGCCCGGTCCGTGCGTGCGCGGGCTGCAAACACGTCAGCAACCTGGCTGCCTAATGATTGACCCGCAGTTAATTCGCCGCGCACATTTACACCAGCCATTATGCGGTATTGCATTTCTTCTGCTGCTCTTTGCTGAATGTAACCAATATCAGCAGGGAACAATAATTTCATGATCTCAACTGTGGCGCCCGCTACTACCGCGTCTTCGCCCGGGTACGATGGCAGTGCTGATTTAGGTATCAATGCCTGCACCGTTGCGTCATTATTATAAGGTGCGGCACGGTTATACAGTTTTTTGAAGTGATAAGCTGCAACAAGTGCATCGTATTGGGCCGCGCTTACATAAGCATAAGCACGTGCGGCATACGGCGGATTTGAAAAAGGGAACTCAGGATATGCGAAAGGGTTGGCTGAGCTTGGTGCTGGATATGTCCCGTCAGCATTCTGGTATGGCGGCAGATTATGCTTCGCAACAAGGTCGCGCAAAATTTCATTCCACCGTAATACTGCGCCGGCGCTCCAGTAATTAATTATCGCTTTTTGAGCGCTGGTCAAACTGCTTTGATAACCTTTGATCTCATTTAAATCTGCGGTATAAGCGGGAGAACCTATCGCGTCCGGCGCTGCAACCGTAAATACTGTCGGATCAGTAATTAATACCGGTTTCCAGGTATCAGCATTCAAATCAATATTTGTTGGCGCAAGGGCGGGATATAATGTAGTGCGGTCGATGACAGTTTTATTACATGACCCCAGGAAAACTGATGCTGTTACAACAATCAGCGCTGTTATTTTTATAAGTCTTTTCATGTCTGAATTATTTTGTAGCTTTTTTTGCAAAATCAAATACATACAGCACACCACCAAACAAAGTGGTGCTCTGGCCAACATTCCGCCCTGCCAAAACATAATTGCCGCCGGCAGTCAGCTCAAGCCCGGATGTTGAAAAACTGTACTTAAATAATGCACCGGCGGTAGTCATATTCATGGTATTACCCGGGAAAGGCATATCGTTTTTCCGGATATCAAAACCACCCAATGTTGTCGTTTGCGAGAATATCGCTTCTGCATTAAATGTCAGGCTGCGGTAGCCGGTACTGATAAGGTAGTTGTTAACATTGGGCATATATACCTTGTTGCTGTAAATTAACTGCGTTGTGTAATAGGCATTTTGATCAATGGTAATATCGCTTCGCTGTATATACTGGCCTGCGCCCGCTACAAAAAAACGCCCCACCTGGTAATTAACAAGCCCCCTTAGCGATGCTGTTTCAGTGTGAAGACCGATAGATATGGGCAAAAAATCAGGTTCGTAGTTACTCAAGGGTATTGACCCGGATGCAATTGCATGACCGCTCAATATTCCTTTGCCAATTTCAGTTTGAAAAGCCAGCCATTTTAAGGTAAGTGTAAGGTCTTGCAAGCCGCTTTGGCCCTTAAGAGTACCGGCTGAGGCGTTTGTTGTAATATATGGCGCCGAAAATAGAACATCGAGTTTATTGGTGATACCATAATTCCCCATAACCATGTACGAATCGGTAGTTAACCTGCCGATATTGCCATTATCACGTTTAAAAGTACCTTCCCAGTAATTTGTCCAGCTGTTGGAAGAGTAAACGGCACCGGCACAGAAAAAATCCTTTGGTATCATCAGCGCATCAGCATCGGTTTGCGCGCTGGCAACTTGTGCAAAAATCATTAAACAGCATATAGCCGCACAATACCTGTAAAAATACAGGCGTAAAGATTTATTCATAATCTTTGGTTAAAAAATTAAATAAAAAGGATTGATAAAAACTACTGGAAGTACCATTAAATACCCGTCAGTATTTCAATAATGATACTATCAACAGCATAGGAAGACAATGCTTTAAAACCTCAGCAATAAGTTTGTTTAAAAACCTGCATAATGCACATTTGATTGCAAATTCAAATGCAAAACATGCAGTACAAGTTTTTATAAAAAAATAAATCGAAACGCAGCCATGCAAAATAGTATGACCGGCAAATTAAGTTTAAAAAGCAGTGTTAGCTGATGAAATTTGGCGGTTTACCCGGAGATTCGATGAATGGGTCATCTGAAATAACAGCTACAGGCGCCTGGTTTAGCTTCTGAAATATACCCTGTGCGGAATAACTATAGTTAAACGCCTGTAAATTATAATCACTTAATGCATTAGCCTTTTTAGATACGGGGTCCTGGCCTTTTTTACTCAGGGGAACATCAGCGATCTCTTTGGCAGTAATAATATTTGCATTTACCAGGCGCGTTTTTGTTGCATTGGGCAGGCAAACAAAATACATGGTGTCATGGGTCATTTTAAGTCGTACATAGTTGTAGTAGGCGTCTTTCAGTTGTATCTGGCCTTCAACAACCTCGTAATCGGTCCAATCCTGTATGGTGGGCATGTTCACAGGTATTTTTAACTGAATGAGTTGCGTAGTATCAATTTTGTTATCAAATATCTCCTTCACCATCTGTTCATCGGCCTTGTTAATGTAATACTGGAATAACAGGGAATAGCCTCCTATATAAAACAGGTGGATACTCAATAATACAATGGCAAAAAACCGCTTCAAAATGACGTGTTAGTATTTAGATTTATTTTAACCCGACTAATATATAGATTAATTCCAAATAACATATTTTTTTTTCAATATTTAATTATATTTGCAAAAAATACAGTTCATCAATAGACTTTATGGAATATCTGAAACAACCCTGGCCCTGGTATATAGCCGGCCCCTTAATGGGCCTTATTGTCCCGGCTTTATTATTAGCAGGAAATAAGGCATTTGGTATATCTTCGTCGCTAAAGCATATATGCGCAATTTGTATTCCGGCGAACATCTCGTTTTTTAAGCACGACTGGAAAAAAGAAACCTGGAACCTGTTTTTTGTCGCAGGAATAGTTGCCGGCGGATTTATTGCCGTCCAATTTTTAAGCGGGCAGCATCCTGTGAATATAAACCCGCATACTACAGCATTATTAAAACAACAGGGAGTAAAAGACTTTAGCGGCTTATTGCCGGCTGATATTTTCAGCTTTCAGCAATTGTTCACTTTAAGGGGATTTATTTTTATAGTGGTTGGCGGCTTTTTGGTTGGTTTTGGCACACGTTATGCCGGGGGGTGTACATCAGGCCATTCAATAATGGGAATAGCTTCACTTCAATGGCCCTCGCTGCTTGCCACCTGCTGTTTTATGATCGGCGGCTTTGTAATGACCTGGTTTATTTTACCTTATCTCATCCGGCTATGATGCGAAATTTTAAATACTTAATCCTTGGGATTTTATTCGGTATCATCCTGGTAAAATCAGAAGTAATTTCCTGGTTCAGGATACAGGAAATGTTCAGGCTGCAGGCCTTTCACATGTATGGCATTATCGGCAGCGCAATAGTTGTAGGTATGATTTCTATTTTGACAATAAAAAGGTTTCAGCTTAAAACTATCAAAGGCGAAGCCATTATTATTCCTAAAAAAGAATTCCATTGGGGTACGGTTTACGGCGGGCTGATATTCGGCCTGGGATGGGCCATAACCGGCGCATGTCCCGGCCCCTTATTCGCGCAGATCGGCAGCGGCTTTCTGGTAGTGTGCGTTACCCTGTTAAGCGCCATTGCAGGCACTTGGGTTTATGGTTTGCTGCGCGATAAAC
This sequence comes from Mucilaginibacter sp. UBA5151, assembly GCA_002413785.1. Classification (GTDB taxonomy): domain Bacteria; phylum Bacteroidota; class Bacteroidia; order Sphingobacteriales; family Sphingobacteriaceae; genus Mucilaginibacter. Next base: position 72,923 of record DHXR01000052.1, read on the forward strand.
TGCATCATTAGTCGATTCATATCCGCTTTTAATACTACCTTTGTTCTGTTAAAACGACTGAAAGGACATGAATGACTTTCTTGCTGCCAGGTCGCAAATGGCCATTTCACTTGGTTTTCATATCATCTACTCCTGCATAGGGATGGTCATGCCGGTATTTATGGCAGTATCACATTATAAATGGATAAAAACCGGCGATCCGGTTTATAAAAACATTACGCAGGCCTGGAGTAAAGGTGTAGCTATTTTTTTCGCTACAGGTGCTGTATCCGGTACCATATTATCTTTCGAATTAGGATTGTTATGGCCAAAGTTTATGGAACATGCCGGGCCGATATTTGGCATGCCATTTTCATTGGAGGGGGTCGCTTTTTTTATTGAGGCCATAGCATTGGGGTTTTTCCTGTATGGATGGGATCGCTTTAATAAATGGTTTCACTGGAGTACCGGCATTTTGGTAGGCGTGAGCGGTATAATTTCGGGAATCCTGGTGGTATCAGCCAATTCATGGATGAACAACCCGGCTGGCTTTGATTTTGTAAACGGCCAGTACCTTAATATCGACCCGGTTGAAGCTATGTTCAACGGTTCGTGGTTTTCCGAAGCGCTGCACATGACCCTCGCGGCATTTTCTGCAACCGGCTTTGCAGTTGCGGGCATTCATGCGCTGATGATTGCAAGGAAAAAAAATGTGCAATTTCATACCAAAGCATTTAAGATAGCCATTGTTTTTGGCGCGGCGGCTGCTATTTTACAACCGTTTAGCGGTGATTTATCCGCAAAAGATGCAGCTAAAAATCAGCCGGCTAAATTAGCGGCAATGGAAGCTCATTTTCACACCCAAGCATTTGCTCCGCTGATTTTTGGAGGCATACCCGACACAATCAACAAAAAAGTTAAATATGGTATTGAAATTCCCGGCTTATTAAGTCTGTTAGTAAATGATGATCCCAAACAGGTTGTCAATGGTCTTGATAAAATCCAACCAAAAAACCAGCCGCCGATAGCAATAACCCACCTCGCTTTCGACGTAATGATCACCATCGGATCTGCTCTGATGCTGACGGGTATTTTGTATTTTATCGCCCTGTGGAAAAAGAAAAGCTGGCTTTCCAAAAAATGGTTTCTCGCCCTGTTTATTTTGGCTACACCATTTGGATTTATCGCGGTTGAGGCCGGCTGGACAGTTACCGAGGTTGGTCGGCAGCCCTGGATCATACAGGGGATCATGCGAACCAGCCAGGCTGTTACACCTATGCCCGGCATACACTACACATTTTATCTTTTTACGGTTATGTATTTTACATTAAGCCTGGCTGTTATCTTTTTATTGAGCAGGCAAATAAAAATGGTTCCCGAATTGTACGAATCCTACGATCCCGTTAAAGTATAGCTTATGTTGTATATTGTTATCACCTTTTTGTTTTTGGCAATTGTATTATACTTCCTGCTTGGCGGTGCGGATTTTGGTGCAGGGATTATTGAACTGTTTACATCCGAAAAGAATAAATCAAGGACACGTAAAACGATGTACCATGCGATTGGCCCGATTTGGGAAGCAAACCACATGTGGCTGATCATTGCTGTGGTAATTATGTTTGTGGGTTTCCCGGTGATATACAGCGATATGTGTACCTACCTGCACATTCCCCTATTGATCATGTTGTTGGGTATTACCGCCCGGGGAACGGCCTTCGCTTTCAGGAGCTATGACGCAGTAAAGGACGAAAAGACACAAAATCTGTACAACCATATTTTCGTTTATTCCAGTTTTATTACGCCTTTATTTTTAGGGATCATAGCCGGGAGTGCAATTTCGGGGCAAATCGATCTTAATGCTAAAACCTTCCTATCAGCATATATTTTCGACTGGTTGAATTACTTTTCCGTGGCCGTCGGGTTTTTCACTGTGGCATTGAGCGGATATCTTGCAGCAATTTACCTTGTAGGCGAAGCAGATGACGATAACGATGCCCGGCGGTTCGTCAGAAAAGCCAGGATAATGAATATTTTAGCCCTGTTTTTTGGCGGAATGGTATTTTTAGCGGCTGAATTACAAAACATGCACCTGGCCCGCATGCTATTTGGCAATCCGGTTTGTTTGACCGCTGTTATAGCTGCATCAATTTCATTGCTTATACTTTGGGTGATGATTTACAAAGGAAAAAAGAAAATAATCCGCGTGCTTGCTGCCTTCCAGGTTACAATGATCCTTTTAGCGGTCGGCTATATGCATTTTCCGTATGTTGTACTGCTCAAGGGCGGAGAAAATCTTTCCCTGCTCACGGTTCATGCCCCGGAAAAGACAATCGCGGATTTAGGCTGGGGGCTTTTTACCGGCAGTTTTTTAATACTGCCTTCTTTATTCTACTTGTATTACAGCTTTCAGAAGAAGGATAAACCGAATCCCTTATTTGTAAAATAGAGAAAGCGGCCTGTAGATACGGGCCGCTTTCCTTAAATCATATTGATTAAAGATTAAATCGCGAATTCTTTATTGCTCCGCAATATACTGTATTTGCTTTTAGCGAGTTCAAAACCGCCGAATAAAATCGCGCAAAATACAATATCACCCAAAACCATATTCCGTTCAAAAGGAATAGCTGCAACCAGCGATTGGCCGTAGCCTGCTAAAGTGTGTGCGTACCTTGTCCCATAAAACCATGGAAGATCACTTATTAGCCAATGCACACATACGGACGCCAAAGATGCGGCACCTATGTTTACCACGTTTATTTTCTTAATAAATGTGCCAATAAAAACCATGATGAGAAATGGTAAATAAACCCAAATCGCACCGCTATACAAGAGTATTAATTTTGAGGTGTATAAATAATTAATGAATATATCGCTTAAAAACAAAGTAGCCAGCACCACAAGGTAAGCTTTCCATTTGTCAGCGAAATACGCACCTCCAAACAAAGCGATTGCACCGAGCGGGGTAAAATTACTTAATTGGTAAGGAAACTCATAGCTTATCAGCCTGCCGACTGATATAACCAGCATCATCAATATTAATACGATGGTCCGGGTGTTGATCTTTTGTAATGACATAATTGAATTTATTGAGTAAAATTAAGCATTTATCCCTTTAAATAAAATGATATTGCAAGGTTCTTTTAATTCTTTAAAAAAGCAATCTTTCCGGGGTTTATACCAACGGTAATGGAATATTCCTTTTTGCCTGTTTTATCAAACGCATATAAAGTACCGTTCGACGAATAATCTTTGGCATCGGTAACAAATACTTCGCCCGTTGTACCATCGGCGGCAACGCAATAAGGTGTTGTAATAACCGTGCCGTCGGTAATAAAACCGGGGTTGCTTATTGCCTGGGTTTTCGCATTATAAACCTCGATCTTACCGGCAGATGTGATAAAATAAATATTATCGCCCTGTATGGCCATATTGCTGCCATCGAAGTTAGTTTGTGATTTTACCACATCGGTATTATCATCAATAATTGCCAGGCTTGACGGATTAGCTGAATAATCGCCGGCTGATAATACGTAAACATTACCATAATTATCTGCAACCACGTTTTGCGGGTTAACAACAACGGTTAATGTTTTAATTACGGTTAATGTATTTAAATCTATAACAGATACCGTTTTATCATAATTAGGGTAACCCAAACCGCCCGAATTAGCCACGTATATTTTACCGTTAGCTACTGCCAGTTGCTCGGGGTTACGGCCCACTGTAATAAACTGGCTTACTGTTAATGCAGTGGTATCCATCACAGCTACGGTACCATCGTATGAGGTTACGTAAGCGTTGTTTTTATAAAATACAATATCCCGCGGCTGACGACCGGTTGAGCCATTAAAGAGTTTTACTTGTTTGATGGATTTTCCTGTTTTAGCGTCAACTACCTCAATGGTGCTTGAAACGTTAACCACGATGTACATTTTTGAGCCGTATATCTCAATATCATTTCCGGTATCGCCCAGGCCACGGCCATTTACCGAATTAAAAATATCAGGCGTTACCTGTTTCGAGGTATAGCTGTAAAACGATAAAGAACTGTTATTATCATTAAATAAGCCCTGGTTTAATACATATAAACCATCGGTTACAGGCGTAGCAACAGGTGTAACTTTTTTATCCTTGTTGCACGATGTCAGTATAAGTGATAAGGCTGCTGCAACTAATAAAATGTTTTGTTTTAAGTTTTTCATGTTTTTTATTTTGATTAAATTTTTATTTGAAATGATAAAAGGACTGAACGCCCCGGCATTGGGAAACTCCTTACGATGACATAGTTTTCGTTAAATAAATTATCAACATGCGCCGATAATACCGCAGGTTTATTCCCTACCAGAAATTTATAAATAAGCGATACATCGCTCACTGCATAGCCATCGACCAGGTTTTCGGGCAGGTTTTCGCTTAAATAATACCTGGATGATGACAGCACCTGGTTATAATATAAGCCAAGTTGCTTATAATCAACCCCGCCATTTAAGGCAATTGTATTTTTGGGCGTATATGGTATTTGCTGGTTGTAAAAGGATGAAGTTGGGTCGGTTACATCAATGGCATCCTGGTAAGTATAATTTACAGATAAAGTGCCGCGCCAGCCGTCATAAGTTTTGGTCCCGGTTTTTAGCCCTGCGTCAACCCCGGTAATATCCACCCTGCCCAGGTTGATGATGGATGATATAGCAGGGTTTTGATTTGGGAGGGCTACAATTTTATCGGTGACATTATTATAATAACCATCAATAGTTAAGGTAACATAATCGAGTAAGGAGTTGAGCGCTTTCCGGTAGGTAATACCTGCATCGTATTGTTTGGCAAACTCGGGTTTTATATTGCGCGCCCCATTCACAGCAAAATAGTATTGCTCGTCAAAAGTGGGGTTACGGAAAATATCTTTATAAAAAGCCCTTACTTGCAGGTCATAACCGTTGAATGGCCGGTAAGTGGCCATAAGCGTTGGCGAAAAAATTGATCTCGTTGGCGCAGCGCTGCCCATTTTCACCCATTCATCCACGTAGGTATGCAGTAAATTACCCTGGAAACGCCATTTGCCGGCATTAAAGTTGCTTGCCAGCACATTTAACAGGGTAAACCTTGTGGGATAAGCGTAATTGTATAAAGTGGCATCCAGGCTTGTCAGCGCAATATCAGTTGCATAGGATATTTCCCAGTTTGACAGCAAATGATAGGATAATGTCCCGGACAGATAAAATTCCCACTGGTTATAACGATCGTTAAGGCCACCTTGCCCGTTTAAATAATCCGGGTCAGTATAACGGGTATAGTCCTGTGATAATTTGGTGTTTATCAGCAGGTGTAAACTGCTTTGCCATAAACGTTCATATCCGGATTGAACGAAAATATCCCTGTTCCATAGGCGCTGATTTGAAACGGGATTATAAAAAATTACCGCACCGGGCAGGCCACGATCTGAATTGTAATAATTAAGATGCAGGTTAAATTTATCACTGTCGCTTTTGGTGTAGTATAATGCCCCATCAGCTTCCTGCGCATTTAAATCGCCATTGGTGCGCGTTGATGAAGTGTCAGAGCCATCGCCTTTAACTTTGTATTTATATTGCCCGTTCGCCTTTTCCCAATAACTGTTTATGATAAACGACCATCGGTTACTTAACCGTTGCTGCCATTGCAGGTAAGGGTTTGCCAACCCGAACGAACCGCCTTTAACGCCCAGCAATACCTGGTAAGGTTTGGCAGCAGTTAGATTTGGATGAATAGTTATGATAGATAACACACTTGCCGAAGCAAACGACCGCGCAGGGAGGCATATTTCGGGCGGCTGGCCATTGTATAAGGTTATCGACTGTACATTATCAAGGTTTAGCCTGCCCAGGTCTATCTGCCCGTTTTGGGCATCGTTTATCTGTACGCCATCATACAAAACAGCCAGGTGACCGGCACCCAGGCTACGTACCGATACCGTTTTAAGGCCGCCTATGCCGCCGTAATCCTTTATATTGACCCCTGCAAAATCCCTGATGGCATCAGCGACATTAAAGGCGCTTAACTGGCCGAAAGCGTTGGCAGATACCTGCTGTATGGGACTTAGGCTTTGTACATTGGGCAGCGGTTTTGTGTTTATTTTTACCTCTTTAAGTTTTTTAGTGGTATCTGTTTGGGCCGATGCGATAAAAGGGAAAGCAAACGAAAAGCACAACAAGCCTGCTGACAAACGCAACAGGCCGCTTTTTAAATAATGTACTTTTTTTTGCATGGTAGTGAGTTAGCTCCATAGCAGACAGAAATAAAAAGTAAGAATGAAAATACATCAATGAAGAGCATTCACACTCAAGCTTCAATCCCCGAAAGCTATGAATAATATTTGCGCTCTGGCAGGTCTTCTGACTTACTCCCCTTTTGCCCGGTCTTCCCGTCCGGTTTTATCCGGACAGTGACCCATTGAATGGGCAATGGTTATGGAGCTTACAGCTGCGGGACAGTTACGGAATTACACCGTATTCCCTTTTAATCCCGGTTTAACACCGGGAACCTAAAGCGATGCAAATGTAGGATAAGAAATTAGAATGACAAATTTAGGTTCGTATATTTACTACTCTGTATTTTGTTGGTTAAGTTGGAAATCAAAAAGTCTCCCCAACCAGGGGGATTTAGAGGGGGCATAACTAATTTAGATTTATAAATGAAACGAAATTTCACTACGCTGCTATTAATGATAACTCTTTCTGCATCTGCGCAACAACCTGATACCATATTTTTAAAAAACCTGCTTGAATCGCGCCCCGATCTATTCAGCCATATCCTTAATCATCCGACACACAACGAGGTACAGATATTATATACCCAAATAGACCGTGATGCACATAATGCACCCCATTTTACTTCCTACAGCTACAGGCTTAATGCCAACCATTATTTTTACCCGGCCAGTACGGTTAAACTGCCGACAGCCATTTTCGCGCTGGAGAAATTGAATGAGTTAAACATCCCGGGCCTGACAAAGAAATCGGTTATGAAAACCGACAGCTCTTTTGCCGGGGAAACAAAAATGACGGAAGATACCTCATCATTCAGCGGTCTTCCAGGCATTGAAAATTATATAAAGAAGATATTGCTGGTAAGTGATAACTATGCCTATAACCGTCTTTATGAGTTTGTTGGCCGCGAAGAGATCAACAATAAGCTAAAAAAAAACGGCTTAAACAATACCCGGATAGTTAACCGCCTCGCAATAGGCGATAGCGGTGAAAGCGCCAGACATACCAATGCCATTGATTTTTATAAAGGCAGCAAGTTGATCTATCATCAGCCTGCCCAATACGATACAAGGGATTACAATTTGCACCCGGAGAACATGCTGCAGGGCAAAGGATATATCGACAGGAACGAAAAATTGGTAATGCAACCCTTTGACTTCAGCAAAATGAATATTTATCCTATTGCCGACCAGCAAATGGTGCTGAAACGCCTGCTGTTCCCTGAAACTTTCCCTAAAGACCAGCAATTTAATTTAACTAAGGAGGATTATAAGTTCATCTATCATTATATGAGCATGTTTCCTACCGAAAATGTAAAGCCCACTTATAATGGCCCCGAATATTACCCGGCTTATTGCAAATTCCTGTTTTATGGAGCGGATAGCCTTGCTGTTATGAATCCCGACATCAGGATATTTAACAAGGTGGGCGATTCCTACGGCTATAACATCGACAATGCGTATATCGTGGATTTTAAGAACAAAGTTGAATTTATGCTGACCGTGGTTGTACAATCAAATGATAACCAGATTTACAATGATAATATTTATGAATACGCAACTGTAACCCATCCATTTTTGAAAAACCTGGGCCAGGTAATCTATCAATTTGAATTGAAGCGGACAAAGCAGTATTTACCTGATTTATCGAAGTTTAAGTTCAGGTATTGATCATAAAGGAGACTTACGAAGTTTTGAAAACTTCGTAAGTCTGACGATTCCCGGTTCTGCCCAACAAAAAAACCCGCTCATCGCGGGTTTTTTATTATAGCATTGAGCGAATTTTATTTTACTGCATCAACCACCGCTTTAAAAGCATCAGGATGGTTCATGGCTAAGTCGGCTAATACTTTACGGTTTAAACCGATTTCTTTCTTTATTAACTTACCCATTAATTGTGAGTAAGAAATTCCGTGCTGACGGGCTCCGGCGTTGATACGCTGGATCCATAAACCCCTGAATTCTCTTTTCTTGGTCTTACGGTCACGGTATGCATATTGCAAACCTTTTTCGACTGTGTTTTTAGCAACGGTATAAACCTTGCTGCGTGAACCCCAATAACCTTTGGCGAGGTCCATGATTTTTTTCCGGCGTCTTCTCGACGCTACTGCGTTAACTGAACGTGGCATGTTGTTGTTTTTTTGGTAGTGGGTGTCCTGGCCTTTGTTGGTGTTGTCACCAACAAATTAAAGAGCTTGCAAACCCGAATACCTGGTTAATTAATTTGTTAATTACTTACCTATGCAAAGCATACGTTTTACGTTGCCCAAATCAGCATCAGATACTAAGCTGGTGTGGGTAAGATTGCGCTTACGTTTTGTGGACATCTTGGTTAAGATGTGACTTTTGAAAGCGTTCTTCCTGGTAATTTTACCTGTTCCAGTGATGCTAAAGCGTTTTTTAGCGCTGGAATTGGTTTTCATTTTTGGCATGTCTATTTGTGTTTATTTATATTATGTGCAGATGTGCAAATGTGCAGATATGCAAATAATTTGTTTAATTAATAACGTTATTGACCCACATCTGCACATTTATAATCTGCACATCCGCACATCACTTCTTCGCTCCCTTCGGTGTAACGGTTAAAAACATCCGTTTTCCTTCCAGTTTCGGCAACTGCTCCACTTTACCTACATCTTCCAGCGCCTGCGCGAAGCGTAATAATAAAATTTCGCCCTGTTCCTTATAGACTATCGCACGGCCTTTAAAATGCACGTAAGCCCTTACCTTTTCGCCTGCCTCCAAAAACTTGATGGCATGCTTCAGCTTAAATTCAAAGTCATGGTCATCGGTATTCGGGCCAAACCTTATTTCTTTAATAATGGTTTGCTTGGCGTTACTTTTAATTTCCTTTAACTTTTTCTTCTGTTCGTAAATAAACTTATTATAGTCGGTTACTTTACAAACAGGGGGAACTGCGTTAGGTGAAATTTCAACAAGATCCAATTCTTGTTCGTGGGCAATTGCCAGGGCATCCCTTAATGAGTAAATCCCCGGTTCCACGTTATCGCCTACAAGGCGAATTTCGGTGGCCCTTATAAATTGATTAATGTTGTGTTCGGCTTCCTTTTTCTTAAATGGAAGCCTTGGTCCTCTGTTGAAAGGTTTGTTTAATGCCAAGTTATACTGTTATTTCTTTAATTATTTGTTGTTTAAAATCCTCAATGCTCATACTTCCCAAATCGCCCTGACCATGTTTTCTGACAGAAACCAAACCTTCGTTTGCCTCCTTTTCGCCAACAATCAGCATATAAGGGATCTTTTTGACTTCAGCATCACGAATCTTCCGCCCTATTTTCTCATCCCTGAAATCAATAAGCCCGCAAATATCGGAATCTTTTAATGATTCTGAAAGTTTTTTTGCATAATCTTCATATTTTTCGGAGATGGGCAGAATGATAAATTGTTCGGGTGATAACCATAACGGGAAATTCCCGGCGCAGTGTTCAATCAGCACGGCAATAAACCTTTCCAGGGAGCCAAACGGCGCCCGGTGGATCATTACAGGCCTGTGTTTCTGGTTATCGCTGCCGGTATATTCCAGCTCAAACCGCTCCGGCAAATTATAGTCCACTTGTATGGTACCGAGCTGCCATTTTCTACCCAGGGCATCCTTTACCATAAAATCAAGTTTGGGCCCGTAAAACGCTGCTTCGCCAAGTTCGACAACGGTACTCAGGCCTTTTTCATCAGCCGCTTCAATAATCGCGGCTTCGGCCAATGCCCAGTTTTCGTCGCTACCAATATATTTTGCCTTATTGTCAGGATCTCGTAACGATACTTGTGCAGTATAATTATCAAAGCCAAGTGCTGTAAACACATACAGCACCAGGTCTATTACCTTTTTAAATTCTTCCTTAACCTGGTCGGGACGGCAAAATAAATGCGCATCGTCCTGTGTAAAGCCGCGAACACGGGTTAAGCCATGCAGCTCGCCGCTTTGCTCGTAACGGTAAACGGTACCGAACTCGGCATAACGAACCGGCAGGTCTTTGTATGAGCGTGGTTTGGTTTTGTATATTTCGCAATGATGGGGGCAGTTCATTGGTTTTAAGAAGAACTCCTCCCCTTCCTGCGGTGTTTTTATCGGCTGAAATGAATCAGCGCCATATTTTTCATAATGACCCGAAGTAACATACAGGTTTTTATGGCCGATATGCGGGGTAATAACCTGCTCATAACCTGCCCTTACCTGCGCCTTCTGTAAAAAAGCAGTTAAGCGTTCGCGCAGAGCAGCTCCTTTAGGCAGCCACAAGGGTAAACCCATACCCACTTTTTCAGAAAAAGCAAAAAGCTCCATCTCCTTACCCAGCTTACGGTGATCGCGTTTTTTGGCTTCCTCCAGTAAATGCAGGTAGTCAGTCAGCTCGCTTTGTTTGGGGAAAGTTACCCCATAGATCCGGGTAAGCTGCTTGCGACTTTCATCGCCGCGCCAGTAGGCCCCTGCAACGCTCATCAGCTTTACGGCCTTTATAAAACCTGTATTGGGGATATGCGGCCCGCGGCACAGATCGGTAAAACTGCCCTGTGTGTAAAAAGTAATGGAACCATCAGGCAGATCTTTGATCAGGTCGAGCTTGTACTCATCACCTTTTTCGGTAAAGTAATCAATGGCGTCCGTTTTGCGCACCGGCTTGCGGATAAACTCCTCGCGGGTTTTAGCAAGCTCCATTATTTTATCTTCTATCAGCTTAAACTCGTCCGAAGAAAACTCACGGTCGCCAAAATCGACATCATAATAAAAACCGGTTTCAATTGCCGGACCGATACCAAACTTTGTACCGGGGTATAAGGCTTCCAAAGCCTCGGCCATTAAGTGGGCCGATGAATGCCAGAAAGTGGCTTTGCCCTGCAGGTCGTTCCAGGTCAGTAATTTTACTGCCGAATCTTTTTCAATGGGGCGGCTTGCATCCCAAACCTGACCGTCAACTTCGGCCGCTAATACGTTACGTGCTAATCCTTCGGAGATCGAAGCTGCAATCTGCATGGAACTGGTCCCGTTTTCGTATCCACGAACGGAACCATCTGGAAGTGTAATATTAATCATCTACAACTATGATTTGGCTTCTTTATTAATTTTTTATTTAATCACTTACAATGTGATTTGTGTCTTGCCTGCAAATTTAGAATTATTTGGGAGGATTTTCAGGCTAATTTTTCTGATTGGTTCTTTCATTTCTCCAAACGGCGCAGGCTAAACCTGTTTTGGGCGTGATAAAAAATAAATTCCCGCAGGCTAAACCTGTTTTGGGTGTGAAAAAAAATTGAATTCTGACGGCTAAATGCGTTTAGGGCGTGATAAAAAAGTGGATTCTGAAGGCTAAATGCGTTTAGGGTTATGTTAAAAAACAACCAGCATTCATATAAAACGCTGTAAGCCAGCAAACAATAAATACTTTTTGAAAGACGCTCTGATTTTTGGCCCTAAAAAACAGAAAACCAACTTTTTTAGGCTCTATGACGTTTCGGGGTGGGTGAGCATTTCATCCGGATAGCTATCGGAAATCTAAAAAAAGTTATTATGACGATAAAATGTAGTTTTCTAAGGTTCCGAAGAGGCGTAGCCTCGATAAATATTGTAACAACGGATTTTAATCCGTTGGAAGATGACAGGGAAAAAATCAAGAACCGTAGGTTCGACCCATATAAATAGGAAGCTAATATGGATCGTGCCTATAGCACTATTAATATTGATTTCATTTAACAACGGGTTAAAACCCGTTGCTACAAAATGTTTCGAGCCGAAGGCTCTATAATTAAACACTTACCCCATATAGATCGTTATAGAACTCTTTTTTTATTTATTCTGAAAAATGTGAGGAACCTGCCTTTGTTTATATTCAAAGATACGAAAAAAGCCTGACGGTTGAATCAGGATTTCGCTGCTTTTTTGCCGTTCCCAGGCAAAAATTCCGGGATCATCATACCGATGAAACCATCTTCTATTGCTACTTTATTATCCTTTTTGATCTCGCCGGTATTTTGCGTGATCTCATGGATGGTTTTATCCAATGATTCGGCAACTAATTTTAACATTGCAAGCACTTTACCGTTAACAGGCGCACACGGATCATCAAATTCAAACAAGTTGAATAAACCGAGAATATTGGCAATTGGCCCCCTTAGCTGGTGCGATTGCATGAGCGCGATCTTAAGCAATTTTTCATGTTGTTCTTTTAATTCATCGTCTGTATTTCTTTTTTCTCTTTTTTCTTCCGCATCCTTTAACGCACGTTTGATTTTAGAAGGCAATGAAAACAATTTGTCTTTCAGTGCATAATCCGTAATGCCGCTTTTTATCAGTTCAACCGCGCGTTCTTCTCCGATTGTGCCCGAAACAATAATAAATGGAACCTCGGGTGATTTATTTTGTTTGATATGAAATGCGGTAACTCCGTCAAACGAAGGCAGGGTATAATCAGATAATATGATATCGGGACTAAAGTTTTCCAATGCAAACTCAAATGATTCACGGGTTTCAACAATTTCGAAAGTAAAATGCAGGCCATTTTTTTTCAATTCGCGCAGCAGCAAATCGGCGTCGCTTTGGTTATCTTCAATAATCAGCACTTTAAAATCGTCCGTCATCAGCATGTTAAAATAAGTATTAGTTTTTTCAAAGGGCCGGCGCCTGGCTCAATATTACCCAATACAGTCCGATCTCTTTTATCGCATTAAAAAAATTATCGCTTTCTACAGGTTTTGCTATATAACTATTGGCGCCAAGCGCATAGCACCGCTGTATATCCGGATCCTCCTTAGATGAACTAAGGATCACCACAGCAATAGATTTAAGCGCAGGATCAGATTTAATTTTTTCCAGCACTTCGAACCCGGATATTTTTGGCATCTTCAAATCAAGTAATATCAGTTTCGGTTTTTCCTTTGTATTCCGCAAAGCGTAATCCCCCCTGCAATAAAGAAAATCAAGCGCCTGGGCACCGTCTTTTACATGATAAAGTTTGTTTGCAAAACCGCTTTTTTTAAGGGCCCTCATAGTTAGCATGGCGTCTTCTGAACTGTCTTCAACAAATAAAATTTCAACTTCGTTATATGGCATGATTTTTTTTAATTTAAGAGTTAATATTGGGTAAGCTGAAATAAAAGCAGGCACCTTCGTTTAGTGTCGATTCTGCCCAAACTGTTCCGTTGTGACGGCTAACAATTTTTTGTACAATGGCAAGGCCTATACCGGTGCCTTCAAATTCGTCCTGTGAATGTAATCGCTGAAAAACTCCAAAAAGTTTGTCATAGTACTGCATATCAAACCCGGCGCCGTTGTCTTTAACATAATAAATAACCTGGTTTTCCTTTTCAAATGCGCCTATTTCGATATAAGTTTTAGCTTTATATTTCGAATATTTGATAGCATTTGAAATCAGGTTGATCCACACTTGTTTTATTAATGATTGGTCCCCTTTTGCAGGAAGCAATGCTTTGATGTTAAATTCAACCTTATTTTCCCTGTCCTCGATTAATAAATCAACTTTTACTGATCTGACGAGGGCGGTCATATTTATATCAGAAACAGTTACCTCCTTTCTTCCTAATTTTGAAAACGCAAGCAGATCATCAATCAATTGCCCCATTTTTTTTGAATTATGCATAATAGAGTGCAGCGCTCTTTTTCCGTCAAAATCCAGCTTTTCTCCATAATCCTCCTCCAGAATTTTTGCATAACCGTTGATGGCCCTGATGGGCGCCCGCAAATCGTGGGACACGGAATAGGAAAATGAACCAATTTCTTTGTTAGCAGTTTCCAGTTGTGCAGTGCGTTCAATTACCTTTTGTTCCAGCTCTTCATTGAATTTACGGATATCATCCTCCGCTTTTTTGAGTTCCTTATTGGTAATGATCAATTCTTCTGCACGTTTTTCTTTTTCTTCGTTTTGGAAGGCAAGCTCGTTGTTGGCGATGATCAGTTCATCTGCCCGTTTTTCTTTCTCTTCGTTTTGGAAAGCAAGCTCCTTATTGGCGATGATCAGTTCGTCGGCCCGTTTTTCCTTTTCATGGTTTTGGAAGGCAAGTTCTTTATTGGCGATGCTCAACTCATTCGCCCGCTTTTCTTTCTCCTTATTTTGAAAGGCAAGTTCTTTATTGGCGATAATCAGCTCATCGGCCCGTTTTTCTTTTTCTTTGTTTTGGAAGGCAAGTTCTTTATTGGCGATGATCAGCTCTTCCGCACGTTTTTCTTTCTCTTCGTTCTGGAAGGCAAGTTCTTTATTGGCGATGATCAGTTCATCCGCGCGTTTCTCCTTCTCATGGTTCTGAAAGGCAAGTTCTTTATTGGCTATGCTCAACTCATTCGCCCGCTTTCCTTTTTCCTTGTTTTGAAAGGCGAGTTCTTTATTGGCGATGATCAGCTCATCGGCCCGTTTTTCCTTTTCCTTGTTTTGGAAAGCCAGCTCTTTATTAGCGATGATCAGCTCATCCGCGCGCCTTTCTTTCTCTTTGTTTTGGAAGGCAAGTTCTTTATTGGCAATGATCAGTTCATCCGCACGTTTCTCTTTTTCTTTGTTTTGGAAGGCAAGTTCTTTATTGGCAATGATCAGTTCGTCAGCGCGTTTTTCCTTTTCTTTGTTTTGGAAGGCAAGTTCTTTATTAGCTATGATCAGTTCATCGGCACGCTTTTCTTTTTCCTTGTTCTGGAAGGCAAGTTCTTTATTGGCAATGATCAGTTCGTCAGCGCGTTTTTCCTTTTCTTTGTTTTGGAAAGCAAGTTCTTTATTAGCGACAATCAGTTCATCGGCACGCTTTCCTTTTTCCTTGTTCTGGAAGGCAAGTTCTTTATTGGCGATGACCAGCTCATCGGCCCGCTTTTCTTTCTCTTTGTTTTGGAAGACCCGTTCTTTATTGGCGATGACCAGTTCATCCGCCCGTTTCCCTTTCTCCTTAGTCTGAAAAGCCAGTTCTTTATCGGCAATAATCAGTTCCTCCGCACGTTTCCCCTTTTCTTTCTTCTGAAATGCAAGTTCCTTATTGGCGATGATCAACTCCTCTGCCCTGTTTTCCTTTTCGATGTTTTGAAAAGCAAGTTCCTTGTTAGCGATGATCAATTCCTCTGCCCGTTTTCCTTTTTCCTTGGTTTGAAAGGCAAGTTCTTTGTTCGCAATGATAAGTTCTTCAGCCCGTTTTCCTTTCTCCTTGTTTTGAAAGGCGAGTTCCTTGCCTGCTATGATCAGCTCTTTCGCCCGTTTCCCCTTCTCCTTATTTTGAAATGCAAGTTCTTTGTTCGCAATTACTAACTCTTCCGCGCGTTTTTCTTTCTCATCTTTTTGAAAAGCAAGCTCTTTGTCGGCAATAATCAGTTCTTCTGCCCGTTTCCCTTTTTCATCTTTTTGAAAAGCAATTTCTTTGTTCGCAATAATCAGTTCGTCTGCGCGTTTTTCCTTCTCGTGGTTTTGGAAAACGAGTTCCTGGTTTGCAATGATCAGATCATCAGAAGTTTTTCTTTTACCCATGCCATCGCCCTGTAACATTATTTTGATTTATACGCTTATTACCTAACATTATTTCACCTATAAAAACACATTAATAACTGATGTTATTTTTACGTTAACACGCTTAACATAATATTGTTTTGAAAAATCGTAATTCATAAATCGTAATTCATAAATCGTAATTCTAAAATCCTACACGTTCCCCCAGCCATGCGCCAGTACATCGGCAATGTGCATGGTTTTTATGGGCAGGTTATTTTTATCGATATAGCCCTGCAAATGCAGCAGGCAGGATGCATCCGTCGAAATAATATATTCAGCTTCGGCAGCTAAGGCATTATCTACTTTTTGCTGGGCCATGGCCGATGAAATACCATCAAATTTAACGGCAAAAGTTCCGCCAAAACCGCAGCAGGTTTCATTATCTTTCAACGGGACCAATTCAAGTCCGAGTACCTTGGCTAACAGCTGCCTCGGTTCTGCCTTTATTTTACACTCACGCAAACCGGCGCAGCTATCGTGATAAACCGCACGGCCCTCCAGTTCAGCGCCGAAATAATCAACCTGCAATATGTTTACCAGAAAATCGGAAAGTTCATAAATATTGCCTTGTATGCTGCGGCATTTATTGTGCGCGGCGGTATTGGTAAACAGGTCGCTGTAATAGTTTTTCACCATGCCCGTGCACGAGGCGGAGGGGGAAACAATAACGCTGTCGGCCGAAAAATCGTTTAAAAACTTACTGCCAACGGTTTTGGCTTCGTCCCAGAAACCCGCGTTGAAGGCCGGTTGCCCGCAGCAGGTTTGCGCCGGGTTATAATGAACCGTACAGCCCGCTTTTTCGAGCACCTTTATGGTATTAAAGGCAGTACCGGGATATAACTGATCAATAAAACAGGGAATAAACAGTTCGATATTCATTGGGCGCTAATTTCAGAAAAAGATATGAGTAATGAACGCTAAGATTCGACAACTTTTAAAAAGTTGTCGAATCTCCTTTATCAGACAGTTTCAGCAGGGTCTGTCCAATGCTATTAAGTTAAGCACACCCTCATGATTTAGCCCCCTCTAAATCTCCCCCGGTTGGGGAGACTTTAACTGCGCTCGCGTTCATTTTTTTAAGTCCTCCCTACCGGG
>DHXR01000047.1 GCA_002413785.1 Mucilaginibacter sp. UBA5151
TTCGCAGCCGGTGACTTTGCCGACCCGAACGGCACACACCTCGTTTGCTTTAAGATAATCACCGCCGCGCTGACCAGACTAAAGGAGACCGAAGACTGGGTAAAAGACTGCTGGCTTTGGATGTACCGTGGCGCCTGGCATGAGTTTGAGACCTGGGAGATAGAAATGGCCGTACCGCTTTCACCGCAGGAAGTGATCAGGAAACGGAATGCCATTTTCAAACACCAGTCGCAAAAAGACAGGCCGGTATTCCCTGGAGACGATGCCAGAGAGTTTTGGGTACGTGCCGAAGACCGCACAAGGGAAACAGCCAGAGCTTACGACAAACTCGGCATGGCCGAATATGAAGCCATGGAGGCATTTGTGAGGTATAAATTTTAATTGGTGATTTCACCGATTGGAGGGGATTTCTCCGCAAGGAAATCGCTTTTAAATAATTAAAGCTTAAGGTATCATATTCTGACGGGAAATTCACCAGCTATTCATGCCCCGTCAGGAGCTACCTGTTTGTAGAAAAAGGAATCACAACAAAATATTACCCAGTTAGGGGTTACCCATTCGCGAAGGGTAGCCCCTGACGGGGCAATTGCCTGGTGGGTAACCGAATGCTACAAACGGGTAGCCCCTGACGGGGCAATCGCTTTTTAACCGCGTTTTCCCTGGATTTCTACGCAGATACATTTAACTGCTTTTTCACTACTTTTGCAGTATCCGGGATAAAAACCCGGCAACAGCATGATCAAAGAAATTGAAATTGTTTGTCCGCCTGACGGCAGACAGCAGGATGACCCGGAAGTCCTGAAAAAGTTAGCGGCCGTTGCGCTCAATATTCTCCCGCATAAAATATCGGGCATAAAAACCCTTAAACGATCTATAGATGCGCGTGGCCGTAAGGTGGTTTACCGCATGCAGTTGCAGGTGTTTATTGACGAAGTTTATACCCCGGAAACATTTACCGTTAATTATCCTGACGTAAAAAACGGCAAGCCTGTTATTATTGCGGGCGCCGGGCCTGCCGGCTTATTTGCCGCATTGCACTGCATCGAACAGGGTTTAAAACCCATTATTTTAGAACGGGGCAAAGACGTAAAACAACGCCGCCGCGATTTGGCGAATATCAATAAAGAGGGGCTTGTAAACCCCGAATCGAACTATTGTTTTGGCGAAGGCGGGGCCGGGACCTACTCGGATGGTAAACTATACACCCGCTCCACCAAGCGCGGCGATGTAAACGCAGTACTTAAAACCTTTGTCGCCCATGGCGCAACGGAAGATATTTTGATCGACGCCCGGCCGCACATCGGCACCAATAAACTTCCGCAGATCATCACTTCCATCAAAGAAAGCATATTGAATGCGGGTGGCGAAGTTCATTTTGATGCGAAAGTGAGCGCCCTTTTGGTTGATTTTGGCAAGATAAAAGGCGTACAACTGACATCGGGTGATAAAATAATGGCGGAAGCGGTGATCCTGGCAACCGGACATTCGGCAAGGGATATTTTTGAAATGCTGCACCGCCAGAATATTTTAATTGAAGCCAAACCTTTCGCTTTAGGCGTAAGGATAGAGCATCCGCAGGAAATCATCGACCGGGCGCAGTACCATTGTGAACATCGGGGCCCCGATCTGCCGCCGTCTTATTATAACCTGGTGGAGCAGGTGGAAAACCGCGGTGTATTTTCTTTTTGCATGTGCCCCGGCGGCATCATCGCACCCTGCGCAACGGAAATCAACGAAATAGTGGTAAACGGCTGGAGCCCTTCAAAACGGAACAACCCCTTTGCCAATTCCGGGACCGTAGTACAGGTAAACCTGGAGGATGTGGCGGGGGGTGATAACGATCCATTAAAAATGTTGCGATTTCAGCAAGGGATAGAAAAAATGGCATTTAAGGCAGGTGGCGGTCATTTAGTAGCACCCGGGCAGCGCATGGTTGATTTTGTTGGGAACCGCGTCTCTGCCAATTTGCCGGTAAACTCCTATCTTCCGGGAACAAAAAGCGTGGCATTAAAAGAAATTTTACCCGGATGGATCAATGAGCGTTTGCGGAAAGCGTTGCCGGCCTTCGGCCGCAAAATGAAGGGTTATTATACCAATGAGGCCATTTTGGTAGGTGTTGAATCGCGCACCTCATCGCCCGTAAAGGTGCCCCGCGATAAAGAAACTATGCAGCACCCGCAGGTTACCGGTTTATTTCCCTGCGGGGAAGGGGCCGGATATGCAGGCGGCATAATTTCTGCTGCTATTGATGGCATCAACTGTGCTTCGGCCGCTTTAAAATTATTATCATGACAATATCTGAACAACTTCAGCAGGATCTGGAAAAAGTATTATATGGGAAGCCATGGTACGGCCCGCCCGTGTATGATATAATGGAACAGGTAAGTTTTGAAGCCGCTTTTGAAAAGCCTCCGGGTTCGGTCCATAACATTGCCGGCATTGTTTTGCATTTGATCTCCTGGACAGAAGAAGTGATGGACCGGTTGAATGGTATGGATGCCCAGCAACCGTCAAGCGGCGACTGGCCCGGTCCGGGGACGCCCGATGAGAAAAAATGGCAGAATTATGTCAGTGACCTGAAACTGGTTAACGTAAATTTGATTGGTATTATCAGGGATTTCCCTGAGGAAGAATGGAGCGACCTGGTGAATGGCACCATTGAGAATGATCCGGGGACAACATACGAAGATCTTGTAAAAGGTTTGATACAGCATCACATTTACCATTCGGGGCAAGTTTTATTGTTAATGCGATTACTCTGATTTTATTAATACGATTTCACCGATTTTAGAAATGATTTCACCGATTATCGATGCAATATTCAAAAAAGCGGTGAAGTCGCCCCAATATAATCAGTGCAATCAAAAAATCAATCGGTGCAATCATACTCAAATCGGTGAAATCAAATGATCAATAAAAAAACTTTGGTATTAGGTGCTACCCCTAACGAAGGCCGGTATGCAAACCTTGCCGCAAACAGGCTGGTGCGCAACGGGCATACTATAATAAACGTTGGGCTTAAAGCCGGAGAAGCGGCAGGCGTTGCCATCGAAAAACCGGGAATCATCCATACGGATGTGGATACCATAACCCTGTACGTCGGGCCGCAGCACCAGGAAGAATTGTATGATTATATTTTAGATACGAACCCTAAACGGATCATATTTAATCCGGGTACCGAAAATGCCGAACTCAAGCGCATGGCAAACGAAAAAGGAATTGAAACGGAATATGCCTGTACGCTGGTGCTGTTATCGATAGGGCAATATTAGGCCTTAGGCAGCCGTCACCAAAGGGTTCAGAGACGCGAAGTTCAGAGATGCGAAGTATCGCGTCTCTACGGGGTTTTTAATCGTTCACAAATCTCCATTATCGAAACACTTATCGGCTTAAATTCAATACCGGTAGCCTGCCTGATTTTCTTATTGTCATAATTTCTCGTCAGCGAGGCCGATTGTGCCGAAATTTTATCAATTGCCGGGGCTTTGCCGGCAAATAATGAAACCATGGCCGCGCCGCGCCAGGCAATACCCATCATCCATGCTTTTGCAAATATGGCCGGTGATTTTATGCCAAAGCCATTGGCTATTTCGGCGGTTAATTGTTTAAAATCCCTGTTTTCGGCGTTGACGATATAGCGTTCGGCGCTGATATTGCTGTTCATCAGGGCGATCATACATTTGGCAACATCTTCCACATCAACAAAGCCGGAGCTTCCTGCAGTATAAAATTTAAGTCCCCTGCGAACGGTTTCAAATAGCTGTCCGCTGCCGTTTGTGCCGGCATTTGCGCCAATGATGAGCGAGGGATTCACAATAACGGCATCCAGGCCCTCGGCAATACCACGCCAAACTTCCATTTCGCTTTCTAATTTTGATATGGCATAGCCATCGTTTTCGGTCGCCTGGTCAAGGTGATGGTTTTCTGTTACCAGGTCGCCGGGTTTGGCGAGGCCGATGGCCGCAATGGAACTTACATGCACCATCCTGACCTTATTTTCGAGGCAAATATTTACCAGGTTAGCCGTGCCGGTAACATTGGTATTGATCATTGGTTTTTTATCAGCCTGTTTTAACGAAACCCATGCCGCGCAGTGATAAACCTGAGTAACCTCCTTTAACGCATCCTCAAGCGCGAAAATATCCAGTATATCGGCGTCCACCCACTCTATTTGCTGCTGAAAGGGGGCTAATATTGGGGGGATTACTGACTTTGCCCTTTTGGTGCAACGGATGCGCTCACCCTGCTTTACCAGTTGCATAGCCAGTTCCGAACCTAAAAAACCAGTTGCCCCGGTGATTAAAATCATTTATTTGATGTGCTGATATGCGAATGTGCAAATGTGCAGATTTTTTGTCTGAACCCGGTTCAGACAAAGACAAAAAATCTGCACATTTGCACATCAAAAATTTGCACATTACAAAATGTCTCTATCCGATTTTTTTACGCCCATTGCTATTGAAAAGATCATCCCCGCAAAGGGATACTTTACCAGTCAGTTAGGCAGCAAGATAGCGTACTTTTCAGATAACTTCCCAGACCTTGAACAGGAAGCGGCTATTGCCATTATCGGCGTGCAGGAGGACCGTTTTGCCGTCAACAATGCAGGCTGTGCATTGGGTCCTGATTATATCCGTGAGAAATTATACCGCCTTAACGAAGGCAATTATCCCACCAAAATTATTGATCTTGGCAATATCCGGCAGGGCGATACCGTTAGCGATACTTATTTCGCCCTCAAGACGGTAGTTAATGAGCTGATCAAAAAAGACATTATCCCCGTTGTTTTAGGCGGCGGACAGGATTTAACCTATGCCCAGTATATGGCTTATGAAACCTTAGAGCAAAAAGTAGATCTGGTTATTATCGACCAGGCTTTTGATCTGGATGAGGATGATAATGGCAGCGAAAGCATTGAAACTACATCCGCATCATACCTCAACAGGATTTTTTTGCATGAGCCTAATTACCTTTTTAATTTCAGCAACTTAGGCTATCAAACCTATTTTGCAAGTCAGGAAAGTTTGCGGGTAATGGATAAACTTTATTTTGATACCACCCGCCTCGGCGAACTGAGCGGCAATGTAGCCCTTGCCGAACCCATTATCCGTAATGCAAGTATGGTAAGTTTTGATATTGGCGCAATCCGTTCGGCAGACGCGATGGGCAATGCGAATGCCGGCCCCAACGGTTTTTATGGCGAAGAGGCCTGCCAGTTAGCCAGGTACGCCGGCTTCAATGACAAATTAAGTTCCATAGGTTTTTATGAATTTAATCCGGCGTATGACAATAACGGGCAAACCGCTTTGCTGATAGCCCAGATGGTATGGTATTTTATCGACGGCGTTTATAACCGTAAAAAGGATTTTCCGCTCAATCCCAAATCACAGTACCTCATCTATAAAACCAGTTTAAAGCACGGGGAACATGAATTGGTATTTGTAAAAAGTAAAAAAACCGACCGCTGGTGGATGCAGGTACCATATCCTACCGGGGGATCAAAAAATGAACGTTTTCACCTTGTGCCCTGCGGGTACGAAGATTATAAAACAGCAGTTTCAGGCGAAATGCCCGATCTGTGGTGGCGTACTTATCAAAAATTAAACTAAACGGGTATAATTCATTTGCTATTTATCCGTTATCACAGCTTATAGTTCAATCAAACAGATGAAAAAAATAATTTTATATATAATAGCCCTTTTGCCGCTGCTGGCATTTGCGCAGGAGCCGCAATCATTTGCAATTAAGGTAAAAGTGGGCAATTTGAATGCCAATTCAAGGGCCTACCTTATCTACCAGTTAGGGGCAAACCGGGTGATCGACTCGGCTTTGATCACTAATGGCAGTTTTAGCTTTAAGGGGCAGATACTAACACCTTCCTCGGCTTTGATGGTTATTGACAAATATGGGTTTGGATTGAATACGCTCGACACCACTGCCGACAACATTAGTTTTTATATTGATAAAGGGGAATTTGCAATAAACAGCAAGGATTCCCTGTCAAAAGCCCGGATAACCGGATCAAAAATAAATGATGACAACAAAAAATTGCTGGCCGATTTAAGTCCGGTAATTCAGCAGGCCAAAAAACTGAAAGCACAGGAAAACGCGGCCACACGTGAGCAGCAAAATACTGCCGAATTTCAAAATGCTATGCAGGCGAAGCATAAAGAATTGGAATTAGCTCAAAAAGCCGCGCTTAAGATCTTTATTTTATCAAACCCCGACAGCTACCTCAGTTTGCTTGCCTTATATTCGGTAGGCGGCCCTTCACCCGACCCTACTGAAATTGACCCATTGTTCAACTCATTATCCGATGCCCTGAAAAATACGGAAACGGCGAAGGTGTTTAAAAAATCACTGGATGTTTTAAGAAATACCGCCATTGGCGTGATGGCCCCCGATTTTACGCAGAATGATGTAAACGGGCATCCCGTGACACTGTCATCATTCAGGGGGAAATATGTATTGCTTGATTTTTGGGCATCCTGGTGCGGCCCCTGCCGGCAGGAAAATCCTAATGTGGTAAAAGCCTACAATAAATATAAAGATAAAAACTTCACCATCTTGAGCGTATCGCTTGATAAACCCGATGGGAAAGCAAGCTGGCTCGCGGCTATTCAAAATGACGGATTGAGCTGGACACAGGTATCGGACCTTAAGTTCTGGAATAACCAGGTTGCAACTTTATATTCCATTTCATCCATCCCGGCAAATTTTCTCATCGATCCGACAGGCAAGATTATCGCAAAAGACCTCCGCGGCAATGACCTGGAGAATAAGCTGGAAGAGGTTTTAGGGAAATTGTAGATTAGTCTAAAATAAAGCATTGCTGATTTTTTAAACACAGCATCTCCAATTGTCATCCTGATCGCTTGAAGGATCTTGAAGCGGCAGGTCGGCTACATGCATGGCGTAGAAGATGCTTCAAACGTTCAGTATGACAGCATCTCCAATTGTCATCCTGAACGTAGTGAAGGATCTTGAAGCGGCAGGTCGGCTACATGCAAGGCGTAGAAGATGCTTCACTACATTCAGCATGACAGAATCTTTTTCTTCCCGGCTTCTTTTATAATCGGCTGTGAGGCTTTATATTGCATAATAAATCAACCTCAATGAAAATAATATTTTTAATACTACTGGCATCCTTACCTGCCTTTGTTTTTGCGCAGGATGGTAAATATACTGTTCAGGGGACAATTGGCGCCTATAATGCCCCGGCCAAAGTTTATCTCCGCTACAGGCTCAACGGTAAAGTTAATACCGACTCTGTAATCCTCAAAGACGGAAAATTTCAACTTACCGGCACTGTAAGCACTGGCCCCATTAATGGGTTCCTGATATTAAATGCAAAAGGCAGCGGGCCAATTTATGATGGGTTTAACCATTATAAAGGCAAAAACTTCACTATTATTGGTGTTTCATTAGATCAGCCTGCGGGTAGAAAAGCCTGGTTAGATGCAATCCGCAAAGATGGCCTGTCCTGGACACAGGTTTCCGACCTTAAAGGCTGGGACAGTAAAACAGTAGCGCTATACACCGTGCGCGGCATCCCCCAAAACTTTTTGCTCGACCCCAATGGAAAAATCATAGCCAAAAACCTGCGCGGCGATGACCTGGAAGATAAATTAGAGGAGTTATTCGGGAAGATTTAATGATGGTGGGTAGTTGATTGGGAGGGTTCGAAAGTCACGGGTAGCCATTGCGCTTTTTGACCTTTGCGCGTCATGCCCGCGCCGGAGGGGAATCATTTAAACGGGAACGCTTAAATGATGTATAACAGACACAGGATATTCAAAATCGACGATACCTTTAATTACCTGCAATAATAATTTTACCTATTTTATCTTTTTCCCATTATACCAGGTATAACCATCCCAGATAATTATAGATACGCCCGCTGTATTTGAGCTTCCTGTTTTCCAGTCTTTTCCTTCCTGGGCCTTTACAAGTTCAATGGGATAGTTCTTATTATTGGTAGTTCGCCATTTGCCCCTGATAATTTTTTTATCCCAGCTGCTGTTCCAGATATAAGTTCCATTCGCATTTATTTTGATTCCTCCCGGAAATAATCCGGTACCAGCTGAATTGTGAATTATCAACTGATTATTTGAGTAATCAGGAGTGGTATAGGAAGTACCCGGAACCCAAATTTGATATGTACCAATAAAGTAACTTAAATCACTATTGCTTTGAGCAGCGGCGTTGCTTTTATTGGTTGAAGAGTTAACCGGAATAGCTTTAGCCCTATAAGAAGTAATCTCCCGTGCTTTATAGGGCTGAATATTTTGTGATTTACTATTAAATGAAAGCAACAGCAATAAGCAAATGAAGGTGATAGGTTGGCTAATTTGTTTTGATGGGGTTATAGTTTTCATAACTTATCAATTTTGTCGGTTAAAAAATCAAGAAAAATACAAAAAGCACATATAACTTAGAAAAACAGATTTAGTTTTATTGTGCCAGAGAAAGAAGAATTTTTTCACTTCATCATGCGTTAAATAATCACCGGCATCAATTTGGGCTTCAGCTTCGTCAAGCTCTTTATTATATTGGTTTAGAAATTCAATATCAGCTATTTCTTTTTCACCGCCTGACTTATAATTGTAATGCCTGCAGTTCAGAAAATCTAAAAGCTCCTTTTCCTCTTGTTGATAGTATGGATAACCCTGGATAGTCATAAACAAATTTAACGCTTATTTGGCTAAATACAATATGAATTTATGTTAAGAAACCCGGGAAACAAGCTAAATGTCCTTGATCCGGTTTCAGACAGACCAACCATGCCCGTATCTCACATGCATACCGTTTACCTTGCATGCGGGGCACGTGAAGCCTTACCCGGCAGTCCTTTGTGCGTCATTCTCGCGCCAGGAGGGCGGGTGGCTTTTTAACCCAATCAACCCAATCCAACTCAATCAACTACCCACCTCCCTACAACAAATCAAACCCGATATCTTTCCTGAAATACATGCCGTCGAAGTAGATGCGGCTGGCATCGGCGGTTGCCTGCTGCAGGGCATGGAACATATCATCCTGCAAAGAGGTAACGGCTAAAACCCTGCCGCCTGAAGTTTTGATCTCCTCATTGTCAAGATAGGTTCCGGCATGGAAAACCTGTGAATCGCGCACATTTTCAATGCCCGTTATGGTTTTATGCTTCAAATATTCGCCGGGATAACCGCCGGCAACCATCATTACGGTAGCAGCTGTTTTATCAGAGATAATTAATTCTTTTTCATCAAGATTTCCTTCCGCCACGCCCAGCAGCAGTTCCACAAAATCGGATGCTATTCTCGGCATAACGCTTTCTGTTTCAGGGTCGCCCATGCGGCAGTTGTATTCAATTACCCAAGGTTCGCCATTGCAGTTCATCAATCCTATAAAAATAAAACCTTTATAGGGAATGCCTTCCTTTTTTAAGCCTTCAACTGTTGGGATTATGATGCGGTCCTCCACTTTTTTCATAAAAGCCGCATCCGCAAAAGGGACCGGTGAAACAGAACCCATCCCGCCGGTATTTAAACCGGTATCGCCTTCGCCTATACGTTTATAATCTTTGGCTTCGGGTAAAATTTTGTAGTGGGCGCCGTCGCTCATTACAAAAACAGAAAGCTCAATGCCCGATAAAAATTGCTCGATCACCACGCTTGAGCTGGCATCGCCAAATTTAGCTTCAATAAGCATTTCGTTAAGCTCCTGCCGCGCTTCCTCAACTGACGAGCAGATCAGAACGCCCTTACCTGCGGCCAAACCATCCGCTTTCAATACGATGGGCAAGCCGATGGTAGCCAGGTATTCGCAGCCTTCCTGCAGGGTGTCTTTTGTAAAAGTTTTTGAGGCGGCTGCTGGTATATGGTTGCGCACCATAAACTGTTTGGAAAAATCCTTGCTGCCCTCCAATTGCGCCCCTTCACGCTGGGGCCCGATAACCGGGATCTTTTTCAGCCGTTCATCGGCCAGGAAATAATCATGGATCCCTTTAACCAGGGGTTCTTCGGGGCCAACCAATAAAAGATTAACACTATTGGCTAACACAAATTGCCCGATGCCCTCAAAGTCGGTTACTTTGATGTTTACGTTTTTGCCGTATTTGCCGGTCCCCGCATTGCCGGGTGCGATAAAAAGCTGTTGGCATTCAGGACTTTGGGCTATCTTCCAGGCGAAGGCACTTTCCCTTCCGCCCGAACCGAGGATCAGGATATTCATGGGACAAAGATATGTAAATGTGCGGATGTGCGGATGTGCAAATTTCAGATGGGCGGATTTCAGATGTGCAGATGTCTTTGAAGGGGATAGTATCTGTCATTTTTTCATCCGCACATCTGCACATTGTTTTTTCATCCGCATATCTGAAATCTGCACATCCACACATCAACTATTTCATTTGCACATCTGAAATTCGCACATTTGCACATTAACCCCTCCACCATGGCGCGCCGATTAGAGAAATATGAAAAGCTACCTGTGTATAAAAAGGCACAGGAATTATTTGACCTGGCCGAAATTATTGCCGATGCGCTCAAAGAAGATGAAATGAAAGAACATCTTGCGGCGCAGATGTTTACCAATGCGGCTATGGTGCAGGCAAAAATAGCAGGCGCCGAAGGCGGAGGTTTATATTCGCTGCGGATGCAGAACGCCGTTTTAATAAAACTGGCCGTTCAGGATATGTTTAACGCGGTGTCGTTTGCTTCGATGGTGGAGATAAACGAAGAAGACTATGTTGACCTGATGCGCGAAAAAGTAGATGAGTTCCGTTTGGTTTTTAATGACTGGACCAGAGGTTTTGATAAGACGTATGATATCCCCGATAACTGGGCCATCCGCTTTGATACCAGCACCCCCGAACAGGAAAAACTGGAAGAACTGATGTTTGATGAAGACCGCTTTTTCGATGAATTTGATGAAGATAACGAAGAAAACAGCGTCGACGACCCGGAGGACGAATAGTTTGCAGAGGGCAGTTTGCTGCCGGCAATTGACAGTTTTTAGCTAAAGCCGAAGAACTCCCCCGGATCATAACTTCCCTTTTGTCTGAACCTTGATGGGTGAGGGCTTCGCCGTCTTTAGGATTGAAGGATGCTCATGGTTTTTTTGAATTGCATCATGGTGATCTTTTAACGGCGAAGCATTCTTGAACTCCTTAAAAAAACAAAACAATATGTGAAAAATCTTAAGAATCAAGGTTCAGACAAATTACATCGCCCGTTCAATCGAAACGCTTAAATGGTTGGAGCCATAATCATACTTTTTTCGGTTTTTTTCGGAATTACGAGGGGCTAAATGCGTTTAGCCCCTCGTAATTTTTTCGGTTTGAGGAGCTAAATGCGTTTAGGTCCCCGTAATTTTTTCGGGTTGAGGGGCTAAACGTGTTTAGGTCCTCGTAATTTTTGGGGGTTGAGGAGCTAAACGCGTTTAGCTCCTCGTAAAAAAATCAGCCTTGTCTTTTTTAAGCCGTTGTATATCAAATAAATACACTAAATATATCAAAGAAGGCCTCGAAAACCGCCTGAAAAAAGGCGTAAAAATATTTTTTATGCTAATAGAGTTAATTTCAGGAAAGCTTGGGGATTGATTCAAATATACAAAAAATGAGGGGGATTAGCAAGGGGCGTTCAATCTTTCCCTGCTCCCAACGCCCGTTCAAGTATTTTGCTTGAATGAATAATTTTTTGAGCGTTCCGCTCACGAATAATGAACTGAAAGGTTTTTAATGCGATTGATGCAAGTGGAACGCTTGCAAACTTAACAGACAAGCACATACTTGGACTGGCGCGGTGGCTGATTACTCAGGTGAATAAAGGGTAAATCGGCAAATGCAGAGTGTAGACGGGGTGTTCTTTTAACCCCCATCGCCCGTGCATATCGTTTGAAAGGGCGGGGTTTCGATTCATTTACTAACAAAAGTTGCAAGTAATCCTATTCAGTTGGCACGACTATATCAATAAGTGGAAAACTAAAAAAAATGCCTTGAGTTTTAGTTTTTAATTTTGATATATCTGGCTTGCTAATTATATTAGCAACATATTTGATTTATGGGAAGATTTATAAAGTCCGTGGTAATCGAGAATGGGGTTGATAGGCGTGAACTTGGCTATTATTCAACCCCAGAATTCATTGCTAGATTTATGACAGACTCCATGCTTGCAATTAACCCCAATGGGAAATATGCTTTGGATCCCTGTGTTGGTAAAGAAGAAATGATAAAAGATTTTTATCATCAAAACATTGATATTGACGGGATTGATATTTACAATCATGGTGATTATTATTATTGCAATTTTATTCAAGGCGATTTTATAAATTTTTATAAAGAGTGTAAGTCCAATTTATTATTTGATCAAAAGATCAATTTAAAGTATGATTACGTTATTGCTAATCCACCATACAATTGTCATGAGCTAGATTACATAAGAACAAATAAAAGAAACTTAAATCTATTATTTGGAAATATTGGTGTGCACAATATGTATTCGATGTTTATTTCTGCAATAATTGATAGTGCAAAAGAGGGGGCTCTAATATCGATTATTAGCTCGGATAGCTTTCTAACCACAAGAATGCATAATCCCTTGCGTGATCAAATCCTGAAAAATTGTTCAATCCATTATTTGATACTTTGCCCAACGGATTTGTTTTGGGATCAAAAAGCTGATGTTAGGACTTGTATTTTGATTTTGCAAAAAGGAACCAATTTTCAAAAATCGGTTAGGGTACTTAATAGACCAAAAAATAGGAATGAATTGCAATTAAAACTTGAACATCGTTCATTTATTTCAACGGAGTTAGATACGATAATAAACATAAGTGCAAATGACGATTTCGAATTTGTTGTGGATATCCCCGTCGAAGTTCAATCCTTATTTTCTAGTCCAAGGATAGGCGAAACTTTTAAATGTATCACTGGGATTTCGACGGGTCAGGATGCCCGCTTTATTTCTAAAGAAAAAAAAGAAGGATTTGAGATACCATTTTATAAGAATCCCGGTACAAGAAAATTTTATTGTGAACAGGATGGATTTTTAACAAACGATTACTTGAGGTATGACAAAGAGATAAAAAATTTTATGGTTAGAAATAAAAGTTATATGCTCAAAGAAGGCATTACCTGTTCTTCGATGGGGGTTTCTTTTGGAGCGTGCTATCTGCCAGCGGGATCAACTTATGGAGTTAACGCAAATATATTTTGTAATCAAGCAGATATTTGGTGGTTATTGTCTTATTTAAATAGCAGTTTGGTGACATACATAGTAAGAGGAATTCTCTGCCGTTCGAATATGATAACATCGGGATATGTATCCAAGATACCAATAATAGAACTTGATAATGTTACAAAAAATCTTCTGGAAAAAATTGCCAAAGACGCATATGGAAAGAGGATGTCACCCAAAGAAAATAGCGTTACTATCAATCTCATTGATAAAATCATTTTTGAAAAGCTTGGGTTCACAGAGGAAATTGAAGACGAAATAATTGATTTTGCAGCAAATCTTAAATCAAGAGTTTAATTTCAAATGCCGTTTCTTATGGGCTTCTTCCATAGCAATTTCGAAAAGTCCACGAAAATCTTTTATTTCCCGTTTTATAGCGTCATCCAGGTTTTTATATTTGCTTGATTGTAAGTTCCCGTTGTTACTTGGATTTATATAAATATCAGGGATCCAAGCGATCGGAAACACTGCGCATTTTTCAATCTCTATTGTCATATCTTCATTGAATTTGATAAAAAATGTTGCAACGAAAAATTCACCTTCAATGTCATTTTCATAAAATTTTCTCAGTCCAATCCCTTTTGAAATATCGTCCTTTTGAGTTTTTCCACCTGCAACAGCCGATTTAACATTTACATGAATTTGCTTATCTTCACCTTCATACAGCGTTGCGAAATCATGAATTGATGTTTCGGAGTCAGATACCGTAATACTTGTCATCCCTAACTCAACATAATACTTTTCAAGGTTTTGAGTAATAACCTCTTCAATAATTCTCCAAACAGTTCTTCCTTTTGCTGCCTTTCGCCATCCTAAAGGAAATTGGTCTTTTGTTCCAATTTGAATTTTACCAATTTTTTTGACAAGGTTGTTTAGACTAACTTGCAATTTACTTCGCAGTCTCTCAGCTCTTTCTACACTCATAAATTTCTATATATCAATAAATAAATCACTTATATTCATACCCAATGCAATAGAAATTTTCTGAATCACTTCTATAGAAACATTTCTTTCGCCCTTTTCAATACTTGGAATATAGGTTCTATCAAGTTCAGCCAAATTCGCGAAAGTCTCTTGCGAGAGTTTTCTTTCAAGCCGAAGACTTTTTATCCTGAGTCCAAATTTTTCTCTTATATTCATTTTATGAAGGTCAAAACATGTTGACACTTATACAACGGACAACTGTCTACATTTAAATTGGCGCTTTGTTCCCGGCGCGTTTCCAAACTGGTGGGTACCCGCCCGTTTCGCTTGAAAGTAAGTATTTCAAGCCTTCCGTTTGCGTTTATCATTATTCAATACCGATCTGTTTATTTTCGTTCGCTGGACGCTCAAAAAATTCTTCCTTCAAGCGAAACGCTTAAAGGGGCGATGGGTTTAATATCAAACAATCAACGACACCTTCCTCAATCATATCTAAAGTTTGATATATTAGCAAAACTTGCCAATCCTCGTTATATTTGAACCACAAGATTTGTAAATGGAAAACATCAAATCATGGCGGCTATTCGATATTACGCCCTTTCAGGGCTATAGATAGGATTGTTATCTTTGTCACAGGGCTTTGCCCTGTGCAGATGTATTTCGCCCTTTCAGGGCTGACAAAATGCCGAAGTTACAGCCCTGAAAGGGCGTAATATGTCAACGATGGGTATAGCCCATCGGTACACATGATGGGTATAGCCCACCCGCCCCTTCAAACGGCGGTGGCCCTAATTACTCACCAATACCCGGCTATTTACTATTTCCTCATAAATGCCATCCCATAACCCAATTCGCTTTTGGAGGGCGGTAACCGATGCCTGTTCAATTTTATCCTATTTCCGAAGGTCATCGCCGCAAAGTTCCATGATCCTCCAAACAAATAAAAATTTCAACTGTCTATCAAACGACATCAATCCAGGCCGGGTGATGAATAACGGAATATTTATGAAGACATTATTTACTATGGTGATATTGTTAAACGTCGTCTGCTCTTTTGCACAGCATAAAACAGCCGGAAAGGACACGGTGATTCAAAAGGACACATCAAAAGAAAACAAGGACCCCCGGTATTTTTATTTATCCGGAAACACCAATGTGTTTGTAAATACCAGGGGCGGCGCTGCCAAAAGATTTTCACCTTCGATTGAGTTTGGCCGTACTTATGGTATTTTTGATATAGGTCTTGCTACCGGCAGGCTAAATTCGATCAGTCCCGGGGGAGATACAACAAGATTCCTTGAATTCAGGCCCACGATAAATATTTTTTCGAAAGGCAGGTTTGCAGAGGCCTTATGTTTAGGCGGAGGGTATGTGTTTAAGGCTAAACAAGGTTTAATGACCGAAGTTTGCAATAGTATTAACATTAATATAACTGAAATATGGGCGATAGCAGTAGTAGAGGGCTATTATTATTTTGATGGAACAAATAACAGCCGCGGCACACAATATATGGGCTTTAACGTCACTTATAATTTTCTTCAAAAGCATAGTGTTAATATAAATCGCAAAAAAGCGGCCCTGTTTAGCGACAAATAAGCAAGTACTAATCAGCCACCGGTAAAATAATCTACCCCTGGTATTGTGTTCCCAGTTGCGTTGATGTGCTATTGCTATTCCTTTAAGCGAAAATGTTTAGGCTATCACCTGTTTTCACATGGTGGTTCAGCCGGTTGTTTCAGGCAACAGGGGTCAGGGAAATCGCTTTCAAGAAAATTCCGTTGGTTTTCCAAAAGGGTTCAAATTTTGAGTGTTCGAAGTGCTAAAAATTGCAGCTATCCTCTTTGCCGATTTCGGCAGAGAGGGTCGGAGAGCGTAGCGAATCCGGGGTGAGTAGACTCGCCGACATGCATTTGCGGTAATGTCCGCCGGGTTGACTCACCCGGTCATCGCTGCGCTTGACCACCCTCTCTGCCGAAATCGGCAAAGAGGGTAAAAAAGGTTTTGGGCATCTTTGGGTTCAACATCGGGGCTTTTGAAAAGACCGCCATAAATTTTAAAAGCGATTTCCCAACAGGGGTCTGTCAATTGTTTGTTACATAACGCAATAAAGTAAATTAAGCTTGCAGATAATTAAATTAGCCGAAATTAAGGTCTATATTTATTTACTATGAAGCTAAGTCAGAAAATCCAGGCAAAATGCATTTGGATTGCCCTAATTATCCCGGTAGTTTTAACCGTGAATACCAGTGCAGTAAAAGCACAAACAAACATTGAAGACCCGCATTTGGGGATAATCCCTGCGCCGGCATCTGTCACCAGAGATGCGGGTACATTTAATTTCAACCAGGCTACAACTATAAAAGCGGATAATCCAAAGGATAAGTCGGTTGTTTGGTTTCGAAATTTTATCGCAGAGAACCTGCACTTCCATAACAAAATAGCTAAATACTATTCAAAAGGAAAATCTTCAAAAGGTACAGGGATCTATCTTACCGCAAAAGGTTCGGCAAAGCTGCCAAATGAGGGGTATAAACTAACTATAACGCCACACAGGATTACCATTATTGGTAAGGGGGCGGGCTTGTTCTATGGCATTCAAACGCTGATACAGTTACTCCCCGTTGAACATTCAGGCACTCAAAAATTACCATGCGCAACTATCACGGATGCACCCAGATTTGGATACAGGGGCATGATGCTGGATGTTTCGCGGCACTTTTTCACCGTAAAGCAGGTTGAAAAAGTTATAGAAATAATGGCTGAGTATAAGCTCAATAATTTTCACTGGCATTTGGTGGACGGACAGGGATGGCGGATAGAAATAAAGAAATATCCCAAGCTGACCGAAGTTGGGGCATACCGGATGCAAACCATGTTCGGAAGCAACCGCGATTGGCCCGACCAGCTTTCGTACGGCGGCTTTTATACCCAGGATGACATTCGCGAAGTGGTAAAATTTGCCGCCGACCGCTATATCAATGTTATCCCCGAAATTGAAATGCCTGCACACTCTGATGCCGCATTAAGGGCCTATCCCGAATTAAGGTGTGATACGCCGGCCGGTAAACCTGCGGCCCGGGGCGTTAAAACCATTTACTGCCCTACCGAAGAAACATTCACTTTCCTTGAAAACGTGCTGACTGAAGTGATGGCGCTTTTTCCAAGTAAATATATTCATATCGGCGGTGACGAAGCCGGTAAACAGCCATGGGTTGAATCGGCATTTTGCCAGAGTTTAATAAAAGAAAAGGGCCTTAAAGACGAGCGTGAACTGCAAAGCTATTTCATCCAAAGGATAGAGAAATTCATAAACTCAAAAGGCCGCAGTATTGTTGGCTGGGACGAAATACTGGAGGGCGGCCTTGCGCCAAATGCTACAGTAATGAGCTGGACGGGAGAAGACGGTGGAATTGCCGCGGCAAAGCAGAAGCATAATGTTATTATGACGCCACAAACCACCGGCAACTATTTTGATCACTATCAAAGCAGATCGCCGCAGGAACCGGTATCTTTTGG
This sequence comes from Mucilaginibacter sp. UBA5151, assembly GCA_002413785.1. GTDB lineage: Bacteria > Bacteroidota > Bacteroidia > Sphingobacteriales > Sphingobacteriaceae > Mucilaginibacter. Next base: position 17,655 of record DHXR01000047.1, read on the forward strand.
GAGGTATGCAACATTGGAGGAAACTTATAATTATGATCCGGTATCTAAAAAACTGTCGCCCGATGAACAACAATATATTATAGGCACCCAGGGAAACCTTTGGACCGAATACGTGCCGACAGTTGCTAAACTTCAGTACCAAATTTTCCCAAGGCTTTTTGCCCTGTCGGAAGTAGCATGGAGCAAAGTGGAAAATAAAAGTTACACCAATTTTTCCGGATTAAGGCTGGCCAAACATTTTGCACGGCTGGATGCTATGGATTATAACTACAGGGTGCCTACCGCTTTAACGGTTATTGATACCGTGGTTATTGGTCCGCAGTTTGTTGATACTTTAACATCGGTAGTGCCGGGCGCTAAAATATATTATACCCTTAACGGCCGTGATCCGCTGGATACTGACCTGGAATATGACGGGCCATTAACGTTTTATATCCCTGAAAATGAAAAGCGTGAGTTAAGGACCAGGGTTATTACGCCCTCGGGAAGAAGAAGCATTGCTACCCGTACGCTAATGGTTAACCGGCCTTTGTTGCCCGCCATAAATTATTCGGCAAACACGCATGGGTTAAAGTATAAGATAATGACAGGAAATTTTACGGCGCCTGATCAACTTACCTATGTTACAGCAAAAGATTCCGGGGTGATGGTTAAACCGGATGCGGAACAATTTAAAAAAGACAATCCAAATTTTGGAGTTGTTTATAGTGGCATTATAAATGTACCGGCAGATGGCGCATATAATTTTTCGTTGTCGGCCTACAACACAGCGGAATTATTTATTGATGGTGAAAAACTAACAGAAAGCGAATATGTTATTCCGCTTGCAAAGGGCTTTCATACAATCAGGATCAATTATATATACAATGCGCCTGCTGTAACCACAGGGACATTTCGCGCCAGGCAAAATCCGCTCAGGGTTTTTGTTACGGAACCCGGAACATTTGTTAAGAAAGAATTAGATGCGGCTAATATTTATAATTAAACGCTTTAGAGAGGCAAGAATCAAGAGCAAAGAACCAAGAACCAAGATCGAAAAGCAGAAAAATAAACCCCCACGCCCGTTCAAGCGTTTCGCTTGAACGGGCGTGGGGGCATTTTTTCATTAAACAACAACTATTCCGCCACCAGTAAAACTATCTTACCCCCTGGTATGGCCCCCTTCGCTCAGTTGATGGGCTTTTACAATTTCTTTGAGGGGCAATATTTCAGCTATCACCGGTTTTAATTTGCCGGCATCTATCAGTTCAGCTAATTGTTTCAAATTTTCAGGAACAGATTGCACCATATACTGAACACCCCGTATCCCTTTCGCTTTTAGCCTTGTGGCAAAAACTTTTACCAGTACATCGTCCGGATTGATTGCCGGTTCAGCCACATTTTCTTCATATTTTAATTCTTCCGGGCCACCGTATAAAAAACTTTATAATTCTAACTTTGTTAATAAGGTGATCAATTGTTTTTTATGAAAACGAAGGTGTTTATTATTGCAGTAAGCCTGTACATCATCCTGTTTTTGATAACATGGAATTCGGCTTCCCTGATACCGTTAAGCTTCATTTTGTTTGCATTTTCCCCTTTTATCATTGTTGGGATGATTTATTTAGTTTTAAAGGAACAAGGTTTTAAGTATCCTGAACTGGGCGAAAAGGATGAATGGGGCTACCTGGATAAAAAGAAATGTGAGATGGGTTTATTGGGATGACCAGTCCACGTCTTTTTGCAAAAAAAGCCCGGCCTCCGTTTCGGTAGCCAGGAAAATCGCGTTTAAAAAGCGAATGCCCCCGAGGGGCTACCCGTTTGTAGCATTCGATTATCCACCAGGCAATTGCCCCGTCAGGGGGCTACCCTTCGCGAATAGGTAACCCCTGACCGGGTAATATTTTGTTGTGATTTCTTTTTCTACAAACAGGAGCCCCTGACGGGGCATGAATAGCTGGTGAATTTCCCGTCAGAATATGATACCTTAAGCTTTAATTATTTAAAAGCGATTTCCCTGTTTTGGTAGCCTGAAGGACGATATAAACCAAATAATTTGGTTATATGTAAAGCGATCTAACCGGGTTCATCAAAATTTATCGTCATTAACCTCAATCCAGATATTGTCCGGGTCCTGTAAATAAACCTGTTTAACGCCATCCGGCCGTAGCTGAGGTGTTTTCGAGTCCTGCTTCCAGTTGCCGTATTTCACGTGCAGTTCATCAAGGTGTTTGGTGAATTCCAGCAAGTTGGGCACGGTATAGGCAAAATGCGAGTTGATGTCGTGCTGCGTTACTTCGGCAGCGCCTTGTATCAAATGCAGTTGGGTATGCGCTCCGGTGCGCAGCCAAACGTGTTTGCCATCATGGAAAGGCTCCGGGATCACTTTAAGCAGCATCACATTTTCATAAAAATCCGCGCTTGTTTTCAGGTCCTTTACATACAATGCAATATGATCTGCCTGCGGACCATCCTGTGCCAAAGCATTAAAGGCCATTCCCGTCAGGGTAAACAGAAAGAGAAACGTAAAAACGGTGGTTTTTTTTATCATCGGTTATTGGTTTGTAAATACCTGTTTTGCCTCACCCAACCCTCTCCAAAGGAGAGGGCTTTTGGGCGTGCCTTATTTCAGAATTTCATTGATCCGTTTCAGCTCCTCTTCGCTGAATGTGGTGTTTTTGATGCAGCCAATTGAATCGGTAACCTGTTCGGGCCTGCTTGCGCCGATGAGCACAGATGTGATCCGTTTATCCTTCAATATCCACGATAACGCCAGTTGCGCCAGGTTTTGCCCGCGTTCTTTAGCAATTTCATTTAACAGCCTTGCCTGCGAAATTTTATCATCTGATACCGCATCCTCTTCAATGGCCCCGTTGCCGCGGTGTGTTGCGGCCCTTGAACCTTCGGGGATACCGTGCAGGTATTTATTGGTTAAAAGCCCTTGCGCCAGCGGCGAAAACGGGATACAGCCAACGCCTGTTTCTCCGAGTACATCCAGTAACCCATCTTCTACCCAGCGGTCGAACATGGAGTATTTGGGCTGGTGAATTAAGCAGGGGGTGCCCAGCTCCTTTAAAATTGCAATGGCCTTTCTCGCTTCTGCCGGCTGATAGCTGGATATGCCAACATAAAGGGCTTTCCCCTGGCGTACGATCAGGTCGAGCGCCGTCATCGTTTCTTCCAGCGGGGTTTCGGGGTCTGGACGGTGGTGATAAAATATATCTACATAATCCAGGCCCATTCTTTTCAAACTCTGGTCAAGGCTTGCTACCAGATATTTTTTTGAACCCATGTCGCCATAAGGGCCATCCCACATGGGCCAGCCTGCTTTTGTTGAAATAATCAACTCGTCGCGGTAGCTTTTAAAGTCATCCTTAAAAAGTTTACCAAAATTTTCCTCTGCCGATCCCGGTGGCGGGCCGTAATTATTTGCCAGGTCGAAATGGGTAATTCCGCTGTCAAAAGCTAACCGCAATATATTGCGCGCGTTTTCAAGCCGGTCAATATCGCCGAAATTATGCCATAGCCCCAGGGAAACTGCGGGCAGCTTCAGTCCGCTGTTTCCGCAGCGGCGGTATTCCATGCCCTGGTACCTTTGTGTATTTGCCAAATAGTTCATATAAAAACAATTTAATTATTAATATTCAAATTTAGATTGAAGGGTATTTATTGAGAAAGCAGATAGTCGTCAAAGATAAAAGAACAAACGATTGATTCACCAAAAGACGGTAACGATTTGTTTACTGAACTAAAAAAAGCGGATAACAGAAATTGTTAGCCGGAAACACCGTCAATCCCGCCCTATCTCAAATAATACTCCGGCCTCCTGTCATTCAGCAAATCATTATAGGCGTTAAAATATTTATCCCTTGTAAGCAATGGGTCAATTTGCAGCGTGATGACCCGCTCTTCTGTTTTACCCGCCTGTTCAATAGCTTCGCCGGTGAAATTGTAAAGCACTGAGCCGCCTGTAAAAGTAAGCGATTGTGTGCTGCCATCTTCCAGCTGCCGGGTTTCGGTGCCGCAGCGGTTGGCTACTGCCACAAATACTTTGTTTTCGAGCGCCCTTGCCGGCATACCGATCCGCCATACATCCGATATTAGGTTTGAGGGGCAGGCAATCACATCTGCGCCAAGCAAAGCCAGGCTCCGGGCCGCCTCGGGGTAGCGCCAGTCGTTGCAGATCATCACCCCAACCTTACAGTCATTAAAAGGGTGTTGTACGATAAAAAACCCTGAATCCCCCGCCTCAAAACATTGTTTCTCGCGGTAAAACAGGTGCGTCTTGCGATAAATTCTGACCGCGCCGTCAGGAAGGGCGATGAGGGCCGAATTATAAACCTTATTCCCGCTTTTCTCAGCAAAACCAGCAATCACCATGGCCTGATGGGCCGCAGCCAATTGTTTGAAAAAGGCAATACTTTCCCCGTCAGGCCCTTCGGCTGCGCCAAAAGCTTCTTCTTTTGATAAAAAGGAATAACCTGTTGTACATAATTCGGGCAAGACAATAATATCGGTTGTTATGCCTTCAAGCAGATGGCCAATTTGTTTCAGGTTGCCGGTTGGGTTGCCCAACCAGGGCGTAAATTGAACGAGGCTGATGTTTAACATACGAGGATGGATTAAATGCGAGGTAAAAATATCATTTTCTATCAATCATCAATCGCATTATGGCTCTTCCATATCATAAAGTTTAGCAGGAATTTTTTCTTTTGGATCAGCGAACGCCAGTCTATAAATAAAACAAGACAAACAAGGAGTAATCCGATCAATAAACTTATCATTGATGACCACGATAATGTACCTGACATTATGTCTTCGGCGTGCGTTGCTGCATATTTCCCCAAATGTACCGTGATGGCATCGCTTGTAAATTTACCGATGAAAAACGCCGGAATAATATACAGGGCGTTTATCCTTGCCATGCCGCTTGCCAAAAATAAAGGGGTTGTAGGAAGCGGTAGCAATGAGTAAGTAACAATTGCCAGCTGCCCCTTCCAACCCTTCTCTTTCATTTTTTCGCCCAGAAACTGCACGTCTTCATTTTTCGAACGCTTAAAAATTTTACCGGCCAGCAAAGGGATATATAGAGTAAGGACATACCTGCCAAAAATGGAGCCCGCAACGCCAGTTACAATAACAAGCCAGATGTTTAAACCGAACATGATCTGAAAAAAGACCATGATGGTAAATGCCGGAGGAAACGGGAAAGGCACTACGTCAAACAAAAAGGCCCCGGTAAAAACCAACAGGTACTCCCACCACATATTTTTACTGTTTTTTTGCCCTGTTATTCAGGGAGAGTAAAGATACATTTAATCTGTTTAATTAGCCCGGTACCGCTGTGCGCCTTTTTAGATTTTCTGCAATTGCAGGTTTGTATCAAGGGTTAACATCGTAAGGGCATCGTGGTTGATGACCAGGATCTTTTTGCCGTTGACCGAAACAATGCCCTCCTTAACCAATTCGTTAATCACCCTGAATACAGTTTCATAAGTAGAACCTGCAAAAGATGCAAGGTCATGCCGCGAAAGTTCAATCCCGATAATCCCGCCATCTTTTGTTCCGAATTGTTGTTGTAAAGAAATCAGCGCCTGGGCTATGCGGCCTTTTACGGGCATGTGGGCCATATTGCGCATTTTTTTTTCGGCTTCCTGTAGCTCCGATGCAAAAAACATCATAAAGTTATAGGTAAGGCCCGTGTTTACCCGGAGAGTGGAGTCAAAAAACCCCAACACAGCAAGGCCCTTTTTAATAAGGGCCCTGCGCGATGGAAATATTTTTTAATTCCCCGGCTGAGGGGATTTTCCGATAAGTGTCATAAACTGATCAAGTTTAGGGGTGATAATGATCTCTGTACGCCTGTTTTTTGATTTCCCGAAATCTGTGGTATTGCCTGCCACAGGGTTAAATTCGCCGCGGCCCCCGGCGGTTAAACGTTTGGGGTCAACGCTGTAGGTGTTTTGTAATGCCTGAACTACAGATGATGCCCTTAAAGCGCTCAGATCCCAGTTGTTTCGGATGTTTACCTGCGAAATAGGTACATTGTCGGTATTGCCTTCGATCAGCACATCATAAGTTGAGTAATCGTTAATGATTTTGGCTATTTTGCTCAATGTTGTCCCTGCTTTATCAGAAATTTGATAGCTGCCTGATTTATAAAGCATATTATCCGAAAGAGAGATATAAACCACGCCTTTAAGCACCTTTACATCCACATCCTTCATTTCGTCTGCGGTTAAGGAGCGGGTTAGATTGGCGGTTAGTATCTGGTTGAGCGAGTCGCTTTTATTTTTCAAGTCAACCAGGTGCTGGATGTATTTGTCAGATGCCGTGATCTGGTCCGCCAGTTTAGCAATATTTACATTTCCCTGGTTGCTGCCTGCCAGGCATTTATTCAGCGCTTCCTGTAAAGCGGCAGTATTTAATTTCGCTGATGCAATCTGATCTTCCAGGCTTTGCACCCGGACCTTTGAACCGGCAAGTTCCTGCTGGGTAACCTGATAGCTTTGCATCAGGTTGCGGTTGGTATCAATCGATTTATTATAGCTTGACTGTAATTCAGCGTATTTTTTATTGCTGACACAACTCTGGGTTAGCGTTGCTGCCATAAGTAGTATCACCGGTAACACAATTTGAATTTTCATAAAACGGTAATTTGTTTAAAGAGTGATCATAAACCATTTATGATCTGCCGTTTTTACAACAAAACAGGGTCTGTAAAGTTTAAAGTTTTCAATGAAACAGACAAAAGGTGAATAATTTTATGCTTTTCAGGAAGCAGAATATCAATCTGAAGAACATTTTGATAGCAACAGCGGACAAAAAAAGCCGATTGCTTTTGTTTCATTCCCCCGCCTGTTTCAACAGAATCTGATTTTTAGATAAAAATATGAAAAGCAGTCACAAAACAGGTTGGATCGGGGGTTATTTTAACCTCTTTAGCAATGATCGCCAATAAAAGATGTGGCAATTAAAAGAAAAGGTATTATAATAAGTGCCGGGTTTATACAAAGAGATTGCGAAGCGCCAGGCTTTCGCGTTCTTTTGAACGGATAAAAAATGTGATCATCCAGTTGAAGACAAGGGAAACAGCAATAATCAGGACAATAAGGATGGAGTTTCCGTAATTTTTAAACAAAAGCACCATCGCAATAGATGCGATATTAATGCTTGTTAATATCAAAGTGGTTTGCAGATGATTAAAACCAAGTTTTAACATGCGGTGATGGATGTGATTGCGGTCGGCAGTAAAAGGCGAAACGCCGCTTGCGATGCGAATAATAAAAACCCTTGCGGTATCAAATATAGGGCCTATTAAAATTGCAAATGTTAAAGCCGGCACACAATAAATTTCAGGTAATTTCCCATTTGCTACCCTGCCGGCCTCCATAAACTTTAATGCCATCACAGCCGAAATTAATCCGATGAGTAACGAGCCGGTATCGCCCATAAATATTTTTGCAGGGGTTAAATTAAATCGTAAAAAACCAATAATGGCCCCTGCCATTGCTAATGAAACCGCCGCCAGTTCATATTGATGGATATAAATGAATAAACCGCCAAAAGCTAAATTGGCAATAACGCCCGTGGTAGCCGCCAAACCGTCAATTCCGTCGATCAGATTGAATGTATTAACAATCACTAAAATTATTAAAATGGATATGCCGATGCTGGGAAAATAAGTGAGTTCGTATATCCCAAATACGCCATACATGCTTGTTAAGCGGATATTTCCCAATACCACAAGGATGGCGCATACAATCAATTGTATTAAAAATTTAGTGCTTGAATGCACGCCCGAAAGATCGTCCTTTAACCCCATTGCAAATATCATTATGCAACCTGTAAGCAAATAATTAATCGGTAACGACTTATCGGTCATACAGAATAACAGCGAAGTTATGGTGAAACCAACAAAAATGGCAACACCTCCAAGACGCGGTATCCCATGATCATGCGTTTTCCTGAAGTGCCCCAGGTCATCGTATAAATGACGGAAACGGGCAACGTGTAAAATTGACGGGATAGCAAATGAAGTGATCAGGATGGAGAATACTACTATAAACAGGTAATAGACAATGGTATAGTTATGTATAAGTTCCATCATAATTTATTATATAGAGGATAGTTTGCTTTTCAATAATTTATCGGGTGGCGCAATTAACTAACATTAAATAATTATTAAAATATTTTCTTATCAACATATCAACATTTCCGTTTCAGCTAAAATATTGATTGATCTTTCGCAACGGCTTGCGTATAAGTGTTAAAAAGGGAAGTGAAATTCCATTGTTACGCATCGCCTTTAAGTCAAACAATAACCCTTTTACGCGGTTGCGAAAACTTTTGTTGCTTATTCCTCCAATTTTCATATTAATTAATACTTTTTTTATATAAAAAGCATTAATTAGGTTCAGATGCATAAATCTTAGCATCAGTTCATAGTCAGCAGCTGTGCCGTATTCGAGGCTATAAAAGCCAAATTGATAAAATAATTCCTTTTTACAGTAAAACGTGGGGTGGGGTGGCATCCATCCCCGATTAAACATACCCGCTGAATATTGTCCGGATTGCCAGTTGCGCACAATATCACCTTTTGAATTTACATATTCAAGGTCGCCATAAATTATGCCGGTATCTTGTGTCTTAAACGCATCAGCTATTATATTTAAAACAGTATTATCAGCAAAAAAATCGTCGGCATTAAGCGCCCCTACAATATCTCCGCCAGCCATTTTAATGCCCTTGTTTATTCCATCGTAAATACCTGCATCAGGCTCTGATACAAAAATGCTGATATAGTCTTTATATTGATTTATAACCTGGATGGTGTTGTCCGTTGACCCCCCGTCGATTATTATATATTCGAGGTTTCCGTAATTTTGACTTATGACAGATTGGATGCATTGTTTTATGGTGCTTTCGGCGTTGTAACAAACAGTTATCAAAGAAATTTTTAAATCAGGCACCTTATAGCAAAAAGACAATGTTTAAAGTCGCAAAATTATGTAAATTTGGACACGATACCTAATTTAATAAACAGTAAACAGAACTGGTGTGTATATGCGTCAAATAATTTTTTTATACCTGATTTTAGTGCCATTTTTTATTTGTACGTCATGCTCCAACAAGCAATACCAGGCGCTTTTTCAGGAAAAAAAGTCATTTTCCGATAGTTCGACGCAAAGAAGATCTGTAGTTGTTAATGCTTACCGGATAAAATCCCAGGATTTGTTGCAGATAAGGAACCTTCAGGATATAAAATACATTGTTAATGATGCTCCCGTTAATGCGAATACGTCAGGCGGTAATGCCTCCCAGGGCGAAACCTTCCAGGTTGAGGAAGACGGAACTGTTGCATTGCCGGCGCTGGGCCGTTTCCAGGTTGCAGGGCTTACCAGGGTTGAAGCACAAAAACTGGTTGAGGAGCTGTATCGGAAAAACCTGCTGAAAGACCCTATCATTGAGCTGAAAATAGTGAACCTGAAAGTAACCATACTTGGTGAGATAAAGGGCCAGGGGAATTATATTTTAACAAAAGACAAAACAACTTTGGTTGAAATGATCGGGCAAGCCGGGGGCCTCACAGACAAGGCGAACGAAAAAAACATCAAAATAATAAGGGGAACCGAAAAAAACCCAAAAGTAACCGAAGTTGACCTTAATAATATTGGTTCAATAAATGACCCCGACAATATACTTCAAAGTGGCGACATCATTTATGTTGCCCAAAATAAAAGGGCTGCAAGGAATGATAATATGCAAAATTTATCCGGCATAGTGCAGCCGCTGTTACTCTTTTTTAATACTGCCTTAATTATCTTCACGCTTGTTCGTAAGTAAATGGAAGAAACAGATAAAACTCCGCATAAACTGCCAAGCCAGGAGATAGATTATTTTAAGATTGCAAAAGTACTCTTAAGTCGCTGGTATTGGATAGCAGGGTCGGTTGTAGTTTGTATGATTGCGGGTAATGTTTATTTATGGTACACCCCAAAAACATATACCACTACACCGGGTACTATGAAGTTTGAGGAAAAAAAATCTGAAATACCGGATTTCGGCGGCATAACAAATACTGTCACCCAGAATAATTCAGCATCAAGGGTACAAAGCGAAACAATTGTCCTGCAAAGCACCCCGCTGCTTTTAAGCGCTATCAGACATCTTGACTACCGCATCAGTTTTTATATTGTTGGGCGTGTGCTAAACCGGACAAGTGAATTGTACCCTGAAAAACCACTTGACGTTCAGCTTGTTAAGTTTGATACTTTAGATTTTTTTCATGACGTTGTTACATTTAAACCGATCAACAAAAGCATTTTTAGCATCAGTTATAATATAGGCGGCAAACGCGTTCAAAACACCTGTACTTATAATGTCCCTTTTACAATCGGGCCAACTTCATTCAGTATAAAATATCCCGGCGATCTGCAAAAGACAGAAGCTTTTCTTTTTAAACTTAATTCGGCCGGGGATTTTGTCGGACGGGCAAGGGGGGGATTGCATACCAGTGAAACTGCCAAAAATTCAAGCATAATATCGTTGCAGGAAGTTGATTCGAACCCGCAATTTGCCGCAGACGTGTTAAACGCGATCATGAAAGAATACCTGAACTATGATCGCAAACAGCGGACACTATCGGCTTCACACATGATTGATTTTATTGACCAGCAATTGGAATTTCTTTCGCGCGAGGTTAAGGGATCAGAAAACTCAATAGCACAATATAAGCAGCGTAAAAAGATGATGGATGTTAGTTCAGCTGCAGATCTGGCTATTGGTAAAGCAAAAGACATCGACGGGCAACGTTCATTATTAAAAATGCAGCAAATTGCCCTTAACCAGCTTAAACAGGACATAATAACTGAAAAAGATAACGCGAACCTGAATTTTAACCTCGGCGGTATAGTCGATGAGCAATTAAGTCAACTTATTGCTAACCTGAATCAATTGCTCGTTGAAAAACATTCATTATTAAAAACGTACAATAGTAATTCTCAACCTATACTCGACTTAAACCAGCAAATATTAAGGATAAAAAATGATGCTTTAAATGCTACTGATTTATCTGTCTCACAAATCCAAAATAAAATAAATTTTTTAGACAAACAGGTAGCTCCCATAAATCAGCAAATATCAGAAATGCCGGCAGCCCAGCGCGACCTTGTTAGTTTACAGCGTGATTTTGAGGTCAACGATAAAGTTTATTCCTTTTTATCTGAAAAAAAATTAGATGCCCAGATTAGCAGCGCCGGCATATTGCCGGGCGCAACAATTATTGACCCGGCCCAGCCAAACTATAGTCCCGTATCCCCTGATGAGCATGGTATCCGCAGGTCGGCGCTGATTTTCGGGCTGGCTATAGGTTTAGGTTTAATTGTAATGATAAGGGTACTAAACCCATATATTTACGACAAGGAAACTATTGAAAGCCTTACAACCATCCCTATTATTGGGGTAATAAGGAAATTTCCCGAAAAAATTGACGAGTTTAGCTCGCGAATATTAGCCATCAGCAAGCCAAAATCTGTCTTTGCCGAGTCTGTGCGCTCGGTACGCACAAATTTAAGCTTCCTGGCCTCAGAGAAAAAAAACAAAGTTATTTGTATTACGTCAGAGGTGGCCGGTGAAGGGAAATCATTTGTGGGTGTTAACCTGTCAAGTACTTTATCACTTATTGATAAAAAAGTGATATTAATAGCAGCCGACCTCCGGCGTTCCAAACTGCATAAAACCTTTCATGTTCCAAATGATATTGGTTTAAGCAATTACCTGGCACACCAATGCGAAATTGATGATATTATTATGCATTCCGTGCAAAATAATCTTGATTTTATTATCTCTGGACCTATTCCGCCTAATCCTTCCGAATTATTACATTCAGAAAGAATGACAGGATTAATTGCCTACCTTAAGTTGCATTATGAAATTATTATGATTGATACGGCGCCGATAGGCTTAGTTTCGGACGCCATACCTTTGATAAGGATGAGCGACATTAACTTGTTCGTAATAAGGTCCGGGAAATCAAAATTCTATGCTGCAACAGTTCCGCAGCGCATTGCACAGGAATATCATTTGGATAATACGGTAATTGTGCTTAACGCCTTTGCCCAAGATCTGTTACATTCACGATACTACACTACTAAATTTACCGGGGAAAATTATGGAAACAAGTACTATTATTACTCTGATTACAGCGGGTATAACAGTGCCGGTTATTATGTTGATGAAAATGAAAAGAAATGGTGGGATATAAGGCGTTTGTTCAGGAGATAATGTGTTCACGGTAAATTATGGTTTTAAAGTCGGATATTGACACTGCCAAATGGTACCCTGTTTACACAAATCCCCGTGCCGAAAAAAAAGCTTGCCAGGCATTGACAAACAAAGAGTTTGAAACCTATTTGCCCTTGCACCGGCAACTTAAACAATGGAGCGACAGGAAGAAATGGATAGAAGAGCCTTTTATAAAATCATATCTGTTTGTGCATATTAAAGAACATCAGCAAACGGAAGTATTGATGACAAAAGGGATATCAAGATTTATATATTTTTCTGGTAAAGTTGCATCAATGCCTCAGCGGCAAATTGATGAACTCAGATTGGTGATGGCCAGTCCTTTTGAATTGGAGATAACTGAAGAAGACCTTCAGCCAGGAGAAAAGGTTATGATCAAAGCCGGCCCGTTGAAAGGGCTTAAGGGCGAGATCGTATCTTATCGTTCCCAAAAACAACTGGCCTTAAGGCTCGAAAACATGGGGTACTCAATAATTATACATATTGCAGCCTCATTGATCAACAGGTTTTAATTTTATTATATATTGCAAACGGCATTTCGTATTTAGTGCCATTATATTTGGATCAGGACATTAAATTAATGTACTGATAGTTAGTATTTTACACCTAAGCGGTGTGACTTACGCGGCGAAGCTATGAATATTAAACAAATATGTGCAGGATAGCAGGGATTATATCAAAAAAGGGATCCCGGGGTGAAAATGCCGAAAGGGTAAGCGCAATGTGCAAAGCCCTGAAACATGGCGGTCCCGATGATGAAGGCCTGTTTAGCGATGAAAAAGCGGGCCTGGTATTTGGGCACCGGAGGCTGTCAATTATTGATCTTAGTGTTAAAGGCCATCAGCCGATGGCTGACATTCAGCAAAAGGTTTGGATTACCTTTAATGGCGAAATTTATAATTACAGGGAGTTAAAGCAACAACTGCTGACAGCCGGGGCAAAATTTCATTCCGCAACAGATACCGAAGTTATAATAAACGCCTGGTTGCACTGGGGGATTTCGGCTTTTTCAAAATTCCGCGGCATGTTTGCCTTTGCCCTATACGATACCATAAATGCAGTAACTTATCTTGTACGTGACACAGCCGGTATAAAACCGCTTTACTACCATATCAAAAACGGGGCTTTAAGTTTTTCGTCAGAAACAAAAGCATTTAAAATTGCCGGCATCGCAAATGATCCCGATCAAAACTGGCCTGTCAGGTTTTTAGCATTGGGACATATTCCCGAACCTTATACAACATTAAAGAATGTATATAGTTTGGCAAAGGGGCACTATTTAAAGTGGGATCATAAGCGTGATAGTTATCAAATTACTTCCTATCAAAACAAGACGCAAGGCCATGGTTTGATAACTGACCCTAAAATAGCCAGGGAGTGTCTGCATGATGCTTTAAAAGCGGCTGTAAACAGGCAACTCATCGCCGATGCCCCCATTGGCGTTTTCCTAAGCGGCGGGGTTGACTCAAGTTTAATTTCATTATTAGCTAATCAGCAAAAAGAACAACATCTTAAAACAATTTCTATTTATTTTAACGAAAGGAATTATGACGAGCGGGCCTATCAAAACGCAGTTTTAAGCCGTATATCCGGCGAAAAGTACGCTCATTTGGTGCAACAGCAGGATTTTGAAAGTTTTTTTCCGCATATTATTGATGATATGGATATGCCAACCACCGATGGCATTAATACCTGGTTTATCAGCAAATATGCGCATGAAGATGGCTTAAAAGCTGTTTTATCGGGCGTTGGGGCAGATGAGCTTTTTGGCGGGTATCCATCCTTCAACCGGATAAAATACCTTAAATATTTACGGAAAATGCCTCCGTCGCTTTTCAATGCAGCACATTATTTTAAAGCTGACAGGTATAAAAAAATTTCATTTTTAACCCACAACCATCCTTTAGCTGATTATCTTTTACTGCGGGGCTTATTTGTGCCTTCTGATATTGCCAGGATCCTTGATACCGATATTAAGAACGTTGATGAAATTTTATTTACTGAAAATTCTATCCCCGATTTGGACCGGTACGATGAATTGCACGCTGCCTGGTTTGAAGCTAATGTATTTATGCAAAATCAGTTACTGCGGGATACTGATGTAATGAGCATGCGCCATGGTTTAGAAGTAAGGGTGCCATTTTTAGATGAAGATTTTCAGCAGCTGACCGAAACAATATCGCCCGAAATAAGATTTAACAAAAAGCAACCAAAACGGATATTAATTGATACGTTTAAAGATATTTTACCTGAATCTATCTGGAACAGACCAAAAATGGGTTTTACATTTCCTTTACAGGAATGGATGAGCAAGCATCCGGAAATAAGTAATGTAAACCTTTATAAAGGGAAGGTCGCCCGGGACGCCGTTAAAAAGTTTAAAAACGGACAGGTTCATTGGTCGAAAGCTTTTGCGCTTTACCAGATACAAATACATGTCTAAAAAAGTAATTCTATTTTCATTACAAACTTTTAGTACTACCGGGGGTATTCAAAAAATGACCCGTACGCTTGCCCATTCCTTGCATGTGCTTTCACAACGTAATAAGTGGGATTTTAAACTCTGGTCAGTATATGATTCAAATAATAATATAATGCCACAATACTTGCCTGCCTCAGAGTTTGAAGGATTTGGTGAAAACAGGGCGAGCTTTGTTTTAAGAGCTGTTCTAAAGGCTAACAAGCCCGATGTAATTATTCTCAGCCATATTAACCTTGCAATTATTGGCCTGGTCATCAAAATGATAAATCCAAAATGCAAAGTATGGCTGATTGCACATGGTATTGAGGTGTGGCGGCCGTTATCTATGTTCAAAAAATTGTTCTTAAAGCGGTGTGATAAAATTATTTGTGTAAGCAGCTTTACAAAAGGGCAAATGATCAGCCGGCACCAAACAGACCCTGCTTTATGTACTGTACTAAACAACGCTGTTGACCCTTTTATGAAAATGCCGTTATTGTTTACTAAACCCGGCCATTTGTTAAAGCGGTACAGGTTAACAGGAAATGAGCCCATATTATTTACGCTAACACGCCTGGCATCAACCGAACAATATAAAGGACATGACCAGGTAATAAAAGTTATAAGCCAGTTAAAAGTCAATTTTCCGGGGATAAAATACATCCTTTCAGGACAACATGACCATAAAGAAGAGATCAGGATTCAGAAACTAATAACCGAGTATAAAGTTGATGAACAGGTAATCCTGACGGGCTTTATTGAGGAAAATGAACTGACGGATTATTTTCTATTAGCCGACCTGTTTGTGTTGCCAAGTAAAAAAGAGGGGTTCGGGATCGTATTTATTGAGGCATTGGCTTGTGGCTTGCCGGTTGTTTGCGGTAATTCAGATGGAAGTATTGATGCGATTTGTAACGGGGCTTTGGGAAAAGCAATTAATGCAGATGATCTCGTGGCCCTGGAAAGCGCAATTACCGGGTATTTGCAAACACCATTGACTGAAGATAAAAGAAAGTATCTCCAGGATCAATGTATGAGCCATTTCAATGAATTGGACTATATGAAGAAATTAGAGGACCTGATTAACAATGAATAAATTGGCTGAAGAAAACTGGGATATTGAAATTACCCCTAAAAACAATTTATTTGACTTAAAACTAAAAGATGTATGGCATTACCGCGACCTCCTTGTTTTATTGGTACGCCGCGATTTTGTAGCATTTTACAAACAAACCGTATTAGGGCCGCTCTGGTTTTTTGTTCAGCCGGTTATCACCATTTTAATGTACACGGTAGTATTTGGTAATCTTGCCGGTATTCCGACGGATGGGGTACCCAAACCATTGTTCTACCTTGCCGGGACTATTATATGGAACTATTTTGCGGATTGTTTGACTAAAACCTCAACAGTTTTCAGAGATAATGCAGCCATGTTGGGCAAGGTTTACTTTCCACGCCTGATTATGCCCTTAAGTATTGTACTTTCAAATCTGATACGGTTTGCCGTTCAGCTGGTATTATTTATAGCATTACTTGTTATTTACTGGCTAAAAGGCGCTGTAATAGTTCCTAACGGAATAATTATGCTTTTCCCGGCACTCATTATTTTGATTGCTGCGCTGGGTCTGGGCCTGGGGATGATCATCTCGGCGGTAACCACAAAATATCGCGACCTTACCTTTATAGTATCTTTCGGCGTACCATTGTTAATGTACACCACCACGGTTATTTACCCGTTATCTACCGCAGTGGCTAAATACCCGGCGTATAGCTGGCTGATAAAGTTTAACCCGATTACCGCAGTTATAGAAACATTCAGATATGGTTTTTTAGGTAAGGGAAGTTTTAGCTGGGAATTACTGGCGTATAGTACAGCGATAACTATCGTTATCCTTATAACAGGTACTATTATTTTTAACAGGGTGGAGAAAAATTTTGTTGATACTGTGTAATGGCTAAAGTAATAAAGGTCGAAAATCTTTCAAAAGCTTACCAGTTAGGAAATTTTGGAACTGGTACCATCTCCCGTGACCTCGAACGTTTTTGGGCCCGTATGCGCGGTAAGGAAGACCCCTTTTTAAAGATCGGCGAAATAAATGACCGTACGAAAAAAGGCGAAAGCGATATTGTCTGGAGCTTAAAAGACATCAATTTTGAAGTAGAACAGGGAGATGCAGTTGGCATTATCGGGCGTAATGGCGCAGGGAAAAGCACACTATTGAAAATTTTAAGCCGGGTAACCTCACCCACCACCGGATCAGTAAAAGTTAAGGGCCGCATATCCAGCTTACTGGAAGTAGGCACAGGCTTCCACCCGGAATTGAGCGGCCGCGAAAATATCTTTCTGAACGGAGCTATATTGGGCATGCGCAAGGCCGAGATCAAACGCAAATTTGATGAAATAGTAGATTTTGCCGGGGTTGAACGTTATATTGATACCCCGGTAAAAAGGTATTCTTCCGGTATGTATGTGCGCCTGGCATTTGCAGTTGCTGCACACCTGGAATCTGAAATTTTAATTGTAGATGAAGTGCTGGCAGTTGGCGATGCGGAATTTCAGAAAAAATGCCTGGGCAAGATGGGGGACATTAGTAAAGGTGAAGGGAGGACGGTGCTGTTCGTGAGCCATAATATGGCTGCTATAACTTCATTTTGTAAAACAGCCATGTTACTTACTAATGGTAGTATTTACAATATGGGTAAGGATGTAAATCAAATTATAACAACATATTTAACAAATTTTGATACTATGGATCAAAATAAGGGGATATGGAATAACCTGAATTCATCCTACCAGAATGTGTATTTTTCGCCAATAAAATTTGAGATTAAAGACGAGGGAGGTAATACTATAAATTACCCTATCGCAAATAATAAAAAAATTTTTATTGAAATAACAGCAGAAATAAATGAGTTGGATCCGGCTTTTACAGTAGGATATGCCTTATATGATGATCAGGGGCAATTGATTTATTGGTCGTACCATGCAGATACAGATGAAAACACATGGCCCAAACTTAAAATTGGCATTAATATCCTTAAAAGTGAAATTCCAATAAGAACCATAAATGAAGGGAAATTCAGAATAGAAATGATTGCCAGTTTACATTACAGGAAATGGATATTAGAACCAGGAAATAATAACCCTGCAATTATTTTAGAAATTGTCGGCGGTTTGAGCGATTCGCCTTTGTGGATCATGAAGAGACCGGGAATATTAGCACCCGTAATAAAATGGACCAGTATTTAGAGGAGTTTAAATGATAGCAGTAAGATTAGAAGGGAGATTAGGCAACCAATTATTTCAATACGCGTTTATTTATTCAGCGGCAAAAAAACTAAATACTTCATTTTATCTGGATCAATATATAGAAAAATCCGTTGTGCATCAATATTTTCAAATTGATGGGAATATTGCTGAAACTATAAGTCTGTTTCTATTTAATATTACCGGATACAAAAACATTTTTAACTATTATTTAAGAAAAAGTCTAAACAAATACCTCACTTATATTTATAATTTAAAAACAAAAGAGTACGAATTGGATAACGATGAATCGCAGGTGGAATTTGAGGATAAAACATTATATATCGGATACTTTCAATCAATAATATTCTTGAGCCCGCACGAAGATATTATCCGTCAAAAATTAATTATTAAAAGGAAATTTTCAAAAGCATTTAAAAATAAATTTAGCACCCTATATCATGGGAAAACAATTGTAACAATACATGTTCGCCGTACTGATTATAAAAACTTAAGCCATTTAAATTTAGGAAGCGATGACTTGTCATTACCTTTAAATTATTATCGCAATGCGTTGTCAATATTAACCGGTAAAAATTTGCATTATATTTTCATTAGTGATGATACAAATTTTGTTGAAGAGAATTTTGCCGATATAGAACCAAAAACGATTTCAAAAGAAACAGAGATTTACGATTTCCAACATTTATTAAATTCAACTGTTTGCATTATTTCAAACAGTACTTTTAGCTGGTGGGGCGCATGGTTAAACGCACATAAAAACAAGGTTGTTTATTGCCCAAAATACTATCTTGGCTACCATTTAAAAAAACAAATTCCGCAAAATATATACCCAAAAGAATGGAGGCAAATTGACTTTAGTTAATACTTTTTCAAACCAGGTAAATTATAAGCATGATACTACTATACACAATTTCTCAGCAGCAAAACAGATATTACCTTTCCTTTTAAAGTTAAACCCAGTAAATAGCATTTTGGATATTGGCTGCGGAATAGGTACATGGTTAGCTGTAGCACAGGGATTGGGCGTGAAGGAAACTATAGGTGTTGATGGTGTTGATTTAACCCAAGATGAATTAAAAATACCTGTGAATCATTTCATTAAAAGTGATCTGACTGTCCCTATTAATTTAGATAAAAATTTCGATATGGTGCTTTGCCTGGAAGTCGCTGAACATCTGCCAGAAAAATATGCAAAAACCCTCATTGATACATTGACCCATCATAGTGATTTTATTATATTTTCTGCCGCGACACCCGGACAAGGGGGCCAAAATCATTTAAATGAGCAATGGCCGGATTATTGGCAAAAGCTTTTTTTAAATAATGGATATTATCCATCCGAAATACTGCGTAATTATTTTTGGAATAATAAAGAAATTGAATGGTGGTATAGGCAAAATATAATAATTTATGCCCCCAAAGCAGTTTTATCAGCTTTGAATTTACCTTTATCAGAAGAAGTAAAATCAATAATACATCCGGATTTATTTAATGAAAAATTACAACTTATAAATAAACTTAATGCTTTAATTGAACAAGAAATATGGAAACCCTCTTTTAAAAGTGCTTTTAAAAGACTTATTAAATCAATTATAAATTGACCAGTAAAGGCGTTTCCATCATTATTTGTTGTTTTAATAGCGGGTCACTATTAGGACAAACCTTACAGCACATTGCAGTACAAAATATTGCTGGTGATTTGGCATGTGAGGTTATTGTAGTTGATAATGCATCTACTGATAATACAAAAGAAATAGCCCGGTCCATTTGGTTTAAAAGCTCTTCGAATAAAATTAACCTTTCTATTGTTCATGAGCCAAAACCAGGCTTAGCTTATGCCAGACAAAAAGGCATTAATGAAGCCCGTTACGATTATCTGATCTTTTGCGATGATGATAATTGGCTGGATAAAAATTATATTAACAATGTATTTACATTATTTGACAAGCACCCCGGAGTTGGGGTTTTGGGCGGCACTGGCATAGCACAGTTTGAAGATGAGCGCTTAAAACCTGTATGGTTTGACACCTTTTATCATGGATATGCAGTTGGGGCACAAGCAGAAAAAGAGTGTACGTTAAATGGTGTTTACGGTGCTGGCATGGCTGTCCGCAAATCACTTTTAAAAGAAGTTATAGATACCTCCCCCATGTTTTTACATGGCAGAAAACAAAACCATCTCTCATCAGGCGAAGACTCTGAAATATGTTTAAGAATAAGGCTTGCCGGTTACAACATACTGTATTCACCGCAATTAACATTTAAACATTTTTTGACAACTAAACGGCTTACATGGTACTATTTAAAAAGACTTCACATTGGCTTCGCTAAAAGCTTTGTTGTGTTAAATTTATATGAACAGGCTTTAAATTCTCAAAATACAAAATTGCCCACCTTTTATTGGCTTAAAAAAGCCTTATATTATTGGGGTATCTATTTAAAATACTGGCCAAAACACTATTCAGCATATAAAAAGGGTGTTGGTACAATTGAGGAAATACATCATATAACCTGGAAAAATATAGCCTCAAATTATTTTGAGTACAATTTTGAAACTATTGCTATTTACCGTAAAATAATTGCCTTAAAATCAAGTAAGCAAACCAAATGACAAATCGTTCCGTATTATTATTAGCAACCAATAAGAAAGAATATTTTAAATTCGCATTAAATTGTGCCGAATCTATTAAATTACACAATCCTGGTTTACAAATCTTTATTGCAACCAATATCAAAACTGATAAAGATTTTTCTGATATAAAATTGCTTACTATAAGTGAGGAAATAGCAAAACTCTGTATTGAGACAAAATTATATCTTGATAATTTTTTACAAACTGAAGAGACTTTGTTTATCGACTCAGATTGTCTTTGTTTCGGTAATTTGGACCCAATATTTAAAGCTTGTCAAGGTATGGATGTTACAGTTATTGGCCGAACTACCCCACTTGAAAAATACTGGGGGGGGGGGGATAAAGGTGCAGAGTTTGCAAGGAACGAATTTTCTATTGATAAATCAATACTTTTTAACGGGGGCTTCTATTATATAAAAAAAACAGCTCGAACAAAACGCATTTATGATAAAGCACGGGAAATATCCGCAAAATATGATGAATATGGTTTTAATAGAATTAAAAATAAATGGAAAAATGAAGAAGATTTAATGTCAATTGCGATGATAGCAAATAAGCAACACCCAATTAATGATGATGGTCAATTTATGACTGATTTACATACAGATATGAGACCTAATGTATTAAATGTATTAAAAGGCAGGAGGGAATTACGCAATCCTGCTTATCCTTTAAGAGAACCACGAAGTTGGTATCCATCATTGTACTCACCAATTATATTACATTTTGGTGGTAGTAATATTAAAACCTACCCATATATTTCACAAAGTTTTTTATTAAAACTAAATAAAATGGGACTTTCAATATTTATATCAAGCTTTATAATATTTATTTTCATCCACATTCCATACAGAAGCTATTACTGGCTAAGAAAGATAAATAAACTTTGATAAACCAATATAAAAAATGATTGGCGTAGAAATGGTCGGCGGCTTAGGTAATCAAATGTTTGAATATGCATTTGCGTATGTGCAAGCTAAAAAACATAAAACCACATTTTTCTTTGGTAAAGAGGGAATGCCATTAAGCATTTATAAATACTTTGAACTCGAAATAAATGTTTTTTATCTTTTAGATCATTTATTTTTTAATTCTAATAGATTTAGTTTGCTTTTTAGCCATTATTTGAGAAAACAATTTTACAGCATAATAAAAAAGGTTAACATTAAAAGAACATTATTTATAGGTAATAATGATGATCCCTTAAAGTTCACATTTCTACAAAATAAAACTTATTATAAAGGGTATTTTCAATCGCCAATATATTTTTCTGAATATGAATCAATTATAAAAGAAAAGTTTCAAATAAAAGATAAATTCTTGTGCAATTACAAAAAAAAGTATAGTGATTTAACAGATAGAAAAATAGTTGCAATTCATATACGCAAAACCGATTATAAAGATTTATCTCATCTAAACTTAGGTAAGTCAGACTTGTCTTTACCTCTTTCTTATTTTAAAAAAATCATTGAAAATATCCATAAGGCAAATAATTATTACATATTTGTTTCAGATGATATTAACTTAATACGGCCTCATTTTCAATATTTAGAAAACGCAATATTCTCAGATGATATAGAAATTAATGATTTTTTACACCTTTTATTTGCAGATACTGTAATAATATCAAATAGCACTTTTAGTTGGTGGGCTGCTTATTTAAATAATAATCCTAATAAAATAGTTTATTGTCCAAAATATTTCCTTGGTTATGCAATTAAACAAGAATATCCAACTTATATCTATCCTAAAGATTGGCATCAAATAGTAGTTGAATAATGGAAGATTTTAGTATTTCCTACATCATAGCTACCCGCAACCGCCTGCCTTTTCTGAAAATTACTTTAGAGAAACTGATTGGTGAATTGCTGCAGGATGAGGAAATTGTAGTGGTGGACGGAAACAGCAATGACGGCTCAAAGGAATACCTGCAAACACTTTTTGGCGAGGGAAAAATCCATCAGTTTATTACGGAGCCCGACAAAAACCAGGCCCACGGCTGGAACAAAGCTATGCTGATGGCCAAAGGCACGATTATTAAAAAGATAATTGATGATGATGCTTTTTGCTATAAAGCTATCAGGGAGTGCAAAAACTATATGCTTCAAAATCCGGCTGTTGATGTAATGATCTCCAATGACCTGGGAAGTTCACTTTATGACTATAAGAATATACAAAAGTCGAGCCGGTTACTCCAGTTTGAGGAATGGAAACAGGGCCTTACGCCCTCTTTTACTTTTGGCGATGTACACATGCTTATCAGAAGAAGTGCTTTGGCCTATACAGGCCTTTACAATACCGCTTTTGTGATGATGGATTGGGAGTATTCGCTCAGGATTAGCTACTTGAAATCAAATATCGCCTATTATACAGGTTACAACGCGCTCTCTGTTAATCACCCTGATACTGTTTCTTCACAAAAAAACAGCCGCCTGATTCAGGAACAGGGTAAAAGAGGGAATATTTTTTATGAATATGCCGGAGATGGCGCAGAGATAAGTTTATGGTCTAAAATAAAGATCTTTGCAGGAAAACGGCTCAAGCCGGCAAAACCAACTATAGCGCCAGCAAAGGATGTCCCCGCGGAGGAGATCAGCGTCATATATGACTACTATTATAATTACATTTCTGAGCTGAATAATTCGCAGATGTTTATCATTTTGCCAAAAGTTTGAAAAGAATACCTTCTTTAGATGGGTTTAGGGCAATATCAATCCTGCTGATATTGTTTTGTCATAGCCGTTTATCCGCGGGTTTCCCTGGCGCTTTTGCAGATGTGGCCCGACAGGCAGAAGTAGGTGTTACTATATTTTTTGTGATCAGCGGCTTTTTGATCACCAATTTATTGCTGGTAGAAGAGTCGAAAAACGGAAGCATCAGCATAGGCTCCTTTTACTTAAGAAGAGTGTTTCGTATTTTACCGGTTTACTTTTTGTATACCGTGTTTATATTATTGTGGCGGAATATGGAAGATGTAAGCGTCAGCCCATCCAATTTATTGCACGTATCAACCTTCACCGTTAATTTCGACAAAAACAAGGATTGGTTCCTCGGTCATTTTTGGTCGCTTTCCGTTGAAGAACAATTTTACCTGTTCTGGCCGGCCATGCTTATCTTTTTCAGGAAACATTTAAAAATTGTTATACCTGTGCTTTTGGCATATTCATGCATCGCAAGGGTGATCGCTTATAAATTCCCCGGGTATGAATTCATAAGCTTGTCTCCCTTTTTCACCTATTCCGACGCCATTTTCATTGGGGCATTCGGCGGAATCATGTTTTTTGAAAAGCCGGATTTGTTTAAACATAAAATTTTTAGTTCCACCCTGGCAAAACTGGCAGCGTTAAGTCTTTTTTTAATGTTTGTTTATTTTACCGAACACGGAATGCTGGCCATTATTTCGCTGCCATTTGGTAATATTATCATTTCCATGAGTGTCCTGTTTTTAATTTCTTCGTATATCCTGCCATCAGATAAAACCGTTTACAAAATACTCAATCATAAAGTGGTTGTGCATATCGGGGTGTTATCCTATAGTATTTACATATGGCAGCAATTTTTCTTTGTAGGCGAAATAAGGGGATTTTGGAGGACGTTTCCTTATAATATTTTTGTGATCTATTTGGTTTCATTAGCTTCATATTATTTATGGGAGAGGCCATTTTTAAAAATGAAAAAACATTTTTCAGTCAATAAATCACAAGCAAATACATAAAGCACATTTTGTCAAAACGTTTAATAAAACTCCGTTTCCAGAACGGGCTCACTTTTGAGAATTTTAAGAAGGAGGTGCTTGACCCGGAAAACTTAACCGGGCTATACCAGTTTGAGGAATCGGCGGAACCCAACTTTATCATATTCGGTCCTTATGGAAATGATATTCCGCCAAAAGGCAACTATATCCGTATTGGCTATTTTTGCGAAAATATTATACCGGACCTATCCGTTTGTGAGTGGGCGTTTGGCGTACCCCGCGAAGAAGATGTTAAGCATCCAAATTACAAGCGTATACAATGGCACGGCTTTGATCCGCAGCTTTTAGTGAAAGACCCTGAACGGGATTACGCCAGGATTTTAGCTTCGAAAACAAAATTTTGTAATTTTTTATATTCGCACCACGTCCCCTATCGCGAAGCTTTTTTTACACAGTTATCTAAATATAAAAAGGTGGATGCCCCGGGTAAATCAATGAATAATATGCCTGGGATTGATTCAATATATAAAGGTGACAAGTGGGAGATAAAAAAACAGTTTTTATCGGAATATAAGTTTACAATTGCCTTTGAGAATGATATTTTCCCCGGCTACCAAACCGAAAAACTCTATGATGCCATGGAGGTTGGCAATATCCCTATTTATTGCGGCGATCCTTTTATCGGGGATGTTTTTAACACCAAAAGTTTTATAAATGTTTCAGAATACATATTTCCGAAAAACCCCCAGCTAATTAAAAAGTTTGAAGAGTTAGGGCAAATGGATTTTGAGGACATTCGGCCTGCTTTTTTGAAAAGCCCAAAAAACCGGGCCAAAAGAAAGATTAAGACCTATATAAGGAACCTCAAAACCAGGCTACAGTTTGCCAAAATGGACTTCAGCCCGGTAATTGAGCAGATCATAGCAATAGATACCCAACCCGAACTATATTTAAAGTACTTTGAGCAACCCTGGTTTAAAAACAATATTGTTCCTGAGAATTCATCTTCAAAAAAAAGATGGATAGAAATATTTAATTCAAGGTGATGAAGAAAATACTATCAACGTTCATTTGGATGACCTCCCGGATTATTGGAAGAAAAAATTTGGAAAGGTTGTTAATTTATTGCGCAAAATCAATTAATACGAATCTGCATCAACATGGCCTCTTGCAAATTGGTGCGGGAACTGGCGTTTATCTTGAAAACGGGAGTGAAGTATTCTTTATAAAAAATATTCTTACAGAGCAATTTAAAAATGACAAAAGCCCTTTGTTTTTTGATGTGGGCGCAAATATTGGCAACTACACTTTATCATTAAGAGAAAATATAACTAATGCTGACATTTATGCATTTGAACCTGTTAAAGAAACATTTGAACAACTGGAGAATAATGTTGGTGATAAAGCCAAATTATATAACATTGGTTTCGGCAGTTTACC
Organism: Mucilaginibacter sp. UBA5151; assembly: GCA_002413785.1. Classification (GTDB taxonomy): domain Bacteria; phylum Bacteroidota; class Bacteroidia; order Sphingobacteriales; family Sphingobacteriaceae; genus Mucilaginibacter. Next base: position 43,438 of record DHXR01000047.1, read on the forward strand.
CGGTAAGGGATTATTGTATAATACATTAAATACCACTGTTAGCGAAATAGCTACTACACATAAAGATATTTTGCTTGATATTTTTAAAAGTTTGGGTGAAATTGTAGCAATTGATTTTGAAATTGATACCATAGATAATTTTTGTTCATCGAATAAAATAAAAGCAATTGATTTTTTAAAAATTGATGTCGAGGGTAACGAATTGCAGGTATTAAAAGGCGCATCAGCTATGCTCGCAAACAACGCTATAAAAATTATCCAGTTTGAATTTAATACGCATAACGTTTATTCGCGGGTTTTTCTGCGGGATTTTTATCTGCTTTTAAAAGATTTTGAATTTTACAGGTTAAAAAAAGATGGCATGGTAAGTTTAGGTAATTACAATCCGGTTAATGAAATATTTACTGCTCAAAACATTATAGCTGCACATAAATCAGTATCAAACAGTATAGATAGTAAATACTTATTAGCGGTATGAATAATCCTTTGGTTTCAATTATTATACCCTTGCACAATGGGAGTAAATATCTGGCCGAAACTGTTCAATCGGCTTTAAACCAAACATGGCTGTATAAAGAAATTATTATAATTGATGATGGTTCAACCGATAGTTCCCTGCAAATAGCCAAAAGTTTTGAAAGCGAAACAGTAAAAGTGTTCACTCAAAAAAAAGGAGGCGCATCAGCAGCGCGTAACACTGGCTTAAAGGAATCCAAAGGTGATTATATACAGTTTTTAGATGCCGACGACCTGTTAAGCCCCGATAAAATTGAGGCGCAAATAGCTTATTTAAATGGCTCTGTAACCCATGTTGCTATTTGTACAACGGTCCATTTTAACGATGGAGAAAACTATTTAAACGGCGAGGCAAACAAGGGCTGGTTTGATGCCGATAACGCTAACCCTGTTGATTTTTTAATAAAACTATATGCCGGCGAGGAAGTATTGCCAGGCTATGGCGGAATGATCACCATTCACTCATGGCTTACCCCCCGGGCACTAATAGAAAAAGCCGGATCATGGAATGAAAAATTAAGTCTTGACGATGACGGCGAATTTTTTTGCCGTGTGGTTTTGGCATCCGAAGGCATAAAATTTAGCGATAAAGGGTTTAATTATTACCGCAAATTTAATAACCGGCTATCCTTATCGGCGCAAAAAAACAAAAAAGCTATGGAAAGCGCCGTTTTGGCGATCGACCTGAAGCTGGGGTATATGAAAGCAAGCTCACAGGATTCAAATATCAGCCGCATTTTTTCGAAACATTATTGGTGGGCAGGAGTAATGGCTTACCCGCAATTCAAAAGGTTATCGGCGTATTGTATCCAAAAGGCAAAGAAGCTGGATTATACCGGCGAAAAATATGTAGGCGGCCGCAACGGTCATGCCTTAGCTTCTATTGCTGGCTGGAAGGCGGCACGATTAATAACCTATTACCTGCAATTATTTAAAGGATTATGGGCCTGAAATCAAAAGTTATTTATTGGCTAAGGCAATTTCCTTTTATCTATCCCAAAAAGATCATAAGTTCGTGTGAAGATTGGATAACACACGTTGGAAGTCGAAAAGGGAAATATTACGGTCAACGTGGCCCATGGTTCAAAACCGTTTTCCCGGAAGGTTTTTTAAATAACGATGCTCCAAAAACACTGGGTGTGCCAAATGAAAAAGCATTTTATAACTACAGGAGCTATCCAACTGATAAAGCCACTCTATTTTATTTGCAAAACAGTTACCTTTTAGGGCATAAAGGATTAGTGCTTACCACTAATCACGAAGTTTTCCAGGAGTTTAGTCATCATTTTAATATCGATTCTTTAAAAAAATTCTTAATAAAAAAACCGTTTTACATTTTTACCAAAAACGCAAAAAAAGTATCAGGTATCGGGGCGGTACTAATCTCTCCCGAAAGCCATAATTATTATCACTGGCTTAATGATGTGCTGCCACGGATAAAGCTATATGAAGAGGTTTTTGATCAAATTGATCATTTTTGCATTGCATCAAATGTTCCGGCCAAATTCCTTGCTGTTTTAAAAGATTTCGGAATACCAAACGAGAAAATCTTTTTAGTAAGGGATAATGAAAAACTCCATTTTGATCATTTATATGCAGCATCATTGCCCGGCAGTGAAGGAAGGTCGCCAAATTGGGCGGTTGATTTTATCAGGCAAAAATTTATCAAACGATCAGATGCTTTACCACCTTCAAAAAAGTTATACTTTAAACGTGGTAAAAGTGCAGAACGGAAAATCCTGAACGAAGATTCATTAATAACTAAACTCCAGAATATTGGTTTCGAAATTGTTGACCCCGGAGGGCTTAGTATTTATGAGCAAATTGCTTTAATGCAGCAGGCAAAAATTATTATCGGCGCCCATGGTGCCGCTTTAAGCAATTTACTCTTCAGTGGAGATAATTTAACAGTAATTGAACTGTTTTCGCCCGACTATTTCCGAGCCGATTGTTATTATACTTTATCGTCGCTAAAGAAACTGGATTACTGGTATATTATTGGAGACAAACCTAATGATGTCAATTGGGGCGATATCGTGGTAGATGAAGAACTGCTGAAAACGACAATAGAATATCTGGATAAAAAATAAATTATTACTATTAAAGTAGATTTGAAAAGCCAGCTTAATGTATTAACCATAGCAACCGGCAAAAAACTATATATTGATATGGCGGTTAACCTGGCCCGTTCGTTTTGGCTATGGAATGCTGAAAGCGACATAAATTTTTATTTAGCTACAGATCAGCCTCAATCCTTACCGGATGATGTTAAAACATTTGTTAAGATTATACAAATAAAACCAGGCGCGCTTGGCGAAGGCTTTTCAACAAAGCTCCATCTTGATAAATTAGCGCCTTCCGGACAAACGCTATTTATTGATAGTGATTGCCTTATATACGGAAATATCGAAGGGGTTTTTGGTAGATTCGCAGGTCATTCAGTTTCAGTAATCGGCGGATATATTTCTACAGGTGAATGGTTCGGGAACGTTAAGGCCATTTGCAAAAAATTCAACATCACGCAAATACCGAAATTTAACGGTGGAATATACTATCTCGAAAATGGTGAGAAAGCCGGAAACGTTTATCGGTTAGCCCGGCAATTAGAAAAACAATATGATGAAATCGGCTTTGTTCGCCTCCGCAATCGTCCGAATGATGAAGTAATAATAGCCCTTGCGATGGCATTGAACAACGAAGAACCCATTCCGGACGACGGCAGCATAATGAGCGATCCCCTGTCCTGTCCCGGTAATTTTTCGACAAATGTAATTAAAGGAAAAACGAGTTTGTTAAACCCTCCTAAACCCAGCCCATTGCACCAGGATTGGTATCCGTTTGAAAAAGTGAAGCCATTGATCATCCATTTTCTGGGTCACCATTCTTTAAGTTATCAATATAAAAAAGATGCTTATTGTCTTCAAGCGATACAATCAAATAAACTAAGCTTCGGGAAAAGGATATTTGCATCGGTAGTTGTAGAATTACCTATGAGAACAAAAATATTATTGAAACAGTTATTCCGGCCGGTTTACAAACTCATGTTTGGAACAAGGGCCATCAAACAATCAGAACGGTTATAGCTTGAAAAAGAATTTAATAATAGGTACGGCAACCGGTTACAAATACGAGGATATGAAATACTTTTTCACCTCGTTAAAAGCTATTGATTTTAAAGGCGATGTAGCGATATTGGTAAGTGATAAAATTGATGCACAAACTAAAAAAAGTTTATTAGAGCATGGTGTAAATTTGATCTATATTAAAAATAGTGCGCTAACTTTTTCCAAAAACTATGCGCAATCAAGGTTATGGAAAATTCATTATTTACCGCACAAGCTCCTCTATAGTATTTTTAATAAGGGTCGGAATAAGTTAAGCCGATTGAGTAACTACGTGAAGAAATTTCATTTGGTATCGGGTTCCAGGTATTGTTATTATTACGACTCCCTCATTGCTAATAAAGACAACTATAAACTGGTATTAATCACCGATGTAAGGGATGTTGTTTTTCAGGCTGATCCTTTTGCAGGGATCAAAAAGACAAGTTTATTAAATTTTTATGCCGAAGAAAAAACTATTGCAAATAGTTTTTACACCTCCTATTGGATAAAACACGCCTTCGGAAAAAAGGCTCTGCAAGCAGTAAAAGATAAAATAAGTATATGTTCGGGCACCACCATTGGTTCTATTGATCAAATAATGATTTATCTGGAAACAATGATCGTAATGCAGGCTAAAATAATAGCAGGCTTAACGGGGCTCGGCGGTTTTGATCAGGGTGTACATAATTACCTGGTCCACAATAACTATTTTCCCGGCTCAAATCTGATCATGAACACCTGCGGGGAAGTTGCAACGCTTGGGGAGGCTACAAATATTGCTTTGAATAGTAGTGGCGAGTTGATAAACGGGGATGGCGAAATAATGCCGGTTGTACATCAGTTTGACCGCTTCCCGGAAATGAAATTAAAAGCTTTGATTTAAATATTTTGTGACCGGTTAATGGATATTAGTATTATCATCCCAACCTATAACCGCCTATGGTGCTTGCCAAGGGCGATTGAAAGCTGTGGAGGTACAAATTGCAAAACCGAAATTATTGTTGTAGATGACGGCAGTACAGACGGCACCTGGGAATGGCTGCAACAACAACCCAATATAAAAAGTTTTTACCAAAAAAACCAAGGACAAACCTATGCTATTAATTGGGGGTTAGCCCATGCCAATGGCAAATATGTAAGATTTTTAGACAGTGACGACTTCTTAATTAAAGGTATAATAGACGAACAATACTTAAATGCGGAAGTTCAACTAGCCGATCTCGTTTATTCCAGAGTTGATATTTATCACGAAGAAAGCAAAAAAACAACTAAATCTCCAGAACTTAAACCATGGAACGATTTTTTAGAAGTTCAATTAGGAAATGGCTATGGCAGTCATTTTTTAGGAATGCTCTTTAAAACAGAATGGGCAAAAAAAGCCCCCCGCAGAGCTGACTTTGCTTTCCGGGAAGACCGGATGTTTTTATTAGAATATGGATTGCTTGAGCCAAAGATTTCTTTAGTTGGAGGGTGTGCCGGTTATTGGGTAAAACACCCCGACCAGATGCAAGCGAACTACCAGGGTTGGAAATCACAAGTTACCAATTGGCAACACTTAAACATCTACAAAAATATACTTGGTAATTTAGCCCAAAACGGAAAGCTTACGCAATCCAGAAAAAATGCTGCCTGTACCGTATTATGGCCGTTGGCGCATTGGATAGCTAAAAAACATCCTAAAGAAGCACTCGAAGTGGTTAATTGGATATATGAGCTTAATCCTGATTTTAAAATTCCTGGTAAAGGGACTATAAACTTACTTTATAACAAACTGGGCTTTAAAACAACTGAAAAAATATTGGGCATTCGCCGCCTGATAAAATATGGATGGAACTACTGATTAAACCTTTAAACTTCTTTTACGAAGAACCTGATCCCGACCGCTGGTTTAAATACGACCGCTACCTTCGCAAAATTATCCGCAGGATAATAAGAGGGAGATCCCGTCCTGGCGGCGTAATGATGATAGCTATTAATTTAATGAAGGGGCTTGATAAAATTAATATGCCCTACCGGTTTAACGATTATAACTACATTAAGAAGCACCCCGAAGAAATTGCCTGTATTATCGGCAAGCCCCAGGTGCTGTTTGAAAAAAAATGGCCCAATCCGGTTATATTTGGCGCGGGTATTTATTCCCACCCTGTTGAATGCCCCGATCTGTTTGATCGTTATCCAAATGTAAAACGCTTTTTAGTTCCCGGCGACTGGATGAGGGATATGTGCCAACCTTTTTATGGCGATAAAGTAGTATCATGGCCGGTTGGTATCGATACCAACCACTGGCAGCCCGGCAATACAGGTAAAACATTTGATTTTTTGATTTACGATAAGATTCGCTGGAATCATCCTGAACAGGAAATTGAAATAATTGACCCCATTATAAAAACGCTTGACCAGCAGAAAATCCGGTATCAATTTATAAAATACGGTAACTACACCCACCAGGAATTAATGGATAAACTAAGGGTTTCAAAAGCCGTAATTTTTTTGTGCGAGCACGAAACACAAGGGTCGGCTTACCAGCAAATATTAGCTACCAACACCCCGATACTGGCATGGGACCGGGGCGGCTTTTGGCAGGATCCGTATTATTACCCGCATAAAGTAACGTATCAGCCTGTAAGTTCAGTGCCGTACTGGGATGAGCGCTGCGGGATAAAATTTACCGGCGCCATTGATTTTAAAGATAAACTAACACTGTTTTTAAACACGATGGATAAATTTAAGCCGCGGGATTACATCATGGAAAACCTTACGCTCGAAATTTGTGCGGAGAAATATTTACAAATTTACAGGCAGGTGCAACAGGAATTAACGTGAGGATACTGCTCATAATGGATCCGGGGATACCAGTGCCGCCTTTGTTGTATGGCGGCCATGAAAGGCTGGTGTATTTATTCGCCGAAGAATACCGAAAACTTGGGCACCAGGTGACGTTACTGGCCGGGCCGCAATCAGATTGCAGCGGCAAAACGGTAACTTTTGGAACAAACGACCTTAATCGCTCCAAATGGGCACGGTTTAAAGAAGCGGTCTTTGTTTGGAGTTACCTCCGAAAAAATCACCGCAGCTTTGATCTGATCCACAACTTTGGCAGGCTGATTTACTTGCTCCCGGTTTTAAACGCTTCTGTAAATAAAATAATGACTTATGGCAGGCCGGTTTCGGCCAGGGGGATTAAAATTGTAAACACGCTGCCAAACCAGAATTTAATATTTACTGCATGCAGCAATTACTGCGTATCCACAGGGAATGCAGCAGGTACGTGGAAAACTGTTTATAATACGATTGACTTTTCGCAATACGAATTGAACGAAAATGTAGATGCTGACGCCCCTTTAATGTTTTTGGGCAGGCTCGACCGGGTCAAAGGGGTGCATACCGCAATAAAAGTTGCAAAGGCGACAAATAATAAATTAATAATTGCAGGGAATATTTCACATACCCCCGATAACTTTGCTTACTTTAAAACCGAAATTGAGCCGCAGGTTGATAATGAACAAATAAAATATGCCGGCGCTTTAAATGACAGCGAAAAGAGCAATTATTTAAGGAAGGCAAAGGCACTCCTTTTTCCTATTGAATGGGATGAGCCTTTTGGGATGGTGATGATAGAAGCCATGGCTTGCGGCACACCTGTTATTGCCTTTAATCGGGGATCGGTGCCAGAAGTTGTTAGTAAAGAAACCGGAGTGATAGTTGATACGCCTGATGAAATGGCGCACGCCATAAATAATTTGAACCATTTTAATCGCATAGGATGCCGGACAGAGGCCTTTAAAAAATTCGATGTAAATAAGATTGCAAATGACTATTTAGATTTATATAAATGATAAACATCAGCTATTAATTAATACAAATTTAATTGAAATTTAAAGTTGCTATCATTTCATCGGGCCAGCCATCACTTAATCCCCGGTTAGTAAAAGAGGCAGATGCCTTAACAAATGCAGGTTATGAAGTAGTGGTATTATATACCTACTGGAACGAATGGGGAACCCGGCACGATGAACCACTACTATCCGAAAAAAAATGGAAAGCCATTCGTTTGGGAGGTGGTCCTGATCAGCCCATCGCCTGGTTTTTTAGCCGGTTAATACATAAAACAGCCGTGCTCATGCTTCAAAAAACCGGGAATTACCGGGCCTTTGCCGACATTGCCATTGCCCGGGGCAGCTATTTTTTAATAAAAGGTGCAAAAAAACATAGAGCAGACCTATACATCGCGCACAATTTAGGCGCATTACCCGCAGTTGTAAAGACGGCCAGATTTTACAAAAAGCCATGCGGCTTTGACGCGGAAGATTTTCACAGGCAGGAAGTAAATGACGATGTTAACTCGTACAATTTCAAAATTGCCAGCGCTGTTGAAGATAAATACCTGCCGGCAGTAAACTATTTAACGGCATCCAGTCCGCTTATTGCCGAAAAATATGCCTTATTATTTAAAAGGACGGTAACTTGTGTGTTAAACGTATTTCCAAAAACACCGTTACTTTCGGTTATTCAAAATAAAGATAAACCCTTAAAGTTGTTTTGGTTCTCGCAAACCATTGGCCCAAAACGTGGCCTGGAAACTATAATTGACTCGCTTGGTTTAACAGCAATCCCAATTGAACTGCATTTGCTTGGGCGACCGGCTGAAGGCTTTAAACAGCATCTTTTACAATTGGCCCAAAATGCCGGGATCGAAAATAAAAATATGATCTTTTATGAACCAATCCCGGCTGGTCATCTACCCGCAATGACCGCGCAGTTTGACATTGGGCTGGCATCTGAAACAGGTTTTTGTCTTAACAATAACATAGCGCTTAGCAATAAGCTTTTCACGTATATTCAAAACGGCCTCGCGGTAGCAGCAAGCAATACACCGGCACAAAGTGCATTTATGCAGCAATACCCCCAAACAGGCAAAACATATTGCAACGCTAAAGAACTATCCATTATTTTAACCACCTACCATCAAAATAGGGAACTCTTGTTTCAAACCAAAAAAGACGCCTATAAAATCGGGCAAACCGTCCTCAACTGGGAAATCGAAAGTCGGAAGTTTCTGAATATCATCAATAACGTTTTAACGCCCGCACCCCACTAATGAAAACGGGTTCATCAAATAAATGGTTTTATGGTGTCGATAGCATACGGTTTGTTTTAGCTTTTATAGTGATGCTTTCGCATTTTGGCAATGTGTATGCTACGGCTTTAAAACAATCCTCACATGCGCTTTTTAGGGATGCCGGCTATTTTTTAGCCAACGCTTTTGACGGTACATCTGCGGTGATCGCTTTTTTTATCATATCAGGCTTTGTAATACATTATCCTAATAAAAACGGCATTCCCAACCTAACTGAGTTTTATATCAGGCGGTTTTTGCGCATACTTATACCATTAGCCGTAATTCTGATCATCGGGAACTGGTTTAACCACCCTGAAAAAACTGTAGTTTGGAGTTTGTACTGCGAGCTGATCTACTATGCGCTGTACCCTTTTCTGGCGAAGATCGGCTTAAGCTGGAAAAATAAATTCCTGATCGCATATACCATCGCAGCTGTGCTTATTTGTACTTTATGCAGCCATGATATTGTTGCATTTTTTAAACAAACAAACGCCGACTACCAGGGATATTACTGGCAATTAAATTGGTATTTAACTTGGGCAATCGGCCTGCCATGCTGGCTTTTGGGTGTTTTGATAGCCAATCACATTGATGACCTGAAACAGGCCACTTTTAAGTCGGTTGCTACTTACAGAGTTATAGTTTATGCATTAAGTTGTTTTTGTTCTATCGGAAAATTCCATTTGCACCTCAGTTATATTTTGTCAATGAATATTTTTGCCCTGCTGATTTATAAATGGATACAAACCGAGATCGTTTACTTTAAAACTAAACCGGCGAACCCGGTACTCGAAAAAATGGGTAAGTTTTCCTATTCGCTATACTTGTGCCACCCATTACTTTATGTTATTTTAACAATGTTTATCAGTAATAACATCCTTACCTACCCGCTCATTGTTTTACTGACTATCGCGTCGTCTTATGGTTTTTATTTACTTGTAGAGAAGCCCGGTCATAAGCTCGCCCGCCATATCAACAGCAAATTCAATTTAACGGTTTAATGAAACGTTTACTTATTATTTCTCCTTATTTCCCGCCGGTAAATACCGCTGATATGCAGCGGGTACGCATGAGCCTCCCTTATTTTAAAGAAAACGGATGGGAAGCCGAAGTAGTAGCTGTTGATCCAAAATATACTGATCTGCCGCTGGATGAGTTGTTGCTTGAAAGCCTTCCTTCGGACATTAAAATTCACCTTGTAAAGGCTTTTGGCAAAAAATGGACATCAAAAATAGGCTTCGGGAGCATTGCTTACCGTACTTATTGGTTTATTCGGAAAAAAGTTAACGCACTGCTTAAAGCGGAAAAATTTGATCTGATCTATTTTTCTACAACGCAGTTCCAGATATGTATATTAGGGGCATATTGGAAAAAAAGATTTAAAGTACCTTATGTTATAGATATGCAGGACCCCTGGCATTCGGAATATTATAAAGACAAACCCAAAGAACAGCAACCACCTAAATACCGCTTCTCCTACCGCTTAAACAAGTTCCTTGAACCTATTGCAATGAAACATGTTGATGGCTTGATCAGTGTAACAGAAAGCTATAATGATATATTAAAAGACCGTTATCCGCAAATAAATCGCATCCCTTCAGCTACCATTACTTTTGGTTCCTTTGAACCCGATCAAAAAATAGCCGCTAAACACTTAAATAATTTTGATGCGCTCCTTGTTCCTGGTTTTAAAAATATCGTTTACATTGGCAGGGGAGGTATGGATATGTACAATGCGATTTCTCCGCTTTTCGAAACTTTAAAAAAGGGGCTTATTGATGATCCCGGTTTATTTGCTAAGATAAAGCTATATTTTATCGGCACCAGTTATGCGCCGGTCGGACAGGGGAATCCAACCATTTTGCCCTTAGCTAAACAATTTGGGATAGAGGAATATGTAACAGAGATCACTGGCAGGATCGGTTATTATCATACCCTGACAACTTTGCTCAATGCCGATGCACTGTTTATTCCGGGTTCGGATGACCCGCAATATACCGCGTCAAAAATATATCCATACCTGCTAAGCAATAAGCCATTATTGGCTATATTTAATTCTAAAAGTTCGGCGATAAATATTTTGGAAGAGTTTGGGGCAAAAAATTGTTATAGTTATGATAAAACGATTGATTTAAATTCAAAAATCAGCTATTTTTTGAAACTCGTAATTAACGGCGATGCAACCAGGCAGGAATATGACGCGGATGCTGTTAGAAAATATTCAGCCCAAATAATGGCCAAACGCCAATGCGATTTATTTAATAAGGTGATAGGCGCCTCATAAATTCCCGCTTTAATCAATTAATTTAGTACCCTGATGAAAAGATATGTTCAATATGGTTGTGGGTTTACGGCGCCTGACGAATGGATAAATTATGATGCTTCGCCAACGTTAAGATTTGAAAGATTACCCATTTTAGGCAAATTATATACCCGTAATAAACAACGGTTCCCCGAAAATGTAAAATTTGGCGATATAGTTAAGGGGCTACCCGAAAAACCGGATAGCTGTGACGGCATATATTGTTCCCACATACTGGAACACCTATCTTACGAAGATTTTTTAGCCGCGTTAAGAAACACCTATACCCTATTAAAACGCGGTGGAATATTCAGGGCGGTAGTGCCTGACTTAAGATCTGCAGTTTTGAATTATATTCAAGAATATGACTGCGTTGATGCCCCGGCAAGTAAGATGATGCGGAGTACGATGCTTGGAATTGAAACCCGCGGAAAATCTTTATCTTCCAACATCAAATCCTTATACGGAAATTCGAAACATCTGTGGATGTGGGATTATAAGTCGCTTGAATTTGAATTAAAAAAAGTGGGATTTGTAAATATTCGCTCATGTAAATTTGGAGATTCTGCGGATCCCTATTTTAAATTTGCTGAAGAAGAGGAGAGATTTTTCGAGGCAGCCGCTTTTGAATGCCAAAAATGAAAAAACTGGCAATTATTACCACCCACCCCATACAGTATTATGCACCTGTTTTTAAACTATTACACCAAAGGGGGCATTTGAATATTAAAGTATTTTATACCTGGGGCGAAAATGCCACTGATAAATTTGACCCCGGATTTAATAAAAAAATAGAATGGGATGTCCCTTTATTGGATGGATACCAGTTTGAATGGGTAAAAAACAGTTCAAAGAACCCTGGCTCACATCATTTTAAAGGAATTAATAATCCTGATCTGATAAATCAAATCATGGTATGGCAGCCGGATGCACTATTGGTTTATGGCTGGGGCTACCAAGGTCATTTAAAAGCTATCCGTCATTTTAAAAACAAAATCCCTGTTTTGTTCCGGGGAGATTCTACTTTGCTTGATGAAAAGAAAGGGATAAAGCTATTATTCAAATCTGCCTTTTTAAAATGGGTGTACCGGCATATTGACCATGCTTTTTATGTTGGCGCTAACAGCAAAGCATATTTTAAAAAGTACGGTTTAAGGGAAGATCAGCTAAGTTTTGCACCACATGCCGTTGATAATGATAGGTTTGCCGAAGACAAAAAAAATGATGTTCAAATATTAAAAAAGGAATTAAATATAAAAAATGATGAACTGATTATTTTGTTTGCAGGCAAACTGGAAGCAAAAAAGGCGCCCTTGCTATTGCTTGATGCTTTTGTTCTTTTAAACAAACCTGATGTTCATTTACTTTTTGTTGGCAATGGCCCATTTGAGATGCAATTAAAGCTGAAATCCGAAAAAAACGACCACATTCATTTTATTGATTTCCAAAACCAATCCCGGATGCCGGTTATATTTCAGGCCTGTGATTTGTTTTGCCTTCCTTCACAAGGTCCAAATGAAACATGGGGCCTGGCAATCAATGAAGCAATGGCATGCGGAAAAGCAATATTGGCATCAGATAAAGTGGGCGCCGCTGCAGACCTGGTTAAATCCGGGTACAACGGGGGGATATTTAAAAATGGTGACTTAGATAATTTGACCTTTATTTTAAACAAATTAATAACTTACGGCAAAAGCAGATTGGTTACCATGGGAGAATGTTCAAAAGAAATAATTAAAGACTGGAGTTTTGAAAACCAGGTAATGGTTATTGAATCCTTTATTAAAAAATGAATAAAAATCAGCCTATCGAAAGATATTTAGTGCTCTATTTACCCTGGATACTGGCTTTGCTATTTCAATCAGATCCCGTTTTATCCTATCTTATTGCCTGGCTTGGTTCATTGTTAATTCTGTACCTGAGCATGAGCGGCTGGGTAAAACCTATCCCGAAAGACAGGCCGGTGGCAGAACAGTTTATGCGGCCAATATTTCTGATCCAGATAATATTTGCAGGCTATATGGCTGTCAGTTCAATTTTTTATTTTCTTAACGTGCTGGGGTATGATGATTTTCACAAATCAGGCAATACTTTTTTTTCCATTGACCTGCAAAAATTAGAACTGACTGCACTTTGTCAGCGTTACTATGTTTTGGGGCATGCTGCTTTTGTAACCGGTATTTTAGCTTTCATGAAATACCCCACCAAACAAAAATATTATATAGAAAAAGAAAAGCTGGCCAACATTCTATTTGTAACTGCATTTATAGCCCTGCCTGTATCAGTTATGTTCCTGCGGGTTCCGGGATTAGCCCAATTTTATTTTCAATTTAGCGCATTAAGCTTTATCGCCGGCACCCTCGCTCTGGCATTTGCTATACCGCTCAAAAAAATATGGAATACCATTTTTTGTGTATTACTTTATGTATCAAATTTTTACCAGGCGCTTATTTCGGGCTTTAAGGAACCCATAATTATCAGCGTTTTAGTATTAGGTATTTTTTTATATCCTAATTATAAAAAGCTTGTTCTTTTAACTTTTGTGCCGATATTATTAATGCTGTTTATATTTCTTCCCACATATAATGCAGTGTTTCGGCAGAATAACTGGGGAGGAGGTGTGGATGCCGATGATTCATATCAGCTTGCCCTGGATGCAACAATTAAAAATCAACAGACAGGAGACGAGAGTAACTGGGGGTTTTTAGTATACAGGTTAAGCGAAGTTGATATGTTTACAGATTTTGTACAATCAACACCAAAAAGGGTTGATTTCTACGGCCTGCAATTGGTAAAACAATCATTTATTGCCGTTATACCGCGCGCATTCTGGCCTTCCAAGCCCAGTACCGAAGAACTGGTTATGGAGCGCGTATATGATGCCGGGGTTATTCGCAGGGGATCCAATGTTTCAGCCAAACCGGCTTTCATTGTTGACGCTTATTTGTCCGGCGGCACAATAGGAATTTTCATAGCCCTGTTTTTATATGGTGCAATCGCGCAGTTGATATGTGTTAAAGCGGAGCATCTTTTTGGAGGCTATATACTGGGTACGGCACTTATTTTCAGTGGATTGTTCCAGATTTTTTGGCGGGGCCTTAGTTTTGAGTTCATTATTAATTCTGTTTTTTGGAGTTACATCAGCATGCTGGTTATACAGCGGATATTATTGGCTGTTAACGTATTGAAAAAGGTTTGAAGGTTTTACAAATATGTGCGGCATATAAACCAGCGTTTGTTTACGGCGGACCCACCATGTCGGTATCTATGCTGAGTGAGCAATTGGCAAAGGCTGGTGTTTCAACAAAAGTTTTTGCCACAACGGCTAACGGAAAAACGGAGTTACCGGTAGTTCCTGGTCAAACGGTTGATGTTGACGGGGTTTCTGTAACCTATTTTAAGAGGATAACCAAAGATCATACACATTTTTCGCCTGCACTTTTAAGAAAACTATGGAAAGAGGCCCCCGGTTTTGATATCATACACATTCACGCCTGGTGGAACCTGGTGTCCTTGTTTTCCTGCCTGATAGCTTTGATCCGTAAAGTACCGGTTGTAATTTCACCACGGGGTACTTTGAGCAGCTACTCGTTTCAAAATAAAAACATTGGTAAAAAATGGGTAATTCATAATTTATTTGGACGATACTTACTCAATCGCAGCCATATACATGTCACGTCCAAAAGAGAATACGAAGCCGTTCATCATCTTATTCACCCTAAAAGTATCTCAATAATACCAAATTTTGTGAAACTGCCGGGTCAAAAGAAATATCCGGAATCTAAACCATCAGATGTTTTTAAATTACTTTTCTTTTCGCGCATAGAAGAAAAAAAAGGCCTTGATCTATTGTTAAATGCCCTGCATCTGGTTTCTGTTCCGTTCCGGCTTACCATCGCCGGTGACGGCGATGAAAATTATATCAGGTATTTAAAAACAATTGCCGTCAATAATCATATTGATGATAAAATAAACTGGGTAGGCTTTTGCAATGAAAATAAATTCGACCTGATTAATGACCATGATCTTTTTGTGCTGCCATCTTATGATGAAAACTTCGGGAACGTGGTGATTGAAAGTTTAAGTGTAGGTACACCTGTATTGATAAGCAAACAGGTGGGCCTGGCCGGCTATGTGACAGAAAATAACCTTGGTTGGACATGCCACACAGAACCGGTTTCCATCAGCGATGCAATAAATAAGATAGCAAAAGAGAATAGGCCTGAACTTACACGGATCAGGCAAAATGCTCCGGGGAAAATATATCAGGATTTTAACGAAGAAAGACTTGTAAAAAAGTATATTGACCTTTACAAAACAAAGATTAAAATATGACAGCATATAAAGACTACGGTTTTACCAACAGCCAGCCTGCTCATACTTTTAATTACCTGCAAACGCCCATTCTTTCGCTGCTTGATAAAAACGCGAATCGATGTATTTTAGATTTGGGTTGCGGTAATGGCTATTTGGCTAATTACCTCATTTCGCAGGGCTATAATGCCTACGGAATTGATGCCTCAACAGAAGGGATAACTATCGCCCAAGAGACCAACCCATCGCGGTTTTTTATCCAGGATCTGTCAACCGGTAAACTGCCCGGTGAGCTGCAAAGCCTTCCTTTCGATACCATTATATCAACAGAAGTAATTGAACATTTGTATGATCCTGCGGGCTTTATTGATTTTTGTAAGCAAGCCTTAAAGAACAAAGGCGAACTTATTATATCAACACCCTATCATGGCTATTTAAAAAACCTTTCATTAAGTCTTTTGAACAAATGGGACAGTCATTTAGGCCCCGCCTGGCATGGTGGCCATATAAAATTCTGGTCGAGGGCCACATTAAGTGATCTGTTAAAAAATGCGGGTTTTACCGTTACGGCATTTAAAGGTTGCGGGCGCATTCCTTATTTTTGGAAGTCGATGGTTATTAAAGCTAAAATATCTTGAACAGCCAATTTTCTTTTGTTATTTTAACCTTTAATGAGGAAATGCACCTGCCAAGGCTGCTTCATTCTATCGAAGAGCTTGATGCGCCGGTTTTTATTTTAGATTCGGGCAGTACCGATAGCACATTGACTATAGCTGAAGATTTCGGCGCAACTGTTTTACAGCATCCTTTTGAAAACCATCCCAAACAATGGGACTATGCGCTTAAAACCTTCAAAATCCAAACGTCATGGGTAATTGGTTTGGATGCCGACCATATCGTAACCCCCGAATTAAGGGAACGCCTGCTTAATTTTCGTGATGAAGATTTTCAGCACATCAACGGAATCTATTTTAACCGAAAAAATTATTTCAAAGGCAAGTGGATAAAACATGGGGGCTATTATCCTTTTTATCAGCTAAAGTTGATACGGTATGGAGTAGGCTATTCTGACCTGAGTGAAAACATGGACCACAGGTTTGTAGTACCAGGCGATACAGTGATATGGAAAGACGGCCATATTTTGGAGGAAAACCTGAAGGAAAATCAGATCTCATTTTGGATAACTAAGCACAACCGGTACAGCGACCTGCTGGCGCATGAAGAACTTGAACGTATTCAACAATTAAGGACACAAACAGTTAAACCTCATTTTTGGGGCTCCCCCGATGAGCGCAGGGCAAGGTTTAAGAATTTATGGTGGCAATTACCGAGATATGTAAGGCCAATGATCTATTTTTTTTACCGTATGTTTTTCCAGTTGGGGATACTCGATGGCCGCACTGGTGTAATCTTTCATTTTTTACAGGCATTTTGGTTCAGGCTGGTGGTCGACATTAAAATTGATGAAAACATTCAGCAGCAAAAAGGAATTGAAAAAACTATTTACCATCAAAAAAACCAGGCGCTCAGGTTTATTTTCCTGTTGGTCTTGCTTTTCCCTTTGTTCTATTACTTTAATATATTTTATTTTAGCGTTACCAGCCCCGGGGCAAGCCACTAT
This sequence comes from Mucilaginibacter sp. UBA5151, assembly GCA_002413785.1. Lineage (GTDB taxonomy): Bacteria > Bacteroidota > Bacteroidia > Sphingobacteriales > Sphingobacteriaceae > Mucilaginibacter. The sequence continues at coordinate 60,414 of DHXR01000047.1, forward strand.
AATGCCTTTCTGGCTAATTATTTTAATTATATCCGGGGCCTGCGTTGGATATTATTGCATAGCAGCGCACAAATACTCAATTGGCTTGGCTTTGCGGCAATAACAAATGACTATGAGTTGCTGGTGTCGGGCCATGGTGTTATCCAGCTGGTTTACTCCTGTCTGGGCTTGGGGCTTATCAGTTTTTTTGCAGCCTTCGTTATTGCATACCCTAAAAAATTGAAGTCAAAAATCATTTTCATTTCCCTGGGTGTTTTAGGTATCGAAGTTTTGAATATAATCCGGTTTATCCTGCTTGCTTTGTTTTGGGATAAGCACAATCCCCGGATCTTTGATCATCACACTGCTTTTAATATTATTATCTACCTTGTTATTGCGATTAGCCTTTACTTTTGGGTAAAGAATGATGATAATAAAACCATCCATGAAACAAACCGATCTGTTTTTTTACAATAATTTCCCCTATAACCCGGGCGGGAATGTTTTTAAAAGAGTGTTATGGTATTATATTAATATCTTGATTTTCAAATCAAGCTTATTCCCGTTTTACGCCTTAAAAAACAGGTTGCTCCGATTATTTGGGGCAACAATTGGTAAAGAAGTAGAGATTAAGCCCTGTGTAAATATAAAATACCCCTGGTGGCTCACTATTGGCAACGAGGTATGGATTGGTGAAAATGTTTGGATAGATTGCCTGGTGCCGGTTACAATTGGCAATAATGTTTGTATTTCACAGGGGGTGATGATACTTACCGGGAGCCATAATTATAAAAAGCCCTCTTTCGACCTGATAACAGGCAGTGTAGTTTTAGAAGACGGCGTTTGGATTGGGGCCGGGGCTATTGTTAACCAAGGCATAATTGCCGCCTCACATGCCGTGCTCGCCAGCGGGTCGGTAGCTACTAAAAACCTGGAGGCTTACACCGTTTACCAGGGGAACCCGGCTGTAAAAACCCGTGTACGTACAATAGAATAAGCTTTTTTGAAATATATAAAATTAGTCTCTTTTTGAAAAAACCAAATTTCAACAATGCATACCCAAAAAAATAATTCGTATAAACTTATACTGGCAATCGCCGGTTTTGTTGTATTGCTGATGGGTATTACCTTGTTTTTTATCCCTCCTGCTATCTTCACCGATCCGGCCCAGGGTTTCCAGGTATTGCAAAGTATGCAGCTGGGCGGCGGCTTTAATAATTTAGTTAGTCCCGACCAGGGCGATATTTCGAAAAATTACACGCAATTTTTAACGTGGTGGACCCCCGGTCAATATCTTATACCTTTTTTCTTTAAAATAATTATCGGCCTGAATTTGGGGCGTGGCATAGCAGTAACAGTAACTATCGCCGAGTTTTGTGGTTTAGCAGGGTTTTATTGCTTCTTCAAAAAAATTGGATTTACGCCTCTTATAGCCGCCATCAGCATGGTGTTTATCCTTTGCCAGGAAGCCTTTATGATACCGAATGTGTACTATAACGGCGGCGAAATCTTGCTTTTCTCTTTCGAAGGCTGGTTCTTATATGGCTGTATTTCCTTTAAAAGGCCGGGCCTTAAACTGGTTTTATTTGTACTCCTTTCGGGCTTTGCCGGGTTCTTTTTCAAATCTTCCTTTTTATGGATGTATGCCGCCGGTTTATGCTGTTTATGGATTGAGCTTTCTGCAAAAAAACCAGGCCTTGCAAACTGGGTAAAAAAGGCATTATGGGTTGGCGTACCGGCAGCTGTCGCACTTGCTGTAATTTATATATTTTATATTTCAAAAGGCGAAAGCCCGGTTACTGGCTCAAACGGGTTTAAGCTGACGGCAGAAACATTCAGCTTTCCCTTGGCTTCGCCCATATTATCCGGGTTCTCGGTAGATGACCTGTTAAACGGATTGATTGATCATATCGGGAAGCCTTTGTTCAGCGCCGAATGGGCTGTCATTATCCTGATATTCGCTGCTTTGCTGAGCGTAGTACTGATCTTTAATATCATCCGGTACGTACCTGATAATAATTACAGGTTATTCATAGTTGTTTTTTACCTGACAGCCATATTGTTTTTTGGCGTTTCTTATTTGCGCCAGCTTGATATTTCGATGGAGTCGAGACATTTTCGGATCATCGGTATTTTAATTGTGCCTGGCCTGATGGTTTGGGTTGCACGGTTTAAGCCGGTATTCAAATATTTATTCGTGCTGGTGTTTGCGGGAATAGCCATTCACAGTTTCTCTTACTTAATAAACGGCTACAAAGTAAACAACACTTATGCTAAAGGCACAACAGGCATTGCCCAACCAAATATTGACCAGGCTTCGCTCAATCAGGTATTAAAGATTGACCGGGAAAACCGAAATATCACATTTGTTTTTATTGGGGATGACATAGGGCTTGAGCTGTTGCATAACCGATATGTTCCTTTACAACCCATAGGCGATGAACTTAAAATTAAAATCGATGATTACAGGTACGAAGGTTTTGCCGGCCCGCTCTATATTATATTGCCCGAAAGCTACAGGGGCGCAAAAGAGGAAATGATCGTGCAATCTTTCCCGGGATATGCCGGTTTTAATGTTACCGTGCTCAGCAAAAATTTTGTCCTGTACGAAGGGTTGAAAAAAAGGTAAATCCTGTTGGTGTTGATGGTGTGAGTAGCCAACGTTCAACCAGCCGGAATTTCAAATATCCTGATCATCACCGATTCCGCCTTTTCGCTATCAGGCAATCGTTATTAACTTTCCTATTTTTTGGTGCGATAGTATTTATAAATCTTCACCCCCGCCATCAATAGTATTGATAAAAGAACTATCCCAACTACACCAAAGATCCAACTAACCGTATCCTTAAGTACTGCGAGGAAGACTATGGCGAATAACAAAATAGTGGCCACTTCATTCCAGATCCGTAATTGGGCCGATGTCCATTTATAGATCCCTTTAGCCATTTGCTTCATTTTATTTTGACAGATAAAATGATAAACCAGCAAGCCAATAACAAAAGAAAGTTTAATATGCATCCAGGGTTGCTGTAACCAGGCAGGCACCAGGATAAGCATGGTTATTCCCGCCGCTACAACAATAACCATGGAGGGCACAGTAATAATATACCAAAGCTTACGCTCCATCAGTTCGAACTGGTCTGATAAGATTTTACGGTCGGGTTCGGGTTTTTCCTGCGCTTCGGTATGGTAAATAAACAGGCGCACCATGTAAAACAGCCCTGCAAACCAGCAGACTACGAAGATGATATGTATGGAAAGAATGTATTGGTACATATTTTATTTTTTTGTCATTGCGAGGCATCCCGATAGCTATCTGGATGCCTCGCAATGACATTAATTTCTATACTCTTTAATAACTTCTACCGCATACTTCACATTATCAAATGGTATATCGGGCATAATGCCATGACCTAAGTTAAAAATAAATCCCTTTTCATCCTTCATGCGGTCGAAAAGACGGTAAATTCTTTCTTTTATCACCTTTTTATCTGCATACAAAATATGCGGGTCGAGGTTGCCCTGAACCGCGATACCGTCAGGCAAACGTTTTTTGATATCCAGCAGGTCAACATTCCAGTCGATAGAAATTACATCGGGTTTCGCTTCCGCCATTAAAGGAGCAAAAACAGAACTTCCCTTGCAAAATGATATAACAGGAATATCTTTCCGGTTCAGTTTGCTGATGATCTCACAAATGTACCTATGCGAAAATTCTTTATAGTCGTCCCACGCCAGCGCCTGTGCCCAGCTGTCGAATATTTGCACTGCGTTTACCCCGGCTGCAATTTGCAGATTTAAATAATCCGCAGTCACGGTCGCTATTTTTGATAACAGCTGATGTGCCAGCTCGGGCTCATTGTGGAGCATCAGCTTGGTTAGCTTAAAATCTTTTGATGATCCGCCCTCAACCAGGTAACTCATCACAGTGAAAGGCGCACCTGCAAAACCAATGAGCGGGACGCGGCCATTCAGCCTTTGCTGAATAACTTTAATAGCATCGGCTACATATTGCAGTTTGTGTACAACCCCGGTATCCAGTTTGTCAATATCAGCTTTGGTACGCACCGGGTTGGCGAATTTGGGGCCTACACCCTGGCTAAAACTTAAATTGCCGCCCATGGCTTCGGCGGTAACCAATATATCCGAAAATAAAATGGCTGCGTCAACCCCGACCAAATCAACCGGCAACATGGTAACATCGGCGGCTATTTCGGGTGTTTTGCACATTTCAAGGAAAGAATATTTGTTTTTTATATCCCAGTATTCTTTCATAAACCGGCCTGCCTGGCGCATCATCCATACCGGCGGGCGATCTGTTTTCTCTGAAAATGCGGCTTTAATTAATAACGAATTTCTCATATAGTTATGGAGAGTCAAGAGCCAGGAATCAAGAGCCAGGATTTAATTTTCCTGATTCTTGATTCTTGTCTCCTGACTCTATTTTGTGTGTTTCTTTATTTCCTGGTGAAGGCGGTTAATTACATCCTTCATTTTGGCGTTTATTTTCTCCTGGTGTTTTTCAGTAAGTTGTAAATAAGCTTCGGCCTTGTCGTAATTACCCTGCCTGATGCTGATATTGGCCACATGTACCAGCGCAGCTACGTGATCGTTAACCGAGCGTAAAGGGTATTGTGCGGCAAGTTCGTAATGTTTCCCGGCATCTTCAAAATCCTGTTTTTGCAGGCAAATGCCCCCCATCAGGTACTCATAATAGCCGCGGCGGTTTTTCCTGAGCCATTCCGGTTTAAATATTTCCCGCAAGGCACGCCCGGCCCGGTCATATTCTTTATGGTGAAAATATCTTGCTGCCACAACAAGTGTTCCCGACCTGAAATAATCCCAGGCAAGCAAAATAATGAACATCAGCGCAACAGAAGCAAACTCATAAAGACGCAGGTTCACCAATATCGTTAGCGATAGCAAAAATATGGTGCCAATGAATAAACGTATCTTATTGGTAAACATTAATGCTGGTTATCAGTAAATTTATAACCCACACCACGTATTGAGTGAAAATAAACAGGGTTTTTGGGATCCGGTTCGAAATACTTACGGAAGGTTAAGATGAAATTATCAATGGTACGGGTTGAGGGATAAACATCATAATTCCACACGGTTTCTAAAATCTGCTCACGCGACACGGCATCATTTCTGCGTTCAATAAGCAGCTTTAACAGCATGGTTTCTTTTTTGGTGAGCGGAGTGACAGAGCCGTCGCCGTTTACCAGTTCGAAAGAGTTGAAATGTATGGTTTTGTCGCCGATCCTGTAGCTGTTGAACTCTTTAAGTTCATCGCCCTTCAGACTGCGTTTAACCAGATTATTTACCCTCAGTATCAATTCTTCCAGGTTAAACGGTTTGGTGAGGTAATCATCTGCGCCTTTCTTTAAGCCCGAAATTTTATCTTCATTTGTGTTTTTGGCTGTCAAAAACATGATGGGCACTTCCGAATTCTCCAGGCGGATAGTTTCAGCAACTACAAAGCCATCAATTTCGGGCATCATAACATCCAGTATCACCAGGTTAAAACGTTCCTCTTTAAATAGCTGTAAGGCCTTCTTGCCATTTGTGGCGGTTGATACCTTATAGCCCTCAAGCTCAAGGTTAAGTTTTATAGCTTCCAAAAGATGATCTTCATCTTCGGCTAACAGAATCCTTTTTTTGTTTTGCATGATATAATTAATTAATTAATGCACGAATTTTCACGATTCTAATCAAATATTACTTCAAATATACTACCTGTAGGGCGGTTATCTTTCACCTTTATGCTTGCCTGGTGCTTATCCAATACTTCTTTTACAATATAAAGACCTAAACCTGTACCTTTTGTATTCCGGGTATCCTCGCTGCCCACTCTGTAGAACTTGTCGAAAATACGGTTTTTCTCCTGGTCAGCGATTCCAATGCCATGATCAGCCACCTGTAAAAACACCCTGCCATCCTTTAAAAACAATTTTACACCTACGGTTTCACATGGCCCCGAATATTTAATGGCATTTTCAATCAGATTGGTAACCACCGATGTTAAGGCAAACTTATCGCCGGTAATCTCAACTTTAGGCTCAATTTCAGCATCAATGATCTGCTGGTTGCTTTCGCATTTGCTGAGCTGCAAACGGTTTACAATGCTGTCAACCAATACCGAAAGATTGAATTTGGCTTTTGGAAAAGTATAAGACTGGTTATCAATTTTTGAGGCTAAAAGCATGTTTTCAACCATATCATCCAACCGCTCAATATCCATTAAGGATTTCCCGATAAAATCAAGGGTTTGCTCTTTGGTAAGATCTCTTTTTTGAATGGTTTGTAAAAGTATTTTGATAGATGCCAGGGGCGATTTGAGTTCGTGGGTTACCGATAGCAGGAAATTTCTTTTTTGTTCCTGTAGCTTACGTTCCCTCATAATCGACTTGTGCAGCCAGTATGCGCCTACAAAAAAAACAAAAATGAATATTGACCCTTCGCCCATAATCATTCCCAGGCTGCTGGGCATGAGCTTAGCCAGCAGATAGCCCCACCAAACTAATTCAGTTAGCGCATAAATGATGAGCGCGTAGAATATGATGAATGTTCTTCTCATGCCAGTTTGCTGTTAATTTTAGTTTGCGGTTGGCAGTTTGCGGTTGGCAGGTTTGTTAACTGCAAACTGGCAACTGCCAACTGAATTACTTCCCCCCAAACACCACCTCCAAACTATCAAATATAGCACGTTTTGCTTTTTCAAGGTCTATTTTTGTATGGGCAGATGAAATAAACCCAACCTCGTAGCCTGAAGGTCCAAGATAAACGCCCCTGTTCAATAACTCGCGGTGTAATTTTTTAAACAATTCCATGCTTGATGCATCTATTTCATCGGCCCGGCGGATTGCTTCCTGGTCAGTAAAAGCAAACCAGAAAATAGAGCCGATGCTGAATACTTTGAATTTATAGTTACGCGCCGTTGCAAATCTTTGTATAGCCGAAACAAATTCTTCCGTCTTTTTATCCAGGTCGCGGTAAAAATTTGAGCGCAGCAGCTCGGTTAGCTGCGCTATGCCGGCCGCCATAGCCACCGGGTTGCCCGATAAGGTGCCGCCCTGGTAAACCCCGCCGTCGGGCGATACATGGGCCATGATCTCAACGGAAGATCCGTAGGCGCCAACTGGAAGGCCGCCGCCGATAATTTTGCCGTAGGTAAGTATGTCGGGTTTTATATCGTAATAAGCAGCCGCGCCTTCAAAACCTACCCTGAAACCGGATATTACTTCATCAAATATCAGCAGCGTGCCGTTTTGGGTACATATTTCGCGAAGGAATTGCAGGTACGCTTTTTCCTGTAATAACAAACCGTTATTTGCCGGTACCGGTTCAATAATGATGGCTGCAATTTGTCCTTTAAATTCGTCAAAGGCGGCTTCAATGGCTTTTTTGTCGTTTAGGGCGACAACAATCGTTTCATCAGCAAATGATTTTGGCACGCCTGCCGATGACGTTTCGCCAAAAGTTACCAGGCCTGAACCTGCTTTTACCAGCAATGAATCGCTATGGCCGTGGTAGCAGCCTTCAAATTTTAAGATCTTATCGCGTTTGGTATAGCCCCTGGCCAGCCTGATGGCCGACATCACCGCTTCGGTGCCGGAGCTTACAAAACGCATTTTTTCAATAAGCTTATTGTTTTTGAGGATGAGTTCGGCCAGCTCATTTTCAAGCGCAGTAGGCGCGCCGAATGACATGCCGTTTTGCATCACCTCAATTACCTTTTCGCGTACCTTAGGATGGTTATGCCCAAGGATCAGCGGCCCCCAGGAGCAGCAAAAATCAATAAACTGGTTGCCATCAGCATCCCATAACTGGCTGCCATCGCCCTTTTCAATAAAAAGCGGCGTACCATACACCGATTTAAACGCCCTAACCGGCGAGTTTACCCCACCCGGGAAATAGGTTTTTGCCTTTTCGTACAGTTCAGCAGATTTTTCCCTGCAAATATCCGGCTTACCGGTAGTATTTACCGGTTCCGATTCCACTGAAAACATTTTTTTAAATGAATTTATCATCCTCTATATCTTATTTTCGAGATTTAACTTATCTCTAATCTCTAACTACAGCCATTTATTCTCCAGCACTTCCTTAGCATGATAAGTTAATATCGCGCTTGCTCCTGCACGGCGTATGCCGGTAAGCACTTCGGTGATGGCGCGCTGCTCATTTAGCCAGCCGCGTTGTATGGCTGCTTTCACCATTGCGTATTCGCCGCTTACATTGTAAGCGGCAACAGGCAGCTGCGTGTTGTCTTTTATTATTTTAATAATATCAAGATAAGGCAACGCGGGCTTTACCATTAAAAAATCAGCCCCTTCCACTTCATCCAGGCGGGCTTCCAGTAATGCCTCCTGCTGGTTGGCGGGGTTCATCTGGTAGGTTTTTTTATCTCCGAATTTCGGTGCAGAATTTAATGCATCCCTGAACGGTCCGTAAAATGCACTCGCATACTTTGCCGAGTACGACATGATGGACACATTGGTAAACTTATTTTCATCAAGCACTTTGCGGATATAGCCCACACGTCCATCCATCATATCCGAAGGTGCTATAATATCTGCACCGCATTGTGCATGTGCCAGGGCCATTTTGCCCAGGATCTCCAGCGTTTCGTCATTCAAAATCTCACCATTCTCCACAATACCATCGTGCCCGTCGCTGCTGTAGGGGTCCATAGCTACATCGGTAATCACACAGGCTTCGGGGAAATTCTTTTTCACCTCGCGGATGGCACGCAAATAAAGGCTCTGCTCCCTGTGACTTTCGGTTGCGTATTTGTCTTTTAACGATTCATCAATATTAGGGAACAGGTCAAATGAATTTAAACCCAGCTTTAAGCAGCTTTCGATTTCGCGCAGCAGGTTATCAATAGAATACCGGAAGATGCCCGGCATAGACGATACCTCGGTTTTTTGAAAAGTTCCGTCAACTATAAACAGCGGGAATATCAAATTTGCCGCGCTGACGTGGGTTTCCTGCACCATCTGGCGGATAACTTCACTTTTTCGGTTTCTTCGTGGTCGTTGTAGCATTGTTAGTTCATAGTTAATAGTTCATGGTTCATGGCTGTAGTTTGGTTCCTTGTTCACAGTAATGGTTAAAATCGCATGATCCATTGCCAATCTTACTATGAACTATGAACCATCAACTATGAACCACTCCAAACACCGCCTCTGCCAGTCCCGTTTCATCGGGCGAGTAGGGCAGGGAATACTTTACATTTAATTCATCCAGCTTTTTGCCGGTTGATTTGCCTATGGCTATCACCTGTTGATGGGTCTGGATCAAATTGCCGGCAAAATACGCCTCCGCATTTGAAGGGCTGGTAAATACCAATACTCCGGCGCTGCTTTCTTCCACACTGTCTTCCAGTATGGTTTCATATACAGGCAGGTCGATGATCTTTGTGCCGGCCGATAAAACCTGCTGTATGCTCCGCAAGGAGTTTTCGGCAGACGGGAATAATACCGTTGTACCATTGGCCAGTTTGGCAAATTCTGCTGCAACTTCGGCGGGATCAATGTCGCCGCCGATATAATCGGCAAAATGACCCTTGCGCCGCAGCATATCTTCCGACCCGCTGCCCATCACACCAAATTTTGTTTTCTTTGGCAACAGCGGCTCCAGGTTAAAAAAGTACTCAACGGCATTTTTACTGCTGAAAAACACCCAGTTGATATGTTTTAATATGTAATGATCAAGCACCATTATTACCGGCACTGTGCGGATGAGCGAGCGTGCTTCAATTTCGATACCGTGTTTTTCCAATGCCCTGCGGAAATAACTGGTTTCGGGAAGATCACGCGAAATGAATACTTTTTGCGGGAACTGACGGGCCTTATCAAAATAAGAAACAATTTTTTCGGGCAATCCTTCGGTAGTGGCTGCTTCTGTAAACAACCTGTCGGGGAAATCGCCGCCCTCATCAGCTTTGGACGTAAACACCTGGTACATATCGCCGTCCTTACGGCAATAGCAGCCTAATGGCAAATGACAGCCGCCGCCAAAAAGTTTAAGCACAGTACGCTCAACAGCAAGTTCGCAGGCTACCTCAGGGTGGTTTAAGGGCTGCAACAGGTTCAATAATTCGCCGTCGCTTTCGCGGATCTGTATGGCCAATGCGCCCTGTGCAGGGGCTGGCACCAGCTCGGTTGGTGTTAATTCTTCAATATGGAAATCACTCAGATCCAAACCCAAACGGCTAACGCCTGCTTTTGCCAGCATAATAGCATCATAATTTTCATTGCGCAGCTTATTAACGCGGGTAGGCACATTGCCGCGCAGGTCGATGATATCAAGATCGGGGCGGTAAGCCAGCAACTGGGCCTTGCGCCTGTTAGACGAGGTGCCTACAATTCCGCCATATTTTACCGACAACTTCTGGTGAACATCCACGCAGTCTTTCAGGATCAGCAGCAGTTCCGACGGGTCTTCCCGTTCCGAAACCGCTGCGATGATGAGTCCCGGAGGATTTTCAGTCGGCAGGTCCTTATGCGAGTGAACCGCGAGGTCTATAGTACCTGCCAATAATTCTTCTTCAAGTTCTTTGGTGAAAAAACCTTTACCCTCTAATTTATCGAGGCTTAAATGAAGGATCTTGTCACCCTGTGTTTTTATGATCTTTAATTCAGCGGTAATACCGATAGCAGCGAGGCTATCCTGTACAAAATGTGCCTGCCAAAGCGCGAGGTCGCTGCCGCGGGTTCCGATAATCAATGTTCTATCCAATGGGCTTAATTATTTGCAAGCGCAAATTTAACTTTTTAACCGAATGATTTAAGGAATAATTGAGGATATGAATATAGGGTGACGGAGGGGGTGTTTTTTAAGGTGAAAGCAGAAAGGTGAAGGGTAAAAGGTGACAAAGATGTCATTGGGGTGGAATTTGGAATATCGCGGATATGGCTTTGCGCGATGCTTTTGTCCGAACCATGATTTATAAGATTAAAGGATTACAGGATTTTTTAATCAAGGGCATCCTAAAATCCTAAAAATCATGGTTCAGACAATCTTTAGCCGTTTGTGGGGACACAAACTGCGGGAGGAATAATATTTACCTGGAAGGCACCCTTATCAATTATTGATCAATATATCTTTGGCCATAATCGTGCCAAAGCTATGTGATGAGATTTAAATTCCTATTTTTATAACTTTGCTAAATCAAGAAGCCTAAGCAACTCTTTGTCTTCAATATCCGATTGCTGGGATTTATCATAAATTGATAATAAAAATATCGAGCTGCCGGCAATGGCGAGATAGGTAATAACCCTTGCACCACCCGATTTTCCTTTTCCTTTGGAAGCAACTGCAAGCCTGATTTTATAGCAATCGTTACCAAGTGCAATGCCTTGACCGGGAGTAGTTTTAAGGTCGCGTATAAGATTAGCTATTTCAACTTTTAAGGAAGGATACTTTTTGACAAGGCGCTTAATCTGTTTGTCAAATGGAGGGATTGTTAAGACTTTATAACTCATTGAGCAATTCTGCTGCCGGACGGCCTTTGAGTTTGCCTGATTTTATTTTTTCAACATTTTTGAAGGCTTTTTTTATTTCGCTGATCTCTTCAAAAATTGCGGCATCAGGAGCAGACAATGGTTTCGCCTTAACATAGGAATAGTTTTTAATTATTTCCATGAATCCGGCAGCTTTACTATCAGCGATGTCAATTAGTAATTTCATATTTTCTTTCCTTCAAATTTACGATTTATGAAGTCAAAAAATAAATAAACTGAATATTTTTTGCCAATTGTTAAGACGTTTCAATTATTAACCAATATATCCTTCGCCATGATCATAGGTACGCTGATATATTTTTTCTCCATATAATTGATCACCTTTTCGAGTATATCGCGCGATTGCTGGTCCATTCCCTGCACTTCTTCGGCAAAAACCGAATTGATGGCGGTATTGCGGATCTCTTTTATCTTTTCGGGCACCTGGCGCATAGCCAGCTCAATGCGGCGCTGTTTCAGCTCCAATAAAAAGGCTGCCATGTTTTCGCTGATGATGCGCTCTGCATGACTAAGCTCTTCGTAGCGTTCCTGCAAATTTCTTTTGGCAACTTCATTTAAGGAGTGTACCTCTATAAAGCTTACCGGGAAATTCTTCAGCACTTCGGGGGCGGTATCATTTGGGATAGCCAGATCGACAATGGTTTTACGGCTGGTATCGCCATTTAGCAGCGTAGTATAAATTTCGGGGGTAATGATCGGCTCTACCGCCGATGTGCAGGTGATAATTACATCAAAACCTTTATTATAATCTTTTAAAGCATCAAGCGTAAAGGCCTCTCCGTTTAAATCGGCAGCCAGCTGCTTCGCTTTTGAAAGGGTGCGGTTAAAAACCGCGAAGTTGGAGTATTTATGCTTTTGCAGGTATTTTGAAATATTCCTGTTTGTTTCGCCCGCGCCGATGATAAGGATACGGGCGTTGGTACACAATTTAAGGTCGTTAAGCTTACGATAGGCCAGCGAAACTACCGAAATTGGGTTTTTTGATATGTTGGTATGGGTGTAAACCTCCTTGGCTGTTTTTACAATGCAGTTCATAAACATACGCAAACAGTCGCCGGTAAGGCCTGCTTCTTTGCAGTTTTCGTAAGCTTTACGCAACTGGGCCAGTATCTCTTTTTCGCCAACAATAAGGCTTTCGAGCGAGCAGGAGGTGCGGAGCAAATGCTCAAGGGCTTCGCTGTCTTCATAAATGGAAGCTGCCTCCAAAAACGCGCAGGCCGAAACGGGGCAAAGGCCCATATTTAAAGCACTGATAAATTGTTTTGCAAATTCTTTGTCAACAACCTTTGGAGTTATCATTACAAACTCAACGCGGTTGCAGGTGGCTAAGTAAAATATCTCCGCTATGCCAAACTGTTTTTTTAAATTATGCAGTTTATCATTCAGATTTTCCTGGCAAATCACCAACTTCCCTAATTCCTTCAGCTCAATCTGTTTGTGCGTAAAAGCGATTACCTTTAGATACTTCAATTCAGTTTAAATTTGACCCGACAAAAATAACTGGATTAATATGATGCAGTGTCAAGCCTTTGTCATACAGGTATATTTAGAATGTTTATAAATTGAACCGGTGAGTGGTCAGTGGTGATTCGCCCCCATTCACTTACCAACTTACTCACCATTCACAACTCACTACCTCGCTACTCAACCAAACCGGGGATTAAAACCAGTTCGCTTATATCTTCGTCATAATTTACGCCGGGAATTTCAAAACCAAACAGGTTCAGGAAATCTGTCCTGTAACCCTGCAGGTCGCCTATCTCAATCAGGCTTTCGGTATCAGCCTGCTTCCATAAATTTGCAACCTCCGCCTGTACATCATCGCGCATTTCCCAGTCATCCACACGAATCCTTCCTTCATCATCGGTTGGTATCTCACCGTTGGCATACAAGCGCTCTTCAAACAAACGTTGTATCTGTTCAATACAGCCTTCATGCAGCCCTTTTTCTTTCATTACCTTATACAATAATGAAATATACAAAGGGATAACCGGGATAGCCGAGCTGGATTGGGTTACCAACGCCTTGTTTACAGATATTAAAGCTTTACCGTTTATCGCCTTCAGCTTTTCATTAATAAGTTTGGCGGATGCTTCCAGGTGATTTTTGGCCATCCCGATAGTGCCCTTACGGTAAACCTTTTCGGTAAGCGAGGGGCCGATGTAGGAATAAGCAATAGTTACCGTGCCATCGGCCAATACCCCGGCAGCGGTCAGGGCGTCAATCCACAGGACCCAGTCTTCGCCGCCCATTACGGCCACGGTATTTGTTATTTCATCGGCTGTTGCCGGATTGATGGCAATATCTGTAACTATGCCGGTATGAAAATCAACGGTTTTATCGCTGAAAACGCCGTCGATAGGCTTAATTACCGAATTATGGATAATCCCTGTTTCAGGATTTGTTCTGCGTGGCGAGGCCAGGCTGTAAATAACCAGGTCAACCTGGCCGAGGTCGGCTTTGATAAGGTCGATGGTTTTTTGTTTTACATCGGCCGAAAAAGCATCCCCGTTAATACTTTTGGCATATAAACCGGCTTCATGGGCCTGCTGCTCAAAAGCTGCGGTATTATACCATCCGGCTGAAGCTGTTTTACCTTCGGCAGGTGGTTTTTCAAAATAAACCCCTATGGTGGCAGCGCCTGATGCAAAAGCGCCGGTAATGCGCGAGGCCAGGCCGAAACCTGTAGAGGCCCCTATTACCAGTATTTTTTTAGCACCATCGATGCTTTTTTTTGATTTAACGTAACCGATCTGGTTTATTACATTCTGCCCGCATCCGTCGGGATGAGCGGTTAAACAAATAAAGCCACGGATTTTAGGTTCAATGATCATAGCACCCCAATGTTAACAATATATTGGCATAGTTAAGTATTCTTTCTAATTTTTCTTAAAAATCTGTAGCGGAATTGCCACGTAATCGCATATTTCATATTAAATTTCGGGTTACGATCCCAATAATTATATAAAGTTAATCTAAAACGAGCTATTAAAGGTAAGATGATTATTGTGACGGGCCTGGGCAAGCTATCCAAACAACCTGCTTTGGGAATGCCTGTGACAACACAGACAACAGAGAATGGTCGCATATTTATAGCAGGTCAGGTATAATTTCCCTATTTTTACCCCGGAAGCTAAGACCTATGATAAAAAAACAATATTTCACCATACCCGGCGCCAAAGGCCGCAGTATGCTCATGGACCTGACCTTTGATGACGCCATTAAAGATGCACCCATGGTAATTTTTGCCCATGGCTTTAAAGGTTTTAAGGATTGGGGTGCGCATAACCTTATGGCCTGGCATTTTGCTGAAAACGGTTATAAGTTTTTAAAGTTTAATTTTTCGCATAACGGCACTACCATCGACCGCCCGGCAGAAATTGCCGACCTGGTAAGCTTCAGCGATAATACTTTTTCCGTTGAATTGCAGGACCTGGAAACGGTGATTGATTTTGTGTGCGGAGGCTCTGCCATGCCGCCCGTTTCAACGGTTTACCTGATGGGGCACAGCATGGGCGGAGGCATCTGCATCATAAAAACCGCCGAAGACCTGCGAATTAAAAAACTGGTGACCATGGCTTCTATTTCGGCTTTCCGGAATTTATGGCCCAAAGAAATTGAGGTGCAATGGCGCCTGCAGGGGATTGCCTATTTTTTAAATAAACGCACCGGGCAGCAATTACCTTTAAAAGTAGCCGCCTTGCTTGATCTGGATAAATACCCGGCCCGGCTGGATATAATAGCCAATGCAGCTGCAATAAAGCAACCCTGGCTTATAATCCATGGCGATGCCGACCCAACGGTACCAGTGGTTCATGCCGAAGAATTGAAAGCAGCGAACCCTGCATCGGAATTGTCGGTCGTCCCCGGCGCCGACCATACCTTTGGCGCTTCGCAGCCTTATACCGGAAGCACGTTACCCCCGCTTTTACTTGAGTTTTGTACACAGGCAATAGCGTTTTTTGACAAATTGGTTTAAATATCAGCGGCAACTCACCGTTCATCAATATAAGTGTTTATGGATATAGCCGGCGCAAAGAAAAAAGGGAAGAAGTTTCAAAACCCTGTACCTACCGATATGGGTGGTTTGGGAATAATGATCCCGGTTTTAAAAGAATATATTTACAATAAGGCCGAAAATGTTCCTAAGAAAACAATGGGTCCGTTTAAAACCGATGTAGCAGTTTACCAAACTCCGCCTGCAAGCGGCCTAAGGGTTACATGGGTTGGGCATTCGGGTTTGTTGATAGAGATTGACGGCAAACGTATATTGACCGACCCCGTTTGGAGCGACAGGGTTTCGTTTACTTCGCTGTTTGGACCCAAACGCTTTTTTCAGCCGCCATTAACATTGGATGAACTCCCGCCGCTTGATGCTGTGATTCAGTCGCACGATCATTATGACCATTTGGATAAAGCGACCATTAAGTTTTTTGCCGGTAAGGATATTCCGTTTTACTGCTCATTGGGGGTAGGGAAACATCTTGAAAAATTTGGAATCGCAAAAAACTTCATCAACGAAATTGATTGGGGCGATAGTGTGATGATCGGTACCGATATTGTGCTCACGGCAACCCCCGCAAGGCATTTCAGCGGCAGGGGATTAACCGGGAGGAACGAAACCTTATGGTCGTCGTTTGTAATTAAAGGACCCAGGCACAATATTTTTTTCGGGGCCGATTCAGGTTGGTTTCCCGGCTTTAAGGAGATCGGCGATGTGTTTGGCCCCTTTGATCTTACTATACTGGAAATTGGCGCTTACGGCAAATACTGGCCCGACATACACATGGGCCCTGATCATGCTTCAAATGCGCACCTGGCTCTCAAAGGGAAGCTAATGATGCCTATCCATTGGGGAACCTTTAACCTTGCGCCACATGCCTGGTTTGAGCCCATCGAAAGGTTAATCGGCTATGCAGAAGAGAAACATATTGAGTTATTTGTACCCGAACCGGGGATGCCGACAGAAGTTAAGCCCTTCGTTTCTGACTGGTGGAAAAAATATTTACCCGGATAGACAAATTTTAATATGCTTAAGCTGTATCAGCCTATTTAAAAACTACGGCCATTTTTATTTTTTTAGCTTTGCATTTGTTTAAGCCATTATGATGAAAATTGCTGTAAATGGATTTGGCCGTATTGGCCGTATTTTTTTAAGAAATATTTTGGACCGGCCAGGCATAACGGTGGTTGCAATAAATGATCTGGCTGATACGCAAACGCTCGCCCATCTATTTAAATACGATTCGGTCCATCGCGGTTTTAAAGGAACTGTTGATTTTGATAAGGACAATCTTTATATCAATGGCAAAACCATAAAAATATTGTCGGAGCGCGAACCTTCGTCACTGCCCTGGAAAGACCTTAAAATAGATCTGGTTATAGAATCAACAGGTAAGTTCACATCAAAGCAGGGGGCCATGGGGCATTTGACAGCCGGCGCCGGGCAGGTCATCATTTCGGCGCCAAGCACTGATAAAAGTGTGCCTATGGTTGTTTTAGGTGTAAATGACACCCTGGTGGACCTAAGGTCGCCCATATTGTCGAATGCCTCATGCACAACCAACAATGTAGCAGCCATGGTGAAGATACTGGATGATAACTGGGGAATTATTGATGGCTATATTACTACGGTACATTCGATGACCGGCGACCAAAGCCTGCACGATGCCCCGCATAAAGACCTCCGCAGGGCAAGGGCCGCATCGGGATCAATCATCCCGACCACTACTGGCGCGGCAAAAGCCATCACCGCTATTTTTCCGCATCTCGAAGGCAGGCTTGGCGGGGCGGGTATCCGGGTGCCTGTTCTTAATGGTTCGCTGACTGATTTTACCTGTAGCTTAAAACGGCAACCAACCGTGGAATCTATCAATTCCGCATTCAAAACAGCCGCCGAAGGCGCGATGAAAAATATCCTGGAATATACAGAAGACCCCATTGTATCAACAGATATTATCGGCAACACCCATAGCTGTATTTTTGATGCACAGCTTACCTCAATTGTCGGGGGCCTGGTAAAAGTGGTGGGCTGGTATGATAATGAAATGGGCTATTCAAGCCGCCTCGCCGACCTGGTGGAGAAGATTAGCCAATCTAAAAAATGATCAGGTTTATTACAGTTGAAGAAACATTGCCCATACGCAATACTGTGTTGAGGGAAGGTAAATTAAGCCCTGATGAATGCCGGTTCCCGAGTGATAAATTAGCGGGCGCTTTTCATCTGGGGTATTTTGAGACAGATGAACTGGTTTGTATCGCCTCATTTCACCCTCAGAGTTATGGGGAATTTAACGGAACGGGCTACCAGCTACGGGGCATGGCTACTATTGAACAATGCCGGGGCATGGGTTTCGGCAACCAGCTACTCAACTTTGGGATAGTTTACCTTCGCGGGCAAAAAGCGAATTACCTGTGGTGCAATGCCCGCAAAAAGGCGCTTCCATTTTATCTGAATTTAGGTTTTGAGATCATTTCGCCTGAATTTGAAGTGCCGGGCATCGGGCCTCACTATGTATTATACGTTAAGATCCAATAATATTTTTTACGATTTAAAACACCTTTTTGTTTTTTGCGTTCAGAATTTAGAATTAATTGCTGAATTTGGCAGCGCGAAAATTGCTTGAAACAAACATTATGAAGACAATAGATCAAATTAGTTTTGCCGGAAAAAAAGCCCTTATCCGTGTAGATTTTAATGTGCCGCTTGATAAGGATTATAATATTACCGATGATAACCGTATGACGGCTGCTTTACCTACTATCAAAAAGATTTTAAACGATGGCGGCGCAGTAATATTAATGTCACATCTTGGAAGGCCGAAAGGCGGACCTGAAGAAAAATATTCACTGAAACACCTCGTTCCTCATTTGTCTGACCTGCTTGGTCAGAAGGTGGAATTTGCTGATGACTGTATCGGCGCGGAAGCAGTTGATAAAGCAAAAGCATTGGGCAGTGGCGAAGTGCTTTTATTGGAAAACCTTCGTTTTTATAAAGAAGAGGAAAAAGGGGACACCGCGTTTGCCGAAAAACTTTCAAAATTAGGCGATATTTATGTGAACGATGCATTTGGCACAGCACACCGTGCCCATGCTTCAACCGCAGTGATCGCCCGGTTTTTCCCTAACGCGAAATTCTTTGGTTACCTGATGGCTGCCGAGCTTAAAAATGCCGAAAAAGTATTGAATAATGCTGTGAAGCCTTTTACTGCTATAATGGGCGGCGCAAAAGTTTCGGATAAGATAGAATTGATTGAGCGGTTATTGGATAAAGTGGATAACCTCATCATTGGCGGAGGTATGGCTTATACATTCGCAAAAGCGCAGGGGGGCAGTATCGGTAAATCATTAGTGGAAGATGATAAGCTTGACCTCGCCCTTAGCCTGATAAAAAAAGCAAAAGATAAAGGTGTAAATTTATTATTGCCGACAGATTCCGTCATCGCGGATAATTTTTCTAACGATGCAAATACGGCTATCGCCCAAAACAGCAGCATTACAGACGGCTGGATGGGTTTGGATATCGGCCCTGATTCAATAGCTGAATTTACCAAAGTGGTTGAAGCATCAAAAACCATATTATGGAACGGACCGATGGGTGTTTTTGAAATGGCAAAGTTTGAGGCAGGCACCAAAGCTGTTGGCGAAGCCATAGTTAAAGCAACCGAAGGCGGCGCATTCTCATTAATAGGCGGCGGAGATTCTGCTGCGGCTGTAGCAAAATTTAATTTAACCGAAGAGGTAAGCTATGTTTCTACAGGCGGCGGCGCACTGCTTGAATACATGGAAGGCAAGGAATTGCCGGGTGTTAAGGCGATAAATGAGTAAATACTTTTCAGTAACTATTTTGTGAGACCCCGAAAAATCGGGGTCTTTTTTTTGTTTTATTATGTAGCTTTAAAAATTAATCGTTTGATAAAATGAAGAAACTCATACTTTCGGCTTTAAGCATTATCCTTTTTGCTTTTACCTCATGTGCCCAGCCAGGCCAGGGAAACAACCCTGATGCCGCTTATGTAAAAGACAATTATGTAAAGTACGAATACCAGATCCCGGTGCGGGATGGTAAAAAGCTGTTCACCTCGGTTTATGTGCCGAAAGATCAGTCGAAAAAGTATCCAATTATGATGGACAGGACGCCTTACAGCGTAGCGCCATACGGGGCTGACATATATAAAAGCAGCCTTGGCCCGTCATCCCTGTTTTTGCACGACGGCTATATTTTTGTTTACCAGGATGTGCGGGGCCGCTGGATGAGTGAAGGCATATTTGAAGAAATGACGCCCGAAAAAGAGGTGCATAAAACCAATAACGATGTAGATGAAGGTACGGATACCTACGATACCATCGACTGGCTGATAAAAAATATTCCGAACAATACGGGTAAGGTTGGGGCCTGGGGCATATCCTATCCCGGCTTTTTTACAACCACCTGCCTGCTTAGCCGTCATCCTGCTTTGGTGGCAGCCTCGCCGCAGGCGCCGATGTCTGATCTTTACCGCGATGATGCTTTCCATAACGGCGCTTTTCAACTGGTCGCAAATTTTGACTTTTACCCGGGCTTTACCAATCGCCAGGATGACAAGCCTACGCAACGCCGTGGCGGTCGTTTTGATTTTGGCACCGAAGATGGCTATGAGTTCTTTTTGAAAATGGGCTCTATGAAAAACACAAACGATAAATATTATAAAGACACGATCCGTTTATGGAACGAAATGCTTGATCATCCTGATTACGATCAGCATTGGAAAGACCGCAACGTATTGCCCCACCTGCACGATATTAAAACCGCAGTATTAGTTACCGGCGGCTGGTATGATGCTGAGGACCTTTACGGCGCTATCAATACCTATAAAACATTAGTAAAGAACAACCCTTCCACCCCGGTTTATTTCGCGATGGGCCCATGGGTACATGGCGGATGGTCACGCGGTCCCGGTGACCATTTGGGTGATATTGATTTCGGCGGTTCAACCGGGCCTTTCTACCGCGAGAAGATTGAATTCGCTTTCTTCAACCACTATTTAAAAGGCGCCGAAGGGGACATTCCAAAAGTTTCGGCTTTTGAAACGGGGGCAAACCAGTGGAAAAACTATAATGTCTGGCCTCCAAAAGAAGCAGAAGAAAAGAATTTGTATTTACTACCCGGTGGTAAACTGTCCTTTGAAGCGCCGAAGGGTGAAGGTAATACGGCAGATGAATTTATATCAGACCCTGATAAACCAGTACCCTTCATCAGCGGAATAGCTATTGACCAGAAAAGAGAATACATGACAGGCGATCAGCGTTTTGCAGAGCGCAGGCCCGATGTGCTCACCTATCAAACCGAGGTGCTGGATAAGGATATAACCCTTGCAGGTAATATCCTGGCCAATCTGAAAGTATCAACAACCGGCACTGATGCCGATTGGGTGGTAAAAGTGATAGATGTTTACCCCGATTCGGCCAAAGACAATCAGTTTACCGCAAAAGACACCCACATGTCGCATTACGAGCAAATGGTACGCAGCGAGGAGATGCGCGGCAAGTACCGCAACGGGTTTGATAAGCCGGAACCATTTGTGCCGGGTAAAATAACCCCGGTAAACTTTGAACTCCAGGATATATTGCACACCTTTAAGAAGGGTCACAAAATAATGGTGCAGGTACAAAGTTCGAGTTTCCCGCTTATTGATCGCAACCCGCAGGTGTTTGAAGATATTATGAAAGCTAAGGATACAGATTTCAAAAAGGCAACCCACAAAGTTTATACCTCAAAGGCGCATCCGGGTTATTTAAAAGTAAGGGTAATGGATGGGAATTGATTATTCAATATCGTTTACCCAAGGCCTCCCCGGCAATTTTGCCTCACCTAAATCCTCTCCAAAGGAGAGGACTTTAACTTCGCTCTTCGTTAAACCCTCTCCTTTGGAGAGGGCAGGGTGAGGCGTAGAGCGTTTATGGGAAGAACTAATTATTCGTTTTCCTTAGGTAAACGACATTGATTGATCGTTTTATAATGCTATCCTAATTCATAGGCGATTAAATTATTCTCATATTTGTTCGTATGGTTAACATCTGTTTAGTTGAAGATGAACAAAAGGTTGCTGCCTTTATTTGCAAGGGCCTTGAAGAGCAGGGCTATAAACTCAAGGCTGCTAAAGATGGTTTCACTGCAAAATCAATGCTGCAAACCGATGAATTTGACCTGTTGATCCTCGACGTAATGCTGCCAGATATAAACGGCATCGAATTATGCCGCCAGATAAGGCTGACGGATAGCCAAACACCTATTTTAATGCTTACCGCGCTTGACCAGGTACACAGCAAAGTATCGGGATTAAAAGCAGGGGCCGATGATTACCTGGTAAAACCTTTTCATTTCAGTGAACTGCTTGCGCGCATTGAAGCATTGTTGCGAAGAAAAAATGTGAAAGCTTCCCAGGACCATATACTGACATTTGACGACCTGAAATTAGATACCTGGAGCAGCATAGCCGAGCGCGGCGGCACCCAGATCACATTAACCGCCAAAGAATTTACTTTGCTGGAACTGTTTATGAACCATCCCAATAAGGTATTGTCAAGAGAATATATCGCAGAAAAAGTATGGAAAATTGATTTTGATACCGGAACAAACTTCATTGATGTGTATGTAAATTATTTGCGCAATAAAATTGAAAAGGGTTTTAAAAACAAGTTGATACACACGGTTATCGGCATGGGATATATCTTAAAAAGCGACAAATAATTTCCCGATTTATAATAATATTGCAACGATTTAGTATTACAGCCGAATTCTAATCCCATTCTAATCCTTCTGTAATTCAGCTTTAATACAGGTGGCATAAATTTGCACCATCTTATAAAGCCATGTTTAAATTATTTTTTCGCTTTTTTTTATTGCTTCAGACATCGATTATATTGACTGGGTTTTCTGCTCATGCACAAGCCCCGGTAAGCGATACCTTAAAGCTAAGCATTAAACAGGCTGAAGATCAGTTTTTAAAAAACAACCTTCAACTCATTATTCAGCGTTATAATATTGATAACGCCAGCGCACAGATAATTACTGCCAGGTTATTCCCTAATCCCGGCTTTAGTTTCTCCAATGGTATTTATGCCAATAATACAACCAGCGGGCCGGCGTTTAGCGAACAGTCGTTCAGTATTTCGCAGCTTTTTACTACTGCCGGTAAGCGCAATAAAAATATTCAACTGGTTAAAATAAGCGTCGACCAGGCAAAATACCAATTCTTCGACCTGCTCCGCACTTTAAAATTTACGCTAAGGAGCGATTTTTATAGTATTTATTTCCAGGAGCAATCTGCTAAAGTTTATGATGAAGAGATCAGTTCGCTTGCTAAAACTTTAACGGTTTTTAAGGAGCAATACAAAAAGGGGAATATCGCCGAAAAAGAAGTATTGCGCATTCAATCACAGCTTTACTCATTACAGGCCGAATATAATAACCTGCAAGTGGGTATTGATACGGTGCAAAGTGAATTTAAACTGCTGATTAAAAGCCTGCCAAATACCTTTATTGAACCGGTTGTTAATTATGACCTTGACGGGAAGGACATTTTAGCCGCTATACCATATAAAAGGTTATTGGATTCGGCATACGCTAACCGCTATGACCTTAAACTGGCAAAAACCAACCTTGATTATAGCAATTTAAACCTGCAACTTCAAAAAGCAACCGCGGTGCCCGATTTTTCGCTGTCACTCAATTATGATAAGCTCGGTAGTTACGGAACCAACTTTTTGGGTGCCGGCGTTGAATTTAACCTGCCCTTTTTTAACCGGAACCAGGGTGGCATAAAACAGGCCCGGATTGCTATTGACCAAAGCAAGGTGCAATTACAAAGCCAGCAGGACCAGGTGGAAAGCGACCTGGCCACCAATTTTAAAGGCGCCCTGCGACTGGAAAAATTGTCAAACAGTTTCGATCCTCAGTTTAAAGCAGATTTTACTCATTTGATACAGGAGGTTTTTAAAAACTATGAAAAAAGAAATATCAGTTTGTTAGAGTTCCTTGATTTTTATGACTCGTATAAGACCAATATTTTACAGTTAAACACACTGCAGCTTAACCGCATTACCTCCCTCGAACAGCTTAATTACGTTACCGGGACGCCTTTTTTTAACCAATAACCGTAGTATGACCATGTACGCTAAATATAAAATAGTATCAATTTTTCCCGCCTTTGTCCTATTAGCTTTTGCTTTGCAAAGCTGCCACCATGCCGATGAAAACAAGGAAAAAGATACCAGGTTCCATGTGACCGATAGTTTATTAAAAAATGTAATAATTGATACCGTAAAGGAAGCCAGCGCGCTTTCGCAAATTACCTTAACCGGCAGTATTGCACCCGACGAAAATAAAATGGTAAAGATTTACCCCATGGTTAGTGGGGTGGCCCGGGATGTACATGTGCAGCTTGGTGATGTTGTACAAAAAGGGCAAACACTTGCGGTTTTGAAAAGCGCCGAAATGGCCGGATACACCAAAGACTATATTTCGTCGGAAGCCGACATCAGGAATACCCACCGCATTTTGGAATCAACCCAGGATCTGTACAAAAGCGGACTGGCATCGCAAAAGGACCTGGAGCAAGTGCAAGCCGACTATCAAAAAGCTGTTGCCGAAGGCAAACGGGCATCCCAGGTAATACAGATCAATAAAAGTAACGAAAACGGATATGAAGTTAAAGCCCCTTTGGCTGGGTTTGTGGTAGAAAGGAATTTGACCAACAACACCCAGGTAAGGGCCGACAACGGGCAAAATATGTTTACCATTGCCGACCTTTCAACAGTGTATGTGCTGGTTAATGTTTATGAATCTGATATTGCCAAAATTCAAACCGGCGACCCTGTGAAAATCACCACCTTATCGTATCCGGACAAAGTATTTGATGGCAAAATAGACAGGATCAATAACATGCTCGATCCTGATAACAAAGTGATGCACGCCAGGATCACCATTCAAAACCCCGGTAATTTACTTAAACCGGAAATGTTTGCCAATATCCTGATTAAAGCGAAATCGGGTGAAAGCCTGCCTTTTATTAACACCAACGCCCTGGTTTTTGATAACGATAAAAACTATGTGATAGTGATTGACGGCAGTAAAGCTAAAGTACACGTTCAGCAGGTTCAAATTGCTAAAACAGTTGAAGACAGGGCTTATATCAGCAAAGGCTTAAAACCCGGCGACCGCGTTGTGGCTTCGAGACACGTGTATTTGTTTGAATCGCTTAAAGATTGATTATAAAAACATGAACCGATTTATAAAAAATATTCTTTCTTTCGCGCTAAAAAACAGGTTTTTCATATTCTTTGTGACTGCCCTGCTGGCTGTTGCCGGTTATATTAGCTTTAAGACTATCAGCATTGATGCTTTCCCGGATGTTACCAATACCTCTGTAATTATTATTACCCAATGGCCGGGAAGAAGCGCTGAAGAGGTGGAAAAATTTGTTACCCGGCCTATTGAGCTCGCCATGAACCCGGCGGAAAAAAAGGTGGCAGTAAGGTCATCATCCCTGTTCGGCCTTTCGGTAGTTACCATAACCTTTGATGACGATGTGGATTATGCATTTGCGCGCTTACAGGTAAACAACCACATTGGCGAGGCAAATTTGCCCGATGGGGTGAACCCTTCCATCGAGCCGCCTTATGGCCCGACGGGAGAAATTTACAGGTTTACGTTAACAAGCGACAAAAGGTCCGCCCGTGAATTAACGACCATTGAGAACTGGGTTGTTGACCGCGAGATCCACGCCGTACCCGGAGTGGCCGATCTGAATAGTTTCGGCGGTGAGGTGAAAACGTACCAGATCACTGTTGACCCTGAGAAAGCCGTGCAATATAATGTTACACCGTTGCAGCTGTATGATGCAGTATCAAAAAGCAACGTTAACGTGGGCGGCGACGTTATTGAACAGGCTGGTCAGGCTTATGTTGTCAGGGGTATCGGTTTACTTAATGATATCGGTGAGATAAAAAATATAGTTATTAAAAATGTTAAGGGTACGCCTATTTACGTGAAAACGATAGCGGCGGTAACAGAGTCGGCATTACCCCGACTTGGGCAGGTGGGCCGCGACCGGGACCCCGATGTGGTTGAAGGTATAGTGGTTATGCGGAAGGGGGAGAACCCAAGCGTGGTAATAAAAAACCTGAAATTAAAGATCAATGAGCTTAATAATAAAATATTACCCGATGATGTTAAGATAAAAACGTTTTATGACCGCGAAGACCTTGTAAATTTTGCGACCCATACGGTGCTGCATAATATGGCTGAGGGTATAATCTTCGTAACCGTTCTCGTATTCCTTTTTATGGCCGACTGGCGGACCACGCTCATTGTATCCCTTATTATTCCGCTGTCATTGTTGTTTGCCTTTATTTGTTTAAAGTTAAAAGGGATGTCGGCCAATCTTTTATCCATGGGCGCCATTGACTTCGGTATTATTATCGACGGTGCGGTAGTGATGGTGGAAGGGATTTTTGTGGTACTCGATCACCGCGCCAAAGAAGTGGGGATGGCAAACTATAATCGGCTCAGCAAACTGGGGATGATTAAAAAGGCCTGCATGGTGAATGGTAAAGGCATATTTTTCGCCAAACTGATTATTATTACCGGCTTACTGCCCATTTTTAGTTTCGAGAAAGTTGAAGGTAAAATGTTCTCGCCGCTGGCGTGGACGCTGGGTTTCGCCTTATTGGGCGCTGTTATCTTAACATTTACGTTCGTTCCGGCTTTGGCCAGCGTATTGCTGAATAAGAATGTCAAAGAAAAGCACAATATTTTTGTTGAATTTATTACCCGTAATGCCATGCGGTTTTACTCTGTATGCTTTAAGGGCCGAAAATTAGTTTTCCCGCTTGCCATCGCTGCACTGGCTGTCAGTTTGTTTTGTTTTACGTTTTTAGGAACAGAGTTTTTGCCTGAGCTGAACGAGGGGGCAATTTATGTACGCGCCACCGGCCCTTTAAGCATCTCATTAAATGAATCGGTTAAACTGGCCAATGAAATGCGTAAGGTCTTCCTCGGTTTTGATGAAGTAAAACAGGTAATGTCCCAAACCGGGCGGCCAAATAATGGCACCGACGCCACCGGTTTCTACAACATTGAGTTCCATGTGGATATTTACCCGCAGGACCAGTGGAAAGGAGGAGAAACCAAAGAAGAGCTGATTGCCAGGATGCAGGAAAAATTAAAGTACATCCCGGGTATTGACCTTAACTTTTCTCAGCCGATATCTGATAATGTGGAGGAGGCTGTATCGGGGGTTAAGGGCTCCATTGTTGTAAAACTGTTTGGGGACGATTATAAGTTTATTGAAAAAAAGAATCAGACGATAGATTCAATTTTGAAAGGTGTTAAAGGTATTGAAGACCTCGGTATTATGCACAATATGGGGCAGCCGGAATTACAGATTGACCTTAACCAGCAAAAAATGGCCCAATATGGCGTAACAGCAAATGATGCAAATGCTGTAATAGAGATGGCCATTGGCGGTAAAGCTGCAACCCAGATTTACGAAAACGAAAAGAAATTCGACCTCCGGATACGTTATCCCGAAAACTTCAGGAACAACCAGGAGGCCATAGGCGACTTGCGGGTACCAACTTTGAATAACAATACGGTACCGTTGCGCGAAATTTCCAGCATTCAAAGAATTACAGGGATAAGCATGATCTATCGCGATGATAATATGCGTTATGGGGCCATCAAATTTTCAATCCGCGGCAGGGATATGGGCAGTACAATAAAAGAAGCACAGGATAAAGTGGATGCACAAATAAAACTGCCCAAAGGGTACTCCCTTCAATGGGCCGGCGATTTTGAAAACCAGCAGCGTGCAACTAAAAGGCTTAGCCAGGTGGTGCCCATCAGCTTACTGATCATATTCTTTATATTATTCATCCTGTTTGGGAATTTCAGAGATTCGCTGCTGGTACTTAATAATGTGCCTTTTGCTATCATGGGCGGAATATTAGCACTATTGATAACGGGAGTTAATTTTAATATTTCCGCAGGTATTGGCTTTATCGCCTTGTTTGGCATTTGTGTACAAAACGGCGTGATACTGATCACCAAGTTTAAGAGCAACATCATGGAATTAAAGCACCATACGGCCTGGACATCATTTGCTGTTGCTATAAAAGCGGGGGTTGAAGACCGTTTACGCCCGGTAGTAATGACGGCGATGATGGCGGCTATCGGTTTATTGCCTGCTGCATTATCGCATGGAATTGGCTCCGAAGCATCAAGGCCATTGGCAATTGTTGTAATCGGCGGCCTGATCACCAATACGGTATTTAACCTTTTTGTTTTCCCGATTGTATTTTTCTGGTCGTACCGCAAACGTGTTGAAAGCGGTATAGTGAGCAGGATATAATCCACCTGGCTAATAGCTTTAATGTGATATTCCTTTGTTGAGGCAGGTGCAGATAAGCTGCACCTGCCTCAACAAAGTTTTTTTCAAGGAAATAAATATCACGGTACATCAAAGGATATTCTTTCCGGGGTTCTGCTCACTCCGCCCTCAAACTATCCACCGGATTGGCCATCGCCGGCAAAATATTTAACTTGTTTAAAGTATCCCCACCTAAATAATTTGGCTCTATGACGGTTTGTATGGGTAAGCGTTTAATAATAGAGCCTTCGGCTCGAAATATTTTGTAGCAACGGGTTTTAACCCGTTGTTACATGAAGCCCAATAGTAAGAGTGCCATAGGCACGATCCATTTTTAATCGCTATTAGTTGTCGTATTAATATGGGTCGAACCTATGGTTCTTTATCTTTTCCTCCTGGCGTTTTCAACGGATTAAAATCCGTTGCTATAATATTTATCGAGGCTATGCCTCTGTTGGGCCTGAAAACACACATTTTATCATCATAATAACAATGTTTTCTATGGATTCCCGATAGCTATCGGGATGAATTGCTTACCCATACAAAGCGTTATAGAGCCAATAATTTGAATTAACGGCAAATACAATTTAAACTTAACGTCTGTGGTAATAATGGTAAGGCTTTCCTGTTTAGCAATTGCAATTAAAAAGCGGTCGAAAGGGTCTTTGTGTTCCTGCTGCAATGGTAAATGCTGGTACGAAAATATATGTTCATTCTTTAATGGCAGCAGCTCAAGTCCATTTCTACATATAATCTTTTAAATCATCCAAGGGCTCATTAAAGTCATCCGGGATGATCACCTTTCCTTCCAGACCGCCTAATTTTCTTTTTGAAGGTCGATTTTCTGCTCTTTCCTGAGTAAGAAATGTTACCATAACCTCGGTCTTGGTTTTTACCGGCGGAATTTCTTCAAGGACGATTTGTCCGTGATCATAATATCCTTTTATAGTGGTAAGCATGATTTAATTTTTATTTGTTACAGTAAATATAATTAAAACGCTACTTTTTTTACCGGGTATATGAAGACGGCCTCAGCTTTGACAACTTTTTAAAAGTTGTCAAAGCTAAATTACTTCAAAATCATCATAATAAGTATAATCACCAACAATAATATTAGGATTGGTGATGATGTTCTTTAAAAAGCAAAGCCGGGTGTAATTTGGAAGGGGAAATTTAAGGTCTTTATCCGGGGCGGCCATTGGTATCAGGGTTGAATTTTTAAAAGAAAATTGCGTTAATGCAAATATATCAATTTTGAATTATTCCTGTTTGAAATACGGGCGGAACCTTAAAATGCACAAACTTATATCATATAAAAACCTTTCAGCTTTCGCCTTTATCCTTTCACCTAAAACTTCGTCTTTCACCTTTCACCTCAAAAACGTACTTTTGCGAACTTTATAAATCAGTACCATGCTAAGAACACATACCTGCGGCGAATTAAATATCAGCCATTTAGGCGAAACAGTCACTTTATGCGGCTGGGTGCAAAAATCACGCGACCTGGGCGGAACTACCTTTATTGATGTACGCGACCGTTATGGTTTAACCCAATTGGTTTTTAATACCGATTCCCATGCCTCCCTGCGGGAAACCAGCAGGCAGCTCGGGCGCGAATTTGTAATCAAAGTGAGCGGCACTGTAATTGAACGTACCAGCAAGAATGCAAAGATGAAAACCGGCGAAATTGAGATCCTTGTTGAAGCTATTGAGGTGCTGAATACCTCAAAGATCCCTCCGTTTATGATAGAGGATGAGACCGACGGCGGGGAAGAATTGAGGGCTAAATACCGCTACCTGGATTTGCGCCGCAACCCGATCCGCAACAACCTGATGCTGCGCCATAAAATGGCTCAGGAAGTGCGCAAATATTTGGATGGCCGTGATTTTATTGAGGTGGAAACCCCCGTGCTGATAAAATCCACCCCTGAAGGCGCCCGCGATTTTGTGGTGCCAAGCCGGATGAACCCCGGTGAATTTTATGCCTTGCCGCAATCGCCGCAAACGTTTAAGCAATTACTGATGGTGAGCGGGTTCGACCGTTATTTCCAGATCGTTAAATGTTTCAGGGATGAAGATTTACGTGCCGACCGTCAACCGGAGTTTACGCAAATAGATTGTGAGATGGCCTTCATTACCCAGGAAGATATTTTAAATATTTTCGAGGGATTAACGCATCACTTGTTTAAAACAGTAAAAGGTATAAACCTTGGCCCTGTTCCCCGCATGCAATATGCCGATGCCATGCGTTTGTATGGATCAGATAAACCGGATATCCGTTTTGGGATGCAGTTTGTGGAACTGAATGAAGTTGTTATGGGCAAAGGCTTCAGCATTTTTGATAATGCCGAACTGGTGGCAGGCATCAATGCCAAAGGCTGCGCCGAATATACCCGCAAACAAATAGATGAGCTTACCGAATGGTTAAAACGTCCGCAAATTGGCGTTACCGGCATGATCTACTGCCGCTACAATACAGATGGCACGTTAAAATCATCGGTGGATAAATTTTACAACGAAGATGAACTGACCAACTGGGCTGCTGCTTTTGAAGCCCAGCCCGGCGATTTGATGCTGGTATTGGCCGGACAAGCAGATAAAGTCCGCAAGCAATTGAATGAACTCCGCCTTGAAATGGGAACCCGTTTAGGCTTGCGCGATAAAAATACTTTTGCCCCTTTATGGGTGTTGGATTTCCCTTTACTGGAGTGGGACGAAGAAAGCGGCCGTTACCATGCCATGCACCACCCGTTCACCTCGCCGAAACCTGAAGATATTGCCCTTTTGGACACAGCGCCGGGCGATGTTAGGGCAAATGCTTATGACCTGGTGATCAACGGAACAGAAATCGGCGGCGGTTCCATCCGTATCCACGACCGTTCCCTGCAATCGCTCATGTTTAAGCATTTAGGATTTTCGCCGGAAGAAGCACAAAAACAATTCGGCTTTTTGATGGACGCTTTTGAATACGGCGCGCCGCCACATGGTGGTATCGCCTTTGGTTTCGACAGGCTCGTATCTATTTTTGCCGGATTGGATTCTATCCGTGATGTGATCGCTTTCCCTAAAAATAATTCAGGCAGGGATGTTATGATCGATACGCCATCAACCATTGCCGATACGCAAATGAAGGAGTTGAAGATAAAAACGGTGTTGTAATCCCAAATCCCAGGCCTCCGGGGAACAGCATATCCCTGATTAATTGAAAACTTTTCGAATTTGCCGGCAAACACAGGGAAGTTCGAAAAGGTTTCTCCTTTTTGTATCCATTGTATTTTCTAACATTAGCGGCGGCTGTCATGCTGAAGGCTGACCAGGGCAAAACATGGAAAAAATCACAATAACGTTGTTGCAAGTATATTGATAATCAACAACGTATAAACACGTCATTATAAGCGTGGGCTGTCATGGTGAGGCACTCGAATCATGTGCGCAAAGGCCCAACGCCAATGCATTAGCGCCAATGGCAAAGCGTTCAGGCCATCCCACATGGTTCGAGTGGCCTCACCATGACCCACTTTTTTGTCATTCACTACTACCCACGACATATTCTAAAATTAGCGGCGGGTGTCATGGAGAGTCCCTTTTTTTCATCGTCGCCTTCCGAATTTTGAGAAATTTCATCACGCTAAATGACGAGGTTTTATTTCATGGTGATGATTTACAATTCCTTCCACATCACAAAATCATTCATCCAGTATTCGCCGATGGGTATATCCCGCTGTCCGAAGTCTCTGACTTCGGATGCACTATGCCTGTAGTCTGCGACTACAGGAACAACAAAGCCAGCTTAATTTTTAACGTGGTCGCATCTGTATTTTAAAAAATCTTTGCGTCCTCTGTGAATTTCCCAGCGCTCTTTGTGTTAAAAAACTTAACCACCGCTTTCGCCGAAAAGGCTTAAAGGCTGATGATTAATGATTCTCTTCCTCGTCAACTTTAAGTGCTGCGGATACGGTTTGCCCTACGCCAAAATACGCCTCCAACTCGTTTAAGGTTGATGAACCGGTGGCAATATCCTTAATAATCAGGCCTTTCTCCATCAACAGGATGCGGTCGCAAACATCGGTAATGTGGTTAAGGTCGTGACTGGAAACAAGCGTTGTTACCCCTTTGTTCTTATTCAGGTCCTTCAGCAGGCTTTTCAAACGAAACTGGGTGCTTGGGTCGATATTTGCGAAAGGCTCATCCAGCATCAGCAGTTCAGGGTTTTGCAATAGGCAGGAAGCCACGCCAACTTTACATTGGTTACCTTTCGAGAGGTCGCGGATGTATTTGCCTTTCTTCAGGATCTCACCATTAAAAAAATCTGCCAACCCGGACAAAAAATCATCCACATTTGCCGTGCTCTGCTGGTGCAGACCGCCGATAAAGTAAAAATATTCTTCGGGGGTAAGGTAGTCTATCAAAAAACCTTCATCAAGGTACGATGCCGTATAGTTTTTCCAGTTTTCGTGCCCGGCAACCGCTTCGCCGTTTGATAAAACTTCCCCGCTTTCGGGCCTGATCAGATCAAGCATCATACGGAACAAGGTAGTTTTACCAGCCCCGTTATTGCCTACCAAACCAACACTTTCGCCCTTTTTTATTTCAAGGTGCGGCACATTTACAACGGTAACCCCGCTGTATATTTTTTTCAGGTTATTAATTACTATCATCTTATTTGTTTCTGAAACCTTCGGCTATTTTGTATCTTTTGGTATAAAAATCAGCTTCCAGTTGTTTTATCCAAAAGCTGCGTGTGAAAATAAATATAAGCGCTGTAATGGCTATTAAGGCTAAGCCAATATCGGCATGGTGAAGCAATGCGAACGGCCCGTAAAGTATATAAGGAGCTATCAGCAGGGGGAACGATAATATCCATTGGTTGCCGCTTACCCCTTCCCAATTAAATGCCGCCCCTTTTGAAAGGTCGATACGTTTATAATTGCGGTTGGCAAAAAACAGCACCAGGGTGGTGTTAACACCAATATTCCATAAAAACATAATGAAATGGACCATCAAAATGTGCCAGCCAAAATAAACATAGGGTGTTGTCAGCAGGAAAAATCCAGTTGAGATGATGGTAAACAGCAAATACTTGGCTTTTAAAAAGTCGGTAAAGGTTATTTTATTAACCAGCAAGCCATCGAAATGCGAAGCCTGCCAGCTAAACATAAACTGACCATAGTTAATGATAAAAATACCGGTCATAAACATGCCCACGAATATTTTCCAGCCTTCGCCATAGTGAGAGTTGGTATAAAAAATCAATCCGTAAAGCATAATAAACAGGCCCATTATCAAAGCCGACCGTGAACGTTTATTACGAAGCACAAGTTTGATCTCGTTGGCGGCAAGGTCCCCAACGCTGCCAAATCGGCTCAGCAAAGGGTATTCGGTACTGCTTTTGTACTTGGCCGCTTTGCGCGAACCGAGTTCTTCCAGATAGAGGTTTTGTTTGAGATATAAAAAGTTGAGGTAATACATCAGTGCCCCAAGCAAAACAGGCAAAAGGGCCAATGTGGGCTTACTGATCAAATGACCAAAAAACAAATAAGATATGTTGCGTAAGGAGTATAAATGCAGGTAAAAATCGCCTAAGCCGATCAGCATAATCACCGTCGCCGAAATCAAAAATACCCAGCCGTTAAGGTTTGACTTCCGCTTGATGTACAGTGCCAGGTAATTATTGAATACGGTAAGGCCTGCAAGTGAAACGATAAAAGCGAGCGTGGCTATTGCACCTGAATCCGGGGCGATGATCTTAATGACAAAGGGCACAAAAAGAATAAAGGGCCATAAGTTGAATACCGATAACAAAGCGGTAAATGCAAGGTAGCCGATAAGCGAATTGCGCTTAACCGGCAGCTGCAAATAAGGCTGAACACGTAGCGTTGGCAGCTCCTGCAATTGCAAACGCATAAACAAGTCCGACAAATAATATAAAAGGATTATCCCGCAGAAAGAAACAACAATATCCTGTTTCGGAAAAATGACTTCGATAAGTTTATTGAGGAAAAATCCCAGAAAAAGGACATTGAGTAACAGGTATAAGATCAGGATACCCATCATTATACGTATGGCAATGCTTTTTCCTGTGTTTTTTGATCGCCAGAATGCTTTTAACTCGTGCCGTATGAAAGTTGTTGTCATGAACAGGCTTTAGATATTATTAATTTATGTAATGATACTTAAAAAATCAATCAGTGCTGCTTTCAACATTCGATATTCATTATTCAGTGTTCGATATTTTTAGCAATTCCCCTTTTGCGCCACCGCTAAAGCTAAGGCGGCACGCGGTAAGGGCTTAGGATGCTCGCTAATACTTATACCTGTCGCCCCAAAGTTTCTTTAATTTCTCTTTTGACTCCTGCTCGCGGGCATTGTTACCGGGGTTATACAGTTTTGTCCCTTTTATTTCGGCCGGTAAAAAATCAAGGTCTGTAAAATTACCTTCGTAGCTGTGGGCATATTTGTAATCTTTCCCGTAGCCGAGGTTTTTCATCAGTTTGGTAGGCGCGTTCCGCAGGTGCAGGGGGACGGGCAGGTCGCCGGTTTGGCGCACCAGGTCCATTGCCGCCCCGATGGCAGTTGTAGCTGAATTACTTTTTGCCGAAGTAGCCAGGTAAATGGCCGTTTGCGATAAAATAAGTTGTGATTCGGGCATGCCGATCATATTTACCGCGTTAAAACAACTTTGGGCCAGCAAAAGCGCATTGGGGTTGGCATTGCCAATATCTTCAGAGGCTAAAATAAGCATGCGCCGGGCTATAAACAGCGGGTCCTCGCCGCCGCTGATCATCCGCGCAAGCCAGTAAACGGCACCGTTAGGGTCGCTGCCGCGCATGGATTTAATGAAAGCCGAAATAATATCATAATGCTGCTCGCCTGCCTTATCGTACAGGGCCATGTTTTGCTGTACATGCTCCAAAACAGCTTTGTTGGTGATCACTATCTTTTTACTGTCGAAGGCATTTACCAGCAATTCAAAAATATTGAGCAGTTTTCGGGCATCCCCGCCGGATAGGCGAAGCAGGGCCTCGTTTTCTTTGATGTCGATATTTTTGGTGCGAAGAACCTCATCTTCCTTTTTTGATTTTTCCAGCAAAATGATCAGGTCGTCTTCGTTTAAAGGTTGCAGGATATACACATGACAGCGTGAAAGCAAAGCCGAGATCACCTCAAATGAGGGGTTTTCGGTAGTGGCGCCGATAAGGGTTACAATGCCCCGCTCCACCGCGCCCAATAAGGAATCCTGTTGTGATTTGGAGAAGCGGTGAATTTCATCAATAAACAATACGGGCAGGGTATGGCCCTCCGCTTTTAGCAGGGATGCTTTTTCAATAACATCGCGCACGTCTTTCACACCCGAGTTAACGGCGCTTAAAGAAAAAAAGGGCCTGTCAAGCTGTTGCGAAATAATGTAGGCCAGGGTTGTTTTCCCCACACCCGGCGGACCCCAAAAGATCATAGAAGGCAGGTTATGCGATTCTATAGCTTTGCGCAATACCGCGCCCGGCCCCACCAAATGTTTCTGACCTACATAATCATCCAGGTTTTTTGGGCGCATGCGCTCGGCTAATGGCGGCAGGTTGTTCATTCCGTAAATTTCTAAAATTAAATGCGAAATCCTAACCGAAATGGTCGCTAAAATTGAAGACGGAACACGTTTAATTGAAAGGTGGCTGAATAGCAAAAAAAACAATATATATACGTTACCTGGCCGAAGCCATATTAAGCGGGCAAATCAATTTATTTGAACTGGAGGAATTGCCTGATGACATAGTCCGGGCAAAATTAACCGCCCTTAAAGGTATAGGCAACTGGACTGCCGACGTTTACCTGATGTTTGTTTTACAGCATCCCGATGTGTTCCCCATCGGCGACCTGGCGGCGGTAAATGCTTTAAAGCGGGTGAAAAATTTAGCTGTCAACCCCACAAAAGATGAAATGTTAGCCATCGCTGCCGACTGGGAACCCAACCGCACCATCGCTACCATGCTGTTATGGCATTTTTATTTATCATCGCCCAAAAAAAGCGGAACACAACTTAATAGATAATGGTCACTGATCCGCTAAACTTCTGTGTGCCGTTTTTAACGGTAACGATATAGTAATACACAGCGGCTGGTAATTTCTTGGCATTGTACTCTCCATTCCAGGGCGTGCCATAGCCTTGGCTGTTAAAAATCAGGTTCCCGTAACGGGTAAATACCTTAACCGAAACAGTTGGATCATTATCCAGCCCTTCAATCACCCAGGTATCATTTATGCCGTCGCCATTCGGGGTAAATGCATTGGGGATATATACATTGGGGCATTGGTCGGCTACTTTTATCTGCTGGCTTACCTGGCAGCCATTGACATCGGTTACGGTTAAACTTACCGTTTGGGGCTGGCTGACCTGGTATGTTTGTCCGCCTGGTGTACCGTTCCAGGCGTATTGGGCAAATCCCGGCGGGGCGCTTAGGGTAATCACTTGTTTTTTATAAGCGCAAACAGAGGTATCATTTACACTGAATACCGGGTTGGGTAAAAAGGCAACGGTAATACTGGTGTCGGCGAGGCAGCCGGCTGCAGAAGTTACCGTTGCGGTGTAATTACCCGGAGTAGTCACGCTGATCTGGTCCGTAGTTTCCCCGGTGGACCATTTAACAGTACCACCCTTATAATGTGCCAGCAGGCCGATAGTTTGGCCCTCGCAAATGGTTGTATTTACTATTTTTTCGATACTTACGGTTGGCGGCGGGTTGAAGGCTATTGAAGAAACGGCTGATGTTTGCGAGCAGGTTGTGCCATCCGTATTTACCGTATTGTTCACGATGGAAACGGTATAGTTGCCCGCGATATTGGTTGTTATGGAATTTTGATTGGCATCTGCTGTTAGCAACACATTATCCTTGTACCAGTTAATAGTATAATCAGGATCAACCGGTGCGGAGATGGCAAGCGTGGCATTGTCGCCGATGCAATAGGCGGGTTTATCAGTAGTGATCACTGGTATAGGTAATGTGATAAAGTTTACCTGGATTTCTTTTGATGGCACCCAGCTATTCTGGCATGCGCTTACCTCCACTTTGTATTTGCCGGGCTGAGTGACGAATAATGCAGCAGTAACATCCCCGGTTAGGATTCCATCCTTATACCAGCGGAATTGATAATTGGGACTACCCACCACATTCAACGTGAGCGGTGTGCCTGTACAATATTGCAATACATTGGGGTAGTTAAAGGTAAACATAGGTGAGGGGGTAAAGGCCAGCTGAAAGGGCGCTGAGGTTTGCGTGCAATTGGCGATATTACTGTTTATTACAACAGTATAGCTCCCTGCATTAATGTCTTTTATGGTGGTTAAGTTATTGTCGTTTGCCAACAGGTTACCGTTGCGGTACCAGTTGATGGTATAAGCGGGATCGGCAGGCACATTTACCGTAAGCGCGGCGGTATCTTCTGCACAATAAAGAGATTTATCAGCTGAGATCTGCGGAACAGGCAGGTTGATCAGATCCACTTCCACTTCTTTTGATGGCACCCAGCTATTGGTACAAGCGCTCACCTCCACCTTATACTTGCCAGTTTTGGTAACGATGCAGGAGGATGTGGTATTACCGTTTAAAACACCATTGGTGTACCATTGGTAATAATATGAAGGGCTGTAAGTTACCTTTAGCGTGGTTTGTGTACTATCGCAATATTGCAACTTTTGGGGGTAATTGAAGGTGAAAACAGGGCCTGCGATAACACTTACTTTTAAATGGTTACTCTCGATGTGGATAGCTTCGCATGGATCGTATATGACAG
Source organism: Mucilaginibacter sp. UBA5151 (assembly GCA_002413785.1). Lineage (GTDB taxonomy): Bacteria > Bacteroidota > Bacteroidia > Sphingobacteriales > Sphingobacteriaceae > Mucilaginibacter. The sequence goes on from DHXR01000047.1 coordinate 98,119, forward strand.
CGTTATAGTCACCGGTAGCGGTTATGACAAGGGTGTCCTTACTTTGACCGGGCAGTTCGGCACCGTCCTTATACCATTGTATATTGGCATAAGGACTATTTACATTTGCGGAGAGCGGACTGAGCGCACAAACCTGCATTTGCGAAAGCGTATCAGGTTGATTACTGAACGAGATAAGCTTTTGTTGCTGATTGTTAAAGTATTTGGCGTAATCAGGTTTAAGTAGATATAAACCATCGTTAGCGGCAAGCCACACGCCGTTTTCACATATAGGCTGAAAATCAGGCACAGCATTCACACAAATATCGTTTATAACAGTGCTGCCCAGTTCGTCGTCATGAAATAATGCAAACTTACCCGGGTATAAACCACCTGGTACGTATATTGAACTGCTAAAATAAAATCCAGTATCCGTCCCGATAAGCAGATTTTCTTTTATTAACCCGGAATCGTAATTATTATTAAAGCCGGTAAGGCCCATAATATCGGTAATCTTATTTACTTTTATCCCGTTTAAATACTGGGACCATACGTCAGCAGTGATATTATTCCAGCTGTTGGCTGCCTCAGTTTGGAACATTCCCTTTTCACTTCCCCAAAAATAATCAGCCCAATAACCGTTGTCGTAAAATAGAACGCCATTGTTTAAGGCAAATACCGTATTAACATTGTTGCCGAATATATTATTACCTTCCCAAATGTAACTGCATACCAACGGACCGGTGTAGGTATAGATGTTGCTGGTGTTATATATCACAGGCATGTAATGCGTTGCACTGTTTGCCCAGCCGCTTGCATCACCACCTGTACTATCTTTATAGGTTTCAGAGCGGTAGGTCGACTCGAAGATCCTGCTATTGGCAATCTTCGAATTCGTGGCATAGACGCCTGTATCCGGAAGGAAGCCGAGTGTTTGCGTTTGGACGTTAAATGTTCGTACACCCTTGTTAGTACCGATTATCATTTCACCCCTTGAGGTGCTGGAATCCATGTTCCATCCCAGGTCAACCCCAATAGAGTTTACGATGCCCGGTATCCCATCGCTGCTGCCTATTACACGGAAGGTTCCGTTTGCACACTCAATAACATTGCTTGAATTGGTGGCAACGAATACCGTATCAGCGCTATGGCCTATTATATCAACAAACTGAAAACTTTTGTATGCGTTGAATTTTGAGCTATAATCGTCGATAGCCAGGGTGAGGCTGTTTACCCGGTATATCGTGTTGTTTTGACCAAGTACCCATAAATAAATATCATGAAAATCCCGTTTTACTTTAAGGATTTTTTGCCCGTTCAGTAAATGTGCATTCAAATGAAATTCTACATCCTGTTGCTGGCTGTAAGCGCTATTTATGATAAATACCGTCAATATGGAAAAAACCAGCCGACAAATCCGTTTATGCATGCGTGACAGACAAAAGGTTGACTAATGTAATCGAAAATTTGGAATACGAAAGAATAAATTTGAACTTCAGGCAAAAGGATCCTGCAACGCCGCAGGCTAACGTTATGCATCCGCGTGGCGCAGATCGTTTTTTTGTCGCTGTTTAACCTTTTCCAGACCCAAAAAATCAATTTTACGAGGAGCTAAACGCGTTTAGCCCCTCGTAATTTTTGCAGTTTGAGGAGTTAAATGCGTTTAGCCCCTCGTAATTTTTGCTTGTTGAGAAGCTAAATGTGTTTAGCCCCTCGTAATTTTTGTGGTTTGAGGAGCTAAACGCGTTTAGCCCCTCGTAATTTCGGGGGCGGTAATTTGTTTAAATCATTGTATATCAAACAAATGTAAATAAAATGTCAAAGAAAGGCAGTAAAGCGGCCAAAAAAACGGGGTATAAAATAATTTTGTGTGATTTTCTGCGGGCAGGTTTTAATACCAGGCGATTAATTCAAATATAATAAATTTTGGTGGGATTTGCAAAAGTGGATCGCGGCTAACCATCGCCATAATGCGGATATGCTGCGCAGGCAGGGGAATAAATAACAAAGCCTGGCGTTCCTTGGCCAGGCTTCGTCTCTTTAACTTGCTTGGGGTTTACCCCGCATGCGGGGCACGAGTAGCTTTTGCCCGCTTGACCGGCCCCTCGCGCTTGGTTTGCAGATTAAGTCTCCTTTACAGATGCTATCTTAAAACTCCCTCCTTCTTTCACCACGGTTACATGAAGAACCACCTTGATGTCAATCGGGTTACCACCCTGTGTAGTATTATCAATATAAGAAACAATATAGGTATTTTCTTTGTTTCGGTCTTTTATAACTGTGACCGTTTTTAAATGTTCAACATATTCATAATCCTCTCCTAGCAGAGGGTCATGATCGAAATCCTCTTCTTTTATTCCATTTATTAGTTTGTTCGTACAATACTTTCTTTGCAATGAACGTAACTTTTTTATAGGAATTTCACCTTTAGCTGTTGACCAAGCAGCATTATAGGCAATATAAAACTCTTTTAGCATTTGTATTACTTGATTATCTCCAACATTATTTTGGGCACGAGTACGCCCACCGTTACATAAAAGTATTGTAAGGGTTATAAAAAAATAAATTATAGATTTCATATTTTGTGTTTTTTGATTATAGTTTTTTTTGACATTTTATAAATTATTTATTGGACGGGTAATTTAATCGCCAGACCGCCTGAAAATTTCATAATGCCGATCACGCTGATACTCCTCCGCTACTGCAAGCGTCCTCGCTTGTGGCCCGCATGCCAGGTCGCCAACTTTTATGTATGGACATAGTTATATACAACGCGGAAACCTGGTATTTAATCAACAATAACTTTAACCATTCCTTTTATCCGGCCAGGTTCTGTTATCCTATAAAGCTTTTCGTTATCACGAACTTATAAAATACAAAGCGTCCGGATTATGAAATTTAGTATTAGGATTCATGCCTTAAATGTACAAAATATGATTCTACTTTTAAGATTATCCTGGTTGGTACGCCGCCTAAAAAACGCGGGCCACAAGCGAGGACGCTTGCGGCAGCGTCAGCAGGGAGGTGCAAAGAATTACTACTCCACGCTTAAATCGCCTTTCTCTGTAATTTTCTTCATTTTCGCATTTATAAGCTCCATAATGGCTATATTCACAAAGGTTTTACCCGGCATTTCCGTGAGTTTCTTTTTAAACAGGGCGTTCATATATAAATCGGCCTGGTCAATATTATCCATAGCAATAAAGTGGCGGCACATCGTAGCATAATAGTCGGCAGCTTCATGTATGTGAAACGTCTTTCTGTCCGGACATATATAGTTCAGATCGCCCTTGCCTTTAAATACGCCGGACACTTCTTCGGGTTTGCCCGAATCGATGAGCAAATTCGCGTATCCAATCTTTGGCAATAAATTATCAGGGAACAGTTTGTACATTTCAGTTACCAATTTGTTCTGTTCGTCATACTGTTCACTAAAATTATAACAGGGTATCAGCAAATCATAAAAAGCAGGTTTATCAGGGTGCTTTTTAATGGCCTTCCTGATACTTTTTATTGCAAGCCCATAGTCTTCACCTTCAATAACCATGTCCCTAAGCAGGTTATACTCTTCTTCCTGCTCAGCGTTATCGAATGTGGTGTATTCATTTTTCACCTTACCTTTCCTGATTATTTTATAGCCATCGCCAATTGAGGATTTTTCAATTATTTCTTTGGCTTCGGGTGTCCTGATTAACCCATCGTAAACTTTATTTACCTTCTTCAAAATCCTGGGGTACCGGGCGTAAGCTTCCTCAAGTTCATCAACCAGATCGTCATATTCAAATTCCCCGTCGTCGTCATAATCCGGGTCATCATCATCAAAATCTTCATCGTCAGAATCCCATTCATCATCCAAAGGGTCCAATACGGTATAATTACCCTCACCGGCAGTCCGTTCGAGGGTAGCGGTGACTTGCTTTATTTTGAAAGCATCGTCATCAGGGCCGGGCATATAGCAAGGCATTCCGTCGAACCCAAATTCTATTTCCATAAGCTCCACACGGTCATCATCCTCTTCAAGAATAAATTGAGAAACCGAAAAATCACTATGGGGCTTAAAACCATAATCCTCAGCAAAAGCAATGGCGCCATAAATAATATTATGTGCAGTAACATATTCACACACTATCGATTCGCCGCCGCTATTCTTCAGGTATTCGTAATCCTCCGGTGTAATATTAAATTCATAAAACGTATCCTTTAGCCCAAGGCAATACATATCAATTAAATACAGCCCAACCGTAAAGCGGCCTGTTTTGTGCATCCGTGCAACCAAAACATTGCAAATGCCCGCGCTTTCCCATTTTTCACTTACCAGGCATTCAACAACAGGCAGTGCGCGCGCCTGGGTTTTAATATACTTTTCGGGACTTAACTGAACCGGGTTTATAGAGACTACTTTCCCTTTTTTGTTTTTTGACATGATACTTTAACGCTGTTGGGCGCCGTACAAAATTAGTATATTTGTACAAATGAAACTTTCAGTTCAGCATATAAAAACGATCAGGGATTTTTTTACCGGCCTCCCGGTAAAAAAAGCCTATTTGTTTGGTTCGTATTCGCGGAACGAGGCGGATGAAAATAGTGATGTTGATATTCTTGTAGAACTTGACCACACCACTCCGATTGGGATGCAGTTCTTCACGTATGGGGATGAGCTTCAAAATCTCCTGAAAAAGAAAGTGGATATAGTTAGCGATGAAGGCCTTTCTAAATATATTAAACCGATTATTGATAAGGATAAGGTGTTGATTTATGAAAGGTAAGCTTGGCGATAAGGTAAGGCTACAGCATATTCTGGATGCCATAAGTGAAATTGAGATGTATTTGGATGGTGTTTCTTTTGATCAATTTCTGGGGAATTCCGAAAAACGTTTTGCTACGATTAAACAGATAGAAATTATCGGAGAGGCTTGTAATGCCTTAACTGATGAATTGAAATCTGCTAATCCAGTAGTTCCATGGAAACCCATAGTAGGGTTTAGAAATATTTCAATTCATGAATATTTTGGCGTTAACCTGCATTTGGTATGGGAAATTGCTAAAAATGACTTGCCGGAGTTAAAAGAAAAAATGTCTGCTATCCTGGCGAAAATGACTGTTGATTAACCTGTTCCTCCCAGCCCATAACCTCCATCATCCGCACAAACTCATCCTGCAAAGGGGCCGTAATTTGCACCGGCATTTTGGTAAGCGGGTGATTAAATGTTATTTGCGAAGCATGGAGCAGCATGGTATCAAGTTCCCAGCGTTCTTTAAACAATTTGTTTTGTTTGTTGCAGCCATGGGTGCGGTCGCCGATAATGGGGTGGAATATATGGCTGAAATGTTTGCGCAACTGGTGCATCCGCCCGGTTTGCGGGTTGGCCTCCACCAGCGAATAACGGGAAGTGGGGTGGCTGCCAAGCGGCACATCAAGCTCGGCACGTGCCAGGGTTTTGTATCGGGTAAAAGCTTCCTGCAAAGTGCCGTTCTCCTTGCGGAGCGGATAATCAATTTCTCCGGCATCGTCGGTATGGCCGCGAACGATGGCCAGGTACTTTTTATCAACCAGGTTATCCGAAAACTGCTGCTGCATTAATTTCTCCACCTCCTTGCTTAAAGCAAACAGGAGTACGCCGCCGGTTTTACGGTCGAGCCGGTGCGCAGGGAACACATGCTGGTTTAGCTGATCCCGTAATAACTGCAGGGCAAATTCCTTTGCATCACAGGCTATCGGCGACCGGTGTACCAGTAAACCATGCGGCTTGTTGATAGCCGCCAGGTATTCATCCCGGAATATAATATCGAGTTGGGGCATATTGGGGGTGAAGGTAAGGGCTTGGTTTCAATTTTACCATACACCATTTAAAACTTACGAAGTTTTCAAAACTTCGTAAGTTTGGGGGATGATTATCTCCGAATCTGCCCTTCGCGCTTTTACACAAAATATTTTCCTTGCCATGGGCTGTAGCAATGAACACGCTGCCTTAGCTGCCGATGTTTTAATACTGTCCGATCTTCGCGGCATTGACTCACATGGCGTGGCCCGTTTGATAGGCTACGTGCGTTTATGGGAAAATAAACGCATTAATACCCGCCCCAATATCACGATAGTCCACGAAACGCCGACTACCGCAACGGTTGACGGCGATGCCGGATTAGGACTGATTGTCGCCCCTTTCGCTATGCGTTTAGCTATCCAAAAGGCAGAACTATACGGCTCGGGCTGGGTATCGGTACGCAACTCCAACCATTTTGGTATTGCCGGCTATCATACCCTAATGGCGGTTGAAAAAGACATGATAGGCTTTGCCATGACCAATGCCAGTCCGCTGGTGGCGCCTACATTTTCAAATGAGCGGCTGTTGGGCACCAACCCTATGTGCTATGCTTTTCCGGCAGGTAAATACCCGCCGGTAGTGGTGGATATGGCTACATCCGCCGCGGCCAATGGCAAACTTGAAATTGCACAACGGTTGGGCAAACAAGTACCCGAAGGCTGGATACAGGATAAGGATGGTAAATTTACTACCGACCCACATGCCTTAAAAAAAGGCGGCTCATTATTGCCATTAGGCGGCGACAGGGAGCATGGCAGTCATAAAGGTTTTGGATTAAGCGCTACGGTTGATATTCTTTCGGCCGTATTGTCGGGCGCTAACTACGGGCCCTGGGCACCGCCCTTCGTTTCTTTTTTAGATCCCCCGGCTGATCCTGTAGGGAAAGGAATAGGGCATTTTGTTGGGGCCATGCGGGTTGATGGTTTCCGCCCGGTGGATGAATTTAAAGCGCATTTGGATAACTGGATACGGAGGTTCAAGTCGGCATCAACCGTTGATCCCGCTCAAAAAGTTATTATCCCCGGCGAACCGGAACTGGAAGCGCAAACGGACAGAAAAAAAAATGGGATTCTGCTAATAGACGCAGTAGTAAATGATTTGAATGGGTTGGCTGCCAAATTTGGGATAAGCCACTTATAAAAAATCTGTCATTGCGAGGCATCCCGATAACTATCGGGACGCCTCGCAATGACAAAAAGGGCATCAATCTATCCCCCTCAAAAACCTGTTCCACCTTATTTTGTGCAGCAGCGGGGCGTCGCTATCCCAGCTCATCCATATGAACAGCGCTTTGCCGCCTATATGGTCTTCGGGTACAAAGCCCCAGAAGCGGGAATCTTCTGAATCATGGCGGTTGTCACCTATCACCCAGTAATAATTCATTTTAAAGGTATAGCTGTCAGTCTTTTTGCCATTGATAAAAATATCCTTTCCTTTTACCTGAATTTTATTTTTCTCATACACCTCAATGGCGCGTTCATAAAGTGGGAAAGTCATGCTGTCCAATTTTACGGTCCAGCCTTTTTTAGGGATAATGACCGGCCCGAAATTGTCAACGTTCCATTTATAATCCGGTATGGTTTTGGTCAGCATCAGATGGATGGGATATACATGCGGAAAAACCGTGTTCAATGCATCCGAAACCCCTTTAGGCGATATTACGGGCGTAATTGATTTAATATTAGCATAGCTTTTTAATTTCGATGCCGAAGCTTTGGTCATCGTTGGATTTGGATTGCCTTCATAATAAGAAATTTCCAAATCCTTTAATAGCTGTGGATTAACATCGTTTCCAACCGGGAGGTATTTGTAATCAATCTGTTCGCCCGGTGGGCTTGGAGCCATTTTTCCATTGATAAAAACCTGTGCGTCAACAATGCTTACCGTATCCCCGGCAATACCCTCGCAGCGTTTGATATAGTATTCACGTTTATCAACAGGGCGGTTATTTATGGTGTCCTGCGGGTAATTAAACACCAGCACGTCCCCACGCTTTACTTCGCTGAAACCGGGTAAACGAAAATAAGGCAGTTCAAACCCATCCCAGTACGACCTGACGAAAAACTTTGGTATGGTATTATGGGTGAAGGGAATGCTTACCGGGGTCATCGGCAGGCGCGCGCCATAGTTTATTTTGCTCACAAATATATTATCGCCGACTAAAAGCGTCCGTTCCATGGAGGCTGTCGGGATAATGTATGCCTCAATAAAAAAAGTGCGGATAAACAGGGCTGTAACCACAGCGAATAGCACCGCCTGCGACCATTCAGTCACTGATGATTGCCTGGCGCTTTTGGGGTGGGCCTGTTTAAATTCCGCAGATGCCGACGGGCCGAGGTATTGCGTTTGGTCTTCAAAGCCCCATTTAGGCAGGTAGATAAACCCTAAAAGGATTACTGCCGCGCGGTCCCTTATGGTAAATTTGCCGTAAGATTTTATAAAATCGATAAGAATGCCGGCACTTACAATAACGCTTGCCAGAGGAACAAAAAGCCAGATGAGCCACCACGCCGGCCTCCCGCTTAATTTGAGCATCACATAGCTTGAGTAAATTGGGATTATTGCTTCCCAGCCATGTCTGCCTGCTTTTTGAAATAATTTCCAATAACCTGCCAGTGACAAAATTATTATTGGCGAAGCAATTATAATTATACCGATGAAGCTGCCGGGGTTCAATTGGTTTTGGGTTTATTGGGTTATATTGAGTTTGGATTTGTCATATAGTGCCTCTCCAGCTTTATTAAGACAGGTAAAATGTCTTTTTCACCCTCTTTCCGCGCAGCGAAGAGAGGGTCGGCGAGCGAAGCGATGCCGGGGTGAGTAGTTGCCGCAATGTATTTGCGTTAATGTCGCCTGTATATTTACTCACCCGATCTGCGCTTCGCTGGATCACCCTCTCTGCCGAAACCGGCAAAGAGGGTAAAAGAAAGCAAGTATAAAAAATATTTCCCTCAACGCATTAGCGTTGGAGAGAATGAGCAGGGGCGGCGGAAGTTCTAACTCAATCAACCACTCACATACTCAACCAATTCAATGTATCCCCCTGAACAGTCTGCTCCACCTGATCTTGCTGAAGAATGAGGCATTATCATCCCAGCTCATCCAGATAAACAGGGCTTTACCTACAATATGGTCCTCCGGTACAAAGCCCCAGTAGCGCGAATCTTCTGAATCATGACGGTTATCACCCATCATCCAGTAGTAATTCATTTTAAACGTATAGCTGTCTGTTTTTTTGCCATTAATCAGGATATCATTGCCGCTAACCTGTACCTTATTATTTTCATACACCTCGATGGCGCGTTCATAAAGCGGGAAAGTCATGCTGTCTAATTTTACGGTCCAGCCTTTTTTAGGAACAATGATCGGCCCGAAATTATCAACATTCCATTTATAGTCAGGTATTTTGCCGTTCAGCAAAACATGCATGGCAAATGCATGCGGGAAAACAGGATTTGCGCCATCTGAAATTCCCTGTTGCGAAATACGGGGCGCTATTGATTTAATGTTTGAATATCCTTTTAAGGTATTGGCAGCTTCCGGTGTCATCGTCGGATTAGGGTTACCTTCATAAAAAGAAACATGCAGGTCATCAAAAATTTGCGGGTTAACATCCATACCCGTAGTACTATAGGTATAATCTATCTGCTCGCCCGGCGGATTTGGCATTACCTTGCCGTTCACGTAAACCTGGGCGTTAACCACACTTAACGTATCGCCGGGTGTACCCTGGCAGCGTTTTATATAATTTTCGCGTTTATCAACCGGACGGTTATTAATGGTATCCTGAGGGTAATTAAAAACCACTACATCCCCTTTTTTTACGTCGCTAAAACCCGGTATGCGGTGATACGAAAGTTCCAGGCCGTCCCAATAGGCTTTGGTGCCGATAATGGGCATAGTATGGTGGGCAAAAGGGAAGGCGATAGGCGTCATAGGCGTACGGGGGCCGTAATTTACCTTGCTCACAAACAGAAAATCGCCTACAAGCAGCGACCGTTCCATTGATGGCGTGGGGATTACATACGCTTCAATAAAAAAAGTACGGATCAGCGTTGCCGCAATTACGGCGAAAACAATAGCATCAACCCACTCACGGGTTGCGCTTTTCTTTTTTTTGTTTGGATTATTTTTTTTCTTCCAGAATTTCCAGTTCATATTTACAATATTGGGAATAATTATTTTTTTAAATGCTAAAATCAAACATATCCTGTACAGAATGAAAACCTTTTTTATCCTTTATCCATTCTGCTGCCATTACAGCGCCTAAGGCAAAACCGTTACGGTTGTGGGCTGTGTGTTTAATTTCAATACTATCTACTTCCGAGTCGTAGATCACTGTATGGGTGCCGGGTACGCTGTCAATGCGGAATGATTCAATCAATAGTTCATCGCTTTTAATGTTGTCATCAGCGGTTTCGTCCCCATCTGCGGTAAGTACATTTACCCAGTCTTTTTTTGCGGCCAGGTTTTCGATAATGCCTTCGGCAATGGTAATTGCAGTACCGCTGGGGGCGTCAAGTTTTTGTGTATGGTGGATCTCCTCAACCTGCACATCATAGTAAGGGTAATTGTTCATCAGCTTTGCAAGTACCCGGTTAATATAAAAAAATAAATTTACGCCAATACTGAAATTAGTGGCATAGATCAACGAATTGCCGCCCTGGATGCATTCCTGCTTTATCCGGTGAATTTCATCGTGCCAGCCGGTTGTTCCCACTACTACCGGGACGCCTGCCTTAAAACACTGCTCAATATTACTTAAAACCGTACCGGGGGTGCTGAATTCAATCGCTACGTCTGCTTTTTGAAGATTTGCTACGGTAAGCTCATGCAGGTTATCGTAATCAATTTTTAATACAATCTGGTGCCGGCGGTCAATGGCTATCTTTTCTATGATCTTGCCCATTTTTCCGTACCCTAACAATGCAATTTTCATTTTATTATTTATTATCCTGGCGAAAGCAATCAGAATGTAAAGGTAATTTTTAAACCGGGAATATACGAACTGCTGAAATTTTGAGCAAACATTTGCTGGTTCATTAAAACAGGGGTTACCTGCATGGAAAGGTTATTGTCAACCGTGTAGGCGTTCATAAATTTGGCGTCAATATAGGCGTCAATTACATTTACGCCCCAGGCAACAAAAACCCCCAATATGCACAGGTCGCGGTTTCGGCGGTAATAATCAGTTGCATTATACAGTTGCTTAACATCCGTGCTAAGGTATAGCTGGTACAGATTGTAATACTTGCTGCCGACTGCCGGTACGGTTCCGTGTTCCCTGAATATCGACACATTCAACATCTGTGTGTAGTTTGTGTTATTCCAATTGATGTAGTATGCTAAAGCGCCAAGTGCGCCATAAATTACCGGTACTTTCCAATAGGTGCGATTATAAACCTGCCCCCAACCGGGTATCAGCAATGAGTGCATAATAGCTGTATGCGGGCTGTGCAGGCTATCGGGGTGATAAACTTTTTCTTTTTTCTTTTTTACAACAGGGGTAGCGCTAACAACGGTGTCGTTTTTTTTAATTTCTATGCTATCCGTTTTGCTTTTTAGTTTAGCAGAGGATGTATCGGGACTTTGAGCCGCAGCAGCAAAAGAAAAAGCTGCCAAAAGCCAAATAAAAAGCAAATATTTATACATGTTTTACATTAAAAACGCCCCTTTTTAGGGGATTTATTTTTTACCAATCCATAATTTCAAGGATGCGTGTAAGGTCACTTTCTGATAGAAAAGGGATCTCTATGGTACCCTTGCCCTGCCCGCCGATCTTCAGTTTAACCCTTGAACTGAATTTAGAGGCCAGGTCATCCTGTATTTTTTGAACCTGGAACGAGACCGGTTCAGGCTGTTTTCCTTCTTTTTTTAAAGGCGCACTTTGCATATCCCTTGCCAGTTCTTCTGTTCTACGAACGGATAAACCCTGCTTTATGATATGCTGGTGCAAATATATTTGTTGGGTTGGATCGCCAATGGTTATCAGCGCCTTGGCGTGGCCCATGCTGATCTGCCCGTCGCGGATAGAACCCTGTATGCCCGGCGGCAACCTTAACAGCCGCAGGTAATTGGTTACTGTCGACCGGTTTTTGCTCACACGTTCGCCCAGTTCTTCCTGTTTCAGACTGCATTCTTCAATCATACGCTGAAAGCTTAAGGCTACTTCAATAGCGTTCAGGTTTTCGCGCTGAATGTTTTCGATAAGCGCCATTTCAAGCATCTGCTGGTCATTGGCGGTGCGTACGTAAGCCGGGATCTGGGTTAAACCTGCCAGTTTTGCAGCGCGGAAACGGCGCTCGCCAGCTATCAGCTGATAGCTGTGCGCGTTCATCCGCCTTACCGTGATAGGCTGGATAAGCCCCTGCAGTTTAATGGAATCGGCTAATTCAGTCAGGGCCTGTAAATCAAAATCGGTACGCGGCTGAAAAGGGTTTACTTCAATTTCAGCTAATTTTATCTCATTTACCGAACCAGGATTATTTACTTCGTGAACCGATGAAATAGTATTTTTGATTGGTTGCCCGTTATCAGAATCATTCAGCAATGCGCTTAATCCTCTTCCTAATGCGTTTCTCTTTTCTGCACTCATTTGTTATACTATTTCTGTTGTTGCCGTGGCTTCGGCACTAACCAAACCATTTTTCCTTATAATTTCCCGGGCCAGGTTGAGGTAGTTTATAGCTCCTTTACTGGTTGCATCGTGCATAATTACTGAAATTCCAAAACTTGGGGCCTCGCTCAAACGTGTATTACGCTGGATAATAGTATCAAACACCATATCCTCAAAATGTGCCCTCACCTCTTCAACCACCTGGTTCGACAGGCGCAGCCTTACATCGTACATGGTTAACAGTATGCCTTCGATCTCCAATTGGGGGTTTAACCTTGATTGAACTATCTTGATGGTATTTAACAGTTTGCCTAAACCTTCAAGGGCGAAATACTCGCATTGTACCGGGATAATCACAGAATCAGCGGCAGTAAGTGCGTTGATGGTGATCAGGCCTAATGACGGCGAACAATCGACGATGATAAAATCGTATTCATCCTTAACCATGTTCAGTACCGCTTTCATTTTATACTCACGGTCGGTGAGGTTGATCATTTCAATTTCTGCGCCTACCAGGTCGATATGGGCCGGCAGAAGGTCGAGATTGGGGGTTTCGGTTTTTTGTATCGCATCATGGGGATCAACCTGATTAATGATGCACTCATAAATGCTGTTCTTTATATTTCGCGGATCAAACCCGATGCCCGATGTTGAATTTGCTTGCGGATCGGCATCAACCAACAAAGTTTTGAACTCCAACACAGCTAAACTCGCAGCAAGGTTTATTGACGATGTGGTTTTTCCGACGCCACCTTTTTGATTGGCTAAAGCAATAATTTTACTCATTTTATATTTAAAAAATTTATAAAAGGGTTTTTGTGACAACGAAATACCGAAATGAAAACCTCTGCATCTGCAGAACTTTTCTCCGGGCTAAAGATACGTATTTAAATAATTCAGAAATCCACAGCTTTTGCCTATTTACAAACAAATAATTTTGAAGTAGAGAATTAGTGAATTGTTGATTTAGTGAATTAGTGATTTATTGATTTACTTTGTCCGGTTCATTATTTTTCTTTTTTAATGTCAATTGCTCATTCAATAGTTCAAAATTATTTCAATCACTAATTCAAAATTCACTAATTCAACATTATATTCATGGTTACCATAATTTCAGGAACTAACCGGCCGGGGTGTTCAACACTTAAACTGGCGCAATACTATCAAAAAAGGCTGCATGAAAAAGGCCTCAATGCCGGGCTGCTTTCCCTGAGCCAATTACCCGGTAACTTAATTGAAAGCGACCTTTATGGTAAAAGAAGCCCTGAATTTAAACCTATACAGGATATTGTTACCCGGACAGAAAAATTTTTATTTGTTATTCCGGAGTATAATGGCAGCTTTCCGGGGGTTTTAAAAACTTTTATTGATGCCTGCGACATCCCCGGGAGCTTTTATGAAAAAAAGGCCGCGCTTACCGGGCTTTCGTCCGGCAAGTACGGAAACATCAGGGGGATTGATCATTTTACCGGGGTTTGCCACTACCTGCATTTACATGTTATGCCTTTAAAGATCCATATCTCAGAAATAAATAAAGAGTTTGACGAAAACTATAATCTGTTTAAGAAAGACACCCTAAAGTTCACTGATGAACAGATGGATAAATTTATTTTATTTTGATTTATCCTACTTCCCGTTAATCAGCTTAGCCATAACAAACGCTGCTGTTGCTGCAAGCGCACCTATAATCAGTACTTTCAGTGCGCCCGAAAATGCCGGTTGCCCTGTCACCCTGCTTTTAAAATACCCGAAAACAAACAGGCATACCATAGTTATGGCACAGGAGTAGTACAAGGCTTTTTGCGAGTCGGCTATGAAAAAATAAGGTGAAAGCGGAATAATGCCGCCAACAATATAGGAGATACCGATGGTAAGCGCGCTTTGGGTTGCCCGGTTGGCTTCCGGTTTTTCGAGGCCAAGTTCATAGCGCATCATAAAATTAACCCATTTATCTTTATCCTTTGCCATTTCTTCGGCAATCTGGTCCTGCAATGCAGGGGATAATCCAAAATCAGCAAAAACTTCTTTAACCTCAAATTTTTCCTGCTCGGGCGCCCTTTCAACTTCATCATATTCACGTTTCAATTCTGAATTATAATGATCAGATTCGGTATGGCCGGCCAAAAAGCCGCCCAGCCCCATAGCAATTGAGCCTGCAACAATTTCGGCGATGCCGGCGGTTACTACAATATCAGATTTGGCAATCGCTCCGCTTAAACCGGCAGCCAGCGCGAAAGGTACAGTTAACCCGTCAGACATTCCGATAACAATATCGCGGATGGTATCCGAGCTTTTTAGATGATGTTCATCATGCATTTTTTATGGAATTTTTTATTTGGTAGAAAGTTTTAAAAATAAAGCAATTTATTACTATGTTGCAAACATTAAACCAATTATAATTTCGCAACAGCCCTTATCGCAATGAAACACTTTAGCAAAGTATTATCAGCCCTTTTTTTATTGCCGCTTTTTTCATTGGCTCAAAATAATTACCAACCGGGTGTAGTAGTAAACCTAAAGGGAGACACCACGCATGGATTTATTAATTACAGTGAGTGGGAAAATAATCCGGGAAGTATATATTTTAAGGATGGAACAGCGGGCAACCCCGTAAAATTTACAACTAACGACGTAAAGTACTTTGGCGTGGCTGTTGGCCACCTGGCGGAATATGTAAGATACAGTGGCCCGGTTTCGGCAGATGTTACAGATATCAATAAGATATTAATTGGCCGTGATACGAGCTTTATACAGGATACTGTTTTTTTGAAAGTGCTGCAGAAGGGTAAAAACATGATTATTTTTTCTTATACGGACAACCTGAAAACACGCTATTTTATTGGCGAAAATCTTCTTGAACAACCTGTCGAATTAACATACAGAATCTATTACAACAGCATTGAAAAAAGCAGCGGCGACCGGACCTCCTACGATAATACATTTAAAAGCCAGCTTTACGATGCAGCTGCAAGATCAAATATGATGAACGATGCCTTAAAAAATGACATAAAAACGGCTGAATACAGAGAAGAAGACCTATTAAATATTTCAAGTATAATAAATGGCATTTCGGCAAAAGACGTTTTAACTAATAACCCCTCCAAACCAAGGCCAATTAATAAAGTGCTGATCATATTGGGTGGTATGGCACTACTTTTCGAGTTGATAAACGAATTTGTACAAGTAACATCAAGATAATATCACTTAAAACTTTTATTTATGAAATCGCTCCGGAAACTATTTTTTGTCCTTTTCTTATTACCGCTATTTTCTACAGCACAAAGCAATTACAAACCTGGCTATGTGGTAACCCTAAAGGGTGATACCATCCGCGGGTTTATTGATTTCCATGAATGGGATGCTAATCCAACAACCATTTCTTTTAAATCTGCCGTCAATGATAGTAAGCCGCGAAAATTCACTATTGCTGATATCCGCTTTTTCGATGTGGGCGGCATGGCAGCATATCAAAAATATACCTGCGCCATTAGCATGGATGAGACGAATATCGCGCATCTGGGCACCGGCAGGGATACCAGTTACAGAATTGACACTGTTTTTTTAAAAGTATTGCAAAAAGGTAAAAACATTGCGCTTTATTTATATACCGATGCTCTTAAAATACGATTTTACGTTGGTGAAGCACCGGGGTATATGCCTGCTGAACTGGTTTACAGAATATATAACGATACCGGGATGGCAGCCTATAAAGAGGGAAACACAGCGATAGAAAACACCTACCTGAAACAATTATTTGCACTGGCTAATAAATATAACGCATTAGACGATAATTTGTCGCGGATTTTTGAAACAGCAAATTATTCACAACCAGATTTATTAGATATTGTCAGTAAGATAAATAATATTTCCAAAGCAGAGTATGCAAAAAAATATGCCAGTCGCAGTAAATTAAATTTTTATGTAAGCGCTGCGGTAAATGTTTCCAGTACAAGTTCCAATGATGCAGCGCCGTATGCAATGGACGGAGGCGGGCCATATACTTCTTATCTACCCTCATTTTCATTTGGGCTTAACATAATTCCCAATCCAAATACGGGAAAAGTGGAACTACGTGGGGAGCTAACATTTGCCGAAACGCAGTTTAAGGCCCTATATCAGTTAAAAGTTAGCCCTTATAATGTCGAAAAAGCTTCTTTTGACCAGCTTGGGATCTCCTTTGTCCCGCAGGTTATTTATAATTTTTACAATAAGGAAAATTTAAAAATTTATGTGGGCGCTGGCTTCGGTATTACTCATTTTATTTATAGCAATTCTTTTTTTGGACCTCAAAACCCTAATACTTCAGATAATGGCATTGGAACAAGTGATCCATATTATTTCAATGGAAATGATAGCTCAGTATTGTTAACCGCCGGTGTAAAAATCAATGGTAAGTTCGGGATTTTCGGAAAATACTTTACAAATACTGCGACAACCCAGGGGGGCTATTTCCAATTTGTTAACAGTAGTAAACAAATTGGCCTTACCTATTTGTTTGGGAAGTAAATGGAGGTGACTTTATATCCCGGAAAGGCTAAGCTGATGGTAGCGTTTTAAATATTTAGCTAAAAGTACAGCCCGGTTTACCTTACAATCAAAACCCATCCCGAAATTTTTGGCGTATTGTTTTAAGATCGATGATATAATAATAGGTGCCCGCCGGCAATGGGGTACAATTTGAAACTCCACGCACTTATCTGATAATAGTTACACTACCAGACATTGCTTTGCGTCCGCTGCCTGGATTAATAATGTAGTAATAGGTACCCTGTGGCAAGCCGGACCCGTGGTATTTCCCATCCCAGGGGGTACCATACCCATTTTCCGAAAAGACCTTTTCACCATATCTGTTAAATATATTTACTGTACAGTTTGGGTATTCATTCAGGTATTGAATATTCCATGCATCATTTATGCCATCGCCATTTGGCGTAAAGGCATTTGGGATAACCGGGTATTTTAGAACAGTTACAGAAATTTTCGCTGCAACTGAACAGCCCAGGGCGTTGGTTACAACAAGTTTGTATATGGTATTATCAGTAGGGCTTGCTATCGGGTTCAATATATTGTCGTGGTCTAACCCTGTTGAAGGGGCCCATTGATAGGTAAGGCTATCCGTTGTGACTTTGGCTGGAAGGGTTACCTGCCCGCCTTCGAGCACAACAATATCAGGAATCAAAGTCAATGCCGGGACAGGGTTAACAATAACCTGCTGATTGGTTGAGTAAGTGCACCCGTTTTGGTCGGTAAAAGTATAGTTAATGGTGAATGCGCCTGTCCCGGAAATTGAAGGATCGAACAAGCCGGTTGAAGAGACACCCGTTCCTGTGAATACGCCCTGGCCGATAAAACCGTTTGTGTTTTGAACAATTTGAACTGGCTGATCAGTTTGGCATAAGGGGCCTGGTGATGATACGGTTACAACCGGGTTGGCATTAACGGTTATATTCCGCTGTGTTGAATTTACGCATGTAATCCCTGAATACACATCCATCTTTACGGTATACGACTTTGTGGGCGGCGAATTAAACAACCCGTAACTATGATAAAACTTCCGGTTTGCCGGGATACTATCCTGTAAATATACTACCGAATCCTGCGGGTTATTATTATAGTCGAAATACCATTTTATTTTTGTGATATTGCCAAAATTCACGGTCGACCGATCATCAAAAACAACCGGATCTGAACTGCATAAATTATTACTGTTTTCTACTAAAAAAGCAGCGAAAGGCGTATCTCCGTTAACCGTAAAAGCCTGCGTTTTTGATACAATACAGCCGCTTACTGATGTAACTGTTAAAGTAACATTATAATTGCTTGCCTGTGAGTATTTGTGTTTAGGGTTTTTAAGGGTGGAGGTATCCGGATTTGAGGCAGAAGCATTCGGGTCGCCAAAGTTCCATAAATAAGTAAAGCCCGATGTGGTGTTATCGGCAATAGTACTCTGATCAGTAAACTGGGCATAAGTATCATTAAGGCATACTGCAGGAAGTCCAAAATTAACAACTGGCAAAGGGTTAACAGTGATAACATGAGTAGTTAAACCTGAACAGCCGCTATCTGTAGTAACCATTAATTTAACGGTATTGATACCTGCCTTAGCATAAACATGGTTAACAGGGTTGCCATTGGTTAGGGTATCTGATTGGCCGTCACCATAACCCCATACCCATTGGACAATTTTCCCGCCTGTTATAGTTGATTGATCTGTAAAAGTGACATTTTGCCCGGCACAATCTGGCGCTGATGTTGAAAATGCCGCAACAGGCTTATTATTTACATTGATTGTTTGGCTGATGCCGGATGTACAACCATAACTGGTAGCAACAGTTAACGTTACATTATAATTTCCAGGATTTGTATATAAATGGGCAGGGGTTGGTAAAGTAGAGGTCGTATTGTCGCCAAAGTTCCAGAGCCAGGATTTAACAGAAGTATCTGCGGGATTGGTTATATCACTAAACCGAATAGAATCACCAAAACAAAATTCATTTAACTTTAGGCCGGGGCACGCGCAAACAGCTTTTGCGGATATAGACGGAACTACCGGAAGCGGGTTTACGTTGATAGTTAACGGCGGCGAATACACCCGGCATTGCGCAGATGTAATATTTGACCCATTGGCTATACCAAGCCGGTATTGGTAAACCCCGGCAATGGCATTGTTAAAAGGGATGTTAAGCGAATCGGCATTATTTCCCGGCATATCTGCCCAACCATTTCCGTTAATATTTGACTGCCATTGATAGGAAGGATTGTTTTCACCCACAACACTTGCCTTTAATGTGTAAGCTGCGCTGCTGCCCTGGCATAATGACTGGGTTGTCTGCCCGTTAGTCGATCCAAAACCTGTTTGGATTATCGGGCCGCATGCCCTGAAAGTTATATCATCCAGTGCAAAATCATTACCACATCCGCCCGGTGCATTGTTGGACATTTTCACTACTATGGCTTCAGAAGAATTTGCGGGCGTAGTAAAAAAGGTTCTGTATTTGGTCCAGGTAACGTTATTGGTAGTTGGTATCTGACCGGTGTTATATGTTTGGAGTACTGCGCCGCCGGTTGTTTCAATAGAGAAAGTGATATTGGGCAATATTGGCCCCCCGCATGTTGAAGGAAGATCGAGATTAGTTATCCATGCAGCAAATTCATAAGTAGTATTTGGGCATAACTGGCCCACGACGGTTTGCTGTGTAAAAAAGATACTTGGCTGAACAGATGCGTTGATAACCATCATGTACCCGTTCTGGCTACCGGTATGGTCCTGATTTAATATATGCCATGAATTGCCAAAGCAAATACTTGAACTATTTGCAATTGTATATGAGCCGTCATTCGGACAGCCAGTGTTAACATAGGTCATATTGGTAACCCCTGTCGCTAAGGGCTGACCCAGATTTCCTCCCGACCCAAAATCCTCGTTAATAACGGGGTCTCCTAAACTCCCGTTACAGGTTTGGCCAATGGATTGTAAGGCAAACGCTAAAAAAATCGTCAATAAAAAGAATCTCACAATAATTGGCCGCATCAATTGGTCGCTATACTAAGCTTAATAGCTCAAAAATAGCTTTTTTAAAGTTTTGAGCCTATACTATTTTTTAAATGCATCGTACCAGCTTGGTTACAATTGAAAAGTTAAACATTGCCAATGATCCCAATCCTATTAAAAAAACTATTTTTGTTCCCATTATAAAACCTATGATAAAGATATACTTAAGCATCATCCTGATTTTTTCCATTGTAGCGGGCGTTAACGCGCAGAACAAGCCGGACACTTTAAAAAAGGACCCGGTAAAGCAATTACAACCGGTAACCGTGAGGGCCTACTTGTCGGAACAACCGGTGTTGAGCATCCCGGCATCGGTTAGTGTTATTAACCAGCAGCAGTTAAATGTACAGCCCGATAATTCCTTTATTTCGGTGCTGAACAGCCAGCCGGGGGTAAGGGCTGAAGAACGCTCGCCGGGCAGTTACCGCTTATCTATCAGGGGCAGCCTGTTGCGCTCGCCTTTCGGGGTACGTGATGTGAAAATCTACTTTGATGATATCCCGCTTACTGACGCCGGGGGTAATACTTATCTGAATGCGATAGATTTCAACAGCATTCATAATATGGAAGTTTTGAAAGGACCCGACGGCAGTTTGTTTGGTGCAAATACCGGCGGTGTGGTTTTGCTTAGCCCGGTTATCCGCCGCGCCGACAGCAATTTCGTTTCGGCCGGCCTGAACGGCGGATCTTATGGTCTGATCCATGAAAACACCGCCTTGCAGGAACATTCAGGCAATTATACGCTAAATTTAAACCAGGCTTATGAAAGTTACGGCGGTTACCGGCAGCACAGTTATATGCAGCGCCAGT
The DNA here is from genome assembly GCA_002413785.1 of Mucilaginibacter sp. UBA5151. Taxonomy (GTDB): domain Bacteria; phylum Bacteroidota; class Bacteroidia; order Sphingobacteriales; family Sphingobacteriaceae; genus Mucilaginibacter. The sequence continues at coordinate 118,898 of DHXR01000047.1, forward strand.
ATATCCAGGCGGTAAACAAGTGGACCTACAGTAAGGACGAATTAAAGGTGCTTGGCTTTTATTCGGACCTGGATTACGAAACACCTGGCGGATTAACGTTGGCCCAATACCAGGCCGATCCGCAACTGGCAAGGCTCTCTACAAAAACCATTCCCGGCAGCATCCGGCAAAAGGCGGGGATTTATCAAAAGATGCTTTTCGGCGGGGTAGTAAATGAATATCATTTTAATGATGAATTACGAAATGTAACATCGGTTTTTGGAACTTATGTGGATTTTAAAAACCCTTTTATAACCAATTACGGACAGCGCTATGAAGGCACATTTGGTTTTCGCAGTTATTTTGAATTAAGCAGCAAAAAGCAAATTAATTATGCCGGGAAAGTAGACCTGGGCATAGAATGGCAGCAAACCAATTCGGATATTAATAATTATGGCAACAGATCGGGTGTACGCGATACGGCCCAAACCTTAGACAGGATCAACACTAACCAGCATTTTATTTTTGCAAGATATGTGGCGGATATCAGCAGGCGTTTTCACATGGAAGCAGCATTAAGCCTGAATTTTTATGATTATAAATTCCTGAATGTTTATCCTAATGTGGAAACCGCCTATACAAACCGGTATTTTACGCCGCAGCTGATGCCCCGGATTGCCTTATCATACCAGATTACAAGCGATTTTGCATGGCGGGCTTCCGTGAGCCGCGGCTACTCAACCCCTACAACTGCCGAAATTCGCCCAACGGACCATGCCATCAATCCAAACCTGCAGGCTGAATCGGGTTGGAACTATGAAACCGGTTTCCGGCTGAGGAACAAGGATGAAAGCATTTATTTGGACGCCTCAGTTTTTTACTACCATATCCAAAACGCCATAGTTCCACGTTATAATGCTGATGAAACAACATATTACATTAATGCAGGAGGGCTAAATCAACCCGGCGCCGAAGTATATTTTACAGCATGGATAATAAAACAAAATAATTCAGGCTTTATCCGTGGATTGCAGTTTAATGAATCGCTTACTTTAGATAGATTCACATTCGGCAATGATTACCACGATGCCACGGCCAAATATGCGGGCAACCAGTTAACAGGCGTACCCGATCAGGTGATTGTCACCGGGGTACAAATTAACCTTCCGCAGTATTTGTATTTATTTGTTGAGCACAATTACACATCCGGTGTCCCGCTTACTGATGCTCGTATTCCGCTTGCTGACGGTAAAATCCCTTATGCACCACATTACAATTTATTACAGGCAAAAGCAGGCTGGCAACATAAATTTAGCAAACACAACAAGCTTGAACTTTATGCCGGGGCAAATAACCTGCTGAATCAAAAATACAGCCTGGGCGATGACCTTAATGCCATGGGCAACCGATTTTTTAATGCTGCGCCATTGCGCAATTATTATGTTGGGTTTAATGTGGTGTTTTAAAACCGGAAAGCAGCAAGAGCGCCCTCAAAACGCCCCTGCTGCTTGTTTATTTGATTTTTTATGGAGTAACTGTTTCTGAAACGTTGCCGCCGCGGCCTTTAGTATCAAATGCCCTGAACCTTACCGTCTTTCCGTCATTTGTAACAGCATCGTTATAAATTTTGCTTTTTGCATCCGGGTCCTTGCCATCAGTGGTGTAACGGATGGTTAAACCGGGAAATTGGATATTGGCGGCATATTTGCCATCCTGCAAAACCAGGCCCGGTTTGGGTACCCGGTAATTATACCCGCCATTATAATAACTTAAACGCGTCAGTTCCCTTTTGCCCAATACATTTAAAAAATTCGACCAGGCATTTTGATAAAGAGAATCGCTTTTAACAGCGTTTGGTTCGGTGGCCCAATCCGGGTCTTTGCTCCATGCGCGCTCGGCAAAGCCTAATAAACGGGGAAGCAGCATATATTCAAGCCTGGCGGTGCTTTCTATGTTTTCGCCCCAAACGGCGCTTTGCAGGCCAAATATATTGCTTTTGCCATAATCTGTCAGGCGCTGCTTGCCTGTGAATATATTGCGGTTTATGGGCAGACCGTTCTTGTCAACTTTTGAATTTTTAAAATAATCGAAAGGGATGAAAGAAAACGGTTTGTCAATGTCCACAAAGGCGCCCCAGTAATAGCCCGGCTCATCAAATGATTTATAATGCGCCATATCGAAATACAAATTGGTTACGCAGGTAAGCACTGTTTTGTAGCCTGCGTTTGCCAGTTTATAAGCAAGGTCCTCATTGCCATCGCCCAATGAATTGTTCCAGACTTCGGCCTGCAAATGTTCGGGCATAAAATCGGGGTTGGGCAAATAGAAAGGCTGACCATCCAATGCGGTTTTGCGGAGGGACATTTCTTCCCATCCCGAAAGGTAAAGCCCTTTGGCTTTAACCAACTGGTTAACCCTGCCATAAAAGTAATACCACAGGTCGGCGGTACTTTGTATTTCGGGGTGGTTTGCTTTTAAAGCCAGGTACGACGGCGATTTTTCCCAAACATGCGCAGGCACTTCATCGCCGCCAAAATTGATGGTTTTTAAAGGTGCGCCCGCTTCTTTGTACATACTTACAATATCGTTGATCACTGTTCCGATAAAGTTGTAGGTTGATGGCAAGGAAACATCTATAATGTTATCCGTCCAGTATTGATTTGAACTATATTGTGATTTGTCGTTCGGATCGTAAAGCAGGAACTGCTCCGCCTCTGCTTTTTTGCCTTCGGCCATTAAACGGTCGTAACGGGCGTTCATTGATTTGATGGCTGCACGCGCATGGCCGGGCGATTCAATTTCGGGCACTACCTGTATATGCAGTTTACCGGCATATTTTAGTATCTCAATAAAATCGGCCCGGGTATAAAAGCCTGTACCTGTTTTATTCTCAACTTCCCCACCCGAGCCATGTGATGGCGGTAAAAAATGTTTAGCATCCAGGGTATGCCCGCGTTTGGAGCCAACTCCGGTTAATTCAGGTATTGACGGTATTTCCAGCCGCCAGCCTTCATCGTCGGTTAAATGGAAATGGAATACATTGAGTTTATAAAGCGCCATTACATCAAGCACCCTTAGTACCTCGCTTTTGGGTTGGAAATTGCGGCCAACATCCAGCATAAAAGCGCGGTATGGAAAACGGGGCGCATCTTTTATTTCGACACAGGGGATTTGGATTACTTTTTGGGGATGCACATAAGCAGATGCCGGGATTAATGTTTTTAGGGATTGGAGAGCATAAAATGCACCTATCGGAGTGGACGCATTAATGGTAATACCATGTGCGGCAACTGAAAGTTCGTATTCTTCCTCCTTAAGGTTTCCGTTAGGGATAATTTGAATAACATTCAGATTAATTGACTTGGGGCTTGGTTTATATTTTCCATCAAATAATGAATTTAGAAAGGCTCTTAAAATTTCACCCTCTTGTTCAAATTTCTTATCAATAGAATAACCCATTATTATTCGTTCATCCAATGTAAATACCCCACCGGTTTCCTTATAACTCACCGGCGTAGGGAACACTTTAGTTAATTGCTCTTCGGGTATATCTTTAATGTTTTTATTCTGATCATAAATTATAGCAGGGGTAATTAAACCCACATAGCTTGGTTTAAACGGCTTTATGGTGACAGCCCCGGTATTGTAGCCTTTATCCGGCTGTGTATCCCAAACTACATAAAAACCTTCGGGGCCGTCGGTCATGGTAACTACGGGTTCTTCATCAATAAACTCAATCCGTACAGATTCGCCCGGTTTTATTTCAGTGAATGTATTGGTTGGGGTAAGACTGAACAAATCGCCGTTTACAAAATCAATTTTGGCGTTGCCGGTAACGGTTGCCGAAGTCATTAAACGCGCCGAATTGAAATACATTTTCCAGCCCGAAGCCGGGAAAGTGGTCTTACCATTATTGGTGATAGTAACAGCGTTTAACGACTGATTCTTGTTTTGATAATCGTTTTGCAGGGCTTCCCAGGTGATACTCAGGTCGCGGGCATTAAAATTGGGTTCGCCGATGTTTTTTGCAGCGACCTTAACAAAAGAAAGCGCCAGCAGGAAAATTGTGAGACAATAACGCATGGATCAATAATCAGGATATAGTTGAATGAGTAAATATAGGTTAAGATGATAATAATAAAGAGGATTAAGCAGAATAAATTTATTTTATTTACCTTAGTAAATTAGGATGTATTGTAAATTATATTAAGATGCCAGCAGAGAAAATTACCGTACTTTATGTAGATGATGAAGAAAATAACTTGTTTTCATTCAAGGCTACATTCCGGATAAAATATAAGGTGTTGACGGCCCTTAGCGGCAATGAGGCCCTGGATATTTTGGGGAAAAACCTGGTTCATATTATTATCACGGATCAGCGTATGCCCGAAATGACGGGTATTGAATTTTTGGAGAAGGTGTTGGAAAAATTCCCGGACCCGATGAGGATCCTTTTAACGGGCTATGCAGATATGAATGCTGTGATTGACGCGGTTAATAAAGGAAAAATTTTTCATTACCTGGCCAAACCCTGGAATGAGGAAGAATTGGATTTAACCATAAACAGGGCTTATGAAAAATACCTGGCAAAGGTGCAGTTAAAAGAGATGAACGCAAAGCTGGAAGTATCAAACGATCAGTTAGAGTTTTTGCTGCGACAAAAACTGCTTTCCTGAAGCTCCGGGTTTGCTAATTGGCTGATCTCACATTGTTAAGCAATGAAATCAGTTTTTCTTTGGTAAGCGGTTTTTCTATGACGGCATTTACTATACCATTGGTGAGTACCCTGTGTATGTCAATTGGATGGCTGTTACTTGATAATACAGTTAATATAATAATAATGTATTTGTTTTGAATTTCAACCGGAAATTTTTCAAACTCTTCCACAAATTTAAAACCATTCATTACGGGCATTAGCAAATCAAGCAAAACTATAGTAGGTTGCTTACTTTTTTTATTATGGTTTTCGCGGATTATCTCCAGTGCATCTTCTGCATCCTGAAAAGTTTTAATACTTAAGCTTTTATTACTGCGCTCCAAAAATTTTTTGGTTACAAAGCAATCAAGCTCACTATCGTCAATAATTATAAATGTAAACGCCATATTCATCAGATGGATGGAATTGTTACCTTAAAAGTTGTTCCCTGGTGTAAAACAGAGTCGACCTCAATTTGACCATTTAGCTTTAACAGTGCACTTTTTACGTTATACAGCCCGAATCCGGACCCTACCTCAAGAGAATTTGAGCGAAAGAAAAGGTTGAAAATCTCCCCAAGGTGACTTTCCAAAATACCTATTCCGGTATCCTTTACATAAATTGTAGCCTCGCTTTTCTTTACTTCGACACTTATCTCAACTGATTTATTTTTACTGCTTTTATCCTGATATTTGAATGCATTTGATAATAAGTTATTAATAATAAGCCTTATCGGGGCCTCATCGTTTGAGAAAGCTTCATCCTGCTTAACGCTCACGTTAAACGCCACGTTATTCGCTTTTGAATTTAATTCATAAATTGCTTTTAATTCATCAATAATTTCATTAAAATTAATAGCTGTTATTTTTAATTCTCCTCTTTGCAAACTATAATAGTCGTGCATGCTTAAAACATAAGTGTTTAGTTTTTGCACCGATTTTTCCATTAAGAATAGCATAGCTTTCATCTCGTCAACATCGTCAATCTCTCTTGCCAGGTTGATGGCCCCCAATATCCCGGTTAAAGGGCCCCTGATGTCATGACTAACGCTATACGCAAACTTGTTTAATTCGTTATATGCTTTTTGTAACTCATCATTTTTTACGGAAAGCATTGAATTGGCCATATAAAACTTATTCGCTTCATCTATGGCCCAGATAATGTCAGCTTCCGACCAGGGCTTTTGTACATACCTGAATATATGCCCCTTATTTATAGCGTCAATAATTGATTCAATATCGGTATATGCGGTGAGTATTATGCGTACAGGAAGCGGGTGAGTAACCCTGATATCTTCAAAAAAATCAACACCTGTTTTACCGGGCATCCGCTGATCGCAAAATATGATCCTTATTCCGGGATTATTATCCAGACAAGAAATAGCATCGGGTATATTTACGGCAGTCAGAATTTGATAATCAAACCTCAATGAGGCCTTAAAACCTACCAGGTTCTCAGGTTCGTCATCTATATACAAAATTTTAATTTTTTCAGACACAGTACTTTTATTTTGATAACTTTTTAATTGCTTTCGCCAGGGGTTATAGGTATCTGTAGTATAAATTCGGTACCTTTAGCTACTGTCTCTTATACACATCT
>DHXR01000069.1 GCA_002413785.1 Mucilaginibacter sp. UBA5151
CAAACTTTAACGAACTATTGTTAATTAAAATGCTTTCAATACCTAAGCGGTACGAATCCATACCAAAACCTGCGATTACCCCTCTGCAACTTGCCGCCAGCATGGAGCTATGCCTGAATTCTTCGCGTTTATATACATTTGAAATATGCACCTCTATAACCGGGGTGTTTATAGCAGCAATAGCATCAGCAATAGCTATAGAAGTATGGGTATAGGCGCCGGCATTTAATACAATGCCATCAAAACTAAAACCAACTTCATGCAATTTATTAATAATTTCGCCTTCAACATTACTCTGGTAATATTCAATCACCACATTTGTATAAAGTTTGCGCAGGTCTTCAAGGTAGGTTTCAAAATCAGTATTTCCGTAAATTGATTTCTCGCGTACGCCAAGCAGGTTTAAATTCGGGCCGTTAATTATTTGTATCTTCACAGTTCAAACTTAAATAAAAACATTAAAAAAATTCAATTGGATTGGCGTTCAGCAATAAAAGGTTTCCAGGCTTATTTAAAATTAGAAAGGTCGCTTTCTGAAAACTCTATCGAAGCTTACAGCAGAGATATAGAAAAGCTATATCAATTTGCTGATATACAAGTCACTAAATTAAATCCGGAAAATATTACTTTAACTGATTTACGCCAGTTTATTGTTTGGGCAAGCGAACTCGGGATGATCCCATCCTCCCAGGCAAGGATCTTATCGGGCATAAAATCCTTCTATAAATACTTGTTAATGGAAGATTTGATAAAAAGCGACCCCTCAGAATTGCTCGAATCGCCGAAAATTCAAAGGAAACTTCCCGATACTTTAAGCATTAACGAAATAAATAAACTGATTGACGCTATTGATGTTTCAAAACCGGAGGGGGCACGCAATAAAGCAATACTTGAGGTACTTTACGGTTGCGGCCTGCGCGTATCTGAGTTAACGGAGCTTAAATTATCAAACCTTTACCTTGATATTGAATTTATTAAAGTGACCGGAAAAGGCAGTAAAGAGCGACTGGTACCAATAGGCGGCCCGGCTGTTAAAGCTTTAAAAATCTGGATCGAAAATATCAGGGTGCATGTACCCATAAAAAAAGGAGAGGAAGACCTGGTTTTTTTAAACAGGAGGGGGGCAAGGTTGAGCCGGGTTTATATTTTTATGGTAATTAAACAGTTAGCAGCGCTTACAGGAATAAATAAAACAATCAGTCCGCATACTTTCAGGCATTCATTTGCAACACATTTGGTAGAAGGCGGCGCCGACCTGCGCGCCGTACAGGAAATGCTGGGCCATGAAAGCATTACTACCACGGAGATATACACCCATTTGGACAGGGAGTATTTAAAAGGTACTATTATTCAATTTCATCCGAGGAGTTGATTTTAATTAATCAAACTGCTCCTGCAACCTGATTAGCCGGTCAATCATCAGGTTGAGCTTTTCCTCTTCGGTTTTAAACATCCTGGGTTTTAAATAAAAAGTAATAAAAAGGAACCAGATGATGGTTGAGCCATAAGTGATCACTTTAAAATAAACAGGGGCCTTTTCCAATACCTCTATAAAATACAGGGCCAGGCCTGTGCTGATCAGCAGCATAAAAACATAATAAAACCAACCGATTGTTTTACTTCTCTTTTTTTGGTATTCTTTCAGGGTGTTAAGATAATCAGATGGATTTTGGGTCAGATCATGCTTGTTTAAAATATGGTAATGACGTACAATGAGGGACAGGTACATCAGCATAGTCACCAAAATAATCAATATACCTATGGTTGTTGCAGTAGAGCGGAATGAAAAAAAGAAGGTAATTATAAAGGCACATGCAATAAGGGCAATCATGGCCACAATACCCCAGTATAATCTTTGGGTAATACCAAGTATCCCCTTTTTTACTTGTTTTAAAGCCTCGTCCACCGAAAGCTTGTCGGGTTTTGGCTGTCCCTGCCAAACCGACACCAGATGCTCAAATTCTTTCATAGCGGTTATATAATTCAGTTAATTTCTGTTTAATGCGATGTATTTTCACCCTCAAATTCCCTTCAGATATGCCCGAAACCTCTGCAATTTCAGGATATGGCACTTCGTCGAGCACCATGGTAATGATAATTCTTTCCGATTCTTCCAACTTCGATATACATTTATAGAGCAGCGCCACCTGTTCATTTTTTTCAGACAGCTCCTCTTTTTTATTTTCCGATATAAATGGCGTCAGCTCATCTTTGGCCTGCCGCTTTTCTGACCGGAGATAAGTTAAACAGGTATTTACGGCAATGCGGTAAATCCAGGTCGAGATCATCGCCTGATTCCTGAATTTTTCGAGGTTTTGCCAAACTTTTAAAAATGTTTCCTGTAAAAGGTCGCTCGCAGCATCATCGTCACCTGTATAACCATAGCACAAATGGTAGATTTTTTTTGAATTGGCTTCGTAAATTTTCTTAAAAGCTGCTTCTTTATCCGCCACTATCTTTAATTTTTATTGTTAGATGTTAATATTACCCGGTTGTTACAGCAGGTAATCATTCTTATAAAACCAGGGGAACTTTTTTTCTGCTTCATTAAGCAGTTCATTATAACTTTCATTATAATCAAACTGAAGGTCCTCATGTAATTTACCAACAAGGGTTTGTATCTTTTGTACCTGGCGGGTGAGTATCAGCCGCATCGGTTTGTATGATGTTTTCCTGTCGGTATATTGAAGGTAATTATAGCAAAAATTTAAAAACAAGTCAATTTCGGCCTGTTTCGAACCTATAAATTTATTGTATTTACCTATTAGCCTTAAAATCTTCCGGATGTATTTTGCCGCCGCATAGCTTTGCGATGGCAACTGGCTGAACATAAAGCCAACTTCCGCTTTAACTTTTTCAATAAAAGCCTGCTCGTCATTGGCTTCAAACAATAAGTAGGCCAGCAGCTCCTTGTTCTCCTTTTTATAACGGGCAAGGCGCAGGCACAAATCGGCGATTTGCAAAGCGGATAAATGCTGCAATTCTTTTTTGATATCCTGTAAACCGTAAACGGTGATGCCCATATTTTTAATAGTCAGGCAAATTACTAAATTTTATAGTTTGTAAGGCGGGTAACAATTATATAGACAAATGTTTTGTGTACAATTATCATTGTTAATCGTCGATTTATTTGATATTATTGTACAACCAATTAATACAGGCTTTCACGCTCTGAATTTTATTCAATCAATTATGTCCGCAGATACTGTTAATATAAACGGCAAGGCCAAGGCGCAATATACTTACGATGCTATTGTCATCGGTTCGGGTATCAGCGGGGGATGGGCCGCCAAAGAACTCACCGAAAGGGGCTTAAAAACCATTATGCTTGAACGCGGTCGCAATTTTGAGCATTTAAAGGATTATAAAACAGCAGCTAAAGATCCCTGGGAATTTGAACACCGCGGCAGCGTTACGCAGGAACAGCGGAAAGCACGCCCTGTTATTTCCCGCGGATGGGGCGCTACCGAACCGATAATGGACTACTGGGTCAATGAACAGGATGCACCTTATACCGAGGTCAAACCATTTAACTGGTGGCGGTCGTATCAGCTGGGCGGGCGTTCAATATTATGGGGCAGGCAAAGTTACCGCTGGAGCGATTTTGATTTTGAAGCCAATTTAAAGGATGGCTGGGCGATTGACTGGCCTATCCGCTATAAAGACCTGGCGCCCTGGTATGACCATGTTGAAAAGTTTGCAGGCGTAAACGGTTCAATAGAAGGACTTCCTCAGTTACCCGACGGACACTTTTTGAAGCCTATGGATTTGAATTGCGTGGAAAAAGATGTTTCGGCCCGCATCAAAAAGCATTATAACAATACCCGGCACATGATCATTGGCCGCAGTGCCAATCTTACAGAAGCCATTCCCGGCCGTACAGCCTGTCATTTCCGTAACCGTTGCTGGGAAGGTTGCCCTTTCGGGGGATATTTCAGCACACAATCTTCTACCTTGCCCGCGGCTGTAGCTACAGGTAATTTAACTGTAAGGCCATTTTCCATCGTTACCAAAATTATTTACGATAAAAACACCCAAAAAGCAACCGGGGTAGAAATTGTTGATGCCGAAACCCATCAAACTTACGAATACCACGCAAAAATTGTATTCGTAAATGCTTCAACACTAAACAGCGCCTGGGTGCTGATGAACTCGGCGACGGATATTTGGACTGGCGGCCTTGGCAGCAGCAGCGGGGAACTGGGGCATAACATTATGGACCACCACTATAATCTCGGCGCTTCGGGCACGGTTGAAGGCTATGAGGATAAATACTATTTTGGCAGGAGGCCTAACGGTGTGTATGTGGTTAGGTTTGCCAATCTTCCGGGCGATAATAATAAAAGGGATTTTATAAGAGGGTTCGGCTACCAGGGCGGTGCGAGCCGTGAAGGTTGGAGCCGCAACGTTGCCGAACTGAATGTAGGCGCAGCCTTTAAAGAAGCGCTTACCGAACCAGGGCAGTGGACAATTGGCATTGGGGGCTTCGGTGAGTTATTGCCTTATCATGAAAATAAAATCACCCTCGATCAAAACAGAAAAGACAAATGGGGGTTACCCATTTTGGCCATGGATGCAGAGATAAAGGATAATGAAAAAAAGATGCGGGTTGATATTGTAAAAGAGGCCAAAGAAATGTTAGAAGTAGCAGGCGTTAAAAATGTGCAGACCTGGGACCATGGGCACAATGTAGGTGATGGTATCCACGAAATGGGCACTGCACGAATGGGCCGCGATCCGAAAACATCGGTACTGAATGAACACAACCAGGTATGGGATGCAAAAAATGTATTTGTAACGGATGGCTCCTGTATGGTATCATCGGCCTGCCAGAATCCATCGTTAACTTATATGGCCTTAACGGCGAGGGCAGCTAATTTTGCAGCAGACGAATTAAAGAAGGGAAATATTTAAAAACAAAGGAAATGAAGTATAAATTATTGATATTAAGCATTTTATTTATTGTTGGCTTAAGTGTTGCTGCAAAGCCAAAAGTGCTCATCTTCAGCAAAACTGCTGGCTTTCACCATGCATCAATTGCCGTTGGCATTCCAGCCATTATAAAACTTGGGCAGCAAAACAATTTTGATGTTGATACAACTACTGACTCAAAGAAATTCACTTACGATAATTTGAAACAATATGCCGCTGTGATATTTTTAAGCACAACAGGCGATGTTTTAAATGATGCACAGCAGGCCGAATTCGAAAAATATATCCATTCAGGCGGTGGCTTTGTCGGCGTTCATGCCGCTACAGATACCGAATATGATTGGGCCTGGTATGGCAACCTGGTTGGGGCTTATTTTAAAAGCCATCCTGCGCAGCAAATGGCAACACTGAATATTGTGGACCGCAATTTTATCGCCACCAAAAATTTACCGGCCAAATGGAAGCGCTTTGATGAGTGGTACAACTTTAAATGGATAGCACCAAATCTGCACATATTGATCACTATTGATGAAAAGAGTTATACAGGAGGCGCAAACGGCGATAATCACCCAATGAGCTGGTACCATGAATATAATGGTGGTCGGGCGTTTTATACTGCACTTGGTCATACAGATGAGTCATACGCGGATCCTTTGTATTTGAAACATCTTTTAGGTGGCATACAATATGCCATGGGTATAGCAAAATAGTTGCCTGTTATTAGTTTTATTTGGGGTTTTGATTGTTAGATTTTACTAAATCTTAAGCTAATGGATTCCTATAAAAAAACAATACTTCAACTACTGGAGGGCTCTGGTATTGAAATTAACGGATCAAATACCTGGGATATGCAGGTTCATAACGAAAAACTTTACCAACGCATACTCAGAAGCGGCTCTTTAGGGCTTGGTGAAGCTTATATTGAAGGCTGGTGGGATTGTGACGAGTTGGAAGAGTTTTTTTTTCGTGCTTTCCGTGCTGACCTTCAGGAACGGATCACGAATAATTTTACGACTTATTTTCAAATCGCAAAAGCCTCCATATTAAACCTGCAAACCAAAATTAAATCAGTGGAAGTTGCTAAAATACACTATGATGCGGGGAACGACCTTTACAGGTCGATGCTGGATAAGTGGATGATGTACTCCTGCGCCTATTGGGAAAACGCATCCACCCTTGATGACGCCCAGGAGCATAAGCTCGACCTGATTTGCCGGAAATTAAAACTTTCTCCGGGTTTACGGGTGCTTGATATAGGATGCGGCTGGGGCGGCCTGGCTAAATATGCCGCCGAAAAATATGATGTATCTGTTACAGGAATAACCATATCCAGTGAGCAGGCAAAACTGGCCATTGAAAACTGCCATGACCTGCCTGTCGATATCAGGATACAGGATTACAGGGACATGCATGAGAAATTTGACCGCATAGTATCAGTCGGCATGTTTGAGCATGTTGGTTATAAAAACTATGATAAATTTATGACCGCCGTATCCGGCCTTCTTGAAGATGAAGGTATATTTTTGCTGCATACTATCGGCGGAAACGAGCCGGTAAAGAACACTGACCCCTGGATCAATAAATACATATTCCCGAACAGCATGATCCCATCTGCAGAACAGATATGCAAAGCTATGGCCGGGAAATTCAAAATAGAAGACTGGCATAATTTCGGCAGGCATTATTACCTTACCATTATGGCCTGGCTGCAAAATTTCGAACGGAACTGGCCTCAGCTGAATAAAAAATACAATGCCCAATTTTACCGCATGTGGAAATTTTATTTATGCTCCAGCGCCGCCACATTCAGGGCCAGGAAAAACAACCTCTGGCAAATTGTATTTTCAAAAGAAAATAGCCTGGCTGACTATGCATCGGTGCGGTAGCTGAAGGGCAGGATTATGGGTTGGAGATTGAGTTTATCTGGTTACTACTCACTTATTCAACCCAATCAACCGCTCACCTATCTTTATTTCAACCTTTTTTCTATTTTCGCAATAAGGAAATGGCGTCTTCCTTTTAATAAACGCATTTACTGATGACGCCTTAAAAGATTAAAAAACACCGGGTAATATGTGGAAAACAATAGTATATGTAGCAGTCGGCAGCGCCATTGGGGGCGTTGGAAGATTTTTGTTGCAGCAGTTTATTCAAAGAAGGGTTGATTCAACCTTCCCTTATGGAACTTTATATGTAAATTTAATTGGCTGTTTTATAATAGGCCTTGTTGTTGGTTTGGCCGATAAGGGTAATGTGTTGTCGCCGCAGGGCCGTATTTTTCTGGCTGCCGGTTTTTGCGGGGGCTTTACAACATTTTCATCATTTATCAGCGAAAATCGCAGTATGCTACAGGGTGGGGAGTTGCTTAATACATTTATATACATATCTGTAAGCGTTGTTGCCGGGCTTATTGCTACAACATTAGGAATATTATTAATTAAAAATTTATAAGCTATGGAACCGTTAAATCAGGATTCAAAACTACTCCGCATTTTTATTGGCGATGCCGACATGCTAAATCGTACACCGCTTTATGAAGCGATATTGGTTAAAGCAAAAAAAACAGGTCTTGCAGGGGGCACAGTAACAAGGGGTATTATGTCGTTTGGCGCATCAAGCAGGTTGCATACTGCAAAATTACTTGATCTGTCATCAGACTTGCCGATCGTCATTGAAATAATTGATCACGAAGATAAAATCAGAGCTTTTATTGAAGTAGTTGGCGGAATGATTGAAGACGCCGGATGCGGCGGCCTGATAACCGTTGAAAAAGCCGAAGTGACTTACTATAAACCCAAAAAACTAAAATAATGAATTTAGCCTTTCGTAATACAAGGTCTATTTCACTATAATAGTTTCCCTTCGGGTAGTATGCGCGCTGAAATAACCAAGGGTTGCCGGACTGATATTTGTTGGCGGGTTTGAAGGGGTTACCCCGCCGCCACCCGGCGCATTTTGTTGTTGCTCCATAAGGGTGTACCAGTAGGTATAAACAGGCTTGTCGATGCATTGGAACTCGACTTTCGCTGTGTCGCCTGGGTGAATATTTATATTGTTTTCCAGCAATTCGAGGTTTACATAGCGCCCGTCAATAAATTCATCATTATATGCAAAAACATCGTTTACCTGTACGCTGTTAACATACAAAACAAACCGGTACTGGTTTGCGGTTCCGGCAGGGTCCTGGTAATGAACAACTATATTCCTGAGGTTTTTACTTTTATTGAAATCACCCGGTTTTGAACTTATTGAGTCTAAGGTAACCGGGGCAGGTATTACAGATGTGGCTGTATAGGTTTTTCCATTTGTTATAACCTTCATGGTATAAGTACGTCCGGCAATACCTGCCGCGGCATTTATTGAATATGTTCCGGCAGGCCCCTCTTTAAATTGATAATTGTTGCCGCTGTTATCACTGACAATAACATTAGCGCCGGTAACAGGAGGGTAGGTATTAGTACCTGTAAACGGAACATTCTGACTAAGTTTCACATGCTGCATGCCTGGTATGTTAGTGATATTGCCTTCTATTACTAAAATCCCGGTATCGTTGTTTAATTTCAGGTCTATCACTTTAGTGCAGGATGTTGCTGCAAATCCAATCAGTATAAGTGTAATATACAATATGCCTTTATTCATTTCAATTCACTAAACGTTAAAATTTAAAGTTCCATGTAACCGATGGAATCGGTCTCGGGAAAATACTGGTCTCCACAGCTTCTGTCGTGTTCGGCACGGTTTTACTTTTCCTGAAAGTTATAATATAGGGGTCCCAGTGTCCGAAGATGTTGTAAATCCCGAAAGTCCAGCTGGAATGATATTTTTTATGTTCCTTTCCTTCAAGTGTAGCTCCGATATCAAATCTGTCCGACGCGGGCATACGGTACCCGTTACGTTCAGAATAAGAAAATGTGGTTAACCCGCCAATTTGATATTTTCCGGTTGGATAGGTAACGGCGTTGCCGGTTGCATAAACAAATGTACCCGAAAACGTCCAGCGTTTGTTCAACTGGTAGATACCCACCACCGACAGATCATGGGTGCGGTCTTGCCTGGCAGGGAAGTAATTGCCGTTGTTAATTGCTGCAAATTTATTTTCGGTTTTGGATAAGGTATATCCTATCCAGCCGTTAAAACGACCATATTTTTTCTTCAAAAATAATTCAAGGCCGTAGGCGCGACCGCTACCGTAAACCAGTTGCGATTCTACATTCTGGTTAATTAAAAGTTGTGCGCCATTTTTGTAATCAATCTGGTTTTGCTGCCATTTATAATAGAGCTCAGCCGAGAATTCAAAAATATTTTCATTGAAATTCTTAAAATAACCGGTTGAAACCTGGTCGGAGATCTCCGGTTTGATATTATTGCTGCTCATCACATAAAGATCAGTAGGGGTACTGCTGGTTGAGTTGCTGAGCAGGTGTATGTTTTGTGTATTACGGTTATAGGAAGCTTTGATTGAATTTTGGTCGTTTAGCTGGTAACTTGCAGAAAAACGCGGTTCCAGGTTAAAATAATCTTTAACGGCTGCCCCGTGGGCATACGTTGTTGATGTTACTGTATTACCTGCTGCATCATAAGTGCTGAAAGTTCCCGGACCCAATAAAAACATGCCGCTCAACCTTAATCCGTACAGAAAAGTTAATTTGTCAGTCGCCCTCCAGTCATCACTCACATAGGCCGCATTTTCAAAGCCGTACCTTTGTTCGATACTTAAATTATTAAAGCTTGATGTCGAGTTTGTTGTAATATTACCCGGCGCAATGGTATGGTGTAAAATATTTATTCCAAATTTAAGCGTATGGTTATTCCCCATTGAATATTGCAGGTCCTCTTTAAAATTGACATCGGTTATCTGGGACGTAGCTTTAAAATAATCAGCGCTTTGAAAATCCTCTATGGCATAATTGTAATTACTAAACACCAGTGAAGTATTGGAAAATAGCCTGTTATTGAAAATATGGTTAAACCTGACAGTACCGGTTGAATTACCCCAATTGGTACCGAAAGTATTTTTAAGCAACAAAATATCCTTCCCGAAATATCCCGAAATATACAGAGCGTTATTATCGTCAAAATGATAATTTGCTTTTGCATTGAGGTCATAAAAATAGATGGAACTACTCCGCAGGACGGAGTCTTTTGAAGCTTTGAAAAACACATCGATATAGGTGCGGCGGGCGCTGATCATAAATGACCCTTTATCTTTTACAATAGGGCCTTCAACTTTAAGCCGCGATGAAATAAGCCCCAGCCCTCCCTGAACAGTATAATCTTTGTTATTCCCCTCATTCATTTTTATGTCGAGCACTGATGATAACCTGCCCCCGTATTCGGCAGGCATACCTCCTTTAAACAAGGTAACATCCTTTACAGCATCTGAATTAAACGTTGAAAAAAAGCCAAAAAGGTGCGAGGCATTATAAACTGTAGCTTCGTCAAGCAAAATAAGGTTTTGGTCAGATGCGCCACCCCTGACGTAGAAACCAGTATTTCCTTCCCCCGCAGATTTCACACCCGGCAATAAGGATATGGTTTTCAGAATGTCTTTTTCACCTAATACAACGGGTATATTATTTATTTGCGACATGTTTAACTTTTCCTCACCCATCTGAGGCGAGGCCACGTTATCATTATTGGGCTTGTTGGCGCTTATTATTACCTCTTTTAAGCCGTTTTTTGATGATAGACCAATATTGATTGTTTGATTTTGATCCAATGACACTTGTTTAACGAGGCCTTCATAACCAATATAGGTAACCACCAAAGTGTATTCACCTTTAGGCGCGGTGATAGAATAGAAGCCGTAGCTGTTAGTTGCTGCTCCGTTTTTGGGAAGTTCTTTTATTATTACTGATGCGCCGATCAATTGCTCACCAGTTGATTCGTCTCTTATAGTGCCGCTGACTGTGAATTTTTTTTGAGAAAAGGCTGCAAGTGAAATCAATAAAAAGAAAACACAAAGTAGCGGTTTGGACATTAGTAAAAATTTGTTGCAAAAGTATTCTTAATTGTTACACCTTGTGCAGAAAGGCGCATATTTTTTAAACGATGATCTTCTTCCCTGAATAAATATATTAAATTGTTTACTGAACTAAATATTTGCTTAATTTGGGATCGCAAACCAAATTATAAAATATAAAAAAGCATGAAGAACTTATCTGTAGGCGGCATATTGCCGGTTTCCCGTTTTTTCAGGATACAAATCATTTTATTGATGGCTGTTTTTTCGGCTTTCAGCGCTTCGGCTCAAAATTTCATCTCTTCCGGACAATCAAAAGACCCGGATGTAGTTGGAAGATGGGATATTACGATGCAAAAGGACGGCAAAAGCATTCCTTCCTGGCTGGAAGTACAAAAATCAGGTACCCATACCCTCATCGGTCGTTTTACCTATGCTTTTGGGAGCGCCCGGCCAATTTCAGAAGTGAAGCCGGATGGTGGTAAATTCAGTTTTTCTATTCCGCCGCAGTGGGAATCCGGAACCAGGAATATGGATTTTGAATTTGAAGTAAGCGGCGACCAGATAAAAGGCACCATGGTTTACACAGACGGCCTTACCTGTAACTGGACAGGTGTCCGCGCGCCTAAAATGGTCAGGGACAAGGCGCCGGTTTGGGGTAAGCCTTATAAATTATTTAACGGGAAAAATACCAGGGGCTGGCATACCGACGGCAAGAACCAATGGATAGTGGAAAATGGCATCTTGAAAAGCCCGCATTCGGGTTCTAACATCATCAGCGATAAAACTTTTAATGATTTTAAATTGCATGTTGAATTCAGATATCAGCAGGGCAGCAACAGCGGCGTTTACCTCCGGGGCAGGTACGAATGTCAGATCATCGACACCAAAAGCGGCGACCCCGAGCCGATCAATAACCAGTTCAGCGCCATTTACGGTGTATTGCCCCCCAATAAAATGATGGCAAAAGATCCCGGCCAATGGCAGACTTATGATATCACCATGGTTGGCAGATTGGTGACAGTTGTAGCCAACGGCAAAACGGTAATATGCAACGCCGAAATACCCGGCATTACCGGCGGTGCCATCAACAGTAAGGAAGGTGAACCAGGGCCAATACTGTTCCAGGGCGACCATGGGCCTATAGATTTTAGAAATATTGTGATTACGGAGGGGAAATAGGGCAGAGAATTGAGTAAAAAAGACGATTTAAAGCAAAGCCTCCGAATTTTCGGGGGCTTTGCTGTTTATCGCAATATTCGTGTTTGTTAGTTTGCTGTATGGCATGACAGGTGGACGGCATCGGTATAAAGTTCACCGGCTGACTTTAAAATTCGATGATCTGCCGGAGGCATTTGACGGGTTTACTATCACACAATTATCCGACATTCATGCAGGCAGCTTTACCAGCAAAAAAGGTGTTGAAAAGGGTATATCCCTGGTTAATAAACAAAACAGCGACCTGATTTTATTTACCGGCGACCTGGTAAACAACATGATCAGCGAAATGGAACCATGGATAGCAAGCTTTGCCGGCAATAACAGCAAAGCCTACTGTCGTGTGGCCCACAGCATGATACTGCAAAAGACACTGACTAACAAGATCTTTGAAAAACGTGGTTATCAGGGCTTCGCCGTTTAGAGGGGGCTTAGTACCTCAAAAGTAATATGCACCGTATTCCCGTTCCCATCTACCAGGGTTAAAGTGTGCTTGCCAGGAGGTGGGTTTAGGGCTATCTGGTGATAATTTTTTGTCTCACCAACATACTGATCATCCAGGTGCCAGAATATTTTTATGCCTGCCTGGCGGTGCGCTGCGTTAAAGATCACCCTGCCGCGGCTCCCGTCCGCCTCCAGCGGGACGTATATTTTTGCGCCGTCTTTAGGGTAAATGACTTCCATCGGGTTCGTGTTTTCAGCCTGTACGCAATCCGGTCTGAAAGGCGGCAGTACATGGTATTCGTAATTTTTTGTTTTGTAGTAATACTCCATTGATGGCGGCAAAACAAACCATTTTTTGTTGACGATCTCACCCGGCGGCACGCAATTACCTGTTACCTGCCATTTGCCATCAGGGCTTAAATGTACAAGCTGGTGATAGGGGCAAACCTGGGCCTTTAAACCGCTTACAGGCACCCATTCATCATCCGTATCTTCACAATACTCCCCCGCGCGGTAACCACTTTGTTTGCAGACTTTTATTTTTACCATTTCACCCACAGGCATTTCAAACCAGTCGCGGGTAACCGGCAACAGACTGAAAATCTCGAAAAGGGCAGGGGCGGCGGTGTTGATCCCGGTTAGGTTCGGCCTGCCTTCGCCATCGGTATTGCCCACCCAAACGCCCACCACGTATTTAGGGGTAATGCCTATGGCCCAGCCATCGCGGAAGCCAAAGCTTGTCCCGGTTTTCCAGGCCACCCGCTGGCTGGAGCTGAACTGCTGCCAAAGCATTTCTTCGCCGGGTCGCATTACTTCTTCCATCGCCTGCAAAGTGTAATAAATGGAACCGGCATCCAGCAAGCCTGATTTTTGCAGCTCAGGCTTTTTGGCAGGTGGTACAGCATAAACGGGGTTATGATAATCAGCCGGATCATATTTGCCCTTGTATTTGCTATAATGATTAAGCACCCTCGCCATATCGGCGTATCCTCCCGTTAGTTCCCAAAGTGTGTTTTCGCCGCCGCCTAAAATCAGGGATAAACCATAATGATCTGCCGGTTTTTTCAGGGTAGTTATACCGACCCGGTGTAAAAAATCATAAAAACGTTCATATTTAAACTGTTGCAGCATTTTTACTGCAGGTACATTTAATGACCGTGATAATGCCCTTGATGCAGGTACAGCGCCGTCATAGCCGAGATCGAAATTTTCAGGATGGTAGCCTGCTATCTGGGTGGGGATGTCGGGCATCAAACTATTGGGCAGTATCAAACCATCGTGCAGCATAGAGGCATATAAAAGCGGTTTAAGTGTGCTGCCGGGACTGCGGGGTGCATTAACGACGTCCACATCGCTTTCCATGGCAGTATCTTCCGGGTGCGAAATATTGCCGGCGTAGGCCAATGTGGCGCCGGTTTCTACATCAAGCACCATGGCGGCAATATTGTTAATATCGTTTGCCTTTAAAACCTGGTGATGCCGTTCAAGGATCTCATTAACCTGTTGCTGGAAGGAGGCTTTTATGCTTGTTTTTATTCTTGTTTCCCCGTGCAGGTCATTTTGATGATCCGCCTTAAACCTTTCAAGCAGGTGAGGTGCAAGCTGCGGCAAAGCAACCGGCCTGTCGGGTACAGGTTCCAATTTAGCCAGGGAGGCGGTTGTTGCGTCTATGATACCTTGCTGGTGCAATTTATCAAGCAATAAATTTCGTTTTTTTAACAGGATAGCCCGGTTCCTTCCGGGATGCACTAAGGAAGGAGAATTGGGCAATACCGCCATAGCCGCCATTTCGCCCCATGACAGCTTATCGGGACTGCGGCCAAAATAACGCCAGCTGGCGGCATCAAGCCCGATCACATTACTGCCGAATGGGGCGTTACTTGCATAAAGGGATAATATTTCATTTTTACTATAGCTGCACTCCAGCCGAATGGCCATGAAAAGCTCTTTTAGCTTGTTCCAGACGGTCCGTTTATGTTTTGTAGCTATGCGAATTACCTGCATGGTGATTGTACTGCCGCCACTGACTACTTTTTTTGAACGAAAGTTGTGTTTGATGGCCCTGCCTAAGGCCAAAATATCAAAGCCGGGATGGTGCATGAAGCGTTTATCTTCAAAAGCGATGATACATTGCTTAAATTTTTCAGGAACTTCGGCATTTGGCGGGAAGCGCCATTGGCCGTCGGATGCGATAGATGCGCCAAGCAATTGACCGTCAGTATCGTCAATTACGTAGGATGTCGGGCTGTTAAAAAGCGGGTTTGGCAAACAAAACCAAAAGAGCAGGCCGGATAAAAATAAAAAGGCCAGGATTATTGCTATTTTTGGCTTTTTCAGAAAGGTTTTTACACGGCTTAAACTCAATTTCATTTAATCAGGATGAAGGTACACAAGTTATCCATTATTATCCCTGCATACAACGAAGGTAATACGATACATTTGATTTTGAATAAAATTAAGTCGGTTACTCTTATCGAAGGTATTAAAAAGGAACTCATTATTGTTAACGATTGCTCTGCCGACCATACCGAGGAAGTAATCAATGATTATATCCGGGAAAACCCCGAACTTGAGATTAGCTATTTTAAGCACGAAACCAACCAGGGGAAGGGCGCCGCGCTGCATACTGGTATTTCCAAAGCGACCGGCGAATATTTGATTATTCAGGATGCCGACCTTGAATATGATCCAGAAGAATATAATGACCTTTTAAAACCCGTTGTCCGCGGCTTTGCCGATGTGGTTTATGGCTCGCGTTTTATGGGCAATAATCCCCACCGTATCCTGTTTTTCTGGCATACCATAGGCAACCGCTGGCTCACTTTTGCATCCAACATGTTCAGCAACCTGAACCTTACCGATATGGAAACCTGTTATAAGCTATTCGATACCAAGCTCATCCAATCCATTAAACTAAGCGAAAAACATTTTGGCTTTGAGCCGGAGGTAACCCAAAAAATAGCCCGTGTTCCTAAAATAAGGATATACGAAGTTGGTATATCCTACTACGGCCGTACCTACGAGGACGGCAAAAAAATAGGCTGGAAAGACGGCGTAAGGGCTATTTATTGTATTTTGAAGTATGGGTTGCTGGGGATGAAGTGAGTTTTGATTGGGTTGGATTAATGGCCAAATGCAAATTAAATACTATCAATAACTACTTGCACTATTCAACAGATCAATAGCATCACTGTTCAGGTTAAGGGTTGTTGCTTTAACCAATTCATTTAACTGCTTTACACTTGTTGCGCTGGCTATCGGGGCTGTTATTCCCGGGTGCGCCATAATCCAGGCGAGGGCAACGGCGGCAGGGGCGGTATCATATTCCGCCGCCACTTTATCCAATGCAGCTAAAATTTTATAACCACGCGGATTCAGGAATTTTTTTACGCCTTGTCCGCGGCGGCTGTGGGCTAAATCGTTTTCAGAACGATACTTGCCTGTTAAAAATCCGCTGGCCAGCGAATAATAACTGATCACGCCAATATTTCTTTCGCGGCAAATGGGTTCAAGCTCTTTTTCATAGTGTTCCCTCGCATACAAATTATATTCGGGCTGCAAACATTCGTAAGTGGCTAAATTATTGTCTTTGCTTACCTGCAAAGCTTCTTTCAGCCTTACGCCGCTATAATTTGATGCGCCTATGGCCCTTACTTTGCCTTGTTTTATCAATCCGGTAAACGTTTCCAATGTTTCAGTCAGCGGTGTATCCTGATCATCTTCATGGGCCTGGTACAAATCAATATAATCAGTTTGTAAACGTTTTAGGGAATCTTCAACTGCCTGGGTAATGTATTTACGAGATAATCCTTTTTTACCCTCGCCCATGGTTTTGCCCACTTTTGTTGCGATAATTACTTGGTCGCGCTTACCTGATTTTTTTAGCCAGTTGCCAATAATGGTTTCCGATTCGCCGCCTTTATTGCCCGGCGCCCATGTGGAATAAACATCAGCCGTATCAATAAAATCAAGGCCGGCGTCAACAAATCTGTCAAGTACTTTGAATGATTCCTTTTCATCAATCGTCCACCCGAATACATTGCCGCCGAATGCAAAAGGATATATTTTTATTCCGGAAGAGCCTATTTCTCGTTTTTCCATATTTTTCAATCTTATTTTAAGTTCAATAAGTAAAGCTAAGGTTATAACGATTTTTAGCACATTTTGTTAAGATAGTTTTACTATTTTTGTTATATGGTGATAGAGAGAACAAATAATGAAATTATATTCCGTTTACCGGCTGATATTGATACCACCGGATTTCAGCGGATAGTAAACTACCTGAAATATAAAGAAGCGATCAGAAAAAGTAAGGGTACAGAGGAAGAGGCCAACAAGCTTGCAGATGAATCAAAGAAACGCTGGTGGGCTGAAAATAAAGAAAGATTTATCAAGTGAATTTGGTAGTTGATACTAATATTGTATTTAGTACCCTGCTAAATCCACATTCCGCTATCGGCGAAATACTGATGAATATACAGGATGACTTCACATTCTTTGCGCCCGAACTTCTCAAAGAAGAACTAAAAAGGTACGAGCCAAAAATTGCCGTTTATTCTAAATTGAGACCCCAAGACTTAATCAAAATAGAATCACTTGTTCTATCTGCAATAAATTTTGTTTCTGAAGAATTAATCAGTGAACACTCATGGCATCAGGCAATCGCCCTGACAAAGGACGTTGATGAAGATGATACGCCCTTTGTAGCACTTGGGATTGAACTTGACGCAAAATTGTGGACAGGTGATAAAATTCTTTCCAAAGGCTTGGCCAAAAAGGGTGTAAATCTTACTATTACAACAGCAGATCTGAAGAAAATTGTTAAATAAAAGGTTCAGAATCTGGTTTATCCCACTATATTTACTTCCGTGGAAAACGTTACCCCCGACTCAAAAATACTTATCGAAATCGTAAAAAGTCAAATGCCCTTTGGTAAATATAAAGGGACTTTGCTTTGCGATTTGCCTGTATATTACCTGGAGTGGCTGCATAACAAAGGGTTTCCGCCGGGGAAATTAGGCATGCAACTCGGAACAGTTTACGAAATAAAGATCAACGGTTTAAACGCTATATTAACCCACGTGAAACAGTCGTTGAAGTGAGGTGTTGGTTGGTAAAGGTTTTAATAGGTTGTAGAGGTTGTAAGGGTTGAAAAGGTTGTAAGGGTTGAAAAGAAATTAGTTATTTAACCTCTACAACCTATTACAACCTCTACAACTTCTGCAACATTCATATATTTAATCACAAACTTTAAACTGATATGAAACGAATTATTTTATATGCAGCCTGCTCCATATTATTTGCCGGATGTGCTATGGGGCAAACTGGCGACAATGATTATGCAGCATTGCCAAAACCGGCGGCAGTGGAGGCCGTAGCTACTTTTGGCGGCGGTTGTTTCTGGAGCATGAGCGAGGCCATGTCCGAATTAAAGGGCATCAATAAAGTGGTTTCGGGCTATGCTGGCGGCACAACGATCAGGCCTTCTTACGAGGACGTAGGCACACGCACTACAGGCCATGCTGAATGTGTACAGATCTATTATAACCCGAAAGAAATTAGTTTTACCACTTTAGCAACCGCTTTCTTTTTTGCCCATAACCCAACCGAACTTAACTACCAGGGTCCCGATGAAGGTACAGATTATCGCTCCATCGCATTTTACCGTACCCCCGAAGAAAGAATTATTTTAATGGATGTGATTAAAAAGATCAACTCAGAAAAGCATTACCACGAAGCCATTGTAACACAGGTTGTTCCGTTCAAAGTATTTTACCCTGCTGAGAAATACCATCAGGGCTATTACCGGCTGCATGGCGACCAGCCGTATATCGCCGGTGTATCTGAACCTAAAGTAATGAAGTTCAGAAAAGCGATGAAAGCGGAATTGAAACCGGAGTTTCGGTGAGAAGGGTGCGAAAGTCGGTAAAGCCCCGAAGATTTGATGGAAAGAAAAGCATGCCATTTTGGTTATTTTTCATAAATATCTTTTCTGTGCCCCAGCGTAATAATGTCTATGATAAGTTCACTATCAAAAATATCGTAGATAATCCGGTAGTTGCCAACCCTTATCCTGTAGTCAGCCTTTTTTTTGTTTTCTGTTTTTCAGGTAATCAGAAAACAAAATGCGTTTGCCCGTATCATTCTTTTTGGCTTCGTCATAAAGGCGGACATCTTCTATATCTTCCAACTCCTCCATTATCGTATCGAATTCTTTGGCAGTGAGCACCACAAACGATTTATTGCCGTCAGCATCTTTAATATATTGCGGGTGTACTGTAAGCATAAGGGTTATTTATCCAAATATAGGAGAATTTTATTTTATGAAAAACCTGGGCTACAGTTTACTCAACCGTAGCCCTCAGCATTAGCGCCCCAACAGTTACATTAGTTCTGCTGTCAATAATTATGGCGCCGCCGTTTGCTTTATTGTTTTGATAAAGGTCGAAAGCTAAAGGCTCGGCGGTTTTTATTACGATACGGCCAATGTCATTCAGCTTAAAATCTTCATTGTATTCTTTTTCCAGCGTGTTGATGTTCACTTTGTACAGTGTTTCCTGTATGCGGCAACGGGTTACCTTGCTGTTGTGCTGTATAAAATAGGTAAGGGAGGTATCCAATGCACGGGTATCCATCCAGCACAGGTCGGCTTCAATCAGCTGCGATACTTCGGGTTGGTATTGCGAATTTACCAGTACATCCCCGCGGCTGATATCAATTTCATCCTTTAAATGGATGGTTACCGACATCCCTGCAAAAGCTTCTGCCGGTTCTTCATCAAGCAGTTCAATTTTATCAATGGTGGAACTGAATCCCGATGGCAACACAGTCACTTTATCATTTACCTTAAATGATCCGCTGGATACCCGGCCCGCATAGCCGCGGTAATCATGCAATTCTTCAGTCTGCGGGCGGATCACCCACTGAACCGGGAAACGGGCATGAGCTGTGCTGTCATCAACTTCTATATCCACGTTTTCAAGGAAATGCAATAAACTATCACCTTTATACCAGTTGATGTTTATGGAAGGATAAACAATATTATCGCCTTTTAAAGCGCTTACCGGTATGTAGTTTACGTTTTTTAGTCCAACTTTAGCTGCCAGGGTTTTATAATCACTAACAATTTTATCATAAACCTCTTCGCTGTAATCAACCATATCCATTTTATTGATACAAACCACAACCTGGGGTAAACCCAAAAGCGCCACCAAAAATGAATGGCGGATGGTTTGCTCAATAACACCTTTTCGGGCATCAATTAAAATGATGGCCAAATTAGCATTTGAAGCCCCGGTAACCATGTTGCGGGTATATTGTATATGACCCGGGGTATCAGCAATAATAAATTTGCGTTTATCCGTTTGAAAGTATTTGTAAGCTACGTCGATAGTAATGCCCTGTTCGCGTTCGGCTTTCAGACCATCTGTTAATATCGCAAGGTCAATGCTGCCATCATCGTTTTTACGATTGGAGCGGTGCAGCGCTTCCAGCTGATCGGCTAAGATCGATTCGCTATCGTACAATAACCTGCCTATCAGGGTACTTTTACCATCATCAACACTACCGGCAGTTAAAAATTTTAATATATCCATTTTTTTATTTCGGATTTCGGATTTTCGATTTCGAATTTGTTTTTATTTCGGATTTTTCATTTTTCGTTTTTGCTGATTTTTTCAGCGGTGCTCAAGGGCTTTGCCGTTTCGGGTTTCTTTTATTATTTAAATCCGAAATCGGACATCCGAAATCCGAAATCAAAAGTATCCTCCTTTTTTGCGGTCTTCCATAGCGGCTTCGCTTACTTTGTCGTCCATGCGGGCGCCGCGTTCGCTTATTTTGGAAGCGCTTATTTCTTCAATAATATCATCAATGTGAAAAGCATACGATTCTACGGCCGCAGTGCAGGTCATATCGCCTACAGTGCGGAAACGTACATTCCGGCTTTCAATAATATCCTCCTCATCCATATTAAGGAAAGGGGAGGCTGCCATTAACTGACCGTTACGGGTAATTACTTCGCGCTTGTGCGCGAAATAAATGGATGGCAGTTCAATTTTTTCTCTTCGGATGTAATTCCAAACGTCAAGCTCCGTCCAGTTGCTGATGGGGAATACCCTTACATTTTCGCCTTTATGGATTTTGCCGTTAAATATATTCCACAACTCGGGGCGCTGGCGTTTGGGGTCCCATTGGCCAAATTCATCCCTTACCGAGAAGATACGTTCCTTAGCCCTCGCTTTTTCCTCATCCCTGCGCGCACCGCCGATACAGGCGTCAAACTGGTGTTTGGCAATTGTATCCAGCAAGGTTACCGTTTGCAACGCATTACGACTCGCGTTTTTGCCTTTTTGCTCCACCACTTTACCTTCGTCGATAGAATCCTGCACATGGCCGATGATCAGCTTTTCGCCGAGGCGTTTTACCATTGCATCCCGGTATTCAATGGTTTCAATAAAGTTATGGCCTGTGTCGATATGTACGAGCGGGAACGGGAATTTACCCGGCCTGAATGCCTTTTCGGCCAAACGTACCAATGTTATAGAATCTTTCCCTCCCGAAAACAACAGGGCAGGTTTTTCAAACTGACCGGCTACTTCACGCAGGATATAAATGGCTTCCGCCTCCAACTCATCTAAATAATCCAGCTGATGCTTCATTTTTAACTAATTATTGAATTATTGAATTATTGAATTATTGATTGGAAGCCCTTATTTTCTCAATCACTAATTCACTAATTCAATAATTCGTACTTATTTTCTCAATCACTAATTCACTAATTCAATAATTCGTACTTACTTCACCTCATGTAAACCACATTCCTTTTTCGACTGGTCTTCCCACCACCACCGGCCTGCCCTGAAATCTTCCCCGGGTTGTACCGCCCTGGTGCAGGGCGCGCAGCCGATGCTTGGGAAACCTCTGTCGTGCAGGGTATTATAAGGTATATTGTATTTTTTTATGTATTCTTTTACTTCATCCAAAGTCCAGCTATAAATGGGGTGGAACTTTACAAGTTGATGCGGTTCATCCCATTCCACATGCTCCATAAACTGCCTGTTGGCCGATTGTTCGGCCCTTATGCCGGTGATCCAGCATTCATTCCCTTCCAATGCACGGTTTAAAGGTTCAATTTTACGGATTCCGCAGCATTCTTTTCTGTTTTCTACAGATTCATAAAAACTATTTGGCCCTTTTGCATTTACCATTTTCTCAAGCAGTTCATGCTGTGGGTAATATGCATGAATTGGCTTGCCGTATATTTCCATGGTTCTGTTCCAAACATAGTAAGTTTCGGGGAACAGCCTGCCGGTTTCGAGTGTGAAAACTTTTATGGGCAGGTTGTTGGCAAATATTATATGCGTGATCACCTGGTCTTCCCATCCGAAACTGGTTGAAAAAACAATTTTATCCCTGAATATGTCGGATACCAGGGTTAGGGCTTCAACCGGCCCAAGCCCCTCAGTTTCTTTTTTTATTTTTTCTGCTAAATCACTCATTTTATTAATGTTTCCCTAAAAAAATGCCGATACTCCTAATGCTAATAAATATTACTATTACGGCTACTGATATCATAATGGCTTTTGCAGATATCCGGTTTGATATTTTCGCTGCAATGGGCGATGCTATGGCGCTCCCAACTACCAACCCGGCAACAGCTTCCCAGTGGTGGCTGTTAAGCATCGCAAAAAAGGTTAATGAACTCATCAGGGCTATAAAAAACCGTGACAGTTTTACCGTACCCAATGAAAAACGCGGATGCCTGCCGCCTGCTATCAATGTTGATAACACAATTGATCCCCATCCGCCGCCGCCAACGGCATCAATAAAGCCGCCGCCTAAACCTAATAGAGGGATTCTTTTTATTTTTTCGGATGATTTTTTTACGCCGGTTTTAAATGCTTTTGAAAGGATAACAATTCCTAATATTAAAGTATATAATGATACAACAGGCTTGGTATATTGGCTGTAATGCTCTAATGACGATAGGAGGTAAGCGCCGCTTACCGCGCCAATAATGCCGGGGATTAATAGTAGTTTAAATAACTTCCAGTTGATATTGCCCATTCGGTAATGCATCCAGCCGGCAATGCCGTTGCTCATAATTTCAGATAAATGCACCCCCATACTTGCCGAAGCCGGCGGAATTCCCATTGATAAAGAGAACGTTGTGGAAGTTACGCCATACGACATGCCGATAGCGCCGTCAATTAAAGCGAATACAAAACCTGCCCCGAGGAAGTAATAAAATTTGGGGTCTATTCCCTGAACATAGGTACGGAAGTCTGGTTGCCTGAACCATAAGGCCGTTGCGGCTATTATAATGGATAACACTATAGAACCCCAGATCAGCCAGATAAAGTTCTTTTTCAGGGGTTGTTTTGGCTCAACCAAAACGGAAGTTAGCGCGTTAAGCTTTTGGACCTTATAAGCGAAATCACCGTTCAACGAATTGCGGAGCGCGCTAACTTGCTGTAACGTATCATCCAGCTCATCGGGTAAGCCCTCATTTAAAACTTCTTTTAAGCGTTTGGCTATGGTTGGCGATTTTCCGTTGGTTGAAATTGCGATTTTAAGGTCACCTTTTTGAACAATGGAACTCAAATAAAAATCACAAAGTTCGGGCTTGTCGGCTATGTTGATAAGCAATTTGCGGTCATGCGCCGATTGGCGGATGAAATTATTCAGTTTACCGTCATTTGTCGCAGCTATAACCAGGTCGGCACTGTTCAGGTCGTTGTCGGAAAAAGTTTTTTGCACAATCTTCAGACCTTTATATTTTGCTGCCAAAACGCGGACTTCCTGCAAAATGGATAATGCAATAACAGTCACCCTTGCATCCGGGCTGTTGTGTAAAATGGCAGTCAGCTTTTCAAGGCCTACATTACCTGCACCAATAAGCACCGTATGCAATTCATTCAATTTTAAAAAAACGGGAAACAATGGATTGCCGTCCGCCTTTTCAGTTTGAATACTGCTTATAACGTTATCCTTCGGCAACAATGGCATAAAATTCTTTAATTGATTGAAAATCCGGATGCAAAGATACCACTTCGCCGAAAATAATCAGGGCCGGTGAACTGATCTTCTTTTCTTCAACAACCTCAACTATGGTATCAACAATGCCGATAGCCATTTTTTCGTTTATGGTTGAACCGCTTTGAATTACTGCTACCGGGAGCTTGTTTTTGCCTTCTTTTTTAAATATTTCTGTAATTTCCGCCAGCTTGTGCAGGCCCATTAAAATAATTACGGTGGCTTTTGTGCGGGCAGCCTCGTAAACATCGTTTGATACTTTACCGCTGGCTGTAGTGCCGGTTACCACCCAAAAACTTTCGCTTAAGCCCCGATGGGTTACCGGGATATTTTGCATTGCCGGTACGCCAATCGAACTCGATATGCCGGGTATCACCTGTGCCGGTATGCTGTAAGATGCTGCATAATCCAGCTCTTCAAAGCCGCGTCCGAAAACAAACGGGTCGCCGCCTTTCAGGCGTACCACGTGGCCGTAATTGATGGCGTAATCAATCATCAGTTTATTAACTGCATCCTGCGAGTAGGAGTGGTCGCCTGAACGTTTGCCCACATATACTTTTACCGCGTGTTCGGGTGCAAATTCCAATAGTTCCTCATTCACCAGCGCATCATACAGTACCACATCAGCGGATTTGAGCGCTTTAATACCTTTGATGGTGATCAGGTCGGCATCGCCGGGACCAGCGCCAACAAGGGTTATACGCGGTTCTTTTACGGTTTTTTCAGTTGATGTTACGATCATGATTGTACCAATTCCTCTCTCTTTATTTTTACCGCATCTAAAAAATCAGCAGCTTCTTTTATATATGCCTTTGCAAAACTTTCTGATGGTTCGTTTTTGTTGATCTGTAATACCAGGTCGTTAAAACTGCCCTTTAGTTTTATTTCGCCGGTATTTATATAATGGTTGTCAAATTCGCGGATAACACCTGTTTGGGTGCTGCTGTTTACATTTTTATCAAGTAATAATGCTTTCGCCGAGCTGATAAATGTGTTATAAGCATGGTAAATGGCATCGGCCCACCTTTTTTCGGCAAAGGCCTCGTTGGCCCAGCCAAATTTCTCATCCGATTCATATAATAAAGTGGCGACAAGGTCAATCATTACACCGGCGCATTCGCCTACGCCAATTGCTGTCGCGAATGTTTCCTGGTGTCCCCAGTCAACAAATTCGTCATCAGTAAGGGTAGTAAGGTCAGCCAATGGTTTTAACAGCTGATAAAAATAATCTTTGCCCTGCCTGTCGTAATAGGCATGGAAGGTCTCCGCCTCATTGGCATTATCTTTATAATCATCAAGCACGGCCCTCAAAACATGGGTGGCGCGTTTGGCAGGTACTTTAATTACCTTTTCGGCTGCACGGCCAACGCCGTCGCCAACGGTACCGCCGCCTAAAAGTACCTGTACCGATGGCAATACTTTTACGCCTGCTTTTAATGAGCTGCCATGAAACCCAATATGTGCAAGTCCGTGCTGACCGCAGGAGTTCATGCAACCGCTGATCTTTATTTTAATTTCGCGGTTGTAGATAAAATCTTCGTATTCGTTATAGATCACGTCTTCCAGCACACGCGCAAGTGTCATACTATTTGATATACCTAAGTTACAGGTATCTGTTCCGGGGCAGGTGGTAACATCAGCAGGGCTATCAAAACCTGGTGCTGATAAATCAATGGCTGTCAGGCCATTGTATAAAGCCGGCAGCGCTTCTCTTCGAAGATATTTCAGCAGCAAGCCCTGGTTTTGTGTGATGCGGATCTCATCAGCGACATAAGGCTTTATCGCATCAACCAATTTACGGGCGGTGGCTGTTGATATATCGCCAACCGGAACTTTTACATATACGCCATAAAAACCTTTTTGCTTTTGCTCAAATACATTGGTAATGAGCCATTGTTCGTAGCGTAAAGGGTTATCTATAGTCACATCGGCAATGGCAGTTTCAGCCGGGATAACCGGTGCCGGAACCGAATCGCGGTTTATGGGGTATGTTTTTACTTTAAGCGCTTTTTTTTCAGCCTCCGCAAGCAGCAATACCTCAGTTAACCCTATTTTCTGGATCAGATATTTTAAACGGGCCTTGTTGCGGTTATTACGTTCACCGTGACGGTCAAACACACGGACTATGGCCTCAATGTATGGGATTAGCTTGTCTTCGGGTAAAAAATCCTCCACTATACTTGCCAGTAAAGGCTGTGCGCCCAAACCGCCGCCAAGCATCACTTTAAAACCCCTTTCGCCATTGCCGTTTATCTTTGGAATAACGCCAATGTCATGGACATAAGAGAATGCAGTATCGTTATCGTTTGATGAAAAAGAGATCTTGAACTTGCGGCCCATTTCCTGGCAAATAGGGTTGCGCAAAAAATATTCAAATGCA
Source organism: Mucilaginibacter sp. UBA5151 (assembly GCA_002413785.1). Lineage (GTDB taxonomy): Bacteria > Bacteroidota > Bacteroidia > Sphingobacteriales > Sphingobacteriaceae > Mucilaginibacter. The sequence continues at coordinate 25,971 of DHXR01000069.1, forward strand.
GCATGTGCATAGGGCGATACATCAAAAGGCTCTGAAGGATCAATACCGGAAGCGGGGGACGAGGTAACGTTCCTCACGGTGTTGCCGCAGGCTTCGCGCAGGGTAATATCATCCTGCTCCAGTTCAGCCCATAGTTCGGGCGTACGGTCAAGGCTTACATAATGTATCTGTATATCCTGACGGGTAGTTAAATGCAGGTTACCGCTTCCGTATTCATCAGAAATATCGGCTATCTTCAGCAGTTGTTTAAAAGATACTTTACCAAAAGGCAGTTTAATGCGCACCATTTGCACACCCGGCTGCCTTTGGCCGTAAACACCCCTCGCCAGGCGCAAACTCCTGAATTTTTCATCATGAATCTTCCCTTCACGAAAAGCCCTGATCTTTTTTTCAAGGTCGATGATGTCTTTGGCAACTATTGGGTTCTCCAGTTCGCTTCTGAAGCTCTGCATAATATTGTTTTAATTTTATGTTATAAAAAAACCCCTTTGGCTAAGGCTAAAGAGGCTTTAATTTTCTTTATTAGTTTATATAAAGCACTCAACCATTGCTTTTAATGCAACAATACATCATCGCTTTATTATAGTTGTAATTTCTATCCTTCATTTCCATTGGACAAATATATATATACTATACGGAAATAGTAGAATTTAATTGAAAAAACTTGCTTTTTACTTTTTGATTACAAATGGCAAATTAAATATTGATCAGGGTAATTTCGCGGGCAATGATATCCGCAATACTTGTTTCAGATAAAATTTTTAGTGTGGCGTCCCTTACTTCAACAAATACATCGCGGATACCGCAGGTAGTTTCCTGTTTGCATTCTTCGCATTTATGGTAAAAATTAAGGCTCGCGCAGGGTACCATGGCAATCGGGCCATCGGTAATACGCATAATGCTTACCAAAAATATTTCTTTGGGGTCTTTGTTCAGGCTGTAACCACCGCCAGCGCCTTTTTTGCTGTACAGGAAACCGGCATTCCGCAGGTCTAATAATATCTGTTCGAGGAATTTTTTTGGGATTCTTTCTTCCTCGGCAATTTTTGAAATTTGCATCGGTGGTTTATCCGTGTTTTTCCCCAGAACAACGAGGGCCTTAATAGCGTACTTGGTTTTTTTTGATAGCATGGGTTAAAAAAATTGGTTGTTGGTCGACTTGGTCGGATTAAGTTGATTAGGTTAAAATCGGTTAATAATAACCAGTGACAAAACCCAATCAACAACTCACTTACTCAACTTATCAACAATACTTAACAATTATACCAAATGTTTTGTCAATTTCAATGACAATGTATTTTTAAACTTTTTCGTTTACCAAAAATCTTTCATCCTGGTTTAAAGTTAAGGTATGTAACTGATCGCCGACAGCGACAATACCCTCGCCATGATGCACCAGGTTTTGCCCGAATAATATTTTATTATTTTTTTGACGCAGGTCATGTTCGAAGCCTTTTTCTGTTACAAGGGCTTCAGTAAGCGCTATTCCAGGCAATGATTTGATGGGGTAGATGTACAAACCGCTTACTTTCAGCATAGATGGATCGCTTTTTTGAATGCAAAAATATGAATAAGTTGATTAAGTTTGGCGAATAGTTGATTAGGTGAGTTGTTGGTCAGGTTAACGTGGTATCCCCGTGCTAATTGTAACCCATTTCAACCCTTACAACTTATTACAACACATTACAACCAACTCCAACTTATTCAACAAATCACTAACTTAGCCAACCAATTAATCAAAATGTCAAAAGAAGAATTTAACTACAAAGTCAATGCCGACCATACATACGATGCCATTGTTATCGGCTCGGGGATCAGCGGCGGATGGGCTGCAAAAGAACTATGCGAAGGCGGTTTGAAAACCCTTGTTTTAGAACGTGGTAAAAATGTGGTGCATTTAAAGGATTACCCCACAGCCACCAAAAACCCATGGGATTTTAAACATCACCTCGACATGCCCCTAAAAGTGGAAGAGGAAAACCCGGTGCTAAGCAAATGCTATGCATTTGACGAGAGCACCGAACATTTTTTTGTAAAAGACAAAGAACATCCTTACATACAGCAAAAACCGTTCGACTGGATCCGCGGCTACCAGGTTGGCGGCAAATCATTGCTTTGGGCCAGGCAAACGCAGCGCTGGAGCAAATTTGACTTTGAGGGGCCGGCAAGGGATAATTATGCAGTTGACTGGCCTATCCGTTATGATGATATGGCGCCCTGGTATAGTCATGTGGAAACTTTTGCAGGCATAAGCGGTAATAACGATGGCCTGGAAACCCTGCCCGACGGGGAATTTTTGCCGCCATGGGAAATGAACGTTGTTGAAAAAGTAATGCAGCAAAGGATAATGGCGCATTACAATGACCGTAATGTAATCATCGGCCGCTGCGCGCATTTAACACAACCCAAACAGGTGCATTTAGACCAGGGCCGCGGCCAATGCCAGGCGCGTAATTTATGTCAGCGGGGTTGCCCTTTCGGGGGATATTTCAGCTCAAACTCTTCTACCCTGCCAACGGCTAATAAAACCGGTAATTTAACCATACTGCCTGATTCTGTGGTGCATTCTATCATTTATGATGATAAAAAAGGCAAGGCGACAGGGGTGAGGGTGATCAATGCCCACACCAAAGAAGCGACTGAATATTATGCGAAGATCATTTTTGTAAACGCGGCGGCCCTGAATACCAACCTTATTTTACTCAATTCAACCTCGGCGCGTTTCCCTAATGGACTTGGGAACGACAATGGCCTGCTTGGTAAATTTATAGCCTTCCAGAACTACCGCGGGAATATTAGTGCCACGATGGATGGCTATGAGGATAGTTACTATTATGGTCGCCGGCCAACGGCGGTAATGATGCCTAATTTCCGGAACGTGCATAAGCAGGAAACCGATTTTAAGCGGGGCTATATGGTGTTTTATACGGCTACACGCGCAGGCTGGGGGCATAATACCAATGGACAGCAGCTTGGCGGCGCCTATAAAGACGCCATTTCCGAAGCGGGTGGCTGGGATATTTACATGATGATGCAGGGCGAAACCCTCCCCAAAGAAACTAACCATGTATATTTGAGCAAGGACCAGAAAGACGACTGGGGCGTACCACTACTCAATATTTCGGTTGACTATGACGAAAACGATGAAAAGCTGATCAAAGATTTTATACAGCAGGGAACCGAAATGCTGGAAAAAGCAGGCTGCAAAAATATCAGCCCTTCTGATAACCACTGGCCGCCGGGGCTTGATATTCACGAGGTTGGCGGCGTACGCATGGGCAAAGATCCAAAAACCTCCATGCTGAACAAATGGAACCAGTTTCATAACTGCCCCAACGTATTTGTTACTGATGGCGCCTGCATGACTTCAACCGGGGTGCAAAACCCGTCCCTTACCTTTATGGCGCTAACAGCAAGGGCTGCACACCATGCCATTGAAGAATTCAGGAAAGGGGCCTTTGGTTGATTTGATTGTTGGAATGTTGAAAAGTTGGCTATTCCTCTACGCTTCTCTGTGGCCCCGGTGTTAAAAAACTAACCACGGAGTTCACCAAGGAGGCGCAAAGATCACAGAGGTTAAATGCGTTAAGGTAGCCATATCTTTCGGTTTAACTGCGCTCCGGCCGTCATAATTTTCGAGATTACGAGGGGCTAAATACGATTAGCTCCTCGTAATTTTTACGGTTTGAGGGGCTAAAGCTGTTTAGCCCCTCGTAATTTTTGCGGTTTGAGAAGCTAAAGCCGTTTAGGTCCTCGTAATTTTTGCGGTTTGAGGGGCTAAATGCGTTTAGGTCCTCGTAAAAAAACCGGGTGTGTTTTTCATAACACATTGTATATCATACAAATATACTTAAAATTTCAAAGAACGGCAATGAAAATTGCTGAAAAAACGATAAAAATATTTTTTTGGGATGTCTTGCAGCGATAGATTATGCTTTGGTGGTTAACCCAAATATAGCCAATTTTTTCGGGATTTGCAAGGTGGATGGGGTGAATTTGGTTGGTGATATAATGTGGATTTGAAAGATCGGTGTTGAGAATTTTGAATAGGTAATCAATTTTTATTTTAGCTACATTTAGCCATTCGAATTCCTTAAAAGTTTTCCTTATCAATTTGTTAAATGAAGTTCACTGATCCTTTTAAAATCTTATCACCAAACGAACGCTAGGCGCCTTCTAAAAGTCAATTTGATGCTTTTCAAAATGCTTATGAAAAGCTGCTGCCCCCTTTAGTTTATAAAATACGTTTAGCAGTTGCTAAGTGGAGGGACGATAGTTACCATGGCGCGTCTGAAACATCGAAATCATTGCTGAATTTTTGGTTTAACCAGGAACATTTGATCGGTCAATCTAAATTTGGATTTTTCTTTTCACAGCGTGAAGCGGTAGAATCGATCATTTATCTTTATGAGGTTGCCAGGGCAAAGGATAAATATGAATTAATGAAATTTGATTCATCGCAACGTGTAAGTACCGGTATGTTTGATGAAAACTGGACGCGCTACGTTATTAAAATGGCTACCGGCGCCGGCAAAACAAAAGTAATGGGGTTAACATTGGTATGGTCATATTTTCATAAAATGTATGAAAGCAACAGTACTTTATCAAAAGATTTTTTAGTGATTGCCCCCAACATTATTGTATTGAACCGTTTGCGAAAAGATTTTGATGGGTTGAAAATGTTTTTTGACGAGCCGTTTATACCCGATAACGGATTTGATGAAAGGGATTGGAAAAACAATTTTCAATTAACCTTGCATATCCAGGATGAACTTAAACCGATAACTGGTACGACTGGATTGATTACTGGGCTATTGATTTTGATTATTTAAGCCGAAAGGAAATTATCAAAATTAAAAATGACGATGGCACAGTAGAAGAAAAATGGACAGGCAATTACCTTTTTGAAAACGAATGGCAAAGCTTCCGCACCAAAAAGAACTCAACTTTAGAATTTACATCTATACCCCACGAATATGAAAAACCAGGCAAATATAAAGTGATGGTGAAGGTGGTGGATATATTGGGGATAGATACGAGCAAGATTATGGAAATCTCTGTTTAATCTCCAAAACAACAACATAACCATTTCCTCAAAATGAAAAAAACATTCACAAATTCAGTAAAATAATTTAAAAGTCAACAAAATACTTTCCTGTTTGTTGTTGCGGTAGTTTTATGAATTTTTTTACAAAAATATTATGGGAACTATTATAGGAATAACCGAACAAAACAGGAAGGCTGTAGCAATTGAGTTATCAAAATTACTGGCCGATGAATTTGTGTTATACACAAAAACCCGCAATGCGCACTGGAATGTTGAAGGTCCTGATTTTCATGCCATGCATTTGTTTTTTGAGGGCCAATACGAACAACTGGACGGCATTATGGATGGCGTTGCTGAACGGATCCGCACGCTTGGCCACTATGCACCAGCCACACTAAAGGACTTTTTGGCCCTTACCCACCTGACTGAAAGAACGAATGGTAAAAATGACAGCCTGTCGTTTATAAAGGAACTGCTGGAAGACCATGAAAGCGTAATTGAATTTATACGCGGCAATATCGAACCCTTCGCTGCAAAATACCATGATTACGGGACCAGCGATTACATCACCGGCCTGATGGAAAGCCACGAGAAATTGACATGGATATTAAGGTCGCATTTGGATTAGGTTGGTTGGGGAGAAGTCCGAAAGTCCGAAAAGTCGGAAAGTCCGAAGGATAGGGTTGGGTGGCAATAAGTTTTCAATTTTTCCGCCAAAAAATTGCAGCTTCTTTCTGACTTTCGGACTTTTCCGACTTTCGGACTTTTCTACCTCTAAATCACTACTTTTGCAGCCTTACGGCAGGGAATGCAAAAGAACAAACTGACACTCTATATTTTTATCGCGCTTGTATTAGGGGTAGTAGCAGGGTATTTTTACAATGTATATGTAATTAATGCCATTAATGTAAAGCTTCATGCAGCCGAAACAAGTATAAAAAGCATTGATAAAGGCTTAGCAGGATTAACCGACAGCACCACAGTTGCTTACAGGCAGTTAAAAAGCCGGCGTTCTGCCGAGGTGCTGATCCGAAATGCAAGCGATAGTTTGCGTGACGATAAGCTGGAAGGCTTCACCATTTTAAGCGATATTTTTCTGCGGCTGATAAAAATGATCGTCGGTCCGCTGGTGTTTACCACCCTGGTAGTTGGCGTGGCCAAAGTTGGGGATGTAAAGGCCGTGGGCCGAATTGGCGGTAAAACTATGCTGCTGTTTATAGGCGCCACCTTTGTTTCGCTGTTGCTGGGCATGTTGCTGGTTAACTTTTTTGAGCCCGGCAAAGCGATGCACCTCAGCATACCCGAACTTCACCTCGGTACAGGTATCAATAAGACGGCCTTATCCCTGAAAGAATTTATAGGTCACGTTTTCCCGCGTAGTTTTTTTGAGGCCATGACAAATAACGAGATCCTGCAGATTGTAGTGTTCTCCCTGTTTTTTGGTATCGGCACAGCTGCCATCGGCGAAAAAGGCGAAATCGTGATCAAGGCCATGGATGCTATTTCGCATGTGATTTTAAAAATTACAGGCTATGTAATGAAGTTTGCGCCATTCGCGGTTTTTGGCGCCATTACGGCGGTTGTGGCTAAGCAGGGGATGGGCATATTGTCAACTTATGCCGTTTTCCTGGGCGAGTTTTATTTCTCGCTGTTGCTGCTTTGGACCCTAATTGTTGTGGCAGTTTTTTTTGTGTTGCGAAAAAGGGTTTTTGTATTGCTCAATCATATCAAAGATGCCATGCTGATTGCTTTCAGTACCTCCACCAGCGAGGCCGCTTATCCAAAAGTGCTGCTCGAACTGGAACGTTTTGGCTGCAATAATAAAATTGTAAGCTTTGTTTTGCCCTTGGGGTATTCTTTTAACCTCGTCGGCTCCATGATGTACCTCACCTTTGCTTCGCTGTTCCTGGCCCAGGCATTTAATATGCACTTATCCTTAACACAGCAAATTACAATGCTGCTCGTATTGATGCTTACCAGTAAGGGCGTAGCCGGTGTTCCCCGTGCCGCACTGGTGGTTATAGCAGGCACCATGGCCATGTTTAATATCCCCGAAGCCGGTTTAGGGCTGCTCATTGGCATAGATCCCCTGATGGATATGGGCCGTTCTGCAACCAATGTTTTAGGTAATGCCATGGCAACAGCAGTGGTAAGCAAGTGGGAGGGGGAGCTTCAGTAATTTTGAATTATTGAATTATTGATTTAATTTTAAATTTTTAGCATAATGGAAAACAGTCAAAGAATTGAATTTGCTGAGGCATTTAAAAGCAGGACGAAAAAATTTGTTGTTGATAATATTAAGTTTTTCAGAACTTTGCCAAAGAGTGAAGAGGCAAAGATTATCGGGCGACAGTTGCTCCGATCATTATCATCGGTTGGCGCTAACTACAGAGCTGCCTGCCGGGCCAGGTCGCAGGCAGAATTTCATTCAAAACTATCAATTGTTGTTGAGGAAGCTGATGAATCTGCTTTTTGGATGGAAATTTTAGTTGAAGCTGAAATTGTAAAACCAGGTGAATTAAATTATCTTTCGGATGAAGCAAACCAAATCCTTAAAATTGTGGCAGCTTCACGAAAGACAGTGTCAAAAAAGTAAACAGATCATGATTTCAAAAATCAATCCTTCCCCAAATCAATAATTCAATAAATCAATAATTCACTAATTAACATGACCGATAAATCAAAAAAAACATTTCTCTTAGCAACCATAGTAGGCTCATTCCTGATATATAGTATAATTTATTACGCCCAGGTGCTGAAAGACGCGCCCTACAATTTAAAGGAGTTTAAATCCTTCACAATTAAATACGGCACAAAAGATAGTATGGTAAACTACTACAATTCAGCCACCGGTGAATATACCTACCTGAATAAAAATGACTCTTTAATAAAGAAGCATTTATTTTTAAGTAAATCAGATATAGATTCCCTTCATAAAGAAGCAAGAATTTTTGGTTTTTGGGACTTTCCTGAAAATGAATTGAATAATGACAGCACTAACACCAATTATAAAAAAGTACCCCGTTATATTATTCAATTTAATTACAAACGGAAAAGTAAACTGGTGCAGTTCGATGCCAATTATAACGGTCCTGCCAAACTTGTAGATGCTAACCGGGGATTGATCACAAAGATCAGGGATATTTTAAGTGGCGCCGAAGAAAAACAGAAATAATTTATGAATGCACCCGGCAGTTTAACCATTATTTTGATCCTGTTTTTTGCAGCACTTTTCCTGTTTGCCGTTTTCCTTTTACTCAAACACAAAAGCAAGGGTGTATTGGGTAACAGGCTGCTTGTTGCTGGTGTCATAGTTTTGCTGATTGTTGTTTTTATATTCATAAGAGGGCCAATTGTAGGCTATTACCAGGCTGTTTTTAAAGAAGCCCCCTATGATTTCTCGGAATTAAAGTCAATTGTGTTTAAATACGGCGAGGGGGATAGTTTAGTTAATCAATACGATTCCGGTTCGGGCGAATACCAATACCTCAACAGGAAGGATTCACTGATAAAAACACATTTGTATTTAACCACAAACGATTTACTTTACCTTCACCATAAAGCGACTGAACTTGGCTACTGGGATTTTCCGTCAAATGAACGAACTTCCGATACGCTCAGTACCAATGGGATAAAACCGGTAGTCTTTTTGATAGAATTCAATTACAGGCATAACAGTAAAAAGGTATATTTCAGCTCAAAGTATAACGGTTCCCAAAAACTGGTGGAAGCAAATCAGCAGCTAATTACTGAAATTCAGAACGTTTTGAGAACAGCCGAAGAGCGGAAGAAAAAATAAACGGGGTATTGTTTATTGTAATATAAACCTCTATATTTGCACCTCGAATTTTAAAACAATAATTAACAAACAATGTACGCAATAGTAAGTATAGCAGGACAGCAATTTAAAGTTGCAAAAGACCAGCAGATCTTTGTACACAGATTACAGGGTGATGAGGGCGCTAGTATTGAATTTGACAACGTATTGTTAGCCGAAAACGAAGGTAAATTTAAATTGGGTTCTGATTTAAAAAGCGCTAAAGTATCGGCTAAGATACTGTCTCATTTAAAAGGTGATAAAGTGATCATCTTCAAAAAGAAAAGAAGAAAAGGTTACAAAAAGAAAAACGGTCACCGTCAGCAGTTTACCAAGATTGAGATCACCGGTATTACATTATAATTAAAGTTTAATCGATCCGCCCAAAAGCAGATCATAAAAAGATATTAAGAAATGGCACATAAAAAAGGGGCCGGTAGTTCCAGAAACGGCCGCGAGTCACATAGCAAACGTTTAGGTATCAAAATATTCGGTGGTCAGCCGGCAATCGCAGGCAACATTATTGTTCGCCAGCGCGGTACAAAACACAATCCGGGCCTTAATGTAGGTATCGGCAGGGACCATACCTTATTCGCATTAGCCGAAGGTATTGTAACTTTTAAAAAGAAAGCAGACAACCGTTCGTATGTTTCGGTATTGCCTTTTGCAGTTGAAGTTGAAGATGCAGCGCCTGTTGCACCTGCAAAAGCTGAGAAAAAAGTTATTGAAGTAAAAGCTCCGGTTGCAGAAGCAGTAATAGCAGAAGCAGCACCTGTTGCAGAAGCAGCAGCTGACGAAGCGCCAAAAAAGAAAGCAGCTCCTAAAAAGAAAGCTGCTGATACAGAAGAAAAAGCTGCTGAGTAATCAGCAAAGCCAATCATATTGAAAAGCCCCGGTTTGTTAAAAATCGGGGCTTTTCAGTTTTACACGAATCTTTCTTCCCTTAAAACAAAGAAGGATTACCACCCAGTTTTATTTTGCCCAGATGCTTATAGGCGTTTTCTGTAGCTTCACGACCACGGGCGGTACGCATTAAAAAACCTTCCTGTATTAAAAAAGGTTCATAAACTTCTTCAATGGTGCCTTCATCTTCGCCGACGGCCGTAGCTATGGTTTTTAAGCCTACAGGGCCGCCTTTAAATTTGTCGATAATGGTGGTTAAAATTTTATTATCCATTTCATCCAGGCCATGCTCGTCCACATTAAGGGCATTTAATGCGTATTTGGCAATAACAGTATCAATATTGCCGTCGCCTTTTATCTGGGCAAAATCGCGGGTGCGGCGCAGCAGGGCATTGGCAATACGCGGCGTACCACGACTACGGCGAGCAATTTCATAAGCACCTTCATCGCTGATCGGGGTTTTTAGTATAGATGCCGAACGCAGCACAATGGTTTTCAGCAGCTTGGCATCGTAATATTCAAGCCGGGAATTGATGCCGAACCTGGCGCGCAGCGGTGCGGTAAGCAATCCCGAACGTGTGGTAGCGCCAACAAGGGTGAATGGGTTGAGCGAGATTTGCACTGAACGTGCGTTTGGGCCGCTCTCCAGCATGATATCAATCTTGAAGTCCTCCATTGCCGAGTATAAATACTCTTCAACCAGGGGGCTCAGGCGGTGAATCTCATCGATAAACAAAATGTCGCCGGTTTCAAGGTTGGTAAGCAAGCCCGCAAGGTCGCCGGGCTTATCCAGTACGGGGCCGGATGTTATTTTGATGCCGACACCCATTTCATTAGCAATAATATACGACAGGGTAGTTTTGCCCAGTCCCGGAGGGCCGTGCAGCAGCACATGGTCGAGCGCCTCACCACGCTGGCGGGCGGCCTGTACAAATACTTTTAAATTGGCTAAAATTTTATGCTGACCGGTAAAATCTTCAAATACCTGCGGGCGCAAAACTTTTTCAATATCACGCTCGGCAGGGGAGAGGCGTTCGCGGTCGGGATCGAGGTTTTCGTTCATGTAGTTTTTTATTTCGGATTTCGGAATTTCGATTTCGGATTTATTTTTATTTTGAATTCGATTATTAGATTTCGAATTTACCTAAATGAACTGTAGTTTGTATTAAAAATTCCGAAATCGAAATTCCGAAATCCGAAATCATCCCTCAGGATATTTTCTGAATATGCTGTTGATCCTCATCTGGATAACCCCCCAAAAGGCTTCCCTGAAAATACTTGTCGACATTTTTGAGGTGCCGAGGGTACGATCGGTAAATATAATTGGGACTTCCACCAACTTAAATCCATGTTTTACGGTGGTGTATTTCATTTCTATCTGGAAGGCATAGCCCACAAATTTGATCTTATCCAGGTTCACTGTTTCTAAAACTTTACGTTTATAGCACATAAAACCAGCTGTGAAATCCTGGATATTTATGCCGGTAACAAATCGTACATAAACCGATGCAAAATAGCTCATCAGTACCCGGCTCATAGGCCAGTTTACCACGTTTACACCATTGATATAACGCGAACCTATAGCAGAATCGGCGCCGTCAACACAGGCCTGCCGTAGCCTCATTAAATCATCAGGGTTATGGGAAAAATCGGCGTCCATCTCAAAAATATAATCGTATTCATGTGCAATGGCCCATTTAAAACCGTGGATGTAGGCGGTGCCAAGCCCTTGTTTGCCGGCCCGTTCTTCAAGGAACAATCGTTCCGGGAACTCAGGTTGTAGTTGTTTTACAATGTTTTGTGTACCATCAGGCGAACCATCGTCGATGATCAGTACGTGGAAATCATGTGGTAAAGAAAACACCTTGCGGATCATCCGTTCGATGTTTTCCTTTTCGTTATAAGTTGGAATAATAACTATGCTATCGGGCACTTAAAATATAATTAGATAAGAGAGCGCAAAAATAGGTGATTTTACGATGTATTAAAAATAAAAAAACAGGAGGGCCTTGCAACTTTCCTGTTAATATTTTTTTAGCATTTCCTTTTATAAATCATGTGTATCTGCAATAACCTTATTTTCAACGTAAGGATCAGTAATATAGCTCCGTTCTTTTAATCTTGGCGAAATAAACATAAATGCTATTGTAAACAAGGTGACTATTCCAATAAAAAACCAGTAATAATTTGCCCCTATCAGGTAGTGAGAGAAAAATCCTCCACTTGATATATTACTATTTATTACGCCTGTAAATAAATTACCTATAGAAACTACCAATAACCAAATGGCTGTCATCGTACTTTTCATTGATTTTGGCGCATGAGTATAAGCGTACTCCAAACCTGTTATTGAAACTAATACCTCAGCTGCTGAAAGTATCACATACGCAAATACCTGCCACCATATAGATGGTGTACCACCATGATCGATATTCTCTTGTATTAAAGCGATAATTACAAATGATAAGGCGGTTAATACTAAACCTGTGCCTAATCTTCTTAATGGAGTTGTTTTTAAACCTTTCTTGTCTAAATATGGATACAGCCAATAATTAAATACAGGTATAAATATCAACAGAAAAATAGGGTTAAAGGTCTGTACCTGGCCGGCTAAGATAGTAAAATTAAGATTTAAAGTATGTTTGAAGAAAGGAATTTGGTGGATACCCAAAGGTATATATCTGTTCATTTTTGCGGCCTGTAAAACCCATTCAGAAAGGTTTTGGTCCCATACTGCCCAAAAAGCCAATGCGAAGAAGAATACAGCCATTACGCGGTAAACTGCTTTAACACCATCCACTCTTTCGGGATTGTGTTTTTCCTTAGCTACATCTAACCAAGACTGGCCTTTTTGTTTTTTACTTAAATTTAATAAGGCATAAAATGAAATAAAAACAAAATTGTCTCTATTTATACCCGATGGTGGAACCCTTACATAAATTTTACGCCCCGAAAAAAAGATAATGGTAGCTAATCCCATTAAAATACCAGGGATACCGAATGCCCATTTAGCACCATAATTTTCATATACCCATGGAATTAAAATTGTTGAAAACACTGAACCAGCATTAATGCTGAAATAAAACCAGCCATATACTTTTGACAACAGATCCTGGTTGGTGACATCAAACTGGTCGCCAACGTTGGCAGATACGCATGATTTGATACCGCCAGCACCAATTGCTACAAAAACCAAACCTGCTGTAAATCCATTTAAATTGGTATCGAATGTTGCCAAAAACAAATGGCCCAAACAATAAACCATAGATATGTATAAAATTATTTTGTATTTTCCTGTAAACCAGTCGGCCACCAAGCCACCTACGAATGGCAAAGCATAAGCAAGTGTCACAAAAAAATGAGTACTTTCATTAGCATGTGCTTCTGCAACTGTAGTTAGTGCCGGATTATGTGATGGATTATAAAACTGGGCCACTAAAAAAGTAACCAATATGGAACGCATACCATAAAAGCTGAAGCGCTCTGCCGCTTCGTTCCCGATAATAAACGGGACACTTCTGGGAAATCTTGATTTGACAGGTGCGGGTGCAGTTAGTGTATCTGACATTATTATCACATAAAATTTCCCCTAATGTACTATTATTCCTTTAATTCCAAATTGAATACCTGGAATTGGATTTCAGTTGATTGAGTTGATTAGGTTAACTAAGTTAACATTTACCACAATACCACAACCATCCACCCAATCAACCACTCACTTAACCAACTAATTCACTACTCTTTTTTGGCCATAGCCCTGTCAATTTCGGCCTGTTTTTTCGGGTCGATATAATTGGCGTCATGGTTATCGGGCACGTTTCTCATGTCCAGATTGTCTATATATACCCAGCGGCCGTTTTTTAGCTTGTAGCCGTCGTAAGTAAGGTCGGGGCCGTAGGTGTCGCGCTGTTCCTTTAGTTTGGGATCAGGCGGGGTAAGATGGTCAAATACGATCAGATCCTGTTCGGGCACATACCTCAACAACATGGATGCCTGCCTTGTATATTCAAATACTACCCTTTTCCGGGTTTTTCCGTTGCCTTCAAAAACCGGCATGCCCAATACAGGCTTATCATCTTTAAAGGAGAGTATTTCAATTACTTTTTTTGTTGACTTTATGGTATTCCCTTTCCAGCCAAGCAACACATAGTACAATTTCGGCGAGTAAACCGGGATTATCCTGTAATATTCGGCGCCAAACCATTTATGGTTATCATTTACGGTGTCTTCCGGGGATTTTATCGATGCAGAGAAGTCACTCAGCGGGAACATCAGTAATTTGCCGCCTGTATTCATTTGAACGGTACCGTAAAACCGGTAGCTGCCGTCATCAAAAACAATTGGCCAGCTGATGATGCGGAAACGGTTATCAGGTGAATTGATGATGCTTACACTTTTTACCGAATCAAAGAGAAAAAGGAATGAATTGGGAATTTTTAACGCATTTACCAATGTTTTAATAAATGCCTGGTTGGCGTTAATGCGCTCCATTTCGGTATCGTTATTAATCACCTGTTTACCAAGTGTTACCAGACTGTCCTCATACGACTGTAATTGCCGGATACTTCTGTTTTCATCAGAGTGCTGGGCGAAAATGAATTTCGGCACAACTGCCAGTATAAACAAAGTAAATAATAGCTGTTTCATCGATGTAATTAACGCAAATTTTCGATAACAATTGCACTTGCGCCGCCGCCGCCGTTACAAATTCCCGCTGCACCGAATTTTCCCCCGTTTTGCTTCAAAACATGCAATAAAGTGACGACGATCCTGGCGCCGGATGCGCCAAGCGGGTGGCCCAATGCAACAGCACCGCCGTTTACATTCACTTTTGCCGGGTCGAGGTTCAGCAATCGGTTATTGGCTATAGAAACTACTGAAAAGGCCTCATTGATCTCAAAATAATCAATTTCGTCCACAGACAAACTGGCCCTGTGCAAGGCTAAAGGTATTGCTTTTGACGGCGATGTGGTAAACCATTCCGGCGCCTGCTGTGCATCGGCATAAGAAACTATTTTTGCCAGGGGTTTAATGCCCATTTCTTCGGCTTTGGCTTTGCTCATTAAGATTACAGCCGCTGCCCCGTCGTTTAACGTGGAGGCATTGGCGGCAGTTATGGTACCGTCTTTTTTAAAGACCGGTTTTAAGGCAGGGATCTTATCAAACTTTACGGCCCCTGGTTCTTCGTCGTCGGCCATTAAAGTAATTTCGCCTTTCTTGTCTTTCAGTTCAATCGGGGTGATCTCGTCGAAAAACTTACCGTCAATTTGCGCTTTTTGTGACCTTTTGTACGATTCAACCGCGAATTCATCCTGTTGTTCCCTGCTGATATTACATTCAACTGCGCATAACTCCGCTGCCGAACCCATGTGATAATCGTTATAAACATCCCAAAGGCCGTCTTTTACCAGTCCGTCGATGATTTGCCCGTTGCCAAGCCTGTAGCCGTTCCTGGCTTTATCAAGGTAGTAGGGGACATTGCTCATGCTTTCCATACCGCCAGCCAATACGATATCGTTTTGGCCCAGGGCAATGCTTTGGGCTGCCAGCATAATGGCTTTCATACCCGAGGCGCAAACTTTATTTACAGTGGTTGCCGGCATATAAGGCAGGCCCCCAAAAATTGCAGCCTGTGTGGCAGGCGCCTGCCCGATGTTTGCCTGTAAAACATTGCCCATATAAACTTCCTGTATATGTTCCGGCTTTAAACCCGCTTTTTCTACTGCCGATCTGATGACAATGGCGCCAAGTTGGGTAGCGGTCAAAGTGGCGAGGCTGCCCCCAAAACTACCGATAGGGGTACGGGTGGCAGCAACGATTACTACTTCTTTCATGTGATGTTAAAATTGGAATGCAAATCTATGGTTTTTTTTTACGACTGCTTTTTTTACGTTCATTCAAAACTTGTTGCAGCAGATATTCTATCTGGCCGTCGGTGCTTCTGAATTTGATAATAGCAAGAAAAACTGCGGATGACGGAAACTTATATTAATTTTGAGGGGATTAATA
This sequence comes from Mucilaginibacter sp. UBA5151, assembly GCA_002413785.1. Lineage (GTDB taxonomy): Bacteria > Bacteroidota > Bacteroidia > Sphingobacteriales > Sphingobacteriaceae > Mucilaginibacter. Next base: position 41,747 of record DHXR01000069.1, read on the forward strand.
CATCAATGGCAAAATTATCTTCAACGCGCCAAAAGGCGCTGCTGCGCAAATACTCGCGCAATGTTAAATTTTTAATGATGCTGGGAAGTATTTGCGTAATTGTTTTTACGCTTCCGAAGCAGGCAAAATTTACTTATGATATTGCAAAAGGGCGGATATGGAACCAGAAAGAACTGATATCGCCCTATAATTTCGCCATACTAAAAACCGGGGCCGAAATTGAAAGCGATAAAAACACTGCACTGGCCAGCGTGACCCCGATATACCAGTTGGATGACGGTATTGAAAGCGATATGCATGAAGCATTTAAAAGCAGCCTCGAAATAAAATGGCATAGCGCCGGACTCAAAGACAGCAAAAAAGCTTCGTATATACAAGCAGGGGATGATCTGTTGAAAGAGATTTATGCAAGAGGTATTTTAAGCCCTAACCCTAAATACCAGCAAAATGCAGCGGACTACCCAATAACGATATTAAACAAAAACGTTGAGGCCGATAAAAATACCGCCGACCTGTTTACTAAACAAAGGGCGTTGGCTTATTGCAGCCAGGTATTAAGCGGCCGCAATGACCTGGACAAACCCTTTTTGATAGATTTGTTAGGGAACGTGCTGCAGCCAAATTTGAATTTTGATAATAAGTTAACCTCGCGGCTTGAAAGGGAGGTAGTTGAGGGGCTGTCAACTTCCCGCGGAATGGTGCAGAAAGGGGAGGTTATTGTTAATAAAGGATCGGTGGTGAGCGATGAGGTTTATCAGAAATTGCAATCCTTTAAAAAAGCCTTTGAAGATAACTCCAGGGTGGCAGGCGACCCCAGGCTGGTTTTAACCGGGCAGTTTTTATTGGTATCTGTTGCCATTATCCTGCTGATGGTGTTCCTGTACCTTTTTCGTAAAGATATTTATGACGACAACCGCCTGATTAGCTTAATACTGCTGGTTGTTACTGCCATGCTGTTTACCTTATCAATGGCTATAAAATTGCAGCTGCCCAATTTGTATTATATACCTTATTGTATAGTGCCGATCATCATCCGTATATTGTTTGATACCCGCCTGGCTTTAAATATACATTTGCTGGTGGTGCTGATGGCGGGTTTCTTCGTTCCAAACAGTTTTGAGTTTGCTTATTTTGAACTTACGGCTGGTATGGCTTCTATTTATAGTATAAAAAACCTTATACGCCGCGAACAATTCCTTATTTCGGCGCTCATTATCACCTTTACTTATTTTGTCGCCTTTATAGGGATATCATTTATCCGCGAAGGCAGTGTAAAGAGTATCGACTTTATGGATTTCCTTCCTTTTATTGTAAGCGTGTTGCTTACTTTGCTGGCTTATCCGCTCATTTATATTTTTGAAAAAGTATTCGCCATTACTTCTGACATCACACTGATTGAATTAACCAATACCAATGCCCCTTTGCTGCGGGAAATGGCCTTCAGCGCCCCCGGAACATTTCAGCACTCCTTACAGGTTGCCAACCTTGCTGAAAATGCCATATACACCATTGGCGGTAATGCCTTGCTGGTAAGGGCTGGGGCATTATACCACGATATCGGTAAAATGGAGAACCCATTGTATTTTATTGAGAACCAGTCGGGTTTTAACCCGCACGATAAATTGCCCTACCAGGAAAGCGCCCAGATCATTATAAGGCATGTGTGTAAAGGGATTGAAATGGCACGCAAGGCAAACCTTCCTGAAATTGTTACAGACTTTATACGTACCCATCACGGCGACACCAGGGTTGATTATTTTTACCAGTCGTTCCTGAAAAACTTTCCTGAAAAATTTGTTGATGAAAATACATTCAGGTACCCCGGCCCGATCCCTTTTACAAAAGAAGGCGGTGTTTTGATGCTGGCAGATTCGGTTGAAGCTGCATCCCGCTCCCTAAAAGAACCGGATGAAAAATCCATCAACGACCTGGTTGACCGCATTGTAAAATACAAGCTCGACCAAAACCAGTTAAAGGACAGTAACATAACGCTAAAGGATATTGAAACCATAAAATCAATATTTAAGCGGATGCTGATGAGCATTTATCATGTGAGGATAGATTATTAGGGGTGAGAGGTGAGTGGTGAGTAGGGAGTAGTGAATGGTGAGAGGAGTATATGAGGCCCTGCACCAGAGATTGACCACTAATTGTCACCACTCACTACTCACCATTCACTATTCACTCCTCATTACCACTCACTTAATCAATCAATCAACTAATAACTGAAATTTTTTTTTGACGGCTTAGGCGAATTGCTATATTTGCAGTCCCGAAAAAAGGGGTTTAATATGATAATGGTCCGATGGGCCGCAATATGGTGAGGTGCCTGAGAGGCCGAAAGGATCAGTTTGCTAAACTGACGTACGGGAAACTGTACCGAGGGTTCGAATCCCTCCCTCACCGCGTACCAAATGTAAAATATGCCTTATACGTTATGTATAGGGCTTTTTTATTGGTAGTAATTATTTTTGGTAGCAAAATTGGTAGCAATTCGAGGGGTTTTTCAATCAATTTTAAATTGTTACATTTGTTTACTGATGTCGCTATCAGTAAAAACTTAAAAGGGGTGCTATATATTTAGTATCCCTTTTTATGTTTACAGTTAAATTTCTTTTTTTTTTAATGTTTTTGGAAAAGCATGCTTACCGTATAGAAAAGCATGCTTACCCGTCCGGGAAAAGGCGATTTTTCAAAAGGATACCGCCTAATCTCTTATCCAGGACTAAACCATTACCAACATCTATACGCTCGGCCGACCGCACAAGGCCGACGCTCACAGGTTTAAAGGCGTTCGTAAATAACTATTCAGCAAAAAATCACGCCAGGCCGTTCACCATTTACCTTTGATGTGTTTATTTTTTTATTGGCAAAGGTAAAAGCTTCACGCCCCGACCGGCTGATAGAAGCCGTCGGGGAAAGCCTGTCATGCTTTTTGCGTTCATAGTTATTTCCTCACAGCAGCTATCTCTGTCCTGTCCGCAACCCGCCGTTAGAAGCGGGTAACGGCCAGTCCAGCCGCTGC